>NZ_CP027236.1:2595213-3244017 GCF_002999235.1 Actinomyces sp. oral taxon 897 | reverse complement strand
GTGTAGTCCTCGCCGGTGGCGGCGTCGGTGACGGTGAACCCGGTGATCGGGGCGCCGTTGTCCGCCCCGGGGTCGAAGGTCACGAAGGCGTGCCCGGCCCCGGCGGCCGAGACCCGCACGTTCGTGGGGGCCTCGGGGCGGTCGCGCACCACCAGGCGGACCCGGCCCTCCACCACGCGGTCGGCGTCACCGGTGGCGTCCATGAGGCGGTAGGTGACCGTCATCTGGCCGCGGAAGCCGGTGGCGGGGGTGATGTTCAGGGTGGTCCCCTGGGGGTCGACCGTGCCCTGGCCCACCTGCACCGAGGAGCCCACCACGCGCAGGGGCGTGCCCGGGAAGGGGTTGATCGTGTACTGGGTGAGGTCCACCGCCTCGGTGCCCCCGGAGCGGGCGGCCGTGATGACGGCGTCGGAGACCTGGGTGAGCGCCCGGGTGGAGGCCACCAGGGTGACGGGCACCTGGGCCGTGACGGCCCCGGAGCCGTCGTCCACGGACACCGTCAGGGAGCCCAGCGGCCCCTTGGCCTGGCCGGCGTCGGCCCGCACCGACAGGGTGTGTCCGCTCAGGGAGGCGCTCACCCCGGCGGGGACGTCGGAGACCTGGTAGGCAAAGCCCGCGGGGTCGGCGCCCTCGGGGTCGTCCACCATGAGGGAGAGGTCCTGGGTGACGGCGTCCTCCCCGGCGGCCACCCGTATGAGGGTGGGGCGCAGGGTGGGCGGGTTGTTGCGGGTGCTCTCCACCTCCAGCGGCAGGGTCAGGGAGGCCGAGGTGGCCGAGTCGTCCTCGGCGGCGCCGTCGCGCGCCGTGAAGGACACCGAGGTCTTGCCGTAGTAGTCCGCGGCCACGCGGAAGGTGACGTGGTACTCGTCGGACAGGCGTATACCGGGGTCCACGCCCACCGAGGCACCCAGCGTGGAGGCGTCGGTGACCCGCGCGCTGCGGCCCGGGCGCACCAGGACGTAGTCGCGCACGTCCAGGGTCACGTCCTGCCCGGAGCGGACCCGCACCGGCAGGCGGGTGGCGTCCAGGACCGGGGCGGAACGGTCGGCCCCGGGCACCGAGACCAGGGCGGAGGCGCTCAGCCCGTCGGCGTCGGTGACGGTGTAGACCACCAGGCGGCGCCGGGCGCCGGGGGTGATGAGCAGGCTCGAGCCGTCCACCGCCACCCCCTCGCCGTGGGCGGTCACGCTCAGGGAGGAGCGGTCGCCGTCGGGGTCCTCGTCGTTGGCCAGGACGTCGATACGCACCTGGCCGTGCTCGGGCAGCTCGGAGAGCAGGACGTTGTCGTCGCGGGCCACCGGCGCGGCCAGGGGCGCGTCGGCCGAGACGTTGACCGTCAGCGTGCCCCGCCCGCCCCCGCCCCGCCCGTCGGAGATCCCGTAGGAGACCAGGTAGGAGCCCTCGGCGGCGGGGGTGGTCACGCTCACGTAGTTCCCGGTGGTCGTGGCGGCCAGCACAGGGGACTCCAGGGAGCCGGGCACCAGGGCGACCGGGTCGCCGTCGGCGTCGATGTCGTTGGCGGTCACGGGCACCGACAGGCGCCGGCCCGGGCGGGCCCGTACGACGTCGTCCTGGGCCACCGGGTCCTGGTTGACCTGCGAGGGCGGGGCGATGCCCACCCGCACCCGGGCCGAGGCCTGCTTGCCGCGGCTGTCCTCGACGGTGTAGGTGAAGACGTCGGTGCCCGTGGTGTCCCGGGCGGGGGTGTACTCCAGCCACCCGGTGCCCAGCTCCACCGTGCCCTTGGTGGGGGACTGGGCCACGCCCACCAGGCTGACGGAGTCCCCGTCGGGGTCGGTGCCGTTCAGGGGCACGGGGATGCGGGTGGTCTCCCCCGTCACCGCCCAGGCGGTCAGGGCCTGGGGCTGGGGGGCGTTGTTGGCCTGGTCGGAGGCGATGACCTCGAAGGTCACCGTGGAGGTGGCCAGGTTCCCCGAGGAGTCGTGGACGCTGTAGGCCACCTGGAGGGTGCCCGGGGAGGTGCCCGCCTCCAGGCGCACCAGGTTGCCGGTCACGAAGGGGGTCCCCACCGGGCTGGGGGTGTAGACCAGGTCGGGGTCCACGCTCAGGGGCAGGCCGGCGGGCGAGGTGTCGTTGGCCAGCACGTTGACGCTGCCGACGTCACCGACCTGCACCTTGGCCCAGTCCGCCTGGAGCTGGGGCGGGCGCTTGTCGTCCCGGGCGGGGGCGGGCACCACGGTGACGTAGGCGGTGGCGGTGGCCTGTCCGTTGGACACCGAGTAGCGCAGCGACGCCGGGGCGTCCAGGCCGGAGGGGGCCGAGACCCGCAGGAGGTGGCGGTCCACGAGGGTGACCTCCAGGCGGCCGTCACCGGGGGCCTCCACGCTCTGGATGACCAGCACCCCGCCGGAGGGGTCGGAGTCGTTGCCCAGGGGCGCCACGAGGCTGGAGCCCCCGGCCGGCAGCACCGCCAGGTCGTCCTCGGCCACGGGCACCGCCTGCTCGTCCACGGGGACCACGTCCACGCGGATGACCCCCAGGGCGGTGGACGGGCCGTCGGTGACCGTGTAGGTGATCTGGTGGGTGCCCGGGGCGGTGGCGGTCAGGCTCACCGTGCCCAGCGCCAGGTCGGGGGTCAGGGTGGTGCCCGCGGGGGCCACCGACAGGGAGACCAGGGACAGGGGGTCCCCGTTGGCGTCGGTGTCGTTGGCCAGGGGCTCCAGGGTCAGGGGCTCGCCCACCCGGGCCACGTAGAGGTCCGCGTTGGCGGTGGGGGGCACGTTGCCGGCGTCCTGGACGTCCACGGTCAGGGTCCCGGTGGTGGACGCCCTGCCGTCGGAGACCACCACCGTGACCTCCCTGGGCCCCGGCCCGCCGCCCAGGTCCCGTACCGAGACCGTGCCCTCCTCGGTGTAGCGCACCTCGGTCCCCTCCGGGGCGGTGGCGGAGGACAGGTAGACCTGGTCGCCGTCGGGGTCGATCCAGTCGGCCAGGACGTTGTAGTCCGTCTGGGCCCCGGCCCCCAGCCGGAGGGAGGGGTCACGCAGCTGGGTGGGGCCCTCGTTGTCCGACCAGGGGTGGACGGTCACGGTGACGGTCGCGGTGTCCGCGGCCTGCCCGTCGGAGGCCTCGTAGGTGAAGGTGGTCGAGCCCGTGGCGTCCTCCTCCACGTCGGTGACCTGCAGGGCCCGCCCGCCCCGGGTGGCGGCCACCGAGCCCAGGGAGGGGGTGGTGGTGGCCGTGGCGGTCAGGACGTCGCCGTCGGCGTCGGAGTCGTTCTGCAGCACGGGCAGGGTGGTGGTGCGTCCCGGACGCACCCCGAAGGAGTCGTCCACGGCGTCGGGCGGGGTGTTCTGCTCATTGCGGTGGGGGTCGGCGATCTGGTCGGTCTGCTCCGGGGAGTCCTCCTGGTCCTCCTTCTCGGCCAGCTGCTTCTCGACCTCGTCCCAGTCGTCCATGAGGACCATGTTCTCCTCGGGCAGCCACACCGAGCCCGAGCTAATGTCGTTCAGGACGATACGGGTCCGGTTGGTGCGGAACACCAGCTGGTTGCTGGCCGCCATGAGGGTGTCCACCACCATGGCGGTCGAGGCGCCCGGGTCGTCGCACACCCGCTGGTAGGCGCCCGACCCCGCCCACGCGGCGTAGGCGCAGCCCTGGTGGCGCACGGGAGGGGCCGGCGCGCCGGTGCGCCCGTCGGCGGTGGCCGGGGTGGTGGTGACCTCCCCGCCGTCCAGGGGGACGGACAGCAGGGCCGAGCCGGTGGAGACCAGGACCGAGTCGGAGGCGGGCCCGGGGGCCTGCAGGACGGCGCCCGTGCCCACGCCCTGGGCGCTGAGGTCACGCACCGAGCCGTCAGGCAGGACCAGGGTCCCGGAGTCCGCGTCCAGGCCCACCGGCCGGTCGCCGACGACGGTCAGGGACAGGCTCGCGCCCTGGGCCAGGCCGGTGAGGCGGGTGGTGCGCACCGAGTCGAGGCTGCCGGTGGGGGCGACGGTGACCATGAGCCCCGCCGCCGCGGAGGCCGCCACGACCGTGCCGTCCTGGGCGGCGCTCACCGCGCCCCGCCTCAGGCCCGTGGACAGCGCCGAGGACTCGGTCAGGGCCGCGGCGGGGGAGTGGGCGTCGACCACCCACAGGCTGCCCTCGTCGGGGTCGAGCAGCCCCACCCGGTCCCCGCCCTGGACGGCCAGGGTCCGCCCCGGCAGGGAGGTGGCCGCCCCCAGGGCCGCCTCGGCCACCTGCACCGGGGCCACCGAGTGCGCCGTCAGGTCCGAGAAGGTGACGGTCTCCCCCGCCTGGCCGATGTCGAAGTCCATGGTCCCGGCGCGCAGGGCGGCGTCCAGCGTGCGGGAGTCGTAGTTGAGGTGGCCGACCATCTGCTTGGCCTCGTTGGTCACCCAGACGCCGCCGTCGTCCACGTCCACCTCCGTGGTCCGCACGCCGGGGTGGGCCAGGGCCATGACGCCCACGCCCAGCACCAGGGCGAGGACGAGGAGGGAGGGCAGGTGCCGCGCCGTGCGGCGCCACGCCGTCAGGGACCTGGGGGAGGTCATGGTCACCTCGGGGAACTCAGTGGGTGCAGGGGAACGGGGCCAAGTGTGGCACACTCACCGGCCCCGGGGCACAGGCCCTACCAGGGGCCGGGGCCGGCCGCCCCGCGGTGGGGCGGCCGGCCGGGGCCTCAGCCCATGACCGCCGCGCGCCCGGCCTCCAGGCGCGCCACCGGCACCCTGAAGGGCGAGCAGGAGACGTAGTCCAGGCCCACCCGGTGGAAGAACTCGATGGAGTCGGGGTCCCCGCCGTGCTCGCCGCACACGCCGAGCTTGATGTCGGGCTTGGTGCCCCGGGCGCGCTCCACACCCAGCTCCACCACGCGGCCCACGCCCCGCTCGTCGATCGTCTCGAAGGGCGAGACGCCGAAGACCCCGGTGTCCAGGTACTCCCGGAAGAAGACGCCCTCGACGTCGTCACGTGAGAATCCCCACGTGGTCTGGGTCAGGTCGTTGGTGCCGAAGCTGAAGAAGTCGGCCTCCTGGGCGATCGTGTCCGCCGAGACCGCGGCACGGGGCAGCTCGATCATGCAGCCGATCGGGAAGTCCAGCTCGTAGCCCGACTCGGAGCCCACCTGGGCCAGGACCGCCTCGACCCGCTCGCGCACGATCTGCAGCTCGCGCACGGAGCCCACCAGCGGGATCATAATCTCCGGGTGCGGGTCGCCCCCGGCGCGCAGGCGCTCGACGGCGGCCTCGGCGATGGCGCGCACCTGGAGCTCAATGAGCCCGGGCATGGTCAGCAGCAGACGCACCCCGCGCAGGCCCAGCATGGGGTTGGCCTCGTGGTTGCGCCGCACCACGGCCAGGAGGGCCTCGTCGGCCGGGTCCAGGGTGCCGCGCTCGCGGTCGAGGGCCACCTTGACGCTCAGCTCGGTCAGGTCGGGCAGGAACTCGTGCAGCGGGGGGTCGATGAGGCGCACCGTCATGGGCTTGCCGTTCATGGTCTCGAACATCTGGACGAAGTCGCCCTTCTGCAAAGGCAGCAGGGCGGCCAGGGCGGCCTCGCGCTCGTCCTGGCCGGAGGCCAGGATGAGGTTCTGGACGTACTGCTTGCGCTCACCCAGGAACATGTGCTCGGTACGGCACAGGCCCACGCCCTGGGCGCCGCGGTAGAAGGCCTGGAGGGCGTCGTCGGGGGTGTCGGCGTTGGCGCGCACCGCCAGGCGACGGCGCTTGTCGGCGTGGCGCATGATCCGGTCCACGCTCGTGACCAGCTCCCGGGTGTCCACGTCCCCGGCGGTGTCCAGGGCCTCCTCCAGACCGCGGCGCAGGTAGGTCATGACCGGGGAGTCCACCACGGCCACCTCGCCGAGGAAGACCTCCCCGGTGGTGCCGTCCAGGGCGATGGTGTCCCCCGGGCCCAGGACCCGGTCGTGCCCGGCCACGCGCAGGGTCCTGGCCTCGGCGTCGACCTCTAGGTCCTCGGCGCCGCACACGCAGGTCTTGCCCATGCCGCGGGCCACGACGGCGGCGTGGCTGGTCTTGCCGCCGCGGGCGGTGAGCACGCCGGCGGCGGCCACCATGCCGGGCAGGTCGTCGGGGTTGGTCTCGCGGCGCACCAGGATGACCGACTCCCCGGCCTCGGCGCGCTCGACGGCCTCGGCATTGTCGAAGGCGATGTAGCCCACGGCCGCGCCCGGGGAGGCGGGCATGGCGCGGGTGAGCAGGTCGCGCTCGGAGTCCTCGTCGAACTGGGGGAACATGAGCTGGGTGAGCTGGTCGCCGGTGACGCGGGTGAGGGCCTCGTCCATGGTGATGAGCCTCTCGTCCACCAGCTGGGTGGCCACGCGGAAGGCCGCGGCGGCGGTGCGCTTGCCCACGCGGGTCTGGAGGAGCCAGAGCCTGCCGCGCTCAATGGTGAACTCGATGTCGCACAGGTCGCGGTAGTGGGTCTCCAGCTTGCGCATGGCGGCCCGCAGCTCGTCGTAGGAGGTCTTGTCCAGGCGCTCCAGGTCCGCCAGGGACAGGGTGTTGCGGATACCGGCCACCACGTCCTCGCCCTGGGCGTTGACCAGGTAGTCGCCGTAGACGCCGCTCTGGCCGGTGGAGGGGTCGCGGGTGAAGCACACGCCAGTGCCGGAGGTCTGGCCCATGTTGCCGAAGACCATGGTGCACACGTTGACGGCGGTGCCTAGGTCGTGGGGGATCTTCTCCCGACGCCGGTAGATGTGGGCGCGCTCGGTGTTCCAGGAGCGGAAGACGGCCTCGGTGGCCATGTCCAGCTGGGTGCGCGGGTCCTGGGGGAAGTCGACGCCGGCGTGCTCGGCCACGATCGCCTTGTACTCCTCGACGAGCTCGGTCAGGGCCTCAACGTCCAGCTCGTAGTCCAGGGCCACGCCGCGGGCGGCCTTCTTGGCCTCCAGGGCCGCGGAGAAGTGCTCGCCGTCGACGTCCAGGACGGTCTTGCCGAACATCTGGATCAGGCGCCGGTAGGAGTCCCAGGCGAAGCGCTCGTCGCCGCTGGCGGAGGCCAGGCCCCTGACGGACTCGTCGTTGAGGCCAATGTTCAGGACGGTCTCCATCATGCCCGGCATGGAGAACTTGGCGCCGGAGCGCACCGAGACCAGGAGGGGGTCGGCAGGGGCGCCGAGCTCGCGGCCCAGCTCCTCCTCGACCTCACGCAGGGCGGTGGTGACCTGGACGGCGAGCTCGTCGGGGACCTCGCCGTCAGCCAGGTAGGCGCGGCAGGCGTCCGTGGTGACGGTGAAGCCGGGTGGCACGGGCAGGCCCAGACGGGTCATCTCGGCCAGGTTCGCCCCCTTGCCGCCGAGCAGGTCCTTCTGGTCCTTGTCTCCCTCACTGAACCGGTAAACATACTTGGGCATCGTTGCTCTTTCTGGTCGCTCTGACGTGGTACGCCACAGTGCACGGCACATGGACGCCAAACACTGTAATGTGACCTCAGTCCTAGGCACAAAACCACACGGTGCCTGTTCGCCTGCGGCCGAGACACGCCGATGCGGGGCGCACGGGCAGGGCCGGGAGAGTGCGGTCCCTTAGGACTGCGGGCTGCCGCACTGGGGGCAGAACCTGGGGCGGGCGCCCTCGAAGCGGTTGCCGCAGTTGGGGCAGAATGCCGCCCCACCGGCCGGGTCCGCGGGCCTGGCGTTGCCGCACCCGGGGCAGAAGCGGCCCGAGGAGGTGGTCTGGCAGGTCGGGCAGGTCCAGCTCCCGCCGCCCGGGCCGGCCTGGGGCGCCGCGCCCTGCCCGCCCGGGCCGCCCTGGGAGACCGGACCGGCCTGCCCACCCGGGCCAGCCTGCCCGCCCTGGGGGACCGTGCCGTACCCGCCAGTCTGCTGGGCCGCCATCTGGGCCTGGTTGGACTGCGAGGCGGCCTGCATAAAGCCGCCCCCGGCCTGCATGCCCACGCCCATGCCCATGAACGCCACGCCCGCGCCGCCGGGGTTGGACCCCGCCGCCTCCAGGCCGCGGGCCACGGCGCCCTGGACGTAGCCCTCGCGCACGGCGGCGTCGGAGAGCATGGCGCCCTGGTTGCGCACGTCAATGAGCTTGCGCGACTCCTCGTCGTAGGTGATCGAGGCGATACCGACCGAGCAGACCTCCATGCCGCGCATCTGCAGCCAGTCAGCGTCGAGGGTGTCACGCATGTACGCGGAGAGCTCGCGCATCTTGGAGGGCACCTGGGAGATGCGGATCCCGTCCACGCTCATCTGGTTGATCGAGGCCTGCAGCGCCTCCAGGAACTCAGAGAGGTACTGCTCCTTGATCTGGTCGATGTGCACGGTGGTCGCGTCGCGGGGCACCACCTCCTGGTAGAACAGGATCGGGTTGGAGATCTTCAGGGAGAAGGTACCGTGGCACCGCAGGAACAGCTCGGCGTTGTAGAAGGAGTCGAAGTAGTTCAGGGCGCTGGGCGTGCCGAAGCGGATCCCCTTGATCTCCTGGAGGTTGACGAAGAAGGCCTGCTGCTTGGTGGGCGTGCCGCCACCGAACTTGAAGCGCTCCCAGGCGTCCTTGACCGATGCCCCCAGGCCCCCCGCGAACATGGAGGGCACCATGGAGGAGTCCACCGTGTACAGGCCGGGCTCGGCGCTGAACTCGGTAATGCGCCCGCCGTCGACCAGCATCATGGCCTGGCGGTCGTAGACGTGGATCTTGGAGCCGTTGGAGATGACGTCGGTGGTGCCCCGGCGGTTGTGTGAGCGCCGGTCGTCGCTACGCAGCTTCGCGCCCTTGCAGAAGACGACCCCCTCACCCATGTCCTGTGCCTCGATGGCGTCGAGCCACTGGTCGCCGAGGTTGCCGCCGATCGCACCGGCCGCCGCCAGAATGAGTCCCATAGAGCGAACCGCCCTTCCCTGCGAGTCCCGGGCCCGACGACACCGCCGGCCCCAGGCCGCCAGCAGGTCCCGCGTCCGGGACCCGGCCCGACGCTACCGGTGATCCCACCGGCAGCCTGGGGCGAGGATACCCGGTCAGGTCACGGGCGGACAAACGCGGCGGCCGGCCAGGCCCGGGACAGGGGCGCGCCGGGTTCACTGCGCAGGACGTATGCGCAGGACGTAGACAAGCGGCGGCCGGGACAGGGGCGGTCCAGGCGCTATCCTTGCTCCCGAGCCAACCCTGCGCCCGGCGCGGGACCGGCCGGGCACGTGCACCCGCGTCAGCACCGGGCCACGAGGCCGGGACCGGCCCCGCGGCCCGGCCGGGGGGAGGCACCAGGCGTCCACATCGAGGTCACAGTGAGCGATATCCAGTACAAGTGCCCCTCCTGCTCGGCACCCATCGAGTTCGACCCCGCCAGCGGGCTCATGCGCTGCGACTACTGCGGGACCAGGACGAGCGTGGAGTCCGTCGAGGCCTTCTCCCGCTCCCAGGCGGGTGCGGGACCCGCGCAGGCCGACGGCGGGTACGGCCCGCCCGGGGCTGGCGGCCCCGGGACCACCAGCCCCGGCGCCCCCGGGTCCTCTGCTGGCCCCGGTGCCCCCGCCCCGGGGCCTGGGGCACCGGCCGGCTACGGCACCGTGCCGCCCTCCGGCAGCGTGCCGGCACCCGGTACCGCACCGGCACCGGCCACCGCACCGGCCACCGGCGAGGGGTCGGCCCCAGGTACTGTGCTGGCCCCCGGCAGCGCGGCCCCAGGTACTGCACCGGCACCGGCCACCGGCTGGCAGGCCCCCCGCCCGCTGAGCGCGGCCGAGGAGAGGGACCTGTCCCACCTGGTGTGCAACTCCTGCGGCGCCGAGATCGTGGGCGACAGGACCCTCATTGCCACCCGCTGCGGCTTCTGCGGCAACACCTTCGTGGCCGCCTCGCGGATCAGGGCCACCCAGACCCCGAACTTCCTCATCCCCTTCGCCCTGGACCGCAAGGCCATGGTCGCCGCCTTCCGGAAGGCCACCAAGGGCAAGTTCCTCCTGCCGCCGGCCTTCCGGGACGAGCACACCCTCACCGAGGCCACCGGCGCCTACCTGCCCTACTGGTTCCACGACGGCCAGGCCTCGGGCACCCTGCGCTTCCACGCGGAGAACTACCGTCATTGGTCGGACTCCGCCTACGACTACACCGAGACCAAGGTCTACGACGTGGTGCGCGAGGGCTCCGTCGCCTTCCGGGGGATCCCGGTGTGCGGCACCACCAAGCTGGAGCCGGCCCGCGCCGAGGGCGTCGAGCCCTTCGACGTGCAGGCCTCCAGGCCCTTCGCCACCGCCTACCTGTCAGGGTACGTGGCCTCCTCCTACGACATCGCGGCCAAGGACACCCTGGAGCGCGCGGACACCCGCGCCCGCGAGAGCCTGACGGAGATGGTCGAGGGCACCGTCACCGGCTACTCCACCCTGAGGCGGGAGTCCTGCGAGACGAGGGTGGACCACACGGCCACCTGGTACGCCCTGCTGCCGGTGTGGCTCATTGTCATTAGCTACGCGGGCAAGAGCTACCCCTTTGCCGTCAACGGGCAGACCGGGGAGGTCGTGGGGACCTTCCCGGTCAGCCGCAGGCGGCTCAACGCCCTGTACGCGGCCTTCATGATCCCCCTGGGCCTGCTGTTCGGGACGATCGGCTGGTTCATTGTCCACCTGTCCGTCATCTAGGAGCGCGCCATGAGCACCACCGAGCACCCGCGGGGCCGCCAGGTACCCGCCGCCCTGCGGTCCCCTGGCACTCCCCTGCGGCCCGCCCGGGCCCTCGTGGCCCTGGCCGTGAGCCTCCTGACGGCACTGACGCTGCTGGCGGCCCCGGCAAGGGCCGGCAGCGAGCACGTCGTGGACGAGGTCGGCCGCCTGTCCGCCGCCCAGAAGCAGGAGCTGGAGAACCGGATCGCCACGGTCTCGGCCGCCTACGGCCAGGACATTGTGGTCCTCCTGGCCGAGCTGGGGGGCAAGACCCCCATGGCGCGGGCCGACGACTACTTCGACGACCACGGCTACGGCCTGGGCCCCGAGCGCAGCGGCGTCCTGCTGCTCATCGCCCCGGGCAGCCGCGACTGGTGGATCTCCACCCGCGGCACCTCCATCACCACCTTCACCGACGCCGGCATCCAGGCCCTGGGCACCCGGCTCAAGGAGCCGCTGGGCAAGAGCGACTGGAACGGGGCCGCCACACTCTTCGTCCAGCAGTGCGACCGCTACATGAAGGCAGCGCGCGCGGGCAGCCCGATCACCCACGCACCCCTGACCGCCTGGCAGAAGACCCTGCACTGGCTGGGAGCCGGCGGCGGCGTCCTGCTGGGAGGCGTCGGGCCAGGCTGGGTGATCGTGCAGCTGGTCTTCGTGCGCAAGATGAGGAACGAGGGCCTGGAGCCCGACGCGCGCAGCTACGTGACCCCCGACTCCCTGGCGATCACCAGCAGACAGGACCGCTTCGTTACCAAGTACGTCACCCGCACCAAGCGGGAGTCCAGCTCCTCCTCTTCCTCCTCCAGCGACTCCTCGACGCACACCTCCTCCTCGGGCGCCACCCACGGCGGGGGCGGGGGCAGCTTCTGAGACGACGGCGGCCGGTGACGGACCCCCCGTCATCGGCCGCCGCGAGTGCCAGCGCGCTCAGCCCTCCGCCGCGGCCACGGCGGCCCCCTCCACGGAGGCCACGGTCTCCTCGGCGGCGTTAATGGCGGCCTGCTCGTCGCTCACGCGCTCCCAGGGCACCCCCCGGAAGGTGAACTCGCCCAGCAGGCCCTCCCCGACGGCGTCGACCAGGACCTTCTGGCCCCGCTCGATCTCCCCGAAGAGGATCTTCTCGCTCAGGGCGTCCTCGATATCGCGCTGGATGGCGCGGCGCAGGGGGCGGGCGCCCAGCACCGGGCCGGGGGCGCGCACGCCGCCCGCACAGCGGCGGCGGGGCGGTCCCGTGCAGGACCGCCCCGCCGCCGGACCGGGACCGGCTCAGTCGGCCGGCTTCCCGGCGGTCTTAGCGGCGGCGTCGGTGGCGACGACATGCGCCACGGCGGTGTCGACGGCGGCGGCGGCCACGGAATTGGCGGCGGCCCTGAGGGCGGCGGCGGAGTCCGACGCGGCGTCGGGCTCGACGACGACGAGCACGTCGCACCGGGACTTGCGCAGCACCTGGATGCTCACCGCCCCGAAGAGCCTGCCCAGAAGGGAGTCCACGCCCCGCGATCCGACGACGACGAGATCGGCCTGGGTCTCAATGGCGACGAGGGTGAGGGCGGAGACGGCCTCCCCCTCGACGACGACGCCCTGGGCCAGGCCGACGCCGCGCTCGACGGCGATGTCGCGCGCCTTCTCGACGACGGCGTAGGCCTTGTCCTCGGTCAGCTGGACCTCGTTCACTCGCACGTCGGCGACCTGCGCGGTGTCGGCGACTCGGGCTTTATCCCGGGCCGAGACGGGATCGAATCCGGCTACGAGGAGCAGGGTGGCGTCGCACAGGCGCGCCATCTCACAGGCTCGGTCGATGACGTGGGCGTTGTCCGTCAGGTCGCCGACTCCGGCGACGATAGTGGTATAGGTCACGGATGTCATCCTTTCGTGTGGCGTCCGGTCAGGCGACGGCGGTCTCGGTGGTAGCCACAGCGGCGGCGCGCACCCTCGGGTCGGCGTCCTTGTCGGTGTCGATCCACTCGATGAGCAGGCCGGCGATGACGAGGAAGACCGCGACGAAGAGCAGGGCGTTGACAGGGTGGTTGCCGAGCAGGTTCTTGTAGATGAAGCCGAAGGTGAGGGTCTGAAGGAGCTGTGGGATGACGATCATCATGTTGATGACGCCCATGTAGACGCCCCGGCGCTCCTTGCGGATCATCTCGGTGGCCATAACGTAGGGTACGCCCACGATTGAGGCCCAGGCCACACCAATGCCGATCATCGGCAGGCAGAGGACCGTCGTGTTGTCGGCACTGCCGATGCGGGTCAGCAGGTAGAGGCAGATGGCGGCCAGGAAGAGGGCCGCGGTGTGGACGTGCTTGGGGCCGACCTTGTTGGCCAGCCGCGCCAGGAAGAGGGCCACGATCGTGCAGGCGATGTAGTAGACGACCATGAGGCCGGCGGCGAAGCTCGAGGCGTCACTGAAGGCATCGGTCTCGGCGTAGCCCTTCTGATTGATGTCGACGCCGAAGTAGGCGACGGCGCACATGAGCCCGAAGTACTGCCAGAAGACGTTCATGGCGTACCACTGGAAGAGGTAGACGAGGGCCATCTTCTTCAGGCCGCGGGGCATCTCGACAATGGCGACGCCGACGTCCTTGACGAAGCCGAAGGGGCCCTCCTCCCTCTTCTTGCGCTCGAGCTCGGCGCGCTCCTCCGGCGTGGGCGGCAGCTCCTTGGTGGAGAGCACCGAGATGAGCACGGAGCCGATGGAGCACACCGAGCCCACCATGAAGGCCCCGAACACCCAGTAGGGGATGCCCGCGGCGGTGGCGCCCCTGAGGATCTTCTCCAGAACCGCCAGCGTGCCGGCGGCCAGGGCCGAGCCGGCGCCGATGAACAGGGACTGGGCGAGGAAGCCCTTGGCGAGCTGCTTGTCGGGCAGGAGGTCGGCGATGAAGGCGCGGTAGGGCTCCATGGCCGTGTTGTTCGAGGCGTCGAGCAGCCACAGGCACAGGACCGCCATCCACACGGCGGTCACGAAGGGCATGAGGAACAGGAAGATGGAGCAGCCGATGGCGCCGATGAGGAAGAAGGGCTTACGGCGGCCCCACTTGTCGCTCCAGGTCCGGTCCGACAGCGCCCCGATGAGGGGCTGGATGAGCAGGCCGGTGACGGGCCCGGCCAGGTTGAGGATGGGGATCTCGTCGGCCGAGGCCCCGAGGAACTGGTAGATGGGCGACATGGCGTTCTGCTGCATGCCGAAGGAGTACTGGATGCCGAAGAAGCCGACGTTCATCAGCAGGATCCGGCCCGTACTCATCATGGGCTTGTGCGCGAGATCCACCGCGCCGTTCTGGGAGGTCTGTGCCATAGGTCGTCCTTGTCCTGGGTCCTGCGGTTGTCGGCGCCATCCGAAGCGGATGCCGTGCCTCCCGTCCGAGAGAGCGCTGTGCGGGACGGCGGGGAGTCTCAGGGGGTGGCAAGGCAATGATCCACCCAACATGGCTGACGTTTGACATGTCTTTAGTCCCACATCGGGTCGATCTGAGCTCGGTTCAGGCGCACGATCCGATTATTCCACGGTATGTGTCGTGGTGCACTTTCAAATCCGAAGAGTCGTCGTCGTGCGTCCGACCCCGGCTCCCTGGCGATCACCAGCAGACAGGACCGCTTCGTTACCAAGTACGTCACCCGCACCAAGCGGGAGTCCAGCTCCTCCTCTTCCTCCTCCAGCGACTCCTCGACGCACACCTCCTCCTCGGGCGCCACCCACGGCGGGGGCGGGGGCAGCTTCTGAGACGACGGCGGCCGGTGACGGACCCCCCGTCATCGGCCGCCGCGAGTGCCAGCGCGCTCAGCCCTCCGCCGCGGCCACGGCGGCCCCCTCCACGGAGGCCACGGTCTCCTCGGCGGCGTTAATGGCGGCCTGCTCGTCGCTCACGCGCTCCCAGGGCACCCCCCGGAAGGTGAACTCGCCCAGCAGGCCCTCCCCGACGGCGTCGACCAGGACCTTCTGGCCCCGCTCGATCTCCCCGAAGAGGATCTTCTCGCTCAGGGCGTCCTCGATATCGCGCTGGATGGCGCGGCGCAGGGGGCGGGCGCCCAGCACCGGGTCGAAGCCGCGCTCGGCCAGGAGGTCCTTGGCGGCCTTGGTGAGCTCGATGGTCATCTCCTGCTCGGCCAGGCGCTTGTCCAGCCGGGCCAGCATGAGGTCCACGATCTGGCGGACCTCGGCCTGGGTGAGCTGGGGGAAGACAATGAGGTCGTCCACGCGGTTGAGGAACTCGGGGCGGAACTGCTGCTTGAGCTCACGGTTGACGTGGGCCTTCATCTCCTCGTAGTCCATGGCCCCGGTGGCGGTGGACTGGAACCCGGTGGCCACCGACTTGCCAATGTCCTTGCTGCCCAGGTTGGTGGTCATAATAATGACGGTGTTCTTGAAGTCCACCACCCGCCCCTGGGCGTCGGACAGGTGCCCGTCCTCCAGGATCTGGAGCAGGGAGTTGAAGATGTCCGGGTGGGCCTTCTCGACCTCGTCGAACAGGACCACGGAGAAGGGCCGGCGCCGCACCTTCTCGGTGAGCTGGCCGCCCTCGTCGTAGCCGACGTAGCCGGGGGGCGCCCCGAAGAGGCGCGAGACCGTGTGCTTCTCGGCGAACTCGCTCATGTCGAGCTGGATGAGGGCGTCCTCGTCGTCGAAGAGGAACTCCGCCAGGGCCTTGGCCAGCTCGGTCTTGCCCACGCCGGTGGGGCCGGCGAAGATGAAGGAGCCGCCGGGGCGCTTGGGGTCCTTCAGGCCCGCCCGGGTGCGGCGGATCGACTTGGACACGGCCTGGATGGCCTTGTCCTGGCCGATAATGCGCTTGTGGAGCTCGGACTCCATATTGATGAGCTTGGCGGACTCGGCCTCGGTCAGCTTGACCACCGGGATGCCCGTGGTCATGGCCAGCACCTCGGCGACCAGGTTCTCGTCGACCTCGGCCACCTGGTCCAGGTCGCCGTCCTTCCAGGCCTTCTCCTTCTCGGCGCGCTTCTCGGCCAGGCGGCGCTCGTCGTCGCGCAGGGCGGCGGCGCGCTCGAAGTCCTGGTCGTCGATGGCGCTCTCCTTCTCCCGCTTGACGGCGGCGATCTGGTCGTCGATGTCGCGCAGGGCCTGGGGGGCGGTCATACGGCGGATGCGCAGGCGCGCGCCCGCCTCGTCAATGAGGTCGATGGCCTTGTCGGGCAGGAAGCGGTCGTTAATGTAGCGGTCGGCGAGCTTGGCGGCGGCCTGGATGGCGTCGTCGGTGATGACCACCCGGTGGAAGGCCTCGTAGCGGTCGCGCAGCCCGGTGAGGATGCCAATGGTCTCCTCAATACTGGGCTGCTCCACGGTCACCGGCTGGAAGCGGCGCTCCAGGGCGGCGTCCTTCTCGATCTTGCGGTACTCCTCCAGGGTGGTGGCCCCGATGGTCTGGAGCTCGCCGCGGGCCAGCATGGGCTTGAGGATACTGGCGGCGTCCACGGCCCCCTCGGCGGCCCCGGCGCCCACCAGGGTGTGGATCTCGTCAATGAACAGGATAATGTCCCCGCGGGTGCGCACCTCCTTGAGGACCTTCTTGAGGCGCTCCTCGAAGTCGCCGCGGTAGCGCGAGCCGGCCACGAGGCTGCCCATGTCCAGGGAGTAGAGCTGCTTGTCGCGCAGGGTCTCGGGGACGTCGCCGTGGACAATGGCCTGGCTCAGGCCCTCCACGACGGCGGTCTTGCCCACGCCGGGCTCCCCAATGAGGACGGGGTTGTTCTTGGTGCGCCGCGAGAGGATCTGCATGACCCTCTCCATCTCCCTCTTGCGCCCGATGACCGGGTCCAGCTTGCCCTCGCGGGCGGCGGCGGTGAGGTTGCGGCCGAACTGGTCCAGGATGGCGCTGCCCGAGGGCTGGCCCTCCTTGGAGGGGGCGCCGGCGGTGACCGCCTCCTTGCCGTCGTAGCCGGAGAGCATCTGCATGACGGTCTGGCGCACGGCAGGCAGCTCCACCCCCAGCTTGGCCAGGACCTGGGCGGCCACGCCCTCGCCCTCGCGCAGCAGGCCGAGCAGGATGTGCTCGGTGCCGATGTAGTTGTGCCCCAGCTGGAGGGCCTCGCGCAGGGACAGCTCCAGGACCTTCTTGGCCCGGGGGGTGAAGGGGATGTGCCCGGTGGGGGCGGACTGGCCCTCGCCGATGATCTCAATGACCTGGGTGCGGGTGGCGTCCAGGGAGATGTCCATGGACTCCAGGGCCTTGGCAGCCACGCCCTCGCCCTCGTGGATGAGGCCGAGGAGGAGGTGCTCGGTGCCGATGTAGTTGTGGTTGAGCGCGCGGGCCTCGTCCTGGGCCAGGACGACGACGCGGCGGGCTCGGTCGGTAAAGCGTTCGAACATCGGTAGTTTCTCCTCGGCGCATGCGGTTTGGGGTCTCATCGCCAGGGACAGGGACGACGGCGGAGCCGGACGTGGTCCGGGACGTCACCACGGTGGCGACGCGCTGCATGCGCTGACAAGGCTAACCACGTGGATTGCAGGCTCATGTCGCTGTTCGCGGTAGGCGTGTTCCAGCCTTGAGCCACCCGGGCTCAAGGAGGCTCCCCGTCCTCCGGCCCGGGGCAGACGCCCTTGAGGCCGGCTCCGTGAGGCCAGCTCCACCGGGCGCGAGTACCCAGGCCGGCTCCACCAGGGCGCGGGCGCGATCGGGAGCGGCCAGGAGCACCTGGAGCGCCAGGGCCTGGTGGTCCCCCCGGGCGTCGGGGAGGTGTACGTCGCCGACCACGTGCGCGCCGTCCTCGACCTCGTCTACCGCTCCCTCACCCGCTGGGGCAGGGTCCGCAACCTCGTCGGCGCCACCACCGACTGGTTTGAGACCTACGAGGACGGCGTGACGGTGCTTGAGTACGCCGCCCGCCCCCGCTGAGTAGGGGCGACGTAGGCCCATGGGCCCGGCACGCGGCTCCACCGCCTCGCCGGGGCCGCACCACAGCCCTCCTGTACGGCACACCCGTGCCCCTGTGACCACGCGGTCTCCCCGCCGTCAGGACACGGCGGCATTCGTTAGACGTACTACGTGTAACGTAGTACGTTGCTACCATGACACGAGCCCGACCACCACCCGGAAGGAGCCCGCGGTGATCAGCGCCGACGCCATCCGCGGCTACATCGACCTCATTGTGCTGACCCTCCTACGCCGCCGCCCCTCCTACGCCTACGAGCTCGCCAGGACCATTACCGGGGTCTCAGCAGGCGAGTACACCATGAAGCAGACCACCCTCTACTCCGCGCTCAAGCGCCTGGAGGCCGCCGGGCTGACGTCCTCCTACGCCAGCGTCTCCGCCTCCGGCAAGCCCCGCACCTACTACCGCCTCACCGACGCAGGCGCCGCCTACCTGGCGGACAAGCTCGCCGAGTGGGAGGCCACCAAGACCCTTATCGACAGATTCGCGCAAGGACACCACTGATGGATGCCATAGACACCTTCCTCGACGCCATGTTCGCCCCCTACCCCGCCACCCCACGTCTCCTGGAGGCCAAGGCCGAGCTCCGCACCATGATGGAGGACGCCTACTCTGACGCCATCAGCCGGGGCAGGACCCACAACGAGGCCGTCGGCCAGGTGATCACCGACTTCGGCAACCTCGAGGAGCTCGCCCCCACCCTGGGTATCCTGCCCGACCTGCGCTCGGCCCAGGCCGGTGGTGCGGGGGCCGTACCGGGGTCCGTGCCCGGTGCGGGATCCGTACCCGGTGCAGGGGCGCCGGGCGTGCCGCAAGGGGCGCTGGGTGTGCCGCAGGGGGCGCCCGCGGACCCCGGCGGCTACCCCGTGGTCACCCTGTCCGAGGCCCAGGCCCTGGCCCAGGCCCGCCGGTCCACCAGCCGCCTGCTGGCCTGGGGGGTGGCCGTAATCATTATGTCCCCCTGCCCCCTGATCCTCCTGGCCAGCCTGGCCGACGACCACGCCGGGCCGGCCGACGACGTGACCAGCCTGGTCGGTCTGGTCCTGACCCTCCTGGGCATTATCGTCGGCGTCCTCCTCCTGCTGCGTCGCCGCCAGGCCTTCGTGGGCCTGGGCCTGGAGCACCTGATCGACGGTCGCTTCACGCAGAGCCAGGAGGTCTCCGCCTGGGCCTCACGCCTGCGGGCGGACAACGAGGGCCCCCGGTCCCGGGCCCTCATGGTCGCCGTCGGGCTGTTCATGCTCTCACCGGTCCCCACCGTGGTCGCGGCCGTCCTGGGCAGCCGGTACGACCACAGCATCTACCTCGCCGTCGGCGTCTGCCTGACCCTCGCCTTCGTCGCGACCGGCCTGCTGGTCCTCCTGCCGGTCTCCTGGGCCTCCTCCACCTACGAGACCCTCACCGAGGAGGGGCAGCCGACCACCACCGCGGGCAGGTCCAACGCCCTGGTCGGAGCCGTCGCCGCCGTCTACTGGCCCCTGGTCACGGCGGTCTTCCTGGTCTGGGGGTTCCTGGGGTACTGGGACATCTGCTGGATCATCTGGCCGGTCGCCGGCGTGCTCTTCGGCGCGGTCGCGGCCCTGGTCTCCCTCGTCTCCGGGGGCAGCGGCAGCTACTACCGCCGTCAGAGGAGGGACTGGAGGTAGCGCCGGCCCGGGGCGCCCGGTGCGTGTCAGGCACCGGGCTGCCCGGGGCCCGTCTGCCCCCGCCGCGGGGACACGGGGACACAGGACGCCCGGGTTGCCGAGGACCCACTTGCGCTCAGGGGCACGACGTCCTGGGTGAGAACGCCCGGACGGGTGTCGGGGACCCACCCCGGCTGGCTGGCAGCCCGCCCGGGGGCCCCGGCTGTACGTCTCCTCCCCTGGGCGCGTTGAGCCCTACCGCCCGCCCGGGTCCCCCAGGGCCCGCTCAAAGGCCCGCAGCAGGGCCGGGGAGAACAGCACAAAGCGGATGAGGCGCAGCGGGCCCTCCTGGCCGGTGCCAAGGGCGCGGTCCGGGTCGGAGCCGGCGTGTGCACCGGAGTCAGCGTGTGCACCGGGGCTGACGTGTGCGCCGGGGCCACCCAGGTGGGCGCGGGCGCTGGCCACGGCGGTGCGGGCCACCACCTCGGCGTCCCAGCCGTAGGCGCCAGCCGACACGGCAGGCAGGGCCACGCTGGAGCACCCCAGCCCCTGGGCCGTCTCCAGGCTGGTGTCAAAGGCCGAGCGCAGCAGGGCCGGGTCGCTCTGCCCGGCGTACCGGTTGGGGCCCACGGTGTGGATGACCCAGGTGGCGGGCAGGTCGAAGCCGGGGGTGGCCACGGCCTGGCCCACGGGCAGGCCGTCGGGCAGCCTCGTGGCGCGCAGGGAGCGGCAGGCCTCCAGCAGCCGCGGCCCCGCGGCCCGGTGGATGGCCCCGTCCACACCTCCCCCGCCCAGCAGGGAGGAGTTGGCGGCGTTGACGACCGCGTCGACCTCCTGGAGCGTAATGTCCCCGAGTACCGCCTCAATACCCATTTGCCTGCCCTCAGCTCTCTCGTGCTTCCCCTTCCCCGAGGGTACCCCCAGGCGGGGGCCCGGGCGCCACCGACCTGACCGGACTGTACTCTGCGGCGGCAGGGTACCCCCGGGCGCCCCTGCCCTGGTGCGCCAGCCCGCCTACGGGCGTAGGTACCCAGGTGGGGCCCCACTGCCGGGGCTAGTCGGCCTCCACCAGGACGGTGACCGGCCCGTCAGCCTCCATGTCGATCCGCATACGGGCCCCGAACCTCCCGGTGGCCACCTCCAGGCCGCGCGCCCGCAGGTCCGCCACCACGGCGTCCACCAGGGGCTGGGCCACCGGGCCGGGGGCCGCCCCGTTCCACGACGGCCGCCGCCCCTTGCGCACGTCGGCGTAGAGGGTGAACTGGGAGACCACCAGCACCGGCGCCCCCAGGTCGGTGACGGACCTCTCAGGACCGGAGGCGTCGTCCCCCTCAAGGAGGCGCAGCTCAGCGATCTTGCGGGCGATCCTGGCCGCCTGCGCGACACCGTCGGTGTGGGTGACCCCCACCAGCGCCAGCAGGCCCGGGCGCGTAATCCGCCCGACCACCGTGTCCGCCCCGTCCTGGTGGACACGCACGGCCGCGTGGTTGACCCGCTGGAGGACGGCGCGCACTAGTGCCTGCCCCAGTCGCGGCGACGTCGCGGCCGGGACTGGGTGGTGCCGCGGACCACCCGCAGACGGGAGCGGACCCGGACCGGCCTGTAGACGTTCAGGGCGGGGCGCACGTCGGTCAGGTAGACGGCGGCGGCGGTCACGCCCAGCAGGCCCAGCATGCCGAAGCCGCCCACGGCGGCCCCGGGGTCGAGGAGGTTGCCGGTCAGGACCAGGACGGCGGTGGCCGCGCCGGTGACACCGAGCCAGAAGCCCTTGGTGCGCCTGCCGGCGGCAATGAAGTGGTCGGCCGGGCGGACGGCGGCGTCCAGGAGGGCCCACAGCCCCAGCAGGACGCTGACGAGCTGGGCGGCGTACCAGGACCAGACCACGACGTAGGTGGCGTAGGTGGCGATAAGAGCGAGTACGGTCACGGCCCGTGAGCCTAGCCAAGGCACCTGGGAGCAGCCTGTGCCCTCAGCGCCTACGCAGCTCGGCGCCGGGACGCTGGGCGGGGCTCGCCTGGGCCCGGCCCTCAGGGGCGACCAGGATCTCCTGGGTGGCGTCCACACGCGCCGGGCCGCCCCCGGCCTCGAGCTCCTCCAGGTCCACGCTCAGGGCGGCGTCGGACGGCACCCCCCGGCGCAGCAGCGCCAGGGCCATCGGCCCGCACTCGTGGTGGCGTACCACGCTGGTGACCGTCCCGACCGCCCGCTCCCCCAGGCGCACGACGGCACCGGGGACGGGCGCCCGGCCACCCAGCCCGTCGAGCTGAAGGATGGTCAGCCGACGCGGCGGCCGCCCCAGGTTGAGGGTGCGCGCGATCGTCTCCTGCCCGGGGTAGCAGCCCTTGTTCAGGTGCACGGCGGTGCGCAGCCAGTCCAGCTCGTGGGCGATGGTGCGCGCGTCCACCTCCCGGGCCGCCCGCGGCCGCCCGGCCTCCACCCGCAGCGCCTCCCAGGCCAGGGCCCCGGCCAGACGCCGCCCGTCCGGGGCCTCCTCGCCCAGGAACGCCTCAGCCACCTGGGTGACGGCGTCGCGGGGCACCAGGACCATCCCCGCGCGGTAGTCCTGGCCCGGGTGCGGGCGCGTACGCCCCAGGTCGTAGCTCGTCCCGCCCTCCACGACGCCGGGCCACGGGTCGCGCCAGGTGCCGACCAGGGCCGTCCCGGCGTGCGGGTCGGGCAGGTTCACCGAGCGGGCCGCCTCCTCCAGGGCCTCCAGCCCCTGGCCCATGGCCCCCAGGACCTGGACGTCGGGGCGGTCGGTGGCCTCCACGCGCAGCATAAAGCGCATGGAGTCCAGGAAGTCCGCGAGCGCGGGGCCGGCGCCCGCCTCCGTGACCAGCCAGAGGACCTGGCCGTCGTCCAGGGCGGCCAGGGCGTGGGTGATATGGCCCTGGGCGTCCATGAGCAGGGTCTCCACGCCCCCGTCACCGGGGGCCAGGTGGGTCAGGACCTGGCTGGACAGGGTGGTCAGCCAGCTGAGGCGGTCCGGGCCGGTGACGGCGACGACGTCGCGGGCCAGGGCGCTGAGGGCCAGGCCCGCCACCAGGGCGGCCTGCTCGGGCAGGGGTGAGCCGTAGTGGGCGGGGACGGTGGCGTCCACGTCCTGCGGGGCGCCGGCGACGGCGTCGGCGCGCTCCAGCAGCGGTGAGGGGTGCATGAGGCGGCTCCTTACCTGGCGGCCGGGGCTTCGGGGGCACCAGCCTGGGCGTCGGGGGCCTTGGTCGGGGTACCAGCCGGGGTGGTGGGAGTGGCAGACGGGGCGCTGGCGTCCCCTCCCTCGGTCGGGCCCGCCACGGCGTCGGCCGACAGGGGCCTGCTGGCCCCGGTCCCAGAGGTCCTGGTCCCAGAGGCGTCGGGGGCGGAGGCCCCGGGAGCGGTGGCCGGGAGGGGCGGCAGGGCGGAGCCGGGACGGGTGGCGGGGTCCTCGGGGTCCTCCACGCGGCCCAGACGCCCGGAGGCGTAGGTCCGCAGCTCCTGGACGCCGAAGGCGGCCATGTCCTGGGTCCACATGAGGTCGCCGCCCACCAGGCCGAACATACGGGTCATCTCGGTCACCGGGGCGCTGGTGCGGGTGCGTCCCACGGCCTGGGTGCCCACCTGGGCCCGCGGGCCCCGGATCCAGCCCTCCCAGACGGCCACGTGCCCGGCGGGGTCGGCTGAGACCAGCTCCAGGGCGGTCACGGGGATCAGGGGGCCGGTACGGGTGCCCTCAGGTGCGTCATCGCTATCGGCGGGTCCCGGGGTCCGGGTGCTCCCGGCAGGCTCGGCGCTCTCAGTAGGCCCGACGGGTTTGGCAGGCACGGTGGTCCCGGCTGGCTCAGTGGTCTCAACGCTCCCGGCGGGCCCAGTGGGCACGGTGGGCTCAGCGGGTGCAGCTGACATGGTGCTCCCGGTGGGCGCAGCGGGCTCGGTAGGCTTGCCTGGCGCGGCTGGCCTGGGGCCGTCGGCGGGGAGCGCGGCGCCCTGCGCCGGGGCAGGGCGCTCCTCCTCCCCCTGCGCGGCCGCGGGCTGTTCCTGGCCGACCGCGCGCCAGTAGGTGGTCTCGGTCGACCAGATCTGGGCGGGGGCCAGCAGGCAGGCGCCCTGCAGGCCGGGCGTCTCAAAGTCGAGGTCGCGGCTGCGGGTGGCGTCCACGGTCCAGATGGTGGTGGTCTGGCGCAGGTAGGGGCCGCCGTCGTGGTCGAAGGTCATCTCCTGGTAGACGGCCTGCTCGGGGACGTCCTGCCCGTAGGTGAGGATGCCGTAGCCACGCCAGGTACCCACCAGCCAGGCCAGAGGGTAGATCTCGGGGGCGAGGTCGTCAGGAAGTGTGAATGCCATAGGCCCAGCCTACGGGTCCGCCTGCTGGTGCCACTAGATCCTGTCATCGAGTTGCAGGGCCTCTCCAGCCCGCACGCCCGGGCCCGCCCCGCCCGGGGCACTCCGGCCCGAGCTCCAGGCCCCCCTGACGCCTACCGCACACCTACCACGGCGTCCGACCGCACCGGGGAGGCTGCGTCCAAGGCCGGCACCGCGCCCGGTGACCCGGGCACCATCCAAGACCAGCAGCGCACGCACCATCCATGACTATGAGACGGATTTACAGATAATCATACGATGTTTCACATAATCAATCACCTATGTGCGTGTCGTCCATTGTCCCGGATCCCGGTTCTGTCGCAATCTGAGGATCAGAACGAGGGCCACCCTCGTCCACGTCAGGACCCAGGCTCCTGACCTGCACGGACATAAAGTGTACAAACGGTGGGGCGGGGTGGGGTCAGCTCTGATCCTCAGATTGCGACAAACCTGGACGCCCCTGCCGCCAAGGCGTGAATAGTCCTCGTCCTCACGGCGAGCTGGTTCCGTCCTGAATCGCGCAAAGATGACCACGAACACACCGTTGGCGCCGCCCTGCCCCGTAGGATAGGGCGGGTCAGGACCATGGCAGATGCAGAGGCAGTAATGACAGTGCTTGGCCGCCTTCTCCGGCGCACTCCCAGGGACCACGTGGCCCACGGGACGCCATCCTCCCCTTCCCAGGGGCCCTCCCCGACCCCGCCCACCTCTCCTGAGGGTAGTGCGTCAGCCTCGCAGCCGCCCGCCGGGGCGCCCGTCGCCGACGCCCGGGACCGCACGCCGGATCCCCAGGTCTCGCAGCCACTACCCGACCCGCCCGCCCCGCCGTCCTTCGCGCCCCGGGGCATTATGGCGGTCCCGCTGTACCCCGAGGAGCCCACCCAGGCACCCGCCCCCGGCACCCCCCGGTCCGCACCCAGTCCCCAGCCCGCCCCCCAGGTGGTCGCCGCCGACACCCAGGCTGTGCACACCGGCACCCCCCGACCCACCCCCCAGGATGTCGCGCCCCAGGAGCCCGCCCAGGCTCCCGGCCGGGGCCGTCAGCAGGCCCTGGCCAGCGTCCCCTCGAATGCCGCCGGGGCCGACGACCTGGGCACGGGGCAGCGTGACACCCCCGGGCCCGAGGGGCCTTCCCCGACCGACGTCGCGGCGAGCCCGGCCACGGGGCAGGAGGCCGTCGGCGAGACGGCTGCCGCACCCATGGCTGCCTCCCCCTCGGACACCCCCCGGGAGCCCACGGCCTCCCAGGAGCTCGCGGCACCCGCCACCGACCCCGCCGCGGCACCCGCCGTCCCACCCCAGGACCCCACCCCGGGCCCCCGCACCCTGGCAGTCCCTCAGCCGTCGCCCTCCCGGGAACCCGCCCCCCCGGCGGATCCCGCCGAGCCGCCCGTGCAGGAACCCGTCCCAGAGCCCCAGGAGCCCGACGCGCCCTCCCTCCCGACCCCACCTGCCGAGACGCACACCACCGTCCTGAGGACCTCGACCCCACGCGCCGACCTGGCGACCAGCGTCCTCCAGGTCCCCACCCGACCCACGCAGGACACCACCACCCTGCCGACCCCGGCCGCGGACCACCAGGACCCCGACACGCCCCCTCCCACCATCCTCCCCCGGCGCGCACCCGCGCAGCCGGACGAGGAGGACGACGGGCCCCCCGTATACGCCCCACGCCCTGCACGCAGGCGTCGGCTCCTCAGGCGGAGCCTGATCACCCTGGTCGTCCTGGCGCTCCTGGCCGCCGCCGGCCTGACCGGGGCGGAGCTCTACGTGCGCAGCTCCCTGGACCGCGTCGCCCACCAGGCCCTTCCCTGGCTTCCGGGCGACGCCACGATCACCACCGAGGGACTGCTGCTCCCACAGGTCCTCTCCAGCAGACTGCGCACCGTAGGCATCCAGGCCAGCAGCGTCACCCTGCCCACCAAGACCCCGGACGGCACGGGCACAATGACCCTGAACCAGGTGGACGCCCGCGCCACCGGGCTGGCCCTCGACTCCCCCTACCCCGCCAGGAGGCTGAGCGTGGAGGGCACGCTGTCCTGGGACGAGGTCGGGCGCCTGGCACGCACCAGGACCGACTTCCCCAAGGCCGACATTACGGCGGGCACGGTGGGGACAGCCTCCAGTCCCGGGACCATGACCGCCACCGGCCACGTCCTGGCCTGGGACGTCACCCTGACCCTGGAGCCCTCCGTCACCCCGGACGGGGCGCTGACGGTCACCGTCACCCAGGCCTCCCTACGCGGCGTCCCCCTCCCCCTTGAGGGCAGCTTTATGGGCAAGACGACCATGGAGTGGCTCGGCATGTCCCAGACCAGCGCCACCATAGGCAGCGACTCGCTCCCACCGGGGCTGCGCTTCACCTCGGCCACGGTGACCGACGCCGGCCTGCGGGTCACCGTGAGCGGCCAGGACGTGTCACTCAGCTCCTAGGCGCGCCGGTGGGGTGGACCCCACCGGTGCGCGGGGCTGGTTGCCAGTCCCCGCTGGTCAGGCGCTGGGCCATACCACCACCGACGCCTGTCTCCAGGAGCCGCCCCCACCCGCCACAGTAAGCAGGGGCTCCACCAGCAGGGCCCGACCTCCAGGCGAGGGCGGCCGCGGCAGGGCGGCCGCCAGGGCCCGGCCCTGCCCACCGTACCGGCCAGCCCTGCCCTACCGGTACCGGCTAACCCGCCAGCACCGGCCAGGCACCGGGGGCTCACCCGGCGTCGGCCGGGGCGGGCGGCTCAGGCTCCTCCAGCCCCTGGGGCTCAGAGTCTTCCAACCCCTGAGGCCCCTTGGCCAGCAGGCGCTCGAACCCCTCCTCGTCCAGGATGCTCAGGCCCAGGTCACGGGCCTTGGCCTCCTTGGAGCCGGCGTTCTCCCCCACGACCACGTAGCTCGTCCGCCTCGACACGCTCCCGGAGGCCTTCCCGCCCCGCGAGATAATCGCCTCCTTGGCCCCGTCGCGCGTGAAGCGGCTCAGGGTACCGGTGACCACCACGGTGAGCCCGGCCAGGGTCTGGGCGGCCCCTGCCCCGGCGGGGACGTCATCGGCCGTGCGGACCCCGGCGGTCTCCCACCGCCGCAGGACCTCACGGTGCCAGTCCACGGCCAGCCAGTCCGTCCACGAGGCGGCAATAGCGGGCCCCACGCCGTCGACCTCGCTGAGCTCCTCCAGCGTGGCGGCGGACAGGGCCTCCATGCTGCCAAAACGCGCCGCCAGGGCGCGGGCCGCCGTAGGGCCCACGTGGCGCACGGACAGGGCCACCAGGATCCGCCACAGGGGGCGGGTGCGGGCGGTGACGAGCTGGTCGAGCATACTGGTGGCGTTCTTGCCGGGAGCCGTGGGCCTCTTGACCGCCCCGGCCGCGTCGTAGGTCTCCTTGGACCAGAAGAAGCGGGTCAGGCGCCAGTCCCCCGTGGGCTCACCCTTACGGGTCACCTCACGCCACACCATGACGTCGCGCAGGTCCTCCACCGTCAGGTCGAACAGCCCGGCCTCCCCGGTCAGGACCGGGGCCTGGGCCCCCACCCCGCGCGCCTCCAGCAGCCTCTCAGCCGCCTCCACGCGGGCAGAGGGGTGCAGGGCCCGGAGCTCCTTGGCGGGGATCCGAATCCTGGCGCGCTCGGTCTCCAGGACCCGCCCGGCCGCCAGGGCCGCCAGGGCCTGGGCGCGCCCGGCGTCGGGCTGGGTCAGGGCGGTGGCGGCCTCGTCCCCCAGGCCCTCGACGTCCAGGGCGCCGCGTGAGCCAATGTGGGCCACGCGCTCGGTGAGCTGGGCGGGGCAGGAGCGGGTGTTGGGGCAGCGCAGGTCCACGTCCCCCTCCTTGGCGGGGGCCAGGGCGGTCCCGCAGGAGGGGCAGGCGTCCGGCATAACGAAGACGCGCTCAGAGCCGTCCCGGACCTCCAGGACGGGGGCCACGATCTCGGGGATGACGTCCCCGGCCTTGCGCAGGACCACCAGGTCCCCGATGCGCACCCCCTTGCGGGCCACCTCGGTGGGGTTGTGCAGGGTGGCCCGCGACACCGTGGACCCGGCCACACGGACCGGCTCCATAATGCCGAACGGGGTGACCCGGCCGGTACGGCCCACCTGGACGTCAATGTCCAGCAGCCGGGTACGGACCTCCTCGGGCGGGTACTTGTAGGCGGTGGCCCAGCGCGGCACCCGGGAGGTGTGCCCCATACGGTCCTGGAGGGCGCGGGAGTCCACCTTGAAGACAATGCCGTCGATCTCGTGGAGGAGGTCGTGGCGGTGGTCGGCGTAGCGGGCGATAAACGCCTCCCGCTCCTGGCGCCCCCGGACGAGCCCGTTGTAGGGAGAGGTGGGCAGGCCCCAGGACGCCAGGAGCTCGTACCACCGGTGCTGCTCGGCAGGCAGGTCCTCACCCGGCGCCGGGACGATGGCCCCCACCCCGTGGGCGATAAAGGCCAGCGGCCGGGAGGCAGTGACGGCCGGGTCCTTCTGGCGCAGGGACCCGGCGGCGGCGTTGCGGGGGTTGGCGAAGACCTGCAGGGGCGCCCTCCCCCGGGCCTGCCGGGCCAGGTTCTCGGTGCGGCGCGCCTCGTTGAAGGCGTGGAAGGCCTCCACGGGGAGGTAGACCTCGCCGCGGACCTCCAGGAGCGAGGGGTGGGAGTCCCCGGACAGGACCAGGGGCACGGAGGCGATGGTGCGCACGTTGCCGGTGACGTCCTCCCCCACCGTGCCGTCCCCGCGGGTGGCGGCGCGGGTGAGCAGGCCGTCCTCGTAGGTCAGGGCCACGGCGACGCCGTCGATCTTGACCTCCGCGGTCATGGGCAGGTCCGCGTCCGTGGTGGAGGTGTCGGCAGCCACCCGGTCGGCCCACTCCTGGACCTCCTCCAGGCTGAAGACGTCCTGGAGGGAGTACATGCGCTCGTGGTGCGGGGCCGGGGAGAAGTCCGTGACGGCCCGGCCGCCGACCGAGTGCGTGGGCGAGGAGGGCAGGTCCAGGGCCGGGTAGGTGGCCTGGAGCTCCTCCAGCTCACGGTAGAGCAGGTCGTACTGCGCGTCCGAGACGGGGCTCTGGGCGTCCACGGCGTTGTAGTAGGCGTCCCGGGCGGTCTCGACGGCGCGGACCAGCTCGCCCCAGCGCTCGCGGGCGGGTGCGGGGACGGCGGTCAGGGAGTGCGGCTCAGGCTGGCTCATGGGGATATCCTCCCCCATACCCCCGACACCCCCGCCGCCCGCCCGCCTCTCCGCTCCCCTCCCCTCCGCCCCCCTTCCGCGAGAACGGTACTTATTCGTCGCGAGAACGGTACTTATTGCTCGCGAGAACGGTACTTATTCGCCGTGAGAACGGGTCTGGTCCGTGGAGCGCACCAGCTTCTTGCAGATCTCACAAGTTTCTGCAGGAGGGGCTCGCCGACCTGACGGGATTATGCAAATATCCCGGGGTCGTGCAGGGAACTGGCCACCTACGGGGCGCGGGGCGGCCGCCGACGGATATCCCGGGGTCGCGCACGAGGCTGGCGAACGTAGTGAGATCTGCAAGAACTCGTGCAACCCGCGGGGTGGGAAAGCAGGTGGAGGAGGCCCCGGAGCTCGCCGACGGCGGTGCAACCTGTGGGGGTGAGGCACGTGGCCGCACGCGCGGGGATAATCTGCTGGCCGAGGACCCGCCGCTGGTGCACGCCCTCTCAAGTGGCCGCACGCGCGGGGCTAATCCGGCGTCGAAGGCGTGCAACCTGTGGGGGTGGGGCAAGTGGGGTGTACGCGCGGGGTCACCGGGCCCTGGCTGAGGAGGCCCAGGTCGAGGCGGTCGGGACGTACGTTCTCGCGGAAGTCAGTGGTGTCAGGACGTAACGGGCCCGCCCGGTGCCAGCGGGGCCGCCAGCTGGGGACCCTCAGAGCGGGTGGAGCCCACCTCCGGGCCGACCTCGTGCCAGACCAGCTCCGGGTGCGGGGCGCCCAGCAGCCGGGCGGCTGCCGCGCCGTCGCGCATATCGGGGTCCAGCCAGGCCGCCACCTCCCGGCGGTCCAAGACGACCGGCTCACGGTGGTGGAGCCAGGCCAGGTCCTCACCGGCCTGCCGGGTCAGGACGGTGCAGGTCAGGAGCCAGAGGGCACCGTCATGCCGGTGGAGCGCCGCACCGGGCCGCACACCGGCCGAAGGCACACCGACGTCTCCCGGGCTGCCCGACGTCGTGGCCCGGCCCCTGGCAGCCCGGCCGGAGCCACCCAGCCCACTGGGCCCACCCGCACCACCCGGGCCCGCGACAGGCACCCGCCACCAGGAGGCCAGCCCCGCCAGGGCCAGGGGGCCGCCGTCGGCCGCGCTGACCGCAAAGGGACGCTTGCGCGCGCCGTCGGCCAGCCACTCGTAGTAGCAGTCGGCGGGCAGCACAATGCGGAAGGAGCGCATGGCCTCCCGGAAGGTGGGTCGGGAGGCGGCGGTCTCGCTGCGCGCGTTAAAGGCCCGCGCACCCCGACGGGGGTCCTTGGCCCAGGACGGCAGGAGCCCCCAGCGGGCCGCGCGCAGCTCACGGCGGGTCCGGCCGGGCGCCCCGGCAGCGGCGCGCTCGACGACGACCCTCACGTCACTGCCGGGCGCCAGGTTCCAGGACGGGGGCAGGGCGTCGCACTCGGGCGCCGGGCTGGCACCGAAGGCCTCTGCCAGGACGGGGCCCGCGCTCCAGGATCCGTAGCGACCGCACATGCCCACCACTGTGCCACGCAATCGTTTGACACACCAGATCCGCGTGATTATGCGGCCTCACTCAGCACACAGGTGAGGGGGTCGGCCGGGTTCTCCACAGGCCCGGTCCGGGCGATCGCGCCGCCGGCACCGACCATCCCACCCTGGGTGGCATGTCGCCCACCGCCGCCCCAGCCCACGGCCCCCGCACCCCGGAGACCCTTCCTGACCTGTACCGGGGCCGGGCCGGAGGCGCCCACGGCCTCCGCACCCCGGACGCCCTGGAGGGGGAGCTGGACCGCACACCGCGCTCCCCGTCCCGCGCCTGTCAGGAGGCGCTGGCCAGCGAGTGGTACCTGGCGGTCCTGCGCGGGCCCGACGCCGGCCTGGTCCTGCCGGTGCCGCGCTCGGGGGCGGTCGGCCGGGGCCTGGTGGTCACCGACCCCGAGGTCTCACGCGCCCACCTCCTGACCCGGGTGCGCGGGGACCGGGTCCTGGTCTGCGACGCCGGCAGCACCAACGGCACCCGTCTGCGACGCCGGTGCTGGCGCAGGCTCACCGCACGGCCCCGGGCGTGCCGGGCCGGGGCACGCCTACGGGTGGGCAGCACCCTCGTAGAGCTCCGACGGCGCCCGAGCAGCCTGGCCGCCCCCGTCCCGACCTCGGGCGGCCCGGGCCTGGGGGCCATCCTGGGTGGTGGCGTCACCTGCCTGTTCATAGCCGGACCGGTGCTCCTCATGGTGCACGGCGGCGGGCGCAGCGTGCTGGGGGCGGTCTCCTTCCTGCCCATGGTCCTCATGACGCTCATGCGACTGCTGCCTCGCGGCAGGCGGGCCGGCGGGCGCCGGGGCGGGCCGGGGGCGGCCCAGGGGCTGACCGGCTGGCGGGGGAGGCGGTCACGCCGTCCGGACCCCGCCGCCCTCCTGCTGGCCGTCGCCGCCAGGACCGTGGCGGCCCCGCCCGACGCCCGGACCCGGCCAGCGGCCCCGCAGACGCCTCCTGCCAGCCCCGGTCCACCGGGTAGGCAGCCCGCCCCGCGTCGGCGCACCTGGCTGACAGGGGGTCAGGCGGTCATGGGCGCCTGGCTGGCCACACGCCGACGTCGTCACCTGCTCACCGTGGAGGACGGCGACCACCTGGCCCTGACCGGGCCGGGGGCGCGCACGAGCCTGCGCTGGTGGGTGGCCCAGCTCCTGGCCCGAGGTGTCGAGGTGACCCCCCGCGGTGACACCGCCCGGCTCTCCTGGCAGGAGGGCGGGGCGCTCCTGAGCGCCCGGGTGACCGCGGCGGCCGACTGCCCCGTCCCCGCCAGCGCCCTGACCGTCCGCGGCGCCCCGACGCCCCGGGCCTGGGGCGGGCAGGTCCTCACCGACCGCTGGTGGGAGGCCGTGCTCGGCTGCCTGGGCACCTGCCCGGACCAGGAGGAGGACCTGGGGCAGGGCGCCCCCGCGCTGGTGCGTCTGAGCCGGACCGGGTGCCCGCTGACCGCCGCGCGGATCGCGGCCCGGTGGCGGGAGCCGGGGCGCCCGGGGGCGGGCGGAGGCCGCCTGTCCGCCGTCCTGGGCGTGGGGGCGGGCGGGCCCCTGAGCGCGGACCTGGCCCTGGACGGCCCGCACGCGCTCCTGGCGGGGACCACCGGGTCGGGCAAGTCCGAGCTCCTGACCGCCTGGCTACTCCAGCTGGCCTGCACGGTCCCACCGGACCTGCTCAGCCTGGTCCTGGTGGACTACAAGGGCGGGAGCGCCTTCACCCCGCTGCGCGGCCTGCCGCACACCGCCGGGGTCCTCACCGACCTGGACCCGGCGGACACCGCCCGGGCCCTGTCCTCCCTGGAGGCGGAGGTGCGCCGACGCGAGCGGATCCTGACCCGGGCCGGGGCCAAGGACGTCACGCGCCTGCCGGCGGGGACCGTCCTGCCCCGGCTCCTGGTGGTCGTGGACGAGTTCGCCACCCTGGCCTGCGAGCACCCCGACGTCCTGGACACCCTGGTCCGGGTGGCCGCGCAGGGCCGGAGCCTGGGCATCCACCTGGTCCTGGCCACCCAGCGCCCTGGCGGGGTGGTCTCCCCCGCCATCCGCGCCAACACCTCCCTGCGGGTCTGCCTGAAGGTCCTGGACACCGCCGACTCGCGTGAGGTGCTGGGGCACGACGGCGCCGCGCACCTGCCCCGTCACCCCGGGCGGGTGATCGTGGCCGGGGCGGGGCAGGGCGGTGGGGACGGCGGGCAGGCCGACCGGGACTCCGAGGTCCTCCAGGCTCCCTGGTGCGGCACCGAGGAGCAGGTGGCCGGCGTCGTCGCCCAGGTCCGTGAGGCGGCCAGCGGCTGGTCGGCGCCGTGGCGGCCGTGGGCGGAGCCCCTGCCCACCCACCTGGGGCGCGCTGAGCTCAGCCGGGTGCTCCGCCCCGACACGCAGGACGAGGCCCCCAGACGGCAGGCGTCTGCTGGCGCCCCGGTCTCCCCAGGCAGGACTAGCGCGCCCAGCGCCCCGGGCAGGACCGGCACCCCCGGTGCTCCCAGCAGGAGTGGCACCTCGGGTAGGGCTGACACCCCGCTCTCCTCGGGCACAGCCGCCTTGCCCGCCTCAGCCGGTACGGAGGCGGCCACGAGCACCGGGGGACAGCCGGAGGGCAGGACCGGCACAGCGGGCACGGACCACGCCCCGGGGTCGGGCAGCGGCGTGCCCCTGGTGGTGACCGACCTGCCCGAGCGCCAGTGCCTGGGCTCCTGGTCCTGGGACCCGGCCGTGCCCCTGCTCGTCATCGCCCCACCGGGCTCCGGGGGGACGACGGCGGCGGACTGCGCCTGCCAGGGGGCGCTTGACAGGGGGTGGGACGTCCACCTGTGCGGCAGGCCGAGCAGCGCCCGGGGGCTGTCGGAGGGCGAGGTGGGGGTGGGCACGGTGGTGGGCACCGAGGACCCACGCCGCCTGGCACGCCTGTGGTCCCTGGCCGCCGCGGGGCAGCTGCGCGGCTCGGTCCTGCGCCTGGACGACGTCGAGACGCTCATGACGGCGGTGGACGAGGCCCTAGGCGTCGGCGAGGGGCAGGCGCTCCTGGAGCAGGTGGTACGCACCGCCCCGGCCACGGGCACCGGCCTGGTGGTGACCGCGGCGATCCAGGCGGCGAGCGCCCGGTGGGCCGCCCCGATACGCACACGGCTGGTGCTGGGGGCCAGCGACCCCGCCCAGGCGGCCCTGGCCGGGCTGCCCCGGGGAACCGTCACCGGCCGCACCCCCGGGCGGGGCGTGGTCCTGGAGCCTGGTGGCGCCGTGGCCTGCCAGGTGCTGCTGCCCGACCGCGGCGGAGCCCGCGTCCGGGTCCGGGGCGGGGACACGAGGCCGGGCAGGCCCGTGCCCCACACGCTCAGGGCCCTGCCGCGCCTGGTCACCCCCGGGCAGGTACCGGCCGGGACCTGGGCCCTGGGCGGGGACTCGGCCAGCCCCCTGGAGCCGCCCTGCGGCAGCGTCCTGGTAGTCGGCCCGCCCGGCTCGGGACGCACCAGCTGCGTGGAGGCCCTGCGACGGGCGCTGGCCTGCGCCCGGGAGCCGTCCCGTCCGGAGCCCGCTGGAGCGGGGTCCTGCCCGGGTGCCGTTCCTCCTTCAGCGGGGCCGCGGACGGGCGCGGAGGCGGCTGCGCCCGGGAGCAGCGCCCCTGCACCGGCTCCCCTGCCCACGGGAACGACGGCGGAAACGACCGGAACGACGGCGGGGGCAGCCGGGGCAGTGGCGGGAACGACCGAGGCAGTGGCGGGAACGACCGAGGCGGAGCAGCCGGACCCGCCGGACCGTGAGCCGCCCGCTGGCCAGACAGTGTCCACCGACCAGAGAGCGCCCGCCACGCCCGCGCCAGCGGACCCACAAAGCGCACCGCACCCACAGCCCCCGGGGCTAGGCGCACCAGGCCCGCAGCCCCCGGGGCCGGACGAACCGGCCCCCCAAGGCACACCGGCCCCACAGGCCCCGGGGCTAGGCGCACCAGGCCCGCAGCACCCAGCACCGGACGGGCCGGACCAGCCGCTGGTCGTCGACGACCTCGACCTCGCTCCACCCCAGGTCGTGGCGCAGGTGGAGGCCGCCCTGGCCGCCGGTCGGCAGGTCATTGCCTCGGCCACCACGCAGGGCGCGGTGGGCACCTACCGGGGCGCCCTGGCCACGCTCAAGGAGCGCGCCGACCTGGTCATCCTCTGGCCGGGGCTCGGACCCGCGAGCCAGGTCTCGCACCTGAGCCTGCACGGGACGGTGGACCCCCGGGCCCTGACCGTTCCGGGGCGCGGGGTACTCGTCTCGCGTCGCAGCGTCACGCCCCTCCAGTGCGTGGGACCAGCCTCCTGAGGCGGATCCGTCTCCACCTCCATTTTCCCGCAATAACAAAAGGATTACGGGCTGTGAGGATCGCGACACTCTCCGGACGCAAGTTCCCATGTTCCACCCCTTGCCCCACTGTCCTCACCATGTGATGGTAGGCCCAGGAAACGGCCGTGGAACCTCGCCAACCGCATAGGCGTACCTTTGGGTGCGGCAATGGGGTGTGGTGCCCCCGTCCGGAGGACGTCGCGAAACACATGAAAAGGAGAGCCTCATGGACTGGCGTAGCCAGGCAGCATGTCTCACCGTTGACCCCGAGCTGTTCTTCCCGGTGGGCAACACGGGTCCGGCGATTGCCCAGATCGCCCGGGCCAAGGAGGTCTGCGCGCGCTGTGACGTCGTGGAGACCTGCCTGAAGTGGGCCCTGGAGAACGGCCAGGACGCCGGCGTGTGGGGTGGAATGAGCGAGGACGAGCGCCGTTCCCTCAAGCGCCGCGCCGCCCGCGCCCGACGCTCCTCCTGAGCGCAGGGCACGGGTCCCGCCAGGACGACAGGTCCTGCCCCTACGCACGTCGGCACCGAATCCAGGCCGCCACCGCCGTCGGCCTGGATTCGGTGCCGCTACTGCTGTCACACGCGATTGTGCCGGTGTCACGCCGATGATGATCCTGCTGGCACCTCCGCGACCCGTGATTCCGTCGTGACCGCACCGTCGCGAGCCGTCTCGTCACCATCACGGACCGTCCAGGATGACGCTCCTGTCACGGTGGCGACGATTTCGCCGCCAGCAGCCCGTCTTTGTATCGAGGGCGTATCGGATCCGGCCCCGCGGTCCCGTCACGACCGTGATGATTCCGGTACCGCCCACATCCGTGACGCGATTCCGTCCTCCCTGCATCAGGCAGCCCTGTACCAGCAACCTGGCAACGCTCCCATAGAACCGTCCACAACGGAGACGAAAAGCGTGCGACCCCGTCAAACGCCACTTCTCAATGGGTAGGTGAACAGGATCACTAGCACAGACGGAGCCACAGTCCGCCGTCCCCGGGCCCGCGGCTCCGTCCCGGCGGCAGGAACGGCACCCCCGCCCGCCCCTGACGCGAGAACGGTACTTATTCCTCGCGAGAACGGTACTTGTTTACCGCGAGAACGGACACCACCGGGGGCGGCCAGGAGACAACCTCAGCGGCGGCCACGCCCCAGACGGGCCCAGACCACCACGTCGGTGCCCTTCCCGGGGGCAGGCCTCCAGTCGATCGTGCCGTTCAGCTCGCCGCGCACCAGGGTGGTAACGATCTGGGTACCCAGGCCGGCCATAATCGCCGAGGGCGGCACCCCCACGCCGTCGTCAATGACGTGGACGGTCAGGTCGTCGCCCTCGCGGTGGGCCTGCACCGTCACCGTGCCGTCGCGGTTCTCCAGCCCGTGCTCGACGGCGTTGGTGACCAGCTCGGCCAGGACCGTGGACAGCGCCTGGGCGGTGTCGGCGTCAATGATCCCGAAGCGTCCCTCCAGGCGGGTGGTCACCTGCCCCACGGGGGTGGCCACGACCGCCGCCACCCGCAGGATCGAGGCGAAGACCTCGTCAAAGTCCACCTGCTCGTCCACGTTGTGGCTCAGGGCCTCGTGGACGGTGGCTATTGCCGCCACCCGCCGCTCGGCCTCCTTCAGGGCCCGGCGCGTCTCCTCGTTGGTGGCCCGGCGCCCCTGCATACGCAGCAGCGCCGAGACCGTCTGAAGGTTGTTCTTCACGCGGTGGTGGATCTCGCGGATGGTGGCGTCCTTGTTCAGGAGCACCTGCTCCCGGCGGCGTATCTCGGTGACGTCACGCACCAGGAGGATCGCGCCGGCCCGCTGCCCGGCCTGGAGCAGGGGCAGGGAGCGCACGGAGAGGTAGACCCCGCTGGCCTCCACCTCCGTGAGCCAGGCCTGGCGCCCCATGAGGACCACCGCCAGGGTCTCGTCAACCTGGGTGCGCTCGGGGATGATGTCCGCGATGGCCGCCGCGAGCTGGACCTGGTCCAGGCCCTGGTCCAGCCCCAGGCGGTGCAGGGCGGAGCGGGCGTTGGGGCTGGCGTAGAGGATGGCGCCGTCCCCGTCGAGGCGTACGACGCCGTCGGCCACGCGCGGGGTCCCGTGGCGGATCGAGGTGCCCGCGCCCTGGATCGGGAAGCTGCCCTCGGCGATCATGAGGCACAGGCTGTCGGCGACGTCCTCCAGGGCCTGGTCGATAATGCGTCCCCCCCGGATGACGCCCACGGCGGTCTCCCGGGTGATGACGGCGATGGCGCGACCGTCGCGGACCACGGGCACGTACTCCTCGCGCACGGCCACGGTCCCGGTCCACAGCGGGTCCGCCGCGACCTGACGCCGGCCGCTGGTGAGAGTCTCCAGGGCCACCGCCTCCCGGGAGGAGGGCATGCGCCGGCCCATGACGTCCTCGGAGTGGACCGTGGCGCCCGTCGAGGGCCGGGAGTGGGCAATGGCCACAAAACGCCCGGAGGCGTTGCGGGCCCACAGGACGAGGTCGGAGACGCTCAGGTCGGCAATAACCTGCCAGTCGGCAATGAGCTGGTGGAGCCAGTCGCGGTCGGTGGCGGACAGGTCCACCATGGTGCGCACAGTAGCCGGAAACGGAGACGACACACAGCTATTCTATGGCGGCGCCCCGTTACGGTCCCGGCGATAACGGCAACGCCCGAATACGGCGGCGGGTACCCAGGCTCACCGCCTCCAGCAGGCACCCAGGCTCACGTGGGAGGATTCGCGGCCATGAGGAAGACCCTGACCGTGCGTTACCCCGCCTCCCCCGAGCGCGTCGCCACCATGCTGGCGGACGAGGGGTTCCAGCGCAGCCGGGTGGCGGGCCTGCCCCAGGCCTCCACGACCGTGGAGACCGCCACCCCCGCCGGGGGCCTGGAGGCCAGGATCTCCGGCTCGGTACCCGCCCGCTCCCTGCCGCCGGCGGTCTCACGCTTTATCAAGGGACCGGTGAGCTTCCGGCTCAGGGAGTCCTGGGGCGCCCCGACGGCCACCGGCGCCCGCACCGGGCAGATGGACGTGCTCCTCAAGGGGGCACCGGTGTCCGTGAGGGCCACGACCGCCATGCGCGGCACGGGGACGGACACGGTGGTCCGGTTCGAGGTCAGCCTCAGCGTCAAGGTCCCGATCGTGGGCGGACGTCTGGAGGCCAAGGCCCTGTCCATGGTGGACCAGGTCGTCGCCGACGAGGAGCGCCGCGCCGCCGCCTGGCTCGCCGACCACTGACTCCCCGCCTGCCCTGGCGTTCTAGGAGGAGCCGCCGCCCAGGGGCCGCCGCTGGCACTCCCCCTGCCCCAGCACCCCGGTCCCCGCGGACGCGGGCCGCCAGCCGGGCCCGCGCGGCGCCCCACCCCGCTGTCAAAACGGGGTGGGGCGCCGCGGACAGCCTTGCCAGAGTCGCCCGGGAGCCGCCGGGCTCCCGGCGCGGTAGGGCGCCTCCGGATCTCCTGGAGGCCGCGGGCCCTGCTGAGGCCGGGCTCCCGGCGCGGTAGGGCACCTCCGGGGCTCAGGAACCCACCTTGGTGACGGTGGCCCGGGGCTCGGAGGCGTCCACACCCTCCACCCCCACGCTGTCGGCGCCCACCTGGGTGCCGATCCACTCGGCGTACTGGCGGGTCCAGGCCTCCTTGGCGCCGGGGACGCTCAGGAGCAGGTCAATGCGGTCGGCCACGTGCAGGCCCACGGCCTTGCGCTCGTCCTGGACCAGGCGCACCAGGTCACGTGCCCAGCCCTCGGCCAGGAGGTGGTCGTCCAGGGCGGTGTCCAGGACCACGAAGGCACCCGACGGCAGCATGGCGGCCACCAGGTCCTCCCGGTCCAGGTCAATGGTGGAGGTAATGGTGACGGCCTCGCCCCACAGGACCACGGGCCGGCCGTCGACCTCCACGCCGTCGAACCGCACCGCCTTACCGGAGCCGTCGGGGGCCTGGACCAGGGTCCACTGCCCGGTCTTGACGGCGGCGAAGAGCCGGCTGGTATGGCGGCGCACCTCCGGGTCGAGGGCGCGCGGGTTGAGGCTGACCTCCTGGCTGAGGGTGTAGCCGGTCTCGGCGGCGCGCACCAGGTCCACGCGCTTGACGTTGACCTCCTCGGCAATGAGCCCCGCGAAGGGCTCCAGGCCCGTGTTGGGGGTGGAGGAGGCCACCAGCAGGGAGGCCAGGGGCTGGCGCACCCGCAGCTTGTGGGCCTTGCGCAGGGCCAGGGCGGCCGAGACGGCGGAGCGGACCTCGTCCATGGAGGCCACCAGGGCGGGGTCGGCCACGTAGTCCGGCAGGACCGGCCAATCGGTCAGGTGCACGGAGCGCCCCCCGGTCAGGCCCCGCCAGATCTCCTCGGTGGTCAGCGGGGCCAGAGGCGCCATGACCTCCATGAGGGTGCGCAGGACCGTGACCAGGGTGTCGAAGGCCTGCTTGTCGCCCTCGGTGAAGCGGGAGCGGGAGGTACGCAGGTACCAGTTGGTGAGCACGTCCAGGAACTCGCGGATCGTGGAGCAGGCCCCGGTGATGTCGTAGGCGTCCATCTGGGTGCGCACGGTGTCGGCCACGGACTTGACCTCGGCCAGGACGTAGCGGTCCATGACCGGCAGGGCGGCGGGCTGGCGGGCGTCGAACAGGCGCGCGTCACCCAGGTCCACGCCGGGGCTGACGTAGGGGGCGCCGTCGTCGGCGGTGGCCGCGTACAGGCTCAGGAAGTACCAGACGTTCCACAGCGGCAACAGCACCTGGCGCACGGTGTCGCGGATGGCCTTGCCGGTGACCACGAGGTCGCCCCCGCGCATGACCGGGGCGGAGAGCAGGAACCAGCGCATGGCGTCGGCCCCGTCACGGTCCAGGACTGTGGTGACGTCGGGATAGTTGCGCAGGGACTTGCTCATCTTGGCCCCGTCGCTGCCCAGCAGGACGCCGTGGGACACGCAGGTGGTGAAGGCGGGGCGGTCGAACAGGGCCGTGGCCAGCACGTGCAGGGTGTAGAACCAGCCGCGGGTCTGGCCGATGTACTCCACGATAAAGTCCCCCGGGTAGTGGGACTCGAACCAGTCGACGTTCTCGAACGGGTAGTGCACCTGGGCGAAGGGCATGGAGCCGGACTCGAACCAGCAGTCCAGGACGTCGGGGATGCGGCGCATCATGGACCGCCCCGTGGGGTCGTCCGGGTTGGGCCTCACCAGGGTGTCGATAAAGGGCCGGTGCAGGTCGGTGACCTTGACCCCGAAGTCGCGCTCCAGCTCGGCGAAGGAGCCGTAGACGTCGGTGCGCGGGTGGTCGGGGTCGTCGCTGACCCACACCGGGATGGGGGCGCCCCAGAAGCGGTTGCGGGAGATGGACCAGTCGCGGGCGCCGGCCAGCCACTTGCCGAAGATGCCCTCCTTAATGTGCTCGGGGACCCAGGTGATCTCCTGGTTGAGCTCGACCATGCGGTCACGGATGGCGGTCACGCGCACGAACCAGGAGCCCACGGCCTTGTAGATCAGCGGCCTGCGGCAGCGCCAGCAGTGCGGGTAGGAGTGGACGTAGCTCTTCTGCTCCACCAGGACCGCGCGGTGCCGGGCCGGGGTGGCGGCCAGGTTGCCGGTGGAGTCGCGCAGGTCGCGCACCACCGGCTTGTTGGCGTCAAAGACCTGGATCCCGGCGTAGTCGGGGACCTCGGCGGTGAAGCAGCCGCCCTCGTCCACCGGGATGACGGTGCCGATCCCGGCGGCCTGGCAGACCAGCATGTCCTCCTCACCGAAGGCGGGGGCGATGTGGACCAGGCCGGTGCCGTCCTCGGTGGTGACGTAGTCGGCGGGGATGATCGTCCAGGCGCGGGGCCCCAGCAGGCCGCCCTCGGCACGGTTGGCCGGGGTGTCGAAGTAGGTGAAGATCGGGTGGTAGGCGGCCCCCACGAGCTCGGAGCCGGTCAGGGTGGCCACCACCACCGGATCCTGGCCGACGTGCCGGGCGTAGGCGCCCAGGCGCTCGGCGCCCAGGACCACCCGCTGCCCGGCCACCGGGGAGTCCGCGTCGGCGGGGACCTCCACGACGGCGTAGGTGATGTCGGGCCCCACGGCGACGGCCAGGTTGGAGGGCAGGGTCCAGGGGGTGGTGGTCCAGATGAGGACCAGCTCGGGGGTGGTGGAGTCCGCCAGCAGGGGGGCGGTCAGGCGCAGGCCCACCGTGACGGTGTTGTCCTGGCGGTCCTGGTAGACGTCGTCGTCCATCTTGAGCTCGTGGTTGCTCAGGGGGGTGCGGTCGTGCCAGCAGTAGGGCAGCACGCGGTAGCCCTGGTAGGCCAGGCCCTTGTCGTACAGGGACTTGAAGGCCCAGATGACGCTCTCCATGTAGGTGGGGTCGAGGGTCTTGTAGTCGCCCTCGAAGTCCACCCAGCGGGCCTGGCGGGTGACGTAGTCCTCCCACTCCTTGGTGTAGCGCAGCACGGAGGTGCGGCACTCGGCGTTGAAGCGCTCAATGCCGATACCGCCGGGGCGGGTGATCTCGGTGACGTCGTCAATGCCGAGCAGGCGCTGGGCCTCCAGCTCGGCGGGCAGGCCGTGGGTGTCCCAGCCGAAGCGGCGCTCCACCCGCTTGCCGCGCTGGGTCTGGTAGCGGCCCACGGCGTCCTTGACGTAGCCGGTCAGCAGGTGGCCGTAGTGGGGCAGGCCGTTGGCGAAGGGCGGGCCGTCGTAGAAGACGAACTCGTCGCAGGGCTGCGCCCGGTTGGCGATGGAGGCGGCGAAGGTGCCGTCGGCCTTCCAGTAGGCCAGGACGTCCTTCTCAATGGCCGGGAAGGAGGGCGAGACCGGCACGGACTGCCCGGGGCGGTGCAGGGGGTAGAAGGACGCGCCGGTGTGGGCGCCGGGGGTGGTGGGAGCCGTCTCAGCCACGGGGTACCTCGCTCGTCAGGGTCTCGTTCGTCCTGGGCGGGCGCCCAGGTGCCACGAGGACGACGCCGGTGCCCACCGGCCCCAGGGCCAGCGGGCGGTGCACCGCGGTACCACCTCGTTTGCCGCGCGCCACCGGCTCCCGGCCCGGGGACGCCGCCCGGGGGCGGGCCAGCAGGCCAGGGAGGGGCCGCCGTGGGTGGCCCCGGCGAGGACGTCGCAGGGACCGCCGGGCAGCCCGGCTCCGGCGGTGCACGACCGCTTGATTCTCAGCTGTGACGGGCTGTCCCGTCCGGTTCTACTGGGGCCCGCACCGGGCTCGGGGCCAGGGTGCGGGCCGGTTCTTCCGGAGGCTCGCCGGTGATAGCCGGGTCAGCGCCTTGCCCGCCGGATTGTAGTGGGGACGGCGGGCAGCGGGCCAGCCCGGCAGGTGGCGCCGGGACGTCGTCCTGGCCACACCTGGCGACGGGGGCGGCACCCAGCGGCAGGGCGGCACCCGGCGGCGGGCGGCGGGGGCGGCGGCACGCCCTGGGGCGTCACCGCGGTCCTCTGGGCGGCACCCGGCGGCGGGGAGTGGCACCCAGCGGGGGGCGGCACCTGGCGGCGGGGCGGCGGGGAGCGTCGCCGGAGTCCGCGCCACCGAGTCCGGAACCCGCACCACCGGCCAGGGCCCCTGACCGCCCCCGACCTCGTGACGGTGCTCCTGCGCGCCGTATAGGCTGGCCCCCGTGCTAGCGCCCCGCCTCTTTGCCGCGCGTGACCTGGGGTCGCGCGACAACTCCCTCAACCTGGTCCGGCTCCTGCTGGCGTCCGTCGTGCTCTACTCCCACGCCGTCGGCCTGTCAGGGGCGGGGAACGGCATCGCCTGGCAGGGCCGGGGCCTGGGCGAGTGGGCCGTGGTGGGCTTCTTCGTCCTGTCCGGGTTCCTCATCACCGGCTCACGGGAGCGCTCCGACGGCGGACGCTACCTGCTGAACCGGGTCGTGCGGATCTTCCCCGGCTACCTCCTGGTCCAGGCGTTCGTGGTCCTGCTCCTGGCCCCGGCGGCCCAGGTTATTAACACCGGCGGCCTCGGCGGCTACCTGGGGACCCCGGTCACCCCCCTGAACTACATGTTCAGCAACCTCCTGCTGAGGATCTCGTCCTACGGGATCGGCACCACCCTGGCGGGCCTGCCCGTCGCCGACACCTGGAACGGCTCGCTGTGGAGCCTGTACATTGAGTTCTGGTGCTACATCGTCATCGGTGTCTTCCTGTCCTGGAAGCTGCCCCGCACCCGGGCGTGGCCCACGGTCCTGCTGCTCGTGCTTAGTACCGCCACCCACGTGGCCGTCTCCAGCACCGGCCCGTACAACAACAGCGAGTTCGTGACGCTGGTGAGCATGCTCCCCTACTTCCTGGGCGGGGCGGTGGTGTACAAGCTGCGCGACCACCTGCCCATGCGGGCCCTGCCAGCACTGGCCTGCACGGTGGCGGCGGTGGCCCTGATCGCCCGGTCCGACCAGTTCGGGGCGCAGCTGGCCTCCCCCCTGATCGCCTACGTGGTGCTGTGGCTGGGGGCGGTCCTGCCCTCACCCTCGCTGGTCAAGATCCACGACATCTCCTACGGGGTGTACATCTTCCACTTCCCCGTCATCCAGTTCCTGGTCCTGCTGGGCCTGCACCGCCACGGGTTCGCCCTCCTGCTCCTGGTCACGGTCCTGCTCACCATGGCCCTGGCCACCGCCAGCTGGCTGGGCGTGGAGCGCGCCACCATGCGCTGGACGCGCGGACTCAGCCCCTGGGGCGACCTCCACCAGGCCGCCCGCTGACAACCGACCCCGAGGAGGATACGTGCGCGTGCTCGCGGCCCTGTCCGGCGGGGTGGACTCCGCCGTCGCCGCCGCGCGCGCCGTGGACGCCGGGCACGAGGTGGTGGGCGTCCACATGGCACTGACCCGCCACCGCGCCCAGACCCGCTCGGGCTCACGGGGCTGCTGCTCCATCGAGGACTCCTCCGACGCCCGGTGGGCCGCCGAGATCCTGGGCATCCCGTTCTACGTGTGGGACCTGTCCGAGCAGTTCGAGGAGCAGGTGGTGGCCGACTTCCTGTCCGAGTACCAGGCCGGGCGCACCCCCAACCCCTGCGTGCGCTGCAACGAGCGGGTCAAGTTCGACGCCCTGCTCTCCCGGGCCCTGGCCCTGGGCTTCGACGCCGTGGCCACCGGGCACTACGCGCGTCTGGAGGGCGGGGCCGCGTCCGGCTCCCCCGGGAGTACCGAGAGCCTGAGGCTGCGCCGCGCGGCTAACGCCGCCAAGGACCAGTCCTACGTGCTGGCGGTCTCGGGGCGGGAGGGCCTGGCCCGGGCGCTCTTCCCGCTGGGCGACGCCCCCTCCAAGGCGGTGGTGCGCGCCGAGGCGGCGGCGCGCGGCCTGCCGGTGGCCTCCAAGCCCGACTCCTACGACATCTGCTTCGTGGCCGACGGCGACACCCGCGGCTTCCTGGCCCGCAGCCTCGGCGTGCGCGAGGGGAACCTGGTGACCCCCGACGGGCAGGTGCTGGGACGCCACCAGGGCTACTTCGGCTTCACGGTGGGACAGCGCAGGGGCCTGGGCCTGGACCGCCCGGCCCCCGACGGCCGCCCCCGCTACGTGCTGGGCACCCGCCCGGACACCAACGAGGTGGTGGTCGGCCCGCTCGAGCTGCTCAGCCGCAGCAGCATCGAGGGCGAGGCCCTGGTCCTGCTGGCCGGGCCCGGCCAGCTCGACGGCGCCCGCGGCTGGGACGACGTCACCGTCCAGGTGCGGGCGCACGGCCGCCCCGCACCCGCGCGCGTGGAGGTGGACGAGGCGGCGGGCAGGTTGCACGTGAAACTGGCCGAGCCGCTGCGGGGCCTGGCGGCTGGCCAGTCCGTCGTCGTCTACGGCGGTCAGTCCGGCGACCAGGTCCTGGCCCAGGCCACCGTGGCCTGAGGCGCCTGGGCCCGGTGCCCTGGTGCGCGACGCCGTGCGGAGGGTAGAGCGCGAGAACGGTACCGTTCTCACGGCAAACAAGTACCGTTCTCGCGGGCAATAAGTACCGTTCTCACGGAAGGGGGGAAGGGGCGGTTCCTACTACGGCGCGGTAGTCGGCGTAGCACTCGGCCAGCAGGACGGGCGGCACCTGGTCCAGGGGCACCGGGCGGCCTGCGCGACGCAGGGTCAGGGCGCCGGTGGTCGTGGTCTGTCCCTCGTCCCAGGCATCAGCACCGTCGAGGTCAATGACGCTGCGCAGGCCCAGGTCCGGGAAGTCCTTGGTGAGCTCCCGGTAACGGTACCTGGTCGAGGCGCGCTCATAGCCACGGGCCTGCGCCGCCCGCCGCAGGTCACGCGCCACAACACGCCGTCCGGCACCGTCCTGGATGGTCGTCTGACCGGCGTCGACGTCGACGGCGGGGGCCGAGAACTGGTCGAACAGGGGGTCCACCTGGTAGTCGGCCAGGTGGGCCCGCCAGGCCTCCACCTGCCCGGGCCCCAGGAGCGTGCCGTGGGCCAGGCGCACGCCCACGTCGTCAGCCAGCTCGACGCCCGCGTCGTCGACCCCCAGGAGCACCCCGTCCTCGGTGGGCCGGAATGTGACCAGCCCCTCGCCGGAAGCGGTCCACACCAGGCGGACGACCAGGTGCCTGAGAAGCGGGTGGGTGGCCAGCAGCTCGCGCCACCGGGCCAGCGGCCAGGTCCGTCCGGCGCACATGGCCTCGTACAGCCGACGCCGCTGGGTGTCCAGGACGGCGCGCAGCTCCTTGCGCGCCGCGGCCAGGCGCGCCCTGGCCTCGGCCACGACCTCGGGATCCTCGCTCTTACGGGGCGGCGGCAGGGTCTTGCGGGGCCGCCCGTCGGCGTCGCTCAGGCTCACGGTCAGTCCGGGGGTCAGGCGCCCGAGGAACTCGCGGTCCCCGTAGGACAGGTGCAGCAGGCCGTCGTCGGAGAAGCCGACGGTCGGGACGGTGCGGTCGCCGAGCTCCGCGGGGCTCCAGCCGCGCTCGGCGGCGGCGGCCTCGGCCAGCGACCGGGCTGCGTCCCGCACCCGGGGCAGCCGGTGGCCCGCGGCCGCGGCGAGCACCACCTGGAGGGCCTCGGGCGCCCGGTTGGCGGCGACGGCGGTCAGCACCGTCTCGGACTCGACCCGCCAGGCGGCGTTGCGGCGCAGAGCCGACCTGGCGTCGGCGGCGAGCCGGGCGCCGTCCATCCCGACGGCGAAGGCGAGCAGACCCTTGGTCCTCAGGCTCTCCCCCTTGCCCAGCTCGCGGTTGCGGGCGATCCAGGACTCCACGACGACGGCGCTCAGCTCGCGGGCGGAGCGGGGGTCGAGCAGGCTGAGGTAGGCGGCGACCGTGCCGCGCCCGTCGGGGTCCTTCAGGCCGTGGGCCAGGAGGACCCAGCGTCGCACGGCGTCGGCGTCCAGGGCGGTGCCGTCGGTCAGGCGCACGGCCGGCAGGGTCTCGAAGGGGAACCAGGCCAGCGCCACCGGCACGCGGGGCCGTCGCGCGGGCACCGCCAGGGCCTCGGGTGCCACAATGTCGGTGACGTCGTCGCCGTAGGCCACCAGGGCGCGCAGGATGTCACCGCGTACGAGCTGGTCCCCCTCAGCGGCCCAGGCGGCGCGCAGGCGTTCCGTGCCCCCAGGTAGTCCCAGGTCGGCCAGCCAGGCGGCACCGGCCCTGCGCGTAGCGGCCTGCGGGCTGCCCAGGGCCTGGAGGGCGAGCTCGGCGGCCGCGGGAGTGCGGGCGAGCAGCCTCTGGGCGAGGGCACGGTTGCCCTCGGAGCGTCCTACGGCCGCCTGCGCCAGGGCGGGCAGGAGCACGGTGGGCAGGGAGGGGGCGTAGGTGAGCGCCCGCAGCACCGCCCTGGCCGAGAACCAGTCCTCCCCCAGGGCCCTTAGGGCCAGGTCGGGGTTCTGGAGGATCCACGGCCAGGTGGCCTCGGGCCCGGCGTCGTACAGGACCCAGCTGGTGACCACCTCCTGCGCCTGGGACGGTGGCAGGCCGCCGCGTTCCAGGGCGTCCTGGACGGCCCGCGGGTCGGTGTCCCAGGTCAGGCGGGATGCCAGCAGGCTCCACTCCAGGCGCTCGCCCCAGGCCAGGAACAGGCGCGTGAGGTGGGTCAGGCCCAGGCTCGGGACCTGGTGGGCGACCCACCAGGCGCCCAGGGCCAGCACCGAGGCGGGCAGCTGGTCGGCACGCCCCTCGGCGACGGCCACGAAGGCGTCCAGGTCGGCGTCACCCACCTGCCGGGCCGCCTTCCCTGGGGTGCCGGGCTCGTCGGTGGTGCCGGTGGCGCCCGGCCCCCACCCCAGGGCGCGTCGCAGCTCGTCGGCCGCCGGTGCCGCGCTGGCCGCCGGTTCCGCACTCGCCTCCGGTGCCGCGCCCGGCCCGGGCAGGGGTGCCACGGGCGGGAGAGGGACCGGCGCCCCCTCAGGAACCACGGCCAGGGCGCGCTCACGGCCGCGCAGCTCGTCGGCCAGGGCCATGAGGTCAGGGCGCTCGGCCCCCAGGTGGGTGAGGACCTCCTGCCCGCCCTCACGCCGCAGGAGGTGGGTCAGCGCCTCGGCGGCCCGGGTGAGCGGTGCCACCCGGAGCGCGGCACCCAGCCCCTGAGACTCCAGAGCGGCCAGCCCCTGGCGGCCCGCGGCGGGCTGGGCCTCGGCAGCTGACCCCTGCCCCAGGGCGAGATCGGTGTCCTCAAGGGCCTGGACCGCGGCACGGCGCACCGCCTGCGCCCGGTCAGTGCTGAGCGAGGTCAGGACCAGGACCAGGTCGGGGGTGGTCGGCAGGGCGTCGTGGACGGCGCGGACGAGCCTGAGCCTGTCCTCGACGGCGGGCACGGGCGAGCCGAGCGGGTCCGTCAGGTAGCCGACCACCGCCTGGAGCCTGTCGTCCAGGCCGGTCAGGGCCCCCAGGGCCCGCGTCATCCGGTCACTCGCCCGGGGCAGCGGGTTCACGGGCGCGTCCTGCCACGGCCCCGACGGCGGACCGGGGCGGCCTCGGCCACGGCGCGGTAGTCGGCGTAGCACTCGGCCAGCAGGACGGGCGGCACCTGGTCCAGGGGCACCGGGCGACGTCCGCGGCTGAAGGACAGGTCACCCAGGGTGCAGGGGGCCTCCTGCTCGAGAAACTCCGCCCCGGAGAAGCTAATGACCGCTCTCAGGTGAAGGGAGGCGAAGTCCTTGGTGTAGTCCATGAACCAAGGGCCGTCCACGGCCTCACCGTGCTGGTAGCCGCGCCTGGTCGCGCCCTGGCGCAGGGTGAAGGTCGTGGTCGGCCGCCCCTGAAGGTCATCGATCCGCTCCGTGCTGTGCACCGCCTGGGGCGTGGTGGCGGTCAGCTGGTCGAACAGGGGGTCCACCTGGTAGTCGGCCAGGTGGGCCCGCCAGGCCTCCACCAGCCCGGGCCCCAGGAGCGTGCCGTGGGCCAGGCGCACGCTCACGTCGTCAGCCAGGGACACCTCGACGTCGTCGACCCCCAGGAGCGCCCCGTCCCCGGTGGGGCGGAATGTAATCAGCCCCTCACCAGATGTAGCGGTCCACACCAACCGGGTCACCAGCCGACCCACCAGGGGATGGCCCGCCAACAGCTCCCGCCAGTCGGCGCCGGACCAGGTACGCGAGGCGCACATGGCCTCGTACAACCGGGCCGACTGGAGGCCCAGGACCGCCTTGGCCTCCTTACGGGCAGCACGCAGCTCCTTCTTGGCGGCGTTCACGACCACGCTGTCCTCGCTCACTCGCGCCTCAGGCAGGGTCTTGAGGACCTTACCTGAGGCGTCGGAGAGCACAATCCGAAGGTCAGGGGTCAGACGCCCCGTGAACTCCCGCTCCCCGTAGGACAGGCGCAGCACCCCGTCAGAGCCGAAGCCCGCGGTCGGCACGGTACGGTCCGCCAGCTCCTGGGCACTCCAGCCGCGCCACTGCGCGACCTGCTCGACCAGGCCGACAGCGGCCTGACGGACCACGCGCATCTTGTGCCCGGTGGCCTCCTGCAGCACGGTCAGGGCCTTGGGGTGGCCGTTGGCGGCCAGGGCGGTCAGCAGGGCCGTAAGCTGGGCGCGGTGCTCACCCTGGGGGCGCTGCGCCTGGCGCTCGTAGGCGCGCACGACCTGCGCCAGCTCGGCCCCGTCCATGCGCACGGTCAGCGCCAGCAGCCCCTTGTCGGCAATGGCCGAGCCCGCAAACAGCCCCCGGTAGTAGCGCAGGGCCCGCTCCACGTGCTCCTCCAGGGGAACGGCGGCCCCCTGGCGCGCGCTCTCCAGCTGCTCCGGCCTCCTCATCCTGGCCACCGGCCTGCTCGCCCTGGCCAGGAAGCGCTGGGCGGCGTCGTACTCGCGGCGCCCGTCGGCCTGCGCGCGCGAGCGGCACTCGTCCTCACCCAGACCCCGGGTGTCCTGGGCGATCCAGGCGTGCAGGACGTGGGAGCCCAGGGCGGCGGCGTCGGCGGCGTCGAGCCGGTCCAGGTAGAGCTCCCACAGGCCGTGACCGCTGGGATCCTTGAGCCTGTCGGCCAGCACCACCCACCAGCGCACGACGTCGGGGGCCACCGTGCTCCCGTCGCGCCACCGCAGCGCGGGCAGGGCGTCGAGGTCGAGCCAGCTCAGTGAGTCAGGTACCTTCCTCCTCAGGCCCTTGGCCGCCTCGGCCCCCAGGGCCGCCGGTGAGAGCAGGTCGTCGGTGTCACCGCCGCAGGCCGCCAGCGCGTGCAGGAGCGCGGCCCGCACGGAGGCCACCTTCTCCCCGACGACGGCCCGGCGCAGCGCGGGCACCGCCGCCGAGTCACCCAGGTCCGCGAGCCACTGGGCCGCGGCCTCCCGCACAGGGGCGGCGCCACCCAGGGACCGCTCGGCCAGCTCGCGGACGTCGGGGTAGGTGCGCAGGACCTTCTGCGCCAGGAGCCGGTTGGTCGCCGAGCCGCCCACGGCCATGTCCGCCACGACCGGCAGGAGCTGCTCGGGCAGGCCGGGAAAGAACGCCAGGGCCCTCAAGGCGTCAGCGGCCTGGGAGGTGTCACGCAGGCGCTCGAGCACCAGGTCAAGGTGGGTGGCCGCCCACGCCCAGACCTGCTCGGGGGCGTACGCCTCCCACACCATGCGGGTGAAGTCCTCACCGGTGGGCACGCCGACCGCGCGCAGGGCCTGCTCGAGGGTGCGCGGGTCGCTGCAGGTGGAGTCACTGCGCAGGACCCGCCACGGGGACGGGTGCGCCGCGCGGGCCTGGAGCTGGCACAGGTGCAGCAGGTACAGCCTGGGGCACCGACGCGCCTCCTCCCAGATCATCCACTCGTCGAGAACGCCCAGGGGACCCTCGCTCACGCCGTCGGCGATCGCCACCAGGCGCTCGAGGTCGGCGTCAGTGACCTTCTTCAGCGCACGCCGCTCGTAGGAGGAGCCGGTGGCGCCCTCCAGCCGCGCGATCCTGGCGTCGATCTGCTCACGCAGCGCGGCCTTGGCGGGCCCCGCCGAGGGGGCGTCCAGGGCGGAGGCGAAGGGGGGCAGCTCGAGGGCCCACTCGCTTTCAGGGGCGTGCCCGTCCCCGGGGCCGGTCAGCGCACCGGCCAGGCGGGCCACGGCGGGGTTGGCCTCGGCGCTCTTCCTCAAGGCCCGCTCACCTCCCGGAGCCGTGGCGAGCCAGGTGACGACCTCCTTGAGGCGGGAGGGCCTGGCGGTCGCGAGGCCCTCGACCAGGGCGGGGTCGCGTACCTGGGTGGGCAGGGCGGCCAGTGCCGTGATCGCCGCGCGTCGTACGGTGGCGGCGCTGCCCACCGCCAGGGCCACCAGCAGGCGGGAGCACTCCGCGGCGGCCTGCGGGTGGGACCCCAGGCGCTGGACCAGGTGGGTCCTGGCCCGGGCGGACAGTGCGGTGAGCGTGCTGGCGGGGACCTGCCCGCCGTGGGCGGCCAGGTAGTCCTCAATACCCGGCAGGCGTTGTGCGGGACCGTCGTACCAGGCGGAGACCCCGGTGGCCTCGGCGAGCCAGGCGAGGAGCACGACGGCGGGGACCTGCCCGGGGGCCGTGCCGGTGGCCTGCAGCAGGTCCGCGACCGTCGTCGGGTTCCAGCGCCCGGACACCGGGGGCCGGGCGCTGGCGTCCCTGTAGCCCGCGGGCGCCATGTAGCCCACGTACGGCTCGGTCACGACGACGTCGTTGAGCAGGGCGCACAGCCAGTCGGGAACCCCTGGGGCGCACCGGTTGGGTCCCTCTCCGAGGGCGGCGAGGAGGCGGCCGAACCGCTCCCACTGGGCGGGCGCGAGGTCCCCCCACAGGTACAGGACGGCCCGCAGGGAGCGCACGGGGTACTCCATGGGCTCCTCCGGGTCGTCAAGCCGGTTCGGGTCGCCCACGCCGACCGCGTGCAGACGCCGGCGCTCCTGGTCGCCCAGGTCCGCCCCCGGCCCGATCCGGCCGGGGTCGGCGAGGAGCAGACGGGTGTCCGCCAGCGAGACGTCCGCGGGCACCTGCGGGTCGGTGCCGTCAAGGACGTAGTCGACGGCGCGGGTGTGCAGGGTCGTATCGACCGCCCTGAGCGGCAGAAGGGCACGCTCGGTGAGCTGGCGGGCCGCCAAACCGGTCACGGCACTCTCCTTTCCCATCCCACCCCCCTGTGGGGCGGCTCTCATGTCCTGAGAGTAGCGGCCGGGTACGACACGAATCCGCCCCGCCAGGGCGGGCCCGCCACCAGCCCCGGCCCCGGTGAGCCGGTCGGCCCGCACGGCCTCAGTGGCCGCCGCGCCGGCCCCCGGCCCTGGTGAGCAGCCGGCCCGCGCTCACCACGGGCTGGCGTTCCTCCTCCAGTCGGGGTCAAAGGGGCCCAGGTCCGCCACGGCGCGGTAGTCGGCGTAGCACTCGGCCAGCAGGACGGGCGGCACGGTGGCGAGCCCGACGTCCTGGCCCCTGCGCGTAAAGGACAGGCTGGTGGTGGCGCACGGCATGCTCTCCTCGGGCACCCAGGAGCCGGTAAAGCCCAGCACCGCGGTCAGGTCCGCGGAGGGGAACCTCTTGACGTAGTCGTGGAAGGTGCCCGAGTCCACGTCCCCGCGCTGGTAGCCGCGCCTGGTGGCCGCGCCCCGGAAGGCGAGGGTGTCGGTCACGTGCCCCTGGAGGTCGTCCAGGACCGTCTGCCTCGGGCCGACCTGGGGCGTGGTGGCGGTCAGCTGGTCGAAGAGGGGGTCCACCTGGTAGTCGGCCAGGTGGGCCCGCCAGGCCTCCACCAGCGCGGGCTCCAGGGCCGTGCCGTGGGCCAGGCCCACGCTCGCGTTGTCAGCCAGGGACACCTCGACGTCGTCGACCCCCAGGAGCGCCCCGTCCCCGGTGGGGCGGAATGTGACCAGCCCCTCACCAGATGTGGCGGTCCACACCAGCCGGGTCACCAGCCGACCCACCAGGGGATGACCAGCCAGCAGCCCCCGCCAGTCGGCGCCGGACCAGGTACGCGAGGCGCACATGGCCTCGTACAACCGGGCCGACTGGAGGGCCAGGACCGCCTTGGCGTCCTTACGCGCCACACGCAGCAGCCTCCGCGCCTCCTTGACCACCTCGGGATCCTCATCCACCCGTGGCGCCGGCAGGGACCTGACCGGCCTGCCCGAGGCGTCAGAGACCACAATCCGAAGATCCGACCCCAGACGCCCAACGAACTCACGCTCCCCGTAGGACAGTCGCAGCAGCCCGTCAGAGCCGAAGCCCGCGGTCGGCACAGTACGGTCCGCCAGCTCCTGGGCACTCCAGCCCCGTTCGTCAGCCACCTCCTGGGCCAGGGCGGTGGCGGTGGCCTGGACGCCGGCCATCCTGTGACGGCGGGCGACGCTCAGGAGCACCTGGAGCGCGGCGTCCTGCCCGTTGGCGGCCAGGGCGCGGACCAGCATCTCGAACTGGGCCCGCCGCCCGGGGTTGTCGCGCATGTAGGAGCGCACCAGCCCGGCCAGCTCGGCCCCGTCCATCCTCACCGCGAAGGCCAGCAGCCCCTTGTCGGCGATCGCCGAGCCCACGTAGGTGCGCTGGTGCTCCGCGTAGGCCTGGGCGACACGCTCCTCCAGGCCGACGGCGGCCTCGGCCTCGGCCTGGGGCAGGGAGTCCGCCAGCCGGGGGGTCGTACGGCAGCTGGCGAGCCACCGCCGGGCCTGGTCGTACCGCTGCCGACCGGCGGTCTGGGCGTACGCCTGGCTGTCCTGCGCACTGGGGTGGGCGGTGTCCTGGACCACCCAGGCCCGGACCACGTGCGCGGCCAGCACCGCGGCGTCGGCGGGCTCCAAGAGGGACAGGTAGAGGTCAACAGGCCCACGGCCTGAGGGGTTCTTCAACCTGTCGGCCAGCACCACCCACCACCACAGCGTGCGGGGGTCGACGGCGTCGCCGCCCTTCCAGCGGACGGACGGCAGCGAGAGCGGGTCGAACCAGGACAGTGAGGCGGGGATCTTCCTCCTCAGGCCCTTGGCCGCCTCGGCCCCCAGGGCCTGGGGGGAGAGGAACTCCGTCATGTCGGCGCCGCAGTCCTCCAGGGCGGCCAGCAGGGCGGCCGGTACCACGCCCCCTTCTCCCGGCTCAGGGCCGTGCGCAGCGCGGGCACCGACTCAGGGCGCGCCAGGGAGCCGACCCAGGCCGCCGCCGAGGTACGCACCGCGACCGTCCTGGCGGCAAGCCCCTGCTCGGCCAGCTCACGCACCCGCGGGTGGGAGCGCAGCGCCGCCTGGGCCAGCGGGCGGGCCACCTTGGAGGGGCCCACGGCGGCGTCGGCGACCGCGGGCAGCAGCTCGGTGGGAACGCGGGGGAAGGCCGCCAGGATCTCCAGGGCGCGCGGCGCCGTGGCGGCCTCCCCGAGCCGCTCGCGCAGCAGCTCGGGGCGGGTGGCGTACCACGGCCAGGACGTCCTGGCGTCAACGGCGTAGAAGACGTGGGAGGGCAGGCCCTCCTCGTACAGGTCCCGGACGGCCTCAGGATCCAGGTCCAGGCGCGCCACGAGGTCCTCCACGGCCCGCGGGTCGGTGTCCGGCCCCGTGTAGTGGCGCAGGACGGTGTACCAGTGGTCGGAGCGTTTCACGGCCCGGAGCCGCAGCGCGTGGGCAAAGGTCAGGCTCGGGGCGTGCTCAATGAACCACAGGACGCTGAACATGCTCAGCAGCGCGGGCGGCTGGTGGCGCCTGCCGTCGGCGACGGCCACCAGCGCGTCCAGCGTCTCGTCCACGACCTCCATCAGCTCCCTGACCTGTCCTCGCACCCACGAGTGACGTGAGTCGGAGCGGCTGGCGACCTGCTCCAGGGCGGCGCGCAGCTCGTCCTTGACGGGTGCGGCCTCCGGCCCTACCTCCAGGGGGGTGAACGGGGGCAGGTCCAGGGGCTCATCGATTCCCGCGGCGTCGAGCGTGTCGTGGCGGGCCCGGGTCGCGCCCACCAGCTCGGCCAGCCTCCGGTTCTCCTCGGCAACCCGGGTGAGCAGGTCGGGGCCGCCGGGGAGCTGGTCCAGGAAGTCCACCAACTCCTGGCAGCGTGACGCCGAGGCCTGGGCCAGGACCGGGGCCAGCGCACCGGCCCTGGTCGTAGCGTCCAGGCCCTTGAGCAGGTCAAGGGCCTCCCGACGCAGCTCCTTGCAGTCCCCCACGGCCACGGCGGCGACCATGTGGGCTCCCGCGGCGGCCCACTGTGGGCTGGCCGCCATACGCCTGAGCACGTTATGGCGCTCCTGGCGGCGCAGGCTGCCCAGGAGCGGGCCGGGCAGGGCGGGCGCGTGCTCGGTGAGGTAGCTGGTGATCCCGGGCAGGTCCACGGCCGACAGCCTCCGGTGCCAGGTCGGCTTCCTGGTGGACTCGGAGTAGGCTGCCAGGAGGACGACGGCGGGGACGTCGTCCTCCTGGCAGCCCGCCTGCCGCAGCAGGGTCACCAGGCGCCCGGCGTCCCAGGACGGCCGCTCCTGGCTGACCTTGCGCGCCCAGGACTCGGGCGTGGAGCCGGCGTCCCGGGCGTCCACGGTGAACACGACGTCCGCGAGCAGGGCGTCCAGCCAGCCGGGTACCTGCTGGGGGGCGGGCGGGTCGTAGACGGGGTCGGCCTGGAGGATGGCGGCCAGGAGGCGTCCGAGCCGCACCCACTGGTCCGGGAGCACGCTCCTGCCGCGGTAGAGGGCGTCACGCCGGGTCAGGAGCGGGCCCGCCGAGCCGTCCCCCCTCTTCCACCTGATCCCCGCCTCCTCCTGCAGGGACCTGAGCCAGGTCCGGCCGTACCAGTGGGTGTAGGAGGCGTTCGAGGTCGCCAGGACCAGGCAGTCGGCGGGGTCCCTGCCCTTGGTGGTGGCCTCCCGCAGGACCTCGGGCTGCGTGCCGTTGAGGACGTAGTCGACGGCGCGGGCGCACAGGCCCGCGTCAACCACCGTGAGGGGCAGCAGGGCGTCGGAGACAAGTCTGCGGGCGGAGGCCGGGAGGAAAGCGATCATGACAGTCCGTTGGTCGTAGCCGGGTGCGGCCACGGCTCCGGGGCCGGGCCTGGTTGGTAAGGATAACGTGCTGGTCTCGGGCGCCCGGGCAGGCACGGGGCCAGCTGCTCGTCCGGCCCTCCGGCTGCGTGTCCGGCCCGCGACCACCGGTCCGACCCCAAACACAGCGTGATATACACCACTTTGTGTCATAGCTAACCTATGTGGTCCTACGCTGGCCCCATGCCTGCCGCGCCCTCCCCAGCACCCACAGGCCCAGGGGCAGAGCACACCCTAGACTTCGCCCCGCCTGCACCGCTCCCGCCGGATGACGAGCCGTTCCCCGCGCCACCCGCCCCCGGCGCCCTCCCGCCCCGCCCCAGGGCGTCGAAACCTAGCCCGAGGTGGTACACCCTGCCCCTGAGCCGCCGTGTCATGCGCCGGCTGGTCGTGACCCTGGTCGTGGCCCTGGTGCTGGCGCTCACCGGCTGGGAGGTGGTCAGCTCCTGGACGTCCCTGGACCACCGCAGGCCTCCTGCTGCCCCGAGGGCCAGGCTGGACCTGTCAGCCCTGGGCCAGGACCTGACGCCCGTTCCCGTCAACGCCCGGGGCGACCTCGTCGTGAGGTTCCAGGACGTCAGGGTCATGCGGGTGGCCCAGGACGGCCGCGAGGCGCTCATAGGTACTGACGACCTCACCAGCGGCAGGATGTCCTACCCCAACTGGCAGGTGCCCGTGCCCGACGAGCTGGTCGGCTCGCCCCTGAGCTGCCAGCGCGTCGGGACGCTCCTGGACTGCGGCCAGATGCTGCGTGTCGACATGACGGCCGGCGTCAACCAGGCCACCGCCCCCTACACGCTGTCGGCCGCCCCGGCGATGGAGGGGACGACCGGGGCGAGCTCGCCCGCCCCGGCGGGCACAGGGAGCACAGCGGCCCCGGCGGGCCCGGGAAGCACGGGGAGCCCGGCCGCCTCGTCAGGGGCGGGCACGTCCACGGGGCTCACGGAGCCCAGCGACTGGATGTCGCCCCCCGCCGTGCGCCTGGGCCCCTCCGCCTCCGCCACCACGCCCCTGGCCGTGGGCGCGGACGGGACCCTGAGCGTCCGAGGGACGCCCGTGACGGGGCTCACGCTTGACGGCTCCGTACCGGTGTGGGCGTCCCGCGTCGACATGCCCCGCAGGCTCCTGGGCCTGCCCCTGCCCCTGAACCGCCGGGTGTGGCTGGTCAGCGACGGCACCACCCTGGCGGGGGTGGAGGGCACCACCCTGCGGTGGTCCGCCACCCTGCCCCAGGGTTCCGGCAGGCTCAACTCCCTGGGCACCCAGGACCCGCCGCGGTGGCTGGCCGGGCGGGGCGCCCTGGTCCTGGCCCACCCCGACGCCCTGGTGGCCCTGGACCCCGTGGACGGCAGCACCCTGTGGCAGGTGCAGGGCCCGGTGACCTCGTGGGCCAGCTTCGGCAACACGATTATGGCCTTCAGCGGCTCCATGGCCTCCCTCATGTTCTTCGGCGGCTCGTCCGACCCCACGCCCGCCCTGGCCACAGAGCCCTTCAAGGACCTGAAGGCCCCCAGCCCGGAGGAGCTGAGGAACTCCGCCCTGGACGTCCCCGACCGGTGCGCCCCCGCCCGGACCAGGGACCAGGGACCAGGGAGCAAGGCGGTCTTCGTCGACAGCAAGGCGGTCTTCGTCAACGGCGTGGCCACCGGGCCCGCCGACTCCGGGCAGGTGCCTCCGACCGCCACCATGAGCGCGATCAGGTCGGGGGTCGTGGACAGCTGGCCGGTGACCATTGCCGTCCTGAGGTGCTACGGGGGCGGCAACACCGTCTCCGACGTGGTCGCCGTCTACGACGTCGACAAGCACCTCAAGGGATCCGTGGACCTGGTGCTCAAGGACAGCACCGGCCACGCCGACCAGGTGGTGGCGCACCTGCGTGCGGTAGGTGACACCCTGGTGTACACCGTGCCCGGTATCAAGGTGGCCGGTGACACCGACTGCCACGCCTGCCGCGGCAGCGCCAGCGCCACGGTCACCGTCCAGTGGGACAAGACCTCCCGATCCTTCGTCCTCGCCAGCACCCTGTACCACCTGCCCTCAGGGGACGTCCGGGTGCCCTCCGCCCAGGACGTCCAGACCGCCTACGACGCCATTGCCTCCGGCGACGCCGCCAGCGCCTCGGGCCTGGTGTCCTCCCAGGCGCTCACCACGCTCGACCAGCCCCTGGGCACCGACAGCCTCGGCCCCTCCTCCACGGTGCGCTCGTTCCTGTTCCCCTCCGGGGGCCGGGTGGTCAGCTGCACCCTGGCCGGGCCCCCCGGGGTGGGCTACGGCGTCCCCGAGCCCGCCACGAGCCTGCCGTCCGGGGCGATTATCTGCCCGGTGACCAGCGACGACCCGTCCCGCACCTGGCTGCAGCCGGCGGCCGACCCCAACGGCCGCGACATCTACCCCGTCTGGCTCGTGCTCACGGCCGACCGGTACGGCAGCTACCAGGTGGTCGGCGTCCAGTGGTCCCTCTTCGGCTGACCGGGGCCACCCGGGGCGGGAGGGAGCCCACTGCCAGCTGGCGCCGGTAGCAGGGATCCGGGGCCACCCCGGGGCGGCGGGAGCACCGGCCCCTGCCGGCCCTGCCTGGGCGAACCGGCAGGGGCGCGGCGTCAGCGTGCCAGCGCCCGCACCCGGTCCACGAGCGCGCAGGCACGTAGGAGGGCCTGCGGGGAGCACCCGGCCTCCACCTCGTCCAGGGCGGCGGCCAGGGTCTGGAGCTGGAGGCCACGGGCCGTACGGGCCCGGGTGACCAGCACGTGCGCACCCGTCCCCTGCGCACGCGGCGCCCCGGAGGCCGCCAGCGCCGTCAGCGTCTCGCGGACGTCGGCGCACAGGACCTGAACCGGCCCCGTCTCGGGAGGCGGCAGGGTACGCACCTCAGAACGCAGACGCTCCATGCGCCCGGCCAGACGGCGGTAGAGGCCGGGGTCGTCGGCCCGCACCGAGGAGATGGTGGGTGAGAGCAGGGTGGGCACGCCCCGGTCGCGCACGAGTATCCCGGCGGGCCGGTCCCCCTCCAGGGCGACGGCGTCCACCGGGAGGTCGCGGGTCAGGACGGCCGCCACCAGGCGACAGGAGGCGTCCTCGGCCCCCAGGCGCAGCAGGTGGTCCTGACCGGCCAGGTCGCGCACGGGCCACACGTACTGCTGGTGGAGCTCGTCAAGGTCGATCCGCCCCAGGCCCGGGGAGCAGGTCAGCAGCAGCGTGACCGGTGGGGGCGGGGCCTCGAAGCCCGCCGCCTGCGGACCGTGCCGCAGCGCCCCCAGCTCCCGGGCGATCCCGGCCAGGTCGATGCCGTCGTAGCCGCCGCAGCGGGTCACGGTGGTACGGGCGGAGGGGGCCAGGGTGCCGTCGCCCCGCCGGGTGGCCCCCGTCAGACGCAGCGGACCAGCCAGCAGGGTCCGCACGCAGACGCCCCACAGCAGCACGGCGTCCTCACTGCGCCGGAAGGTGGGGTCGGTGCCCGCGGCCCGCCCGGTGGTCACCGACTCCAGCCGGTGGTTCTCAGCGTCCCAGAGGCGGACGGTCAGGCCGCGGCTGCCCGAGACGGCCGACCACCAGGTGGCCGCCAGGGGCACCAGCAGGCCGGGCTGGGCCTGCTCGGTACCGGCGCGCCCGGTCAGGGCGGGGTCGGCGTCACTGGCCTCCAGGGCCCGGGCCAGGGACCAGGCGGCGGCCAGGGCGCTGAGCGCGGTGTCCTCCTGGACGGCGTCGTCGCGGCGGGCCACCGCCCGCACCGCCCCGGCGGCAGAGGTCAGGAGCCGGGCCAGGCGCGGGACCTCCTCCAGGCGGGCGGCCTGGGCCAGGCTGCTGAGCTCGTCGGCGCTGCGGGGCCCGGCGTGGGAGATCCCGGCGGCCACGACGCCCTCAAGGGTGGCGGCGACCGAGGCGAGCAGGCGGCGCTGGCCGGCGCTCAGGGTGGTCTGCCGGACCTCCCACGGCCAGGCCCTGCCCGCGAGGGCGAACAGGCGCACCACGGCCTGGAGGCGCCAGGTGGCATGGGCGACCTGGGAGTGGCGGCCGGAGACGACCATTCCCGCCGGTCCCAGGCCCGCGACCACGACGACCTGCGGGGAGCCCGGCCACGACACGCTCAGGCGCCCCGGCGCGCGGGCGACCAGGGTGTCGGCGGCGAGCCGGGCGGGGTCGGTGCCGGCCAGGGCGGTGGTGGCGCGGCGCACGGCGGCCGCCCCCAGGCTCCGGGAGACGGCAGCCGGGTCCCAGGTGAGCACCTGGGCCAGGACCGGGTCGTCCGCACCCGTCCCCGGCCCGGTGGCCTCGGGCCCGGCGGGGGCACCAGCGGGGCCACCAGCGCCCTCAGATCCAGCGCCCTCGGGCCCGCTCCCGGGTGCGCCCGTGCCGGCGGTCCCGGTGGAGCCAGCAGGCCCGGTGGAGCTGGCTGCCCCGGCACCGGCTGTCCCGGCACCGGGCGGGGCGGTACCGGCACCGCCCGCCACGGCCTGGCGCGCCCACAGGCAGGCGGCGACCACGTGGACGCACACCCCGGCCACCGGGCAGGGGCAGCGTGCCTGCGCCGGGCCGTCAGCGGTGAGCACCACCTCGACCCCGGGCCGCCCGACCACCACCGTGACCGCCTCCTGGTCCGTCTCACGGGCCTCCACGCGCCCGGCGGCCACCTCGGCACGGGCGCGCCGCACCAGCCCGCGGCTGGCCAGGGCGGCCAGGGCGACGTCGTCAAAGGCGGCGTAGAGCGCCCCCCAGTCCGGCAGGGCGCTCATGTGGTCACCTGGGCCAGCCACTGGGCGAAACGGTCCGGGGTCATGGCGGCCACCCGCATACCGGCGTCCACGAGCCTGTCGGCCACGGCCCGGTCGAACCAGGGCGCACCGGCGTCGGTCAGGGAGGCCAGCCCCAGCACGTTCACCCCCGAGTCCACCAGCCCCCGCACGTGGGACACCAGGGCGGAGACCGACCCGCCCTCCTCGAAGTCGCTGACCAGGGCCAGCACCGTGCGGGTGGGCTGGGTGACCTGGGAGGCGGCGTAGGCGACGGCGTTGGCAATGTCGGTGCCGCCGCCCAGCTGGGAGGTCATGAGGATCTCCACGGGGTCGTGGGCCAGGTGGCTGACGTCCACCACGGTGGTGTCGAACAGCACCAGGCGTACCGACATCCCCGGCAGGGCAGCCAGGATCGAGGCCATGACGGCGCTGTGAAGCAGGGAGGAGGCCATGGAGGCGGACTGGTCCACCAGGATGACAATGTCCCAGGCCACGTTACGACGTCGCTGGCGGGCCGTGAAACGCAGGTCCGTCACGAGCACGCGCCCGGTGCCCGGGTCCGTACGACCCAGGTTCGCGGCAATGGTGCGGCGCCAGTCGAGGTCGCGCGCCGAGGCACGGAGGCTGCGACGGTGGCGCTGGCGCGCACCGCTGAGGGCCGTCGTCACGGGGGGCCGCAGCCGCTCGACGACGTCGGCGACGACACGGGCGATCAGCGCCCGCAGCCCGTCGGCCAGGGCGGGCGAGATCGTGCCCTTAATGCGCAGCAGGGCGGCTCCGAGCTCGGGGCTGGTCCTGACCGAGCCCACCGCGCCGGGGTCGGCCAGCAGGTCGGTCAGCCCGTAGCGGGTCAGGGCGTCACGCTCCAGGCGCTCCAGGGTGGAGACGGGGAACAGGCGGCGGGCGCCGTCGAGCCAGTCCACCGCCCGCAGCGCCGAGGCCTCACGGCCACCGCCACCACCGGGGCCCGAGGGGTCCGGCCCACCCAGGACGTGACCGCGCCCGGTGTACTCCCGGTCGTAGAGGTAGCCCAGGGTGTCGTCCAGGCCGATGTCGGCGGGGCTGCGCGGCAGGACGGGCTCGGCGTAGCGTCCCAGGACCATGCGCCAGCGGCGCGCCGCCAGGGCGGGGTCAATCCCCTCGCCCAGGGCGCCGCTACCGGCCGGGGTGCCAGGCGGGCCGGCCTGGGCACCCCCGCCCGGGCCGGCGCGGCGGGGCCCACCGCCGTCGGCCGCGTGCCCGCCGCCCCCGGGCGGCCTCACGACGCTCACGTCCCCACCCACTGCCCCAGGCCGTCACGCACCAGGGAGGCCACGAGGTCACGCTCGATCTGCCAGCCGAGCTCCGCCTGGGCCGGGTCCACGTCCCACACCACGTCGATCCGGGAGGCGTCGGTGGCCGTCAGCGCGGCGACCTGCTCGGCCAGGCGGTGCGTCTCAAGAGGACGCAGGACCGTGAAGGCGCGCCGCAGGTCGGGCAGGAGCGCCAGGAACCCGGGCTCCTCCAGGCCGGTGAGGGTACGGGTCAGGGCCACCAGGGTATCGGGGGCGCGCAGGACCACCTCCGGGCAGGTGCGCACCAGCCCCACGAGGAAGTCGGCCAGCGCGGCCGGGTCGGCCCCCGGGCTCAGGTGCGCGGTGACGGCGTCGGTCACCTCCTGGGGGCCCAGGGCCCCGGTGGTCGAGGCGATACCGGTGGCACAGCCCACGAGCACCGGTGCGGTGGCCCTATCCCGGCGCAGGGCGTCGACCTCACGCAGGACGACGTCACGCCCCCAGGCGGCCACGTCAACCGCCCCGACACCATTAGGGACGTCACTACCACCAGCAACACCATTACCGCCACCAGCAGTACTACCAGAAGCATTACCACGACTGACATCACCAGCACTGTCATTAGAGACATGACCGCCGTCATTAGAATGGCTGCCGCCACTAGCGTCACTATTAGAGACGCCACCATGGCCGACCACATTATTAGAGGCGCCACCACCGGCACTGTCACGAGTGCCAGCAACCCGCGTCAGCCGGGCCAGCAGGTCACGCACGGCAATGAGGGCGTCCACCGCCCCGGCCGCCTCGTCGTCCTCCAGCCCGACCAGCTCACCCACCAGGCGGGCGGCCGCGGCCGTGCCCCGCCCCAGCATGAGGCGCAGGCGCGGGACGGCCCCCTCCAGGCTCAGGCGCCCCAGGCCCTCCACGAGGCCGGCCAGGCGGTGCAGGACGTCGGTGAGCTCGGCCAGGTCACTGACCTCGGCCAGGGCGGTCTCCAGGGCGTCGCACACCCGCACCACCACCGGCTCCCCCAGCCCCATGACCGCCGTCTCGGTCAGGAGCCGGGCCAGGTCGCCGGCACCGACCTCACCCTCCAGGTGCCCCTCCAGGCGGGTGAGCACCAGGATCTCCAGGGTGGGGGCCGTGGCGGCGGCACGCACCAGGGCGGCCTCCACCAGGGGGGTCCAGGCGTAAGCCCACTCCTCGATAAACTGCCCCAGGCCGGTACCGGCCACCAGGTCGGCGCCCCCGACCTGACGGGCCAGGCCGACGTCGGCAAAGCGCAGGCGGGCCAGCAGCTCGCGGCGCTCGCGGTGGCGGGGCCTGCGGGCGGTGTCCAGGCTGACGCGGTGCTCCACGGGGTCGTCGAGGTTGAGGCGCAGGGCACTGAGGCGCTCACGCACCTCGGCCACCAGCGGCGGGCTGGGGGTACCCTGGGGAACCTGCCCCAGTCCGGAGGCGGCGAAGACGGTGGCGACGGCGGCCCCCAGGCTTCCCGACAGGCCGGAGTCGTCCTTGACCAGGCAGCTGGTCAGGGCGTCCAGCAGGTCGGTGCGCCCGGGCCAGGCGCGTCCGCGCAGCGCCGCCAGCCCCAGGGCCTGCTCCACGGTACCGAGCACCTGGGCGGTCCCCAGGGGCTCACCCTGGTCACGCAGGGCGGAGGCGACGTCGAGGACCACGGTGGTGGCAAAACCGCGGGGGCCGGTGAGGGCACCGTTCGGGCCAGGGCGGCTGCCCTTGGTCCCACGGCGCCCGCCAGGGGCGGCGTCGGCCCCCGGGGCGGTGGTGCGGGCCCGCCAGGCACGCTGCCACAGGCCCGGGGAGGGCATGCCGGCCCCGTAGCCGCGCAGGGAGTCCAGGCGGGCGAAGTCGTAGCGGATGAGCCAGCCCTGGGTGCCGGTACCCGTCTCGGGCTCGGGCAGCCAGGCGGCCTCGGGGGTGTTGTCGAGCACGTCCAGGAGGGCCAGGGTGTGGAAGGCGCCGGTGACGACGACCACCGGGCCCTTGCCGCCCCCGCCGTCGGCCTGCGGCAGGTGCTGGCGCACGGCGTCGGCCATGACCGCCTCACGGGCGTGGGTGGAGTCGGCGTCGAGGACCTCGCGCCCGGCGTCCAGGCGGGCCAGGGCCGACCAGGCCAGGGTGTCGGCGAAGAAGCCGCGCCAGGCGCGTATGTCGGCGGTGTCCCGGTCCTCGAAGAGCTGCTCCCAGACCTCGTCGTGGTCCCGGCAGCCCAGGCGCCGGGCCAGGGCGTCCAGGGTGGTGGAGCGGGCCAGGTGGTACTCGGCCTGCAGGGTGCGTACCGCCCGCCCGGCGTCGGGGGCGGTGGGACCGCGGTCAATGAAGGCGGCCCTGGCACCGTGCCGCCCGGCCCAGCGCAGGGCGACCCACTCCGGGGAGAACGCGGCCAGCGGGTAGTAGGAGGCGGCGTGGTCGGTCAGTGAGAGCACCGCGACCGGGGGGACAGTGGCCGGGTCCTGGAGGGCGGGCAGCAGGCTGGTGTACTCGGCGGGCCCCTCAATGAGGACGACGCCGGGGCGGACCTCCTCCAGCAGCGCGGACAGGGCCAGGGCGCAGGCCGGGGAGTGGTGGCGGACGGGCACCAGGTGGACCCCGGCCCTCCCCCAGGCGCGCTGGGAGCCCAGGGCGCGGCGCACTCGGGGCGGGACCGTCCCACCCACCCCGGCGGGGTGAGGCGCACGCCCCGGCCCGGCGTCAGGGGCGGGCCCTGCCGTGGGAGCGGGCTCTACCCGCGCCGCCCCCGCCCCCGCCGTCGGCGACACCGCCGTCGGCGACACCGCGGGCCCCGCCGTCGGCCCCCTCACTCCCACAGCCCCCGGGCGGCGGTGAGGAAGTCCTTCCAGTGCGCCGAGGTGCGGGCGCGCTCACGCACCACGGAGTCGACGTAGAAGCGCATGCGCCGGGCGTCCTCCTCCTCGCCCTTGAGGGCCACGCCCACCAGCTGGCGGGCGATGTCGGAGGCGCGGACGGACCCGTCACCCAGGTAGCGGGCGCTCATGGAGGCGGCCACCCCGACGTTGACGGCCTCGGCGGTGGACATGACGGCGTCGGGGCGCTTGACCGGGGCACCGGAGGCGGTGGTGCCGGTGCGCAGGTCCGCGAAGGTGGTGACCAGCACGTCGAGGACCTGCGGGCTCATGGGGGCCCGGTCGGGACCGAGCTCGGCCTCCAGGGCCCGGGAGATGAGCTCGGCCTCGAAGGCCCGGTCGGTAAGAGGGCGCACCGTCTCGAAGTTGAAACGGCGTTTGAGGGCGGCGCTCATCTCGTGGACGCCGCGGTCTCGCAGGTTGGCGGTGGCAATAATATTGAAGCCGGGGGCGGCGGCCACGCGGAAGCCGTCGCCGAGCTCGGGCACCATGAGCTGCTTCTCCGACAGGACCGACACGAGGGTGTCCTGGATCTCGGGCGGGCAGCGGGTGATCTCCTCAAAGCGCACCAGGCGGCCGGACTCCATGGCCTGGTAGACCGGGGAGGGCACCAGGGCGCGGCGCGAGGGCCCCTCGGCAATGAGCAGGGCGTAGTTCCACGAGTAGCGGACGTGGTCCTCGGTGGTGCCCGCCGAGCCCTGGACGGTCAGGGTCGAGGTCCCGCTGACCGCCGCGGCGAGCAGCTCGGAGAGCATGGACTTGGCCGTGCCCGGCTCGCCCACGAGCATGAGCCCCTGGCGTCCCAGCAGCGTGACGACGGCGCGGTCCACCAGGGGGTCGTCGCCGTAGAACTTGCGGGTCACCCCGAGCCGCTCGTCGCCCACGACGAAGGCGCGCACGGAGCGGGGCGACAGCCTCCAGCCGTCGGGGACCTCGGCGCCGGAAGCGGCGTCGGAATCGGCCAGGGCCGCCAGCTCGCTCGCCCAGCGGTCCTCGGCGGGCGGGCGCAGCTCGGCCCTGGCAGGGCCTGCCCCGGCCCCCGTCCCGGCACCCCGACCCGCCCCGCGGGGCGGGGTACCTGCCCGACGCGGGGCGGGGGCTCCTGGCTGCACGACGACGTCCCGGTGGCGGGCTCAGCCGCGCAGGCGGACGAGCTCGTCCACCAGCTGGGGGACGACCTCGGTCACGTCGCCCACGACGCCGTAGTCCGCCATCTCCAGGATCGGGGCCTCGGAGTCGTCCACCACGGCCACGATCGTCTCGGCCCCCTGGATGCCGCTGGTGTGGTGCACGGCCCCGGAGACCCCCAGGCCGACGTACAGGTGCGGGGCCACGGACACGCCGGTCTGGCCGATCTGGGCGGACCGCTCGATCCAGCCCTCGTCGCAGGCCACCCGGGTGGCCCCCACGGCGGCGTCCAGCACCTCGGCCAGCGAGCGGACCAGGGCGAAGTCGCCGTCCACCCCGCGGCCACCGACCACCACGGTGCGGGCCTCGCCCAGGTCGGGCCCGGCGGCCACGGCGGCCCGCTCCCGGGACACCAGGGACACCGTGCCCGCGGCGCCCACGGCCGGCTCCAGGGGCTCGGCGTCCAGGGACCGGGCACCCACGACCGGCTCCAGGGGCCCGGAGGCCGCCTGGGCGCCACCGGGGCGCACGGCGACCACGGGCGGCTGGCCGGGGTGGGGCCGGATAGCCAGGGTGGTGGTCCACGAGCCGGACAGGACCAGCCGGCTGGCGCGCAGGACGCCGTCGGCCACCTCCAGGTCGGCGGCGTCGGCCACGACCGCGGAGCCCAGCAGCACGGCGGCGTGGGCGGCGGCCTCCCGGCCCCGGTAGTCGCCGGGCACCAGGACCAGGCCGACGTCCGCGGCACGGGCGGCGGCGACCAGGGCGTCACCGGTCACGCCCGCCAGGGCGGCACGCTGGCCGACGTCGGCCACGAGCAGGCGGGTGGCCCCCGCCCCGGCCAGCGCCGCCCGGGCCCGCGGTCCCACGTCGGCCAGCGCCAGGGCGATGACGCCGGAGCCGGTCAGGTGGGAGGCGGTGGTGAGCAGCTCCAGGGCGCCGGGGGCGGGGGCCCCGGCGTCGTCCAGGTCCGTGAGTACCAGGACCGGGGAGTCAAGCAGGTCAGACATGGTTCAGCTTCTTTCTGCACCCGGGGCCCGGGCGCCTCTCCTAGACGAGCTTGTTCTCCACGAGCCAGGCGGCGAGCTCACGGCCCGCCTCGCCGGCGTCGGTACGGATGGTCCCGGCCTGGCGGGCGGGACGCTGCCGGGTGGCGACCACCGCGACGTCGCCCTGCCCCGGCTCCTCCAGGCCCAGGTCGCCCAGGTCCCAGGTGTCCACGGGCTTCCTGCGGGCGGCGCGCATGGCGGCGAAGTTGGGGTAGCGCGGCTCGTTGGCCTGGTCGGTGACCGAGACGAGGGCGGGCAGCGGGGCGGAGAGGACCTCGTGGACGGTACCGGCCGCGCGGCTGACCGTCACCGACTGCGCGGTGACCTCCAGGGACGTGGCCAGGGTCAGGGCGGGGATGCCGGCGGCGGCGGCCAGCGCCCCGGGCAGCATGGAGGTCATGGCGTCCAGGGAGGCCATGCCGGTGACAATGAGGTCCACGTCGCCGACGCCGGTGGGGACGGAGGCGGCCTCGACCCCGCCGATACGCGCCACGGCGGCTGCCAGGACCCGGGCGGTGGTGACCACGTCGGAGCCGGCCAGGGCCTCGTCACTGACCACGACGCCGGAGTCGGCACCCATCTGCAGGGCGCGGCGCACCGCGTCCTCGCTGTCCTCGGGCCCCATGGTCAGGGCGACCACCTCCCCGCCGAGCTCCTCGACCAGGGCCACGGCGGCCTCGACGGCGTTCTCGTCGAGCTCGTTGAGGACGTCGTCCTCACCGCGGACCAGGCGACCGTCCTCCATGCGCCGCTCGGACTGCACGTCAGGAACGTGCTTGATGCAGACCACGATTTTCATGCCCCTAAGGTTGCCATATCCCCTCCCGGGCGGGAACGGGCGCAGCCGGGAGCCCGGGTGAGCCATCAGTCACGCCGCGGCCGGGTCTGGCCTGCCACTTTGGTGAGCGGACAGGCGCAGGATGTCACAGCTGTACACGTCACCTCGCGTTGCGACGTCCTGAAGCCGTAGCGAGAATAGGCCTCATGTCCTACTCGTCCTTTGTTACACCGGCGTTGCGTGCGCCGCGCGACGCTACTGACCGCACGCGCCTGGGCGCCACCGTGACCGCGGACGGCACGGACTTCGTCGTGGCGGCCCCCCACGCCTCCGCGGTAGACCTCTGCCTGTTCTCACTGGACACGGACGGCACGATCGTGGCCGAGACCCGGGTGGGCATGCACGGCCCGGCACGCGGGCTGTGGGGCGTCCACCTGCCCGATATCGGGGCCGGTCAGCGCTACGGCTACCGCGCCCACGGGGAGTGGAACCCCTCCGAGGGGCTCCTGTACAACCCCTGTAAGCTCCTGCTGGACCCCTACGCCAGGGCCCTGGACGGTGAGCCCGTGCTGGGCCCCTCCCTCTACGCCCACCAGGTGGACGCCAACCTGTGTCCCACCAGCTCCCCCCCGACCCCCTCGTCCCTGGACTCGGCCCCGGACATGGCCCTGGGCGTGGTCACCGGGCCGTCCTTCGCCGTGGTCCCCGGCCCGCGCGTGCCCCGCGAGCGCACCGTCATCTACGAGACCCACGTCAAGGGGCTCACCCTGGGCCTGCCCGACGTCCCTGAGAGCCTGCGAGGCACCTACGCGGGCCTGGCCCACCCGGCCACGGTGGCCTACCTCAAGGACCTGGGCATCACCACCATTGAGCTCCTGCCCATCCACGCGGCCTTCTCCGAGACCTTCCTGCAGGCCAAGGGGATGCGCAACTACTGGGGCTACTCCACGCTGAGCTACTTCGCCCCGGAGGCCTCCTACGCCACGGTGGCCTCCCGTGAGGCGGGCCCCCAGGCCGTCCTGGACGAGGTGCGGGGCATGGTCTCGATCCTCCACGAGGCCGGCCTGGAGGTGGTCATGGACGTGGTCTACAACCACACCTGCGAGGGCGGGGTGGACGGCCCGTCCCTGTCGCTGCGCGGCCTGGACAACCTGGAGTACTACCTCCACGCCCCCCACCGGCCCGCCACCTACTTCGACGTCACCGGCACCGGCAACAGCGTGGACGTGCGCTCCACGCGGGCGATCCAGCTCATCCTGGACTCCCTGCGCTACTGGGCCAGCGACGTGCGCGTGGACGGGTTCCGCTTCGACCTGGCGGCCACCCTGGGGCGCAATGCCGCGGAGTTCTCCTCCCGCCACCCCCTGCTGACCGCCATGGCCACCGACCCGGTGCTCTCGGGGGTCAAGCTCATTGCCGAGCCCTGGGACGTGGGCCCGGGCGGCTGGCGCACCGGGGAGTTCCCCGAGCCCTTCCAGGACTGGAACGACCGCTACCGCGGCACGGTGCGCTCCTTCTGGCTCTCTGACGCCTCGGAGATCTCCAAGGGCCGCCCCGGGGCGGATCTGCGGGACCTGGCCACCCGGCTGTCGGGGAGTGCGGACATGTTCATCCACGGGGAGTACCCCGGTGGGCGCGGGCCGCTGGCGAGCGTCAACTTCGTCACCGCCCACGACGGCTTCACGCTGCGGGACCTGACCTGTTACGACCACAAGTACAACCTGGCCAACCTGGAGGACAACCGGGACGGCACCGACGACAACCGCTCCTGGAACCACGGCTTCGAGGGGCCCCTGCCCGAGGGCCTGGGCGGCGGCCCGATCGAGGTGCTGCGACGTCGCAACACCCGCAACCTGCTGGGCACCCTCCTGGTGAGCGCCGGGACGCCCATGATCCTGGGCGGGGACGAGATGGGCCGCACCCAGGACGGCAACAACAACTCCTACTGCCAGGACTCCCCCATCTCCTGGTACAACTGGAACCTGGAGCCCTGGCAGAAGGGCCTGGCCGCCACCACCCGGTTCCTGCTGCGCCTGCGCGACAGGCACCCGGTCCTGCGCCCTGACGTCTTCGCCACCGGGGCGGTCCCGCCGGGGGACACCCTGCCGGACCTGTCCTGGTTCAAGGCGAACGCCACCCTCATGGACACCAACGCCTGGCACGACCCCTACACGCGCGTGGTCCAGATGCTGCGCTCGGGCACCCGGTGGGGCGACAACGACCTCCTGGTGGTCATTAACGGCTCCCTGGACCAGGTGGACGTCGTCCTGCCTGACGGGCACAACACCGACTGGCACCTGACCTGGGACTCCACCTGGGCGGTGCCGCGCCCGCACACCTCCGCCTTCGCCCTGGCCCACCGGGTGGAGCGGGGCCCGGCCGCCCAGGCCGAGGTGCGTATCCCCGGGCGCGCCCAGCGCACCCACCAGGGCACCATGATCTGCCGCCAGGACCGGCCGGGGGACACCACCACCCTGGACGCCCTGTCGGTGAGGATCTACCTGTCCGGGGAGACCCTGGTCATGCGCCCCGCGCCCGCGGGGCAGGGCGGGTCGGACGAGCTGGCTGAGGGGCTGCTGACCGAGGGGCTGCTGGCTGACGCCTAGGCCGGCCCTGCATCCTGGCTTACGACATGCGCGACATCCTGACACGCACGTGGGACCGGCTCCGCCCGGACACCGTCGGCCTGGTGCTGGGCGCCGTCTTCTTCGTCCTGGCCCTGACGCCCTCGCTGCTCCCCCGCGACCTGGCCACCCAGGGCCTGGCCTGCGGCCTGTGCGCGGGGACGGGCTACATGCTGGGCACCTTCCTGGCCTGGTGCTGGCGGGCCTGGGCCCGCACGCTGGCCCTGGCCGTGGCCCACGCCTTCGGCTGGTACCCCACCCCGAGGTGGAGCCGGTGGCGCCGGGGGGCGGAGGCGGTGCTGAGCGGCATCGTGGTCCTGACCCTCAACGTCGTCCTGCTGTTCGCGGTGCGGTGGCAGGGGCAGGTCGCCGCCCTGACCGGCTCACGGGCCTACTCGCCCCTGACCTACCTGCTGGTCTTCCCGGTGGGGTTCGGGGTGTGGATGGCCCTGGTGTGGGTCGGCCGGGGGTTCCTGCACCTGGAGGGCTGGCTGCGCGCCCGCCTGCCCCAGCGCCTGCCCGTGGTCGTCCGCTCCCTGACCGCCTGGCTGGTCACCCTGGTCCTGATTCTCGCCCTGGTCCTGCAGGCCGTCCCCGGCGTGCTCACCCAGGGGGCCGACCTGCTGTTCTCCGGCCCTGACGCCACCTCCGTGCCGGACCTGGCCACCCGGCCCACGGTCCCCGAGCGCTCCGGCTCCCCGGCATCGCCCGTGGCCTGGGAGACGGTCGGGTTCCAGGGGCGGGCCTTCCTGGGCCGGGGCCTGGACGCCTCGGGGCTGGAGGCGGTCACCGGCCGGGCGGCCCGGGAGCCGGTGCGCGTCTACGCGGGCCTGGCCAGCGCCCCCACCGACGAGGCCCGGGCGGCCCTGGTGGTGCAGGAGCTGGAGCGTACCGGTGCCGCCGACCGCCGGGTGGTCATGATCGCCCCCACCACGGGGACGGGCTGGGTGGACCCCACCGCCGCCCTGTCCCTGGAGGTCCTGTACGACGGCGACACGGCCATCGCCGCGGCGCAGTACTCCTACCTGCCCAGCTGGGTGCAGTTCATCGCCGACCCGGACACCGCGCGCTCCAGCGGGCGGGCCCTGGTGGAGGCCGTCGTGGCCTGGTGGCGCACCCTGCCGGAGGACCACCGCCCCAGGCTGCTGCTGTACGGCGAGTCCCTGGGGGTGGTGGCCGGCGAGGCGGCCTTTGGCGGGCTCGCCGACCTGGTGGGGTCCGTGGACGGCGTGCTGTGGGTGGGCCCGCCCCGCAGCTCGCGGATCTGGGACCAGCTGGTGGCCCGGCGCGACCCGGGCACCACCCAGGCGGACCCGGTCTACTCCGCCGGGATGACGGTGCGCTTCGCCCAGGACCGCGCCCAGCTCAGCTCCTTCGTGGGGGACCCCACGTGGACGGGCAGACGGATCCTGTTCATACAGCACGCCAGCGACCCGGTGGTGTGGTGGTCGCCCGACCTGGTGCGTACCCAGCCGGACTGGCTCCAGGAGCCCGCGGGCGCCGACCGCTCCCCCTCCATGGTGTGGATGCCCTACATCACCTTCTTCCAGGTGAGCATGGACCTGGCGCGCGCCGCTGACGTCCCCCACGGCCACGGGCACAACTACGGCACGGAGGTACTCACCGGCCTGGCCCTGGTGGGTGCCGACCCCGCCTTCACCGCCGAGCGCATCGCGCACGACCAGGAGGCGGTCGACGCCGCCCTGGCGGCCACCGAGCCGGCTGACGGGTAGGGGTGCGATCCCTCTGACGGGTAGGGGCGCGACCCCTTCGGCCGGGCACCCCCACCAGACCCCGCCCGGGCCCCACCGGCCCCGGTCTGCCGGGAGGATCGGCGCCCCTAGGATGGGCCCATGACACACACCCCCTCCGCGGCCGAGGAGGCCCTGGCCAACGCCACCAACGACGCCTCCCTGGCCCGCTCGATCGCCCGGTCCGCCCAGATCGAGGCGGACATCGCCGTCAACCCCGGCCGCTACCGGATGCTCACCGGCGTGCGCCCCACCGGCAATATGCACCTGGGCCACTACTTCGGCACCATGCACTCCTGGGCCACGATCCAGGACGCGGGGGTGGACACCTGGATCCTGGTGGCCGACTACCAGGTCATTACCGACCGTGACGCCGTGGGCCCCGTCCGCGAGCGCGTGCTGTCCCTGGTGGCCGACACCCTGGCCGTGGGGGTGGACCCTAACCGCTCCACGGTCTTCGCCCACTCGGCGGTGCCTGCGGCCAACCAGCTCATGCTGCCCTTCCTGTCCCTGGTCACCGAGGCCGAGCTGCACCGCAACCCCACGGTCAAGGCCGAGCTGGAGGCCACCGACGGGCGGGCCATGAGCGGGCTGCTGCTGACCTACCCGGTCCACCAGGCGGCCGACATCCTCTTCTGCCAGGCCAACCTGGTGCCGGTGGGCAAGGACCAGCTGCCCCACCTGGAGCAGGCGCGCCTGATCGCCCAGCGCTTTGACAGGCGCTACGGGCGGGCCGTCAAGGAGCACCCGGTCTTCCGCCGTCCCGAGGCGCTGCTGAGCGAGGCCCCCCTGCTGCTGGGCCTGGACGGGGAGAAGATGAGCAAGTCGCGCCGCAACACCATCGAGCTGCGCATGAGCGCCGACGAGACCGCCAGGGCCCTGAGGAAGGCCAAGACGGACTCCGAGCGGCACATCACCTACGACCCTCTCGCCCGCCCGGAGGTGGCCAACCTGCTCGTGCTGGCCTCCCTGTGCGGGGCCGGGGCGCCCCAGGAGGTCGCCGAGAGGATCGGCGACGGCGGGGCGGGCGCCCTCAAGAAGCTCACCATCGAGGCGGTCAACGAGTTCTTCGCCCCTATCCGCGCCCGGCGCGCCGAGCTGGCGGCCGACGAGGGCCACCTGCTCGAGGTGCTCCGGGCCGGCAACGCCCGCGCCAACGAGGTGGCCGACCGGACGCTGGACGCCGTGCGCACCGCCATGGGCATGAGCTACTGAGGCCGTCGGCGGGCCGGGCGTGGACGGGGGCGGCCCCGCACGCGCCCGGGACACGGCGGTCGGTGTGCAGCAGCGGGGACAGGCCGAAAGGCAGCCCCGCCCGGGCCCGGGACACGGTCCGACCCCCCAGGTAGGGCGGGAGCGGGGAGGCGAGATTATAGGTCAGAGCTACCCGTATGTCAATCCGCCGATCGACGGACAGATCACGGCCCGCTCGCCGTGACAAGACCGTGACACGTTCCTATGCTGTACTCAGGCGTGCCGCCCCGCCCCTTCTCCGAGCCAGGGGGCCGGACGGCGCGCCACCTCTTTCGCGAGAACGGTACTTGTTCGTCGCGAGAACGGTACTTATTGCCCGTGAGAACGGGCGGCCACGGGGTGGCAGGGCACCGGCGCCCCCCCAGGGCGCCGCGGCCACCCGACGCCGTCGCCCGCCGCGCGTGGTAGCCGGCCCGCCGCCCAGGCACGACCGCGCCCCGCTGCCGACACCCGGGGAACCCCAGGGCACCCGGCACCGCGGGGCGCGGTCAATCTCAGCGAGCCACTGCGAGCAGATCCAGCTGCCAGCACCCGGCACCATGGCAAGGCACGGCGGTGGGCAGGGCACCGTCGCCCGCCTACCGCGATCGCCTACCGCGCCCCCGCGGACTGGTCTTGACCCACCTGGCGCGGGCCGCGGTCACGGCCTCGCCTACCGCGTCCCCGCGGACTGGTCAGTCTGGTCAGACTGGTCCGTCCCGGGCGAGCCGCTCGCGCGGCCGAGGTACAGGTACAGCACGAGGAAGGTGCCGGTGCAGACGAGGAGCGACAGCCGCGGGTCCTCGTCCGCGGCGAGGAGGAGGGCGCACCAGCCCCCCAGGATCCCCCCGAGGGCCCCGGCCGCCTGCGCCCAGGTGGTGGCGTCCAGGAACTGCTTCCCCTTGAGCAGCACCTGCCTCTCGCCCACGAAGGAGGTCCCCAGCGCCCAGCTCGCGGTCTGGACGAGCACGAGCATGAGGCAGCCAGCATAGAGGCCGCTCCGGGCGGGAAGCAGAAGCGCTGCCCCCAGGGAGGCCGCGGCGCTGGCGGCAGCCAGTACCCGGAGCGTCGTCGCGGTCCCCACGGCGGCCCTCAGCCTGCGGCCCAGCTGCGGCCCCAGGGCCGAGCCCAGGCCGGTACAGACCATGAGCCACAGGTAGAAGTCGTGGCCGTGCACGGTGCCGATGTAGATCAGGACGTAGGAGCCTGACAGCGCGGCGCAGAATGAACGCCCCAGGACGCTCAGTGGGGAGACCACCGGCCGTCTCAGGAGAAAGGCCAGCGCAGCCGTTGACGAGGCGAAGAGCTCCTCGTCCTGCGCGTCCTGCTCCACCTCACCGCCCAGGAGGACGGCCCTCTCCTCGGCACGGGCCCCGAGGTACCTCAGCGCGATGGCGATCAGGGACAGGACGAGGTTGGCAACCAGGACCAGTACGGGCGAGACGAACGTCAGGGCGACCCCTACGGGCACCGAGACCACGTTGTTGACGAGCGCGGAGACGGAGTAGAAGTGCGTGGTGAACCTGAACGACATCTCGGGGTCGAACTCCGCCATCTCGGCGCCGTATATCTCCTCGACGATATCGAGCACGAGCGGGAGCGGGGACGCGGCCACGAGGTAGGCGGCCAGCACGCCACCGATGGGGATCCCTAAGGAGAAGGCGGTCAGGGACCCCAGCAGGAGGACGACGTCGTACACCTCGCAGGCCACCAGGACACGTCCCGGCCTGAGCCCTCCCAGGAGGCGCACGGCCAGCGGGGAGATCATGTCCTCGACGTTCCCCAGGGTGGAGTAGAAGGCGACCCAGGCCGCCGGCAGGGAGGAGAGCACGACCAGCGCCGGAGAGGATCCTTCTGTCAGGGAGCTCCCTACCGCAGACAGGACCCAGCCAAGAAGCATGCTCATCCGGGACTGCCGCACCAGACGGGACAATGCGGCCTGCTGCCGCTTGTCATCGGTCATAATACCGTTCCCTTCCCTTACACCCAATGCAGGCTACCAGAACAGGTGTCAGCAGACGATACTGAAACATGAAGAAAATACCCGCCCCGCTGCCACTGGAGAACCCAGTCGTCGGGCTCGCGCTCAGCCTGACTGCCAGGAACGCCACAGGGAGGCGTAGTGCCCGCCTAGGGCCACCAGCTGGTCGTGGCTGCCCAGCTCGACGACCCGTCCGTCCATGACCACCGCCACTCGGTCGGCGTCGGTGGCGGTGCGCAGCCGGTGGGCGATCGCCACCACGGTCCGGCCCCGCAGGACGGCGTCCAGGACGTGCTCGGCCTCCTGGGCGCTGGCGGGGTCCATGAGGCTGGTGGCCTCGTCCAGGACCACCATGGCGGGGTCCATGAGCACGACCCGGGCCAGGGCCACCTGCTGGGCCTGGCCGGGGGTAAGGGTCAGGCCCCCGGAGCCCACGCCGGTGTCCAGCCCGTCTCCCAGCCCCGTCACCCACTCCAGGGCCCCGACGGCGTCCAGCGCCTGGCGAAGCTCGGCATCGGTGGCCCCGGGCCGCGCGAGCCGGAGGTTGTCGGCCAGGGAGGCGGCAAAGACGTGGTGCTCCTGGGTGACCAGGACCACCTGGCGGTGGAGGTCGGCCTCGCTCAGGGCGGTCAGCTCGGTACCCCCCACGCTCACCGAGCCCGAGGTGGGTGGGTGGATGCCCGCGAGCATGCGCCCCAGCGTGGACTTGCCCGCCCCGGAGGGGCCCACGACCGCCAGGCGCTCTCCGGGGACCAGGTCCAGGCTGACGTCGTGGAGCACCTCGTGTCCCGCCACGTAGGAGTAGCGCACATGACGCAGGCGCACGGCCTGCCCCACCGCCTGCCCCCCGGTCCCTACCGCCGGGGGCCGGTCCGGCTCCACCAGGTCCACCCCCACCACACGGGCCATGGCGGCGCCGGCGGACTGCACCAGGTCGAGCCAGAAGGTCGCCTGGCTCAGGGGCTCGCGCAACGAGAAGGCGTAGAGGGCCAGGGTGGTGACGGCCCCCAGGGTGGCCTGCCCCCGTCCCATGAGCCAGGCGCCCCAGGCCACCACGGCCACCACCGGGCTGAGCAGGACCGCGGTGACGGCGCCCATCATCCAGATCCGCAGCCACATGGTGTACCGCTCCACGGACCACACTTGGGTCAGGCGGCGGTCGAACACCCTGGCGCGCAGCCTGCCCAGGCCCAGAGCGTCCACGGTGACGGCCTGCTCGGCGGTCTCGGCCACGGTGGCCTCCACGACCGCCCACAGGGCGCCCTCGGCCCGGTAGGCGGGGACCGCCCGGGGCAGGTACCAGCGCAGGACGGGGACCAGGAGGAGGGCGGGCAGGAGAAGGGCCGGGCTGAGCAGCGGGGAGGTGAGCACCGCCGCCAGGAAGACGCTCAGGACCGTCAGCACGATGACGAGGATCTGGGACACGCCGCGTTGCACCAGGTACTGGAGGCGGCCCAGGTCGTGGGTGGTGCGCCCCAGCAGGTCGCCGGTGCCGGCGGCCTCCACGGCGGACAGGGGCAGGTGGATGACGGTGGACACCAGGTGCTCACGCAGGGAGGCGAAGACCCGCTCCCCCAGCACCCGCGCGCCGTACTCCCCCACCCCGGCGAGCAGGGCGTGGGCCAGTGCCAGGACGGCGAGCACCACGACCACCCGGGCGACGTCGGCACGCCCCGCCCCGGAGCGGACCATGTCCACCAGGGCGCCCAGGACCCGCGGCACCGCCACGGCCGCCAGGGCGGAGACCACCTGCACCACGGTCACCCAGATCAGGACCCTGCGGTGCTCCCGGGCGAGCTCACCGAAGCGGCGGCGTACCGCCGCGGAGCCGGCGACGGGCAGGCGGTAGCTCACGCCTCCTCCTCGCCGCCGGCGGGCGCCTGCGGGCCGGGGACGCCCCGGCCCTCCTCGCCGGTCCCCTCCTCGTCGTCCCCCTGGGAGCGGTGGACGAGGCGACGGTAGTCGGCCCGGCCGGCCACCAGCGCGCGGTGGGTCCCGCGGGCGGCCAGGCGCACCCGGCGGGGGCACCCGCCCGGCTCCCCGTCCCCGTCGGGCACCGCCTCCAGGAGCACCACCTCGTCGCAGTACCCCAGCACCAGCGGGGAGGTGGTGGCCACCACGGTGGTGCGCCCTGAGCGCCAGGAGGCCAGGGAGCGGGCCACCAGGTCCTCGGTGTGGGGGTCCAGGGCGCTGGTGGGCTCCACCAGCACCAGGACGGGCGCCTGGGTGGCCAGGGCCCGGGCCAGGGCCACGCGCTGGCGCTGCCCGCCGGAGAGGTTGCGCCCCCTCTCAGCCAGGGCGCCGTCCACCGATCCCAGGGAGTCCACGACGTCGTCGCACACGGCGGCCTCCAGGGCGGCACCGACCGCCGAGCGCTGAGCGGGGCTCAGGGGGGCACTGGCGACGGAGTCCTGGCCGTGCTGGTCCCGGCCCGCCTGCTCGGCCAGGAGGGCGGGGAGACCGGCCGGCTCGGCCGGCTGCGCGCTGGCGCCCAGGACCGCCTCGCCCAGGCTCCCGGCGAAGAGCTCGGCGTGGGAGGCGCTGACCACGACGGTGCGCCGCACTGTGTCCACCGGGACGCGCCGCAGGTCCACCCCGCCCAGGGTCACGGCGCCCGCGGCGTCGTCGCCGCGCCCCAGGCGCTCGGCGAGGTCGGCCGCCAGGGCGGGGTCGGGGCCCACCAGAGCGGTCAGGCACCCACCGGCCAGGGTCACCCCGGTGACCTGGTCGCACAGGTCCCCCAGCGGGTCGAGCACGGGCACCGGGTCGGCGAGGCGCGCGTCGGTCACCAGGGGCCTGACCGCCAGCAGGCGTCCCACCTTGCGGGCCCCCACCCAGGAGCGGGTGGCGATGACAATGAGGTCCACGGCCACGTTGAGGGGGTCCACCAGGTAGGTGGTGAACCCGTAGAAGGTGACGAGCTGGCCCACGCTCAGGCGCCCGGCGACGACCTGGAGGGCGCACGCCCCCACCACGACGGTGGTGAAGAGGGCGGGGAGACCGGCCCCCAGCCCCTCCAGGAGGGCCTGGGGGCCGGCCACCCGGATCCCGGCGTCGCGCACGGCCGCGGACTGGGCGGTGTAGCGGCGCGCGTAGACGTCCTCCCCGCCGATGCCCCGCAGGACGCGCAGGCCGGCGACGGCGTCGGTGGTAATGGTGGACAGCCTGCCCTGCTCCTCACGCTGAAGGGACCTGCGGGCGTGGATGGGCCTGCCGACCCAGGCCAGGAGCGCCAGGCAGGCCGGCAGGCCCAGGAGGACCAGCAGACCCAGTCGCAGGTCGGTACGCAGCATAATGACCGCCACCACGGTCACGGTGCCCAGCGCCGCGGCCAGGGTGACCAGGCGGTTGACCAGGGCGCCGACGTAGTCAGTGTCGTCGTTGACGGTAGTGACCACGTCCCCGGCCGGGATCTCGGCGGTGACGGCCCGCCCGCGCTCGCTGACCCGGTGCGCGGCCGCGCGCGCCGAGGCCATGTACCCGGCCCCCCAGGAGGCGATCTCGGCGGTCTGGACCGCGGCGGCGGCCAGGGTGTTGAGCAGGGCCAGCCCTACCAGGGCCGCCAGCGGGGCCGCCAGGTGGGCCCCCAGCCCCCGCTCCAGCCCGGCGTCCAGGAGGTGGCCCAGGGCCAGGGGGATGAGGGCCCCGCACAGGTAGCCCAGGCCGGTGGCCAGTGCCGTGGCCACCACGCTGCGCGCTGACATCCGCACGACGGCGCCCAGGAGCCGACCTGGGGCGGTGGGCAGCTCCGGGGGCGGCCCGAGGGGGACCGACAGCATGCGCGGCCAGCGTCGGGGGTGGCGTGCTACCAGGATCGACGCCGTCGGGCCCGGTCGTATCCCACCCGTCTCGCTGCTGTCCACGGGCGTCATGGTAGGTCGGTGTGCCGACACGCGCGGGTAACGACCGCCCCGAGGCCCGGGGCACGCCGGTGGGCGACCAGTTTCACCGCCAGCCGCACACGAAGTGGCTGACGATACCCTCATGCCTTACCCTGGTCCTGTGACCCGACACACGCAGACCCCCGACAGCAGTTCCTCCGAGCCCGCCGACCCCCAGACACCACCCGCCGACCCCCAGGCGCCACCGCAGCCCGCCCCGTTCTCCTTCGTCGGCCGGATCCCGGTCACCGAGGTCTTCCCGGTGGTGGAGGACGGCCGCTGGCCCGCCAAGGCGGTGGCCGGGGAGGTCATCCCCATCCGCGCCACCGTCTTCCGCGAGGGGCACGACCGCTTCGGCGCCACCGCGGTCCTGGTGCGCCCTGACGGCACCGACGGCCCCAGCGCCCGCATGTACGATATCGCCCTGGGCCTGGACCGCTACGAGGCCCGCCTGGCCGCCGACGAGCCGGGCTCCTGGTCCTTCCGGGTGGAGGGCTGGTCCGACCCCTACGCCACGTGGTCCCACGACGCGGGGATCAAGGTCCCCGCGGGCGTGGACGTCGAGCTCATGCTGGAGGAGGGCGCCCTGGTCATGGAGCGGGCCGCCGCCGTGCCCGGCCGCGCCCCCGAGGACGTCGAGACCCTGGTGTTGGCCGCCACCGTCCTGCGCGACCGCGACCGCGACCCCCGCGAGCGCCTGGCGGCGGGCCTGAGCGACGACGTCGCCGCCGTCCTGGACCGCCTGCCCCTGCGCGACCACGTCTCCCCCTCGGCGGCCTACCCGCTGCAGGTGGACCGCCCCCGGGCCCTGGCCGGCTCCTGGTACGAGATCTTCCCGCGCTCCCTGGGGGCCACCCACCAGGACGGGCAGTGGCACTCGGGCACGCTGCGCACCGCGGCGTCCCGCCTGGACCGCATTGCCGCCATGGGCTTCGACGTGCTCTACCTCACCCCTCTCTCCCCGATCGGCACCACCAACCGCAAGGGCCGCAACAACACCCTGAACGCCCTGCCCGGGGACCCGGGCTCCCCCTACGGCATCGGGTCGGCGGACGGCGGGCACGACGCCATTAACCCGGACCTGGGGACCTTCGAGGACTTTGACGCCCTGGTGGCCCGGGCCGGCGAGCTGGGCATGGAGGTGGCCCTGGACCTGGCCCTCCAGTGCTCCCCGGACCACCCGTGGGTGAGCGAGCACCCCGAGTGGTTCACGGTCCTGGCCGACGGCTCCATCGCCTACGCGGAGAACCCGCCCAAGAAGTACCAGGACATCTACCCCCTGAACTTCGACAACGACCCCGAGGGGATCTACCAGGCCATCCTGGGAGTGGTGCGCACCTGGATCGCCCACGGCGTGACGATCTTCCGGGTGGACAACCCCCACACCAAGCCCCTGCCCTTCTGGCAGCGCCTCATCCGCGAGGTGCGCTCCACCAACCCGGAGATCCTGTTCCTGGCGGAGGCCTTCACCCGCCCGGCCATGATGCGCACCCTGGGCAAGATCGGCTTCCACCAGTCCTACACCTACTTCGCCTGGCGCAACACCAAGCAGGAGCTCACCGACTACCTGGTCGAGCTCTCCCAGGACACCGCCCACGTGCTGCGCCCCGCGTTCTGGCCCACCACCCACGACATCCTCACTCCCTTCATGACCAACGGGAAGGTGCCGGCCTTCAAGCTGCGGGCCGTCCTGGCCGCGACCATGAGCCCCACCTGGGGCATCTACTCCGGCTACGAGCTGGCCGAGTCCACGCCGCGCCCGGGCTACGAGGAGCAGATCGACAACGAGAAGTACGAGTACAAGCCGCGCGACTTCGCCGCCGCCCGCACCAACGGCATTGAGATCCTGCTCACCCGCCTCAACGCCGCCCGCGCCGCCCACCCGGCCCTGCGCCAGCTGCGTGACGTGTGGTTCCACGGCACGAGCAACGACCAGCTCATCGCCTACTCCAAGCGGGTGGACGCGGCCTTCTCCCCCACCGGCAAGCAGGACGTGGTCCTGACGGTGGTGAACCTGGACCCGCACCAGGCCCAGGAGGGCGAGGTCTACCTCAACCTGGAGCAGCTGGGGCTGCCGCCGGGCACCGACGGCTCCCGCCCGGTCCTGCGCGTGACCGACGAGCTGACCGGTGCGGCCTACGAGTGGAGCGGGCAGAACTACGTGCGCCTGGATCCCTTCGAGGGGCGCGTCGCCCACGTCTTCCGGGTCGAGCCCCTGGTCGAGTCCCCGGCCGAGCCCCAGTGAGCGGGGCGGGGTCCGGCCCCGGGTCGGACCCCGCCCGGGCGGGCGCCGGTCGGAGCTCGGCGCCCGCCCCTCCAACCACCTATCCACTCCGACCGCCCTCTCCAATACGATCCGTCCGATACGACAAGGAGCAATAATGCCCCCCACCGATCCGACCGGGCCCTGGCCCGAGCAGCAGGTCCTGCTGACCCACCTGGCGGCGTGGATGAGCGAACGCCGCTGGTTCCCGCTCAAGGACGGGCAGCCGCCCGACGGCGCCGCGCTGCGCGTGGTGGCGGACTCGCGCCTCGCCCCCGGGGTGCGCGACCTGGTCGTGGCCGTGCCCCGCACCGACCACTCCCCGGTCCTCATGCACGTGCCCCTCGTCCTGGACTCCCCCGGGGCCCTGGAGCGCCTCACCGGCGCGGGCGAGGCGCCCGGCGCGGCCGGCTTCGCCCTGCCGGACGGGACGGCCCTCGTGGACGGCCCGCACCACCCCGCCTTCTGGCGGGCCTGGGCCCGGGACGTGGAACGGGCCGGGACCGTGCTGGACGCCGCCGGGGTGCGGGCCATCGCCCGGCGCGCCGAGCGGGTCCGGGTGCTGACGGGCGAGCAGTCCAACACCAGCGTGGTCCTGCCGGCCCCGGACGGCGGGGACGCCCCCGCCCGGTCCCGCCCCGACCAGGGGGCCGGTAGCCAGGACGCGGCCACGGAGGGCCTGATCATCAAGCTCTTCCGCGTCCTGGCGCCCGGGCGCAACCCCGACGTCGAGGTCTCCGTCGCCCTGGCCCGCGACGGCTGGGACCGTGTCCCGGCGCCCGTGGCCTGGTCCACCGTCCAGCTCGCCGGGACCCTTGAGCCCGGGGGCGCGGCGTCCGAGGACGCTGCGCCCAGGGACGCGGCGTCCGAGGCGGCGGACGGCGCCGTCGCCAGCGTCCTGGTGGACCAGGCCACTGACGGCTTCAACCTGTTCTGCTCCCTGGCGGGGAGCGACGACGGCCCAGGCTCCCCGGTGCGGGAGCGGGCCGTGGCGCTGGCCCGGGACCTGGGTGCCACCACCGCCCAGATGCACGCCCACCTGGCGTCGGCCCTGGGGACCTACGAGCCGGTCAGCCCGCGCGCCCTGGAGGCGGAGCTGCGCCGTCGGGCCCGGTGGGCCCTGGCCGAGGTCCCCTCCCTGGGCGCCGAGGTACCTGGCCTCCAGGCCGCTGTGGACGCCCTCTACGCCCGCCTGGGCTCCCTGGACCACCTGCCGGCCTCCACGCGGGTGCACGGCGACGACCACCTGGGGCAGGTGCTCTACTGCGAGCCTCAGGGGCGCTGGTACGTCCTGGACTTCGAGGGCGAGCCCCTGCGCCCCCTGGCCCAGCGCCGTGAGCCCGACCAGCCCCTGCGGGACGTGGCCGGGATGCTGCGCTCCTTCGACTACGCCGCGGCCGTCGGCAAGGCGCCCGACCCCACCTGGCTGCCCGCCGTGCGCGCCGCCTTCCTGGCGGGCTACCGGTCCTCCTCCGAAGGGCCCGGGGGCGAGGAGGGCGAGACCGTCCTGGCCGCCCTGGAGCTGGACAAGGCCCTGTACGAGGCGGTCTACGAGGCCCGCAACCGTCCGGACTGGTCCGCGATCCCCCGGCGGGGCCTGAAGGCCCTGACAGGAGCTGGCCTGCGAGGATAACCACCTTAAGATGATTTCCAGTACAAAGTCCCCCCAACCAGAGCCCACTCATGGGAGAGTGAGAACATGACAGACGTCACCAGCCCCGACCCCGCCCGCACCGCGCCGGCCCCCATCCACGTGGACCCCTGGGTTCTCGCGGACGTCGCCTACGCGCGCTACTACAACCCGCACGAGGTCCTCGGCGCCCACGTCGGCACCGACGGCATCACCATCCGCACCGTGCGCCACCTGGCCGACAACGTGACTGTCCTCACTACCGAGGGCAGCTACCCGGCCACCCACGAGCAGGACGGCATCTGGGTCGCGGTCCTGCCGGGCACCGAGATCCCGGACTACCGCCTGGCCGTGACCTACGGCGAGGACACCACCACGGTCGACGACCCCTACCGCTACCTGCCGACCCTGGGCGAGATGGACATCTACCTCATCTCCGAGGGCCGCCACGAGGACCTGTGGAACGTCCTGGGGGCGCACCTCAAGCGCTACCCGGGCCCCATGGGCGAGGTGGAGGGCACCGCCTTCGCCGTCTGGGCGCCCAACGCCCGGGCCGTGCGCGTGGTCGGGGACTTCAACTACTGGGACGGCACGGCCACCGCCATGCGCTCCCTGGGCTCCTCCGGGGTGTGGGAGCTGTTCGTCCCCGGCGTGGGGGTGGGGGCCCGCTACAAGTTCGAGATCTGCTTCCAGGACGGCAGCTGGCACCAGAAGGCCGACCCCATGGCGCGCGCCACGGAGGTCCCCCCGGCCACCGCCTCGGTGGTCACCGAGGCCACCCACAAGTGGGGCGACGAGGCCTGGATGGAGGCCCGCAAGCACCGTGACCCGCACTCGGGCCCCATGAGCATCTACGAGGTGCACGTGGGCTCCTGGCGCCAGGGCCTGGGCTACCGGGGCCTGGCCGAGGAGCTGGTGCCCTACATTAAAGAGACGGGCTTCACCCACGTGGAGTTCCTGCCGGTGGCCGAGCACCCCTTCGGGGGCTCCTGGGGCTACCAGGTCAGCGGCTACTACGCCCCCACCGCGCGGTTCGGCACGCCGGACGACTTCAGGTACCTGGTGGACCAGCTCCACCAGGCCGGCATCGGCGTCATCCTGGACTGGGTGCCCGCCCACTTCCCCAAGGACGAGTGGGCCCTGGCCCGCTTCGACGGCACGGCCCTGTACGAGGACCCCGACCCCCAGCGCGGGGAGCACCCCGACTGGGGTACCTACGTGTTCAACTTCGGACGCAACGAGGTGCGTAACTTCCTGGTGGCCAACGCCCTGTACTGGCTGGAGGAGTTCCACGCCGACGGCCTGCGCGTGGACGCCGTGGCCTCCATGCTCTACCTGGACTACTCGCGCCAGGAGGGCCAGTGGCACCCCAACCAGTACGGTGGCCGCGAGCACCTGGAGGCCATTAGCTTCCTCCAGGAGGCCACCGCCACCGCCTACCGGAAGAACCCCGGTATCGTCATGGCCGCCGAGGAGTCCACGGCCTGGCCCGGCGTCACCGCCCCCACCGAGTACGGTGGGCTGGGCTTCGGCCTGAAGTGGAACATGGGCTGGATGAACGACACCCTGCGCTACCTGGCCGAGGAGCCGATCAACCGGCGCTACCACCACGGGGAGCTGACGTTCTCCCTGGTCTACGCCTTCTCCGAGCAGTTCGTCCTGCCGCTGAGCCACGACGAGGTGGTCCACGGCAAGGGTTCCCTGCTGTCCAAGATGCCCGGCGACGCCTGGCAGGAGCTGGCGGGCCTGCGCGCCCTGTACGCCTACCAGTGGTCCCACCCCGGCAAGCAGCTGCTGTTCATGGGACAGGAGTTCGGCCAGGGCTCGGAGTGGAACTCCGACAACTCCCTGGACTGGTGGATCCTGGACGACCCGGGCCACCAGGGCCTGCTGCACCTGGTGAGCGACCTCAACGCCCTGTACAAGGACTCCCCCGCGCTGTGGGCGGACGACTTCTCCCACCGGGGGTTCGAGTGGATCGAGGCCGGCGACGGCGACCACAACGTCATCTCCTACCTGCGTAAGGGCACCGGTGCCGACGGCCACAACGACCTGCTGGTCTGCGTGGTGAACTTCGCCGGGACCCCGCACGAGGGCTACCGGGTGGGCCTGCCCTTCGCCGGTGGCTGGGACGAGATCCTCAACACCGACTCCGAGGAGTACGGCGGCTCCGGGGTGGGCAACCTCGGGCACGTGGAGGCCGAGGAGCTGCCGTGGAACGGCCGCCCGGCCTCGGTGCGCCTGCGGGTCCCCCCCATGGGCGCGGTCTTCCTGCGCCCGACCCGCGACTGAGGAGCCTCAGCAGCGGACCCACGCCGGGCTAATATCCCGGGTACCCGGGCCGTGAGACCTGGTACCTGGGCTGTGGTCCAGACCTGGCACCTGGGCTAATATCCCGGTACCCGGGCTGTGGTCGAGGGCCTGAGGGCCGTCCCGGCAGCCAAGGGGGTGCCCCCGCCACCGCGGCAGGGGCACCCCCTTTCCGCGAGAACGGTACTTATTGCTCGCGAGAACGGTACTTGTTCGTCGTGAGAACGGTACTTGTTCGTCGTGAGAACGGACGGCACCCGCGGTGCTACCAGGACGGTCCCGACCAGCACTGTCCAGAGGCCGTGCCGACAGCCCGCGGGGCCTTGCACGGTCTGCACGATCCCCGCACCCGCCTCGGGCCCGCACCGGCCTGTCCTCATGGCCCGCCCGGACCAGGACAGACCCCGGTGGGGTAAGGGCTAGCCTCGCTGAGAGCGGCCTGGCCCCTTACGGGAGCGGGGCCCAGTGAGAGCAGCCCGCAGCAGGTCGCGCGCCTACAGCCCGAGGCGACGGCGCAGGTCCTCAGGGAGGGCGGCCCTGGGGTCGGCCTCCTGGGCCGGGGTGCGCTCGGTGCTGGGCATAATCCCGTAGCCTCCGGCGGAGGCGCCGCCCCCCAGCCCGAAGGAGGCCCCCTGGGCAGGGGCCGGTGCGTCGTCGCCCCCGGCCGATCGCCTGCGTGCCGCCTCCTGGGCCTGGCGGGCGGCCTTGGCGGGGTTGCCGCTGCGTCCCTTCTTACCGCCCTTGCCCCGCTTGGCCTTGGGGGCCTGGCGGGCCCCGGCGCGCCTGCCGGCACCGGGCAGGGAGCCCATCCCGGGCATGCCCGCCCCCAGGCCCCCGCCGCCCGCGGCCATGGCCTCCATCATCTTCTTGGCGGCCACGAACCGCTCCACCAGGTTGTTGACGGCCTGCACGGTGGTCCCCGAGCCCTTGGCGATACGGCTGCGGCGCGAGCCGTTGAGAATGGACAGGTCGGCCCGCTCGGCGGGGGTCATTGAGCACACGATCGCCTCAATACGATCCACCTCGCGCTCGTCAAAGGCCTCCAGCGCCTCACGCATCTGACCCATGCCGGGCATCATGCCCAGGAGCTTCTTCATGGAGCCCAGCTTGCGGATCTGGCGCAGCTGGCTCAGGAAGTCGTCCAGGGTGAAGGTGCCCTGGGCGAGCTTGGCGGCGGCGTCCTCGGCCTCCTTCTGGTTCATGGTCCGCTCGGCCTGCTCAATGAGGGTCAGCAGGTCCCCCATGTCCAGGATGCGGCTGGCCATGCGGTCGGGGTGGAAACGCTCGAAGTCACCCAGGCCCTCGCCGGTGGAGGAGAACAGGACCGGGGCGCCGGTGACCCCGCGCACCGACAGGGCCGCACCGCCCCGGGCGTCGCCGTCGAGCTTGGAGAGGACCACGCCGGTGAAGCCCACGCCGTCGCGGAAGGCCACCGAGGTGTTGACGGCGTCCTGGCCGACCATGGCGTCCAGGACGAAAAGGATCTCGTGGGGGGACACGGCGTCGCGGATGCGGACGGCCTGGTCCATCATCTCGGCGTCCACGCCCAGGCGCCCGGCGGTGTCCACCACGACCACGTCGTAGCCGCTGGCCCGGGCGTGCTCGACGCCGGAGCGGGCCACGGCGACCGGGTCGCCCACGCCGTTGCCGGGCTCGGGCGCCCACACCTGCACCCCGGCGCGCCCGGCCACCACGCTCAGCTGGGTGACGGCGTTGGGACGCTGGAGGTCGGAGGCCACCAGCAGGACGCGCTTGCCCTGGTCGCGCAGCCAGCGCCCCAGCTTGCCGGCCAGGGTGGTCTTGCCGGCACCCTGGAGGCCGGCGAGCATAATGACGGTGGGGCCGTGGGGGGCCCAGTTGATCTCGCGGGAGTCCCCGCCCAGGACCTCGACGAGCTCGTCGTTGACGATCTTCACGACCTGCTGGGCCGGGTTGAGGGCCTGGGAGCGGGCCACGTCCTTGGCCTTCTCGCGCACGGCCGCGGTGAAGGAGCGCACCACCGGCAGGGCGACGTCGGCCTCCAGCAGGGCGCGGCGGATCTCGGTGACGGTGGCGTCAATGTCCGCCTCCGTGAGCCTGCCCTTGCCACGCAGGGAGTTGAAGGAGGCGGTGAGCCGATCGGAGAGGTTGCCGAACACGTGAGGTCCTCGTGGTGCTGGTAGGTGGTCCCACACACCGCGGGGGCGCGCGGGCGCGGCGGAGGGCCGCAGGTTCTGGCCCCAGGATAGCGGGACTGCCCGGTCTGCCGGATACCGGTTTCTGCCGACCCGGCCCGGTCTGCCGGATCCCTGCCCGGCTGGCCCGCGCCGGCCCCGCTCCCCCGCTCCCACCCGCCAACCTGCTCCCACCTGCCTGGCAGGCCCTCGCCGCCCTGGCCGGCCCACGCCAGCCCGCTCCCCCGCTCCCACCCGCCTGGCCCCTGACGTTTGTCATGGTCAGGTAGTGACCGATGGGCTAGGGACGGCGGCCCGACCCGCGCCAGGCTCCGACCATGAGCACGACGACACCGTGGTCCGCCCCGACGGACCCGGACCAGGCCAGACTCCCGGACGCCGTCCACCTGAGCGGCGTCCACCGGTCCTTCGGCGCCCTTGAGGCCGTGGCCGGCATCGACCTGCGAATCCGTCCCGGCGAGGTGCTGGCCCTCCTGGGACCCAACGGAGCAGGCAAGACCACCACCGTTGACATGATCCTGGGACTGGGACGTCCCACCAGCGGCCAGGTGCGCGTCTTCGGGATGACGCCGCGCCAGGCCGTGGACCGCGGCCTGGTCTCCGCCGTCATGCAGGCCGGCGGGCTCCTGCCCGACATCACCGTGCGCGAGACGGTGACCCTGGTCACGAGCTTCTTCCCCCGGCACGCCGACGTCGAGGAGGTCATGCGTCGCGCCGGCGTGCAGGACATTGCCTCACGGACAGTCAGCAGGTGCTCGGGCGGGCAGCAGCAGCGGCTGCGCTTCGCCATGGCGCTGGCGGGCGACCCGGCGCTGCTGGTCCTGGACGAGCCCACCACCGGGATGGACGTCGAGGGCCGCCGCAGCTTCTGGGAGGCCGTCCACGCCGACGCCGAGAACGGGCGAACAGTGATCTTCGCCACACACTATTTGGAGGAGGCCGACGCCTTCGCCGACCGCATCGTCCTGGTCAGCCACGGGCGGGTCGTGGCCGACGGCACCACCGCGCAGGTCCGCGCCTCGGTGAGCGGCAGGACCCTGCGGGCCACCCTGACCGCCGGTACCGACCGGGTGCGTCGCGCGCTGGCGGGCACGGACGCCCACGACGTGGAGATCCTGGGTGACAGCCTCACCCTCGCCTCCCAGGACACCGACGCCGTCGCCGCGGTCCTGCTGAGCGGACGCCTCGCCAGGGACCTGGAGATCACCAGCCGGGGCCTGGAGGACGCCTTTATCGCCCTGACCGGCGACGACGCCGCCTCACCGGCCCCGCTATCCCGCCTACAGCCCACCCGGCCCGCCTGAGGAGCACCACCATGAGCAGCACGAGCAACATCCCCCGCACCCCCCGTACCGTCGTCCTGCCCACCAGCACGGGCTCCCCCGACCGGGTGGCCCGCCACCTGGACGTCACCTCCCGCAGGACGCCACGCCTCGGCGGTCTGAACCTGACCCTCCTGGGCCTGGAGATCCGCAGGCGCCTGCGCAACCGACGGGCCATGATCTTCTCCCTGGCCATGCCGGTCGTCTTCCTCCTCATGTTCACCACCTCCCAGGACGGCACCCAGGCCTACGGGAGCGGCAACGTGGCGTCCTACCTCACGATCGGCATGGCCCTGTTCGGGGCCCTCATGACCACCACGGGCGCCGGGGCGGCGGTGAGCACCGAGCGGGCCAGCGGGTGGAGCCGCCAGCTGCGCCTGACGCCCCTGCGCCCCGTGTGCTACGTCCTGACCAAGGCCGCGGTGGGCATGCTCGTCAGCATGGTCGTGATCGCGGGCGTCTACGCCGTCGGGGCCCTGCGCCACGCCCGGATGCCGGCCGGGGCCTGGGCCGCCTCGGCGCTCATTGTGTGGGTCGGGTCACTGGTCTTCGTGGCCTTCGGCCTGTTCGTGGGCTACGTCCTGTCCTCGGACAACGCCACGCAGCTCGTGGGCGGGCTCATGGCCCTGCTCGCCTTCCTCGGCGGCATGTTCGTCCCCCTGACCCCGGGCTCGCTCCTGGACCGCGTCGGCAGCCTCACCCCCGTGTACGGGCTGCACAGGCTGGCCCTGTGGCCCCTGGGGGCGGAGGGCTTCTCCTGGTGGTGGGTGGTCAACGCCGTCGCCTGGCTGGCCGTCTTCCTGGGCGGGGCCGCGTGGCGTATGAGCCGTGACACCGGCCGGGTATGACCTACGATCCGCTCATGACCACCCTACCCAGGCACGACGGCGCCCCGATACGCCTCCACCTGGTCCTGAGGTGGGCCTGGGCGGTGGTGTGGGTGGTCGTCACCGTGCCCGTGGTGCGCACCGGGCTCGCCCAGGGCAGGCTCGGCGTGGTGGGGGCCGGGTGCGCCGTGGCGGCCTGCGCGGGCCTGACCACCGCCTGGTTCCGCAGCTTCGACCTGGTCGCCCGCGGCAGGCACCTGCCTGACCGCCTCGGCGCCTGGGCGCTGGCCGCAGGCACGTCCGCCACCGCCGGGACCGTGGCACTGCTCGGCGCCTCCGGGGTCCAGATGGTGGTCCTCCTGGTGGTGACCGCCGCCTTCGCCCTGCCCTGGCAGGCGTCCACGCCGGTGACCGTGGCCCTGTGCGCGCTCCTCCTCCTGGCCGCACGCACCTGCCCGTCCTGGAGGGAGGCGGGCGAGGCGGCCCTGCCCACGCTCGGCGGGGGCACCGCCTGCGTACTCGCACGACGCAATATGGAGCAGAGGCGGGAGACCCGCCTGCTGGAGCGGCGCAACCACGAGCTGGGGATCAATGAGGAGCGCAACCGCATGGCCCGTGACCTGCACGACGTCCTGGGGCACTCCCTGACCGTCATCGCCCTCAAGAGCGAGCTCGCCGGCAGGCTGGTGGAGGCCGCCCCCGCCCAGGCCAGGCAGGAGATCGACGACGTCCAGTCCCTGGCGCGCACCGCGCTGGCCGACGTGCGCGCCACCGTCAACAACTACCGGGAGCTGAGCCTGGCCGGTGAGCTGGCCCGCGCCGCCACCACCCTCGACGCCGCTGGCGTGCGCGCCCACCTCCCGGTCACCACTGACGTCGTCAGCCCCGAGCTGCAGGAGCTCTTCGCCTGGGGGGTGCGCGAGGGGGTCACCAACGTGGTGCGCCACGCCCACGCCACCCGCTGCCGGGTGAGCCTGGCCGCCGACGCCATTGAGGTGGTCGACGACGGCGTGGGGCCGGGCGGGCCCACGGACGGCCACGGCCTGGAGGGCCTGCGCCACCGCTGCGAGACCAATGACGCCGAGCTGGCCGTGGGCCCCGGGCCGGGCGGCACGGGGACGCTCCTGCGGGTCACCGCCCACCGCCGGCCCGCCCTGCCCGCCACCCCACCGGGCGACGCCGCGAGGGAGGCCCCGTGATCCGTGTCGTGCTGGCCGACGACCAGGCCATGGTCCGAGGGGCCCTCGCCGCGCTCCTGGCCCTGGAGCGGGACATTGAGGTCGTGGCGCAGGTGGGCTCCGGCGACGACGTTCTGCCCGCCGCCCTGGAGCACCGGCCCGACGTGGTCCTCATGGACGTCGACATGCCCGGGACCGACGGGCTGAGCGCCACCGCCCAGCTGCTCAGACGGCTGCCCGGGATCCGGGTCCTCGTTGTCACCACCTTCGGCCGCCCCGGCTTCCTGCGCCGCGCCATCCAGTCCGGCGCCCACGGCTTCGTGGTCAAGGACGCCCCGGCCTCCGAGCTGGCCGAGTCGGTGCGGCGGGTGCACGCCGGGTTGCGCGTCATTGACCCCGCCCTGGCCGCGGACTCCCTGGTCCTGGGCGACTCCCCCCTGACGGCCCGGGAGACCGAGGTGCTGCAGGCGGCCGCCGACGGCGCCACGGTCGCCGAGGTGGCGCGCCGGGTCCACCTGACCGAGGGCACCACCCGCAACCACCTCTCACAGGCCATGGCCAAGACCGGGGCTCCGACCCGCGCGGCCGCGGTCCACATTGCCGCCGAACGGGGCTGGATCCTCACCTAGGCCCGGGACGCCCGCGACCGTCCGAACCCGCTAATCCGGCCTGGATACCGGGCCAGGACCGGCCTAGTGGGCAGGCCCTACCTGCCAGGCCCTGCTCCACCGGCCGGCCCCGCTGGCTCACCGCCTGGTGCCGCTGGCTCCCGGCAGCGAGTACCACGGGCTCGGCGCGGAAGCCGCCGCCTGGCGCGCCACTCACCGCCTGGCGCGCCGCCGCTCACCGGCTGGTCCCACTGGCGCTGTTCAGCCGTCGCTGGCCGTGTTGACCAGGGTGACGCTGCCCGAGCCGACGGAGACGTCCAGCCGCCCCGCAGCCCCCTGGGCGTCGTCGGCCAGACGGTTGTCCAGCTCCCCGGAGCCCACGTCCTGGGTGAGCGCGTAGTGGCCGGTGGGCAGGCTGAGCCTGGCCTCGCCCGAGCCGACGTCGACGCGCAGCGTCCCGGGAACCTGCGTGAACCAGGCGTACAGCTCCCCGGAGCCCACCCTCACGCTGGCCCGGTCGGCGCCGTCGATGTCCATGCCGACGCTCCCGGAGCCCACGTCGGCGGCCACGGAGTCCGCCAGACCGCTCAGGTTGAGGGTCCCTGAGCCTACGTCGGCGGTTACGTCCTTGAAGCCGGCGCTGACACGCAGGTTCCCGGAGCCAATGCGCAGGGCCGCGTCGAGGGACTGGTGGCACAACGACTCCGGGACGGTCAGGGTGACCTTCTCCGCACCGCCGCCCAGCCACCCGACGCTGAACAGGCCGCCGGAGTCGCGCCAGACCCTCAGCACGCTCCCCTGGCGCTCCATCACCGCATCCTACGGGCCAAGCGCCCCTACGAGCAGGGAGGACCTGGCGCTCGCGGTCGCTCAGGCCAGGAGGGCGTCCACGAACCCCTCGGGGTCGAAGGGGGCCAGGTCGTCGGCCCCCTCGCCGAGCCCGACGAGCTTGACCGGCACGCCCAGCTCCTTCTGGACGGTGACCACAATGCCGCCCTTGGCGGTACCGTCCATCTTGGTCAGCACAATGCCGGTAATGCCCACGGCCTGGGAGAACACCTGCGCCTGGCGCATGCCGTTCTGGCCGGTGGTGGCGTCCAGGACCAGGAGGACCTCGCCCACGGGCGCGACCTTGCCCATGACCCGCTTGATCTTGCCCAGCTCGTCCATGAGGCCGGCCTTGTTCTGCAGGCGCCCGGCGGTGTCCACGAGCACCACGTCCACGTCCTCGGCTGCGGCGGCGCGCACGGCGTCGTAGGCCACGGAGGCGGGGTCAGCGCCCTCACGCTCGGAGCGCACCACGGTGACGCCCACGCGCTGGCCCCAGGTGGTCAGCTGGTCGGCGGCGGCGGCCCGGAAGGTGTCGGCGGCGCCCATGATCACGGTCTTGTCCTGGGCCACCAGGACCCGGGCGAGCTTGCCGCAGGTGGTGGTCTTGCCGGTGCCGTTGACCCCCACCATGAGCACAGCGGCGGCGGGACGGCCCGCGGCGGGGTCGGCGCCGTCGGCGGGCTCGGGGCGGACCAGGTTGAGGGAGCGGTCCATGGTGGGGTCCACCAGGCGCACGAGCTCGTCGCGCAGGACGGCGCGGATGGCGGCTGGGTCGGAGGTGGCCAGGACCTTGGCCTGGGTGCGCAGGTCGTCCATGAGGCCGGTGGTCACCTCGATCCCCAGGTCGGAGGTCAGGAGGGTGTCCTCGATCTCCTCCCAGTCGGCCTCGGTGAGGTCGCCGCGCGACAGGACCGCCAGGACGGCCCGCCCGAACCCGCCGGATCCGGCCAGGCGCGCGCGCAGGCGCTGCATGCGCCCGGGGATGGACTCGGGGTGCTCCAGGGTCCCGACGGGTTCCTGGGTCGGCGCGGCGGGCTCGGACGGCTCACCGGCGTCAGGCTCCCGGTCGGCGGGCAGGACGTCCTGGGCGCTGGTAGGTGTGTGGGCGGTGACCTCGGGCGGAAGCTGTCCGCCCGAACGGTGCCCCGCGTAGTACCACAGGCCACCGACGACGGCGAGGACAGCCAGGACGGCGAGAACGATGAGGATGGGGTCCATGGCCTCATCATGCCCGATACCGGCGGGGTGTGTCCGGGGTCATCCGTCCCGATCGCCTGCCCACCCCCTCCTCCGCGAGAACGGTACTTATTGCTCGCGAGAACGGTACTTGTTCGTCGTGAGAACGGTACTTATTGCTCGTGAGAACGGGGGTGCGCACAGCTGGTTCTCAGGATCACCCTGACCCATGTGGGATCTGGCGGCAGGCTGCGACCCCTGGTAGCCCAGAAGGTCGTCCCGCCCCGCACGGGCTCTGGTATAAGAGGGCTGCGGCCTGACCGGGCCGACGTCGTCAGGACCGGTCGCGGTCCCGGCTCCCGGTCAGCGTCCGGCCAGGATGTCCTCCAGCCGGGCGTCCTGGGGGACGATGGTGACAGGCTCGGGCCTTTCCGTGACCTCGGCCACCAGCTCGTGCAGGTACCCGCGCCAGGTGTGCGGGGGGAAGCGCTCGGAGACGATCAGGGCCAGGATGAACAGGGCGGAGAACAGGACGACCAGGAGAGGCACGATCATTGTCACGCCCCCATTGTGGACCCCGCCCCTCCCCTGGTTTCAAGAGGTTGTGGCCGAGTGTCCAGCACGTGCTCGGCGATCTATGGCACACGTTTGACACAATCCGCTCTGACCTGCGTAAACGCCGTCCGGTGCGGCCTTGCGGAAGCGCGCTCAGGCTCAGTCCGCACGAGTTATGTCACGCAAATCACAAGAACCACTCGGGAAACACGAGTCACAGGCGCACCGCCTGCCGACGAGGACTCCGACGACAGCCGCCCATGCGGCAACCAGTGCCCCACCATGACGTAGGCCACCTGCGACTGGCAGCCCGATGCCGTCCGGAGCGTATTGAGGTTGCCCGGACCGTATCGATGCTGCCCCCAGCAGAACACCCCGGGCAGGAAGAGTGCGCCAATAGCCCCAACCCGGCCCGGCCGCATGCCCCTTCTGCGCCTCGCACCCTCTCGTGAGAACGGTACTTATTGCCCGTGAGAACGGTACTTATTGTGTGCGGGGGTGGCGCGTCATGCTGGGGGTCCAGCTCGGCGCCTGTCTCGAGCGGTGTTTGGTGCGCGTGGTGGTGTGTGTTGGGTTTTAGTGTCCTTGTTTGTGTTCTGCGTGGTCGGTGAGGTGTGTTGTGGTGTCTACTAGGTTGAAGGTGTCAGACTGTTGGGTGGTTGTGACGGTGCCTTGGACGTCGTGCCAGGTTCCGTCCTGGGGGCGGTAGCGGGCGGTCCAGGTGGTGGTCAGGGTGAGGTGGACGCCGGTCTGGGAGTGGTGGTAGCGGTGGGTCAGGGTCTGGTGGGGCCAGGGGGCGCCGGGGCTGGTGGTGGTCGTGGTGGTGGCGTCGCCCCAGTCCCAGTGGTAGGAGGTGGGGGTGGCCTCCACCTCCACGGCCACCCCGGCCACGGTGGTGGACAGGGAGCGGGTGGAGGGGTCGGTGTAGGCGATGAGGTCCATGTCCACCCGGGCCGTGGTACCCGGTGGCTGACGGGCGATGCCCGACCCGTCCACCATCAGGGAGGCCACGTCCCTGGCCGAGACCACCACCGGCACCACTGCCGGCGCGGGCTCCTCGGGCTCCTCGGGCTCGTAGGGCCTGCAGAACAGGTGGTTGGGGTCCGGGGCGTAGGCCACGCACACCAGCGGGGTCTTGCCCGGCTTCGACACCGAGAACGACACCACCACACCAGACGACCCACCAGACGAACCCGACCCCGACCCACCAGACGAACCCGCACCCGAGGAGCCCGCAGCCGGATCCAGACGCTCATACTGATCACCAATAACCGTAATGGTACTCCCACCTGACGATCCGGTGGCACTGAAGTCCAGAGAGGACTCGTCTGCCTCGGCGGTAGGGGTGCATGTGATAACCAGGGAGGCGGCTAGTACCACCTCGAGGTGAGTCAAAGGCTTCCTTTTCATGACCCTACTACCTCCGCGTCTCCTACGGTCCATGTGCCGTCGTGGTAGCGAATCGCTACGCGCATGAGGACGGTCTCGGCCGGGGAGTTCTTTCCGTCCGAGCCGTCCCCGTGGTGGGTCGAGATGTCCCCGCTGCGCAGGGTGACGTCTACCTGGTGGTATTCGTATCCGGGGTTGAGGGGGTAGGCCTCGACCTTCTCGGCGGTCTGCTCCCAGGGGTCGGCCCAGCCCCCCTCCTGGTGCAGCCTGGTGGCCCTGTCGATAATGTTGTTGCAGAACTTGCACTGCTGCTCGCTCATGGCCTCGAAGTCCTTGGTGTCACCAGTGACCGCCGCGTACCGGTAGAGCCGGAGGAAGTACACGGCCGCGGCCGCTGCCGCCTCCAGACTGTCCTCACCCAGGTTCTCGGGCCGCTCCGGTGGTGGCGTGGCCAGGGCCGCCTCGCGCCTGGCCGCCAGGTCCGGCCCCAGGGCCGCGTCACGACTGGCCCGCGCACTGGCCGACGCAGAGGCCGCAGCCGCCATCGCACTGGCACCCACCTCATAGGGATCCACACTCGGCGACGCCCCCGCACCAGCCCCGCCAGAGCACCCCACCAGGCCACCGGACCCCACCATGACCACCACCAGGACAGGCGTCGTCCACGACCGGACCCGCACCATCACGACCCCCTCACACGCTCGGGAACACGAGGGGCGGGCCCGGCGGCACCAGCGCCACCACGACCAACCCCACCGCCAACCAGACGACACACACCACCATAACACCACCACCCAACCCACGCACACACACCACAACCACCACACACCAGAACCCCAGACACCCCCACACCCACACCCCCCAAACCAGGACCCACGTCCCACACCCCACCCGACCCGGCAACCCGGCACCCAGCCAGCAGCCCAGAGACCCGGCACCCGCCAGACCCCGAACACCAACCCAGACGCCCCCCTCAGGACACACCCAGGCAAACACGCCAACAACCCAGCAGCCCGCCGCCAGCCACACCCCAGACACCAACCCAGCCGAGCCCCTCAGGACACACCCAGACAAGCACACCAACAACCCGGCACCCAGGCAGCAACCCGCCACCAGCCACACCCCGGACACCACCAGCCCGCACAACAACACACACCCGTTCTCACGACGAATAAGTACCGTTCTCGCGAGCAACAAGTACCGTTCTCACGACGAATAAGTACCGTTCTCGCGGAAGGGCTAGAGAGCTGTCACCTGTCTTCTAGGCCGGGACCGGGGCCATGCGTCCGGTCTCAGCCACACCCACGGGATCCGCCCGCCCTCTCATCCCAGTCTCAACCGCTCTCAGGATCTGCTCGCCCTCTTACCCCGGCCCAGACGCTGGCTGACTACCGTGGTGATGCCGTCGCGCATAGTGACGCCATACAGGGCGTCAGCTACCTCCATGGTGCGCCGCTGGTGGGTAATGACAATAATCTGGCTAGAGGCGCGCAGCTCGGTGAGGATGTCCAGGAGCCGGCCCAGGTTGGTGTCGTCCAGGGCGGCCTCGACCTCGTCCAGGACGTAGAAGGGAGAGGGCCGGGCCTTGAATATCGCGACCAGTAGTGCCACGGCTACCAGGGACCTCTCCCCGCCTGACAGCAGGGACAGGCGCTTGACCTTCTTTCCCGCCGGACGGGCCTCAATCTCAATGCCCGTGGTCAGCATGTCGTCGGGATCGGTGAGGACCAGGCGCCCCTGGCCTCCGGGGAAGAGCCTGTCAAAGACCTGCTCGAACTGCTCGGCGGTGTCAGCGTAGGCCGAGGAGAAGACCTCCTGCACACGGGCGTCGATCTCCTCCACGACGGTCATGAGCTCCGCACGTGAGCGCCTGAGGTCAGCCAGCTGGGTGGCCAGGAACCGGTGCCGCTCGGCCAGTGCCGCGTGCTCCTCCAGGGCCAGGGGGTTGACCTTGCCCAGGCGCGCCAGGTCACGCTTGGCCCGGGCCAGGCGTTTGACCTGCTCCGAGCGCACGTAGGGACGGCCCAACGGCGTCGGCCAGCTCCTGTTGCCCGGGGCGGCCCCGGCGCCTCCAGGCCCGCCGGTAGCCAGTCCACCCACCGACTCGCTGGCAGCCAGCCCGTCGGCACCCGGCCCCGCAGCCCCGAGGTCGGACTCCCTGGCCCCGGCGCCCGGCCCCCCGGCCCCGAGGTCGGACTCCCTGGTCCCAGGACCCGCCCCCTCGGCCCCGGGATCAGCCCCGGACTGGTCGGGCCCCCGAGGCTCCGGTTCATCAGAGTCCACCAGCTGGCTGACCTCGGGTACGGGCAGGTGGGGACCGAACTCCTCCACGAGCACCCCGGTCTCCAGACCCAGCTCGCTCAGGGCCCGCTGCTCCAGGGCCTCCAGGCGCGCACGTTGCTCAGCCCGCGCCACCTCCTCACGGTGGGCGGCGTCGGTCAGGGAGGCGATCTCACCCCTGGCCTGGTCAACCTCCCGACGCAGGCGGTGGCTGGCCTCCAGGGCCTGGTCACGCTCGGTCTCAGCGGCGGTTCGCCCGGCGGCGGCCTCCTCCACGCTGGCACGGGCCACGGCGGCAGCATAATGAGCCAGATCACGAACTTGGGTGGCGGTGCCCAGCCGGGCCAGGCGTCGTCGCTCGGCACGGGCGGCCTCGGCACGGGCCTGACGCTCCCGACGGGCCGCGGCGCGCAGGGACTCCGCCCGCCCCCGACCGCTGCGCTCACGCTCCTCAGCGGTGCGCAGCGCCAGGCGGGCCTCGGTCTCACCAGCCCGTGCCTGTCGGGCGGCGTCGGCGGCGCGCTGACGGCCTGACCGGGCCTCCTCCAACGCGGCAGCCGGGTGCGGCCCCTGATCAGCAGCCTCCTCGATCTGGGCCAGGGCTGTCGTGGCCGTGGCGAGCTCAGCGGTACGCCGGGCCGCCTCCTCCTCGGCCCGGGCGACGGCGGCCCGGGCGCGCCCGGCCTCCTGACGTGCGGCGTGGGCGGCGGAGGCCAGGCGGGCCAGGGTCTCGGCCTCGGCGGCGGCCTCGGCGTCAGCCCGGCGCAGGGCCGTCAGGGCGCGGGCGAGCCCCGAGCGCGCCGCCTCCTCCTGGTCTCGCGCGGCCTCGGCGGCGGCCTTGGCGGCAGCCTCGGCGTCAGCGGCGTCCCTGGCCCGTCCGACGGCGTCCTCGTGGGCGGCGGCGAGCTCCAGGACCGAGGCCGCTCCTCCTCCGGCGCCCACCAGCCAGCCGGGGCCCAGGACGTCACCGTCCCGGGTGGCCACCACGGCCTGGGGGTCCGCCTCGCGCAGGGCCTGTGCCGCCGCCACGTCCCTGACCACCCAGCAGCGGTGCAGGAGCGTGGACACCGGCCCGGCCAGGCCGGGGCGGCTGACCGACACCAGGCTGGCCGCAGGCCGGGCTCCGGGCACGGCGGACGGCTCCGCGGGGCCAGAGACGGTAGCGGGAGCGGAGCCGGGCACAAGACGGCCGCCCGGTCCGGCGGGGTCGGTGTCCGGGACCCGTCCGGGCCGGGTGACCTTGACGTCGCCACCCGGCCCAGCAGGGTCACCAGCAGGGTCAGTGGGGGCCGCCTCCGGGGAGGCAGGAGGGGGGTCGACCACGCCGCCAGGAGCTGCCGCCGAGGCGACCACCTCGCTACCGGGGGCGAGACCGGCACCGGCCGCGGCAGCCACCTGGGCGACCACGAGCCTCACCGCCCCCAGCTCGGCCCGACGGGCCTGGTCCAGGGCCGCGAGCGCAGCCTGCTCACCGGCCACGACAGCAGCCTCCGCCAACTGCCCCAGGAGGGCGGCGACGGCGTTCTCCCACCCCCGTTCCACGCCCAGGTGGGACGACAGGGGGCCCAGGATGCCGTCAGCACCCGCCTGGGCTAGGCCCCGGGTGCCGTCCTGGGAGCGCAGGGACAGGGCCAGGGTGTCGCGGCGCGCAGCCCAGGTGGCGCGCTCGGCGGCGGCCTCACGACGCGCCTCGGTGGCGGCGCCGACGGCCTGGCGGGCGGCGGCCAGGGCGGCGGAGGCCCGCTCGTGCTCGGCGGCGGCCCGCTCCTGGGGGCTCAGGGGCCGCTGGTCCGGGTCGGAGGAGGCGGGCAGTCCGCAGGGACCGGGGGCGGACGGGCCCGGGGCCGCCGTCTGGCGGGAAGCAGCCTGGGGGCCCCGGGCGTCCCTGAGGGCGGTCTCGGCGGCGGCCTGACGCTCCTGGGCCTCCCCCAGGGCCGCCCGGGCCTGGTCCAGGGATGACCTGGCGGCCTCGTGGCGGCTGCGGGCGGAGGCCACCCGTCCCCCGGCCCGGGCCAGGGTCTCACGGCGCTCAGCCTCACGACGTGTCAGCTCGGACAGGGCCGACTCCGCGCGGGACTCAGCGGCCTCAGCCTCCAGGCGGGCACCGGTGGCCGCGGTCAGCAGCTGGCGCGCCTGGTCAATAGCGGCCCGGGCCTCGTCCTCGGCGGCGGCCGCCTCCTCGGCCCGGCGCTCCAACTCCTGGGGGTCGGTGCCCTGGGCGGGGCGGGGTGCGGCCGCCAGGCCCCGCAGGCGCTCAGCGGCCACCTGCTCCAGGGCGCGCAGGGACTGCTCGGCCGCGGTGAGCTCCTCCCAGGTGCGGCTGGCCTCCCGCAGGCGCTGCCCGGCACCGGCCTCGGCCGCGGTGAGCTCCTTCAGGCGGGCGCGGGCGGCCTGCTCGGCCTCCTCCAGGGCGGTACGACGTCGTTCCAGGGCGGCGGTGTCCGCCTCCCCGGCAGCCAGGAGGGCCTGGGCCTGGACGACGTCGTCGGCCAGGAGGCGGGCGGTGGCGTCACGGACCTCGGCCTGGATGGTGCGGGCCCGCCGGGCGATGGCGGCCTGCCGGGCCAGGGGGCCGAGCTGGCGGTTGAGCTCAGCGGCCAGGTCGGTCAGGCGCGTGAGGTCGGCGGCCATGGAGTCGAGCTTGCGCAGGGCGCGCTCCTTGCGTCGCCGGTGCTTGAGGACGCCCGCGGCCTCCTCGATAAAGCCGCGACGGTCCTCGGGGGTGGCGCTCAGGACGGCGTCGAGCCTGCCCTGGCCCACCACGGAGTGCATCTGGCGGCCCAGGCCCGTGTCGCTCAGCAGCTCGGCGACGTCCAGGAGGCGCACGGCGGTGCCGTTGATCTGGTACTCGCTGCCCCCGCCCCTGAAGAGGGTGCGGGCGATGGTGACCTCGGTGTAGTCAATGGGCAGGGCGCCGTCGGTGTTGTCAATGGTCAGGGCGACCTCGGCGCGTCCGAGCGCCGGGCGGGAACCGGCCCCGGCGAAGATGACGTCGGCCATGGAGCCGCCGCGCAGGTTCTTGGCCCCCTGCTCCCCCATGACCCAGGTTAGGGCGTCCACCACATTGGACTTGCCGCTCCCGTTGGGCCCCACCACGGCGGTGATACCGGGCTCCAGGCGCAGGGTGGTTGACGAGGCAAAGGACTTGAATCCCCTGATCGTCAACGTCTTGAGGTACACGCCCTCACCTTACCGGGGCCGGGCGCGCCCAGCTGGCTGCCGCGGCGCGGCGCGGTTACGTGACGTCCAGGGCAGGGGCGCAGCCAGCGGCCGCGTAGCCAGCGGTCCCGCGCGTCGGGCACAGCCGGAGCGCACGGGGTGGCGCCGTACGGGCGAGGACGACCCCCCCCCGCGTGTGCGGGGATGATCCGCACACTGGGGACCGCCCCGTACGGGCGAGGACGACCCCGGACCGGAGGGCGGCTACCAGACCTGGCCCCGGGCGCGGCCCTCCTCCGCGCGGCCGAGGCGGACCAGGACAGGCTCCTCCTGCGGGAGGATGTCCTGACGTGGTGACGGTCGTTACCATAACGACCGTTCCACGAACCTAATCCCGGAGAGATCATATGATCCGTATTACCAGTCTTACCAAGGACTATGGCACCCTCAGAGCCCTCGACCACCTTGACCTCCATGTTGACGACGGTGAGATCGTAGGCTTTGTGGGTGCCAATGGTGCGGGCAAGTCCACTACCATGCGTATCATTATGGGTTCCCTGATTAGCGATGAAGGCGAGGTCCTGTGGGTTAAGGACGGTCAGCAGGTCCCCATGGACGCCTATCACCGTCGCCTGGTGGGCTACATGCCTGAGGAAAGGGGCCTGTACCCCAAGATGAAGGTCGCGGACCAGCTGACCTACCTCGCCCGCCTCCACGGCCTGAGCCGCCACGAGGCCACCAGCGCCGCCAACGGCTGGATGGAGCGCCTGGCGGTGGGGCAGCGGGCAGGGGACGAGGTCCAGAAGCTCTCCCTGGGTAACCAGCAGCGGGTCCAGCTCGCTGCGGCCCTGGTGTCCGACCCCGAGCTCCTGGTCCTGGACGAGCCCTTCTCCGGCCTGGACCCGGTGGCCGTGGACGTCATGAGCGAGGTCCTGCGCGAGCGGGCGCAGGCCGGGGTCGGGACCCTGTTCTCCTCCCACCAGCTCGACGTCGTCGAGCGGCTGTGCGACCGGGTGGTCATTATCCGCTCCGGGAAGCTCGTGGCCGACGGCACCGTGGCCGAGCTCCAGGCCAGCGCCGGGCTGCGCTGGCAGGCCACCATCACGCCGTCCGCCGGGGTGCCCGCCCGGGCCCTGGAGGGCCTGGAGGACGCGCGCACGCAGTCCCACGCGGACGGCAGGGTCACCGTCAGCGCCGGGGGCCCCTCGGAGCAGCCGCTCCTGGAGGCGGTCCGCCCCCTGGGCACCCTCCACCAGCTCGGCCCCGTCCGCCACTCCCTGACCGAGATCTTCCGGGAGGTCCTGGCCGCCCCCGCCGCGGGTACTCCGGCGGACCCCGCCCCCACCGCCCCCGCCACGAAGGAGGACCGCGCATGAGCGCCCAGGCCATGACCCGCAGCCAGGAGATCCGGCTCGTCGCCGGGCGGGAGCTGCGCACCTACCTGTTCAAGAAGGCCGCGGTCATTACCAACCTGGTCCTGCTGCTCCTGACCGTGGGCGGGATCGTGGTGGTGGGGCTGCTCACCGGCGGGGACAAGGAGCCCTACCGCCTGGGGGTCCAGGCCGACGCCGCCACCATCACCACCCTGGCCCCCGCCCTGGAGAAGGTGACGGCCTCCAACGGCCAGCCCCTGAAGGTCAAGGACCTGGCCGGGGCCGACGCCCGGACCGCCCTGGGCGAGAGCACCCCCGAGGACAGCCGCCCCGACATGGTCCTGGTGACCGGGCAGGCCCCCGCCCTCCTGGTGCAGGAGAAGGCCGACGAGCAGGTGGTGGCCGGGATCACCTCCGTCCTCCAGCAGGCGGTGCTGACCCGCAGCGTCACCGAGCTGGGCGGGGACCCGGGCACCGTGAGCACCGCCCTGGCCTCGGCCGTGCCCAAGGTGACCGTCCTGGAGCCGCCCACCACCGACCAGGCGGGCTTCGGGCAGCGCTACGCCGTCCTCCAGGTGGTCAGCATCCTCATGTACATGGTCATCCTCATCGGGGGCCAGGCCATCGCCGGCGGTGTGGTCACCGAGAAGGGCTCGCGGATCGTGGAGATCCTCCTGGCCTGCGTACGCCCCACCTCCCTCCTGGCCGGCAAGATCCTGGGGATCGGCTGCGCCGCGACCCTGACCACCGGCGCCATCGCCGTTATCGCGGCGGCCACCGCCAGGGTCATGGACGTGCTGCCCGACCTGGACGTCAACCTGGACGCCACGGTGGGCTGGATGCTGGCGTGGATGGTGGTCGGGTTCCTTCTGTACGCGGTCCTGTTCGCGGCGGTAGCCTCCCTGGTCAGCCGCCAGGAGGACCTGGCCACGGTCACAATGCCCCTGATCCTGACCATCGTGGTGCCCTACGTCCTGTCCTTCTCCATGGTGAGCGACCCCCAGAACACGCTCTTCCGGGTGCTGGCCTACCTGCCGCCCTTCGCCCCCTTCCTCATGCCCGCGCGCATGACCATCGGGGTCTCCTCGGTGGTCGAGCAGCTCGCGGCCCTGGGCCTGGCGGTGGTCACCCTGCCGCTGCTCATGCGCCTGTCGGCGACCGTCTACACCCGGGCCGTGACCCGTACCGGCAGCCGGGTGCCCCTCAAGGAGGTGCTCGGGCGCAGGGCCCGGTAGGGTCCAGCCCGGTAGCGGGGTGCGAGGGGCCGCGTCACCACTGGCAGGTGGCGCGGCCCCTCCTCCCCGGTCTGGCTCCGGCCCTGGGTGCGCCAATGGAGCCGGTGCGTCCGCGCACTACCCCCGGCAGCCCGGACTGAGGCCCTCCCTTGGCCCGCCCCCGGCTCTGGCCCGGCAGCGGGCCCTCAGCCGGCCACGAACCGCCCCATGAGCCGCGCGACGGTGTAGACCGGGGCCCCGGCCGCCAGGACCGGGACCAGGGCGCTGGCCACCGCCGCACGCCCCCCGGGCACCCAGCGGTAGGCCCACAGCACCCGGTTGGCCACGGCCATCATGACCCCCGCCATGAACCCGACCAGGAGACAGGCCGCCGCCGACTGGAGCGCCTCGGTGAGCCCCGTGTGCCCCGGGCCGAAGAAGCCCACTGCCGCCAGCAGGCCGCCGACCAGGCCCGCCACCAGCGCCGGGAGCGTCATGGTCAGGGTCTCCAGGACCCCGGCACGCACCTCCAGGACGGTCAGCAGTGCCCCGGTGACCAGGGCCAGGGCGCAGGGCACGGTCACCGCCGGGTGGGCGCCGCTGGTCCCCAGGGCGCACCAGGCGGCCCCCGAGACCACCACCAGGTTGCCGGTCACCGTGGCGGAGAGGTCCTCCACCAGGTCGGGGCGGCCGTCCTTGCGCAGCATCTGGCCCACGAAGGCCAGCAGCACGCTGAAGGCCATGACCACGGCCGCGGCCCCGTAGTCCTCCCGGAGGGTCACGGCGACGGCGGCGGCCACCCCCGTCAGCCCCACCACCACGGCGGTGCCCCAGTCGTGGCGGGCGCGCACCAGCGCCGACCACCCCTGGGCCATCAGCGGCACGAGGACCAGCACCAGCACCAGCCGGGCACGCGACGGCAGGGAGGCGCTGGCCGCCAGGAGGACGGGGGCGAGGCTGGCCGCGGCCAGACGTGTCCACGAGGGGTCCACCAGCCCCGGTACCACGGGGTCGGGGGCGTCGTGGCCGGTGGCGTAGGTGCCTTCCTGAGGTGTACTGCTCACGCGTCGTATCGTCCCACACACACAGCCGCGATACGATCTGTCCGGGGCGCACGGGGTCCTCGGCTCACGCCTGCGAGGAGACCGTCCCGCCCTGACAGCACACCCTCCTCGGAAGGAGCGTCATGAGGATCATCATGTTCACGCCTCTGTCCGACGCCGCCAAGGTCCTCCCCGCCACGTCCTTCCTCGACGCCCACATCGAGTGCCTCCCTGCCGTCCCCTCCTCCTACGCCACCGCCGCCGACGCCGACGTGGTCCTCCTGGACGCCCGCGGCGACCTCGTGCGGGCCCGCGCCCTGTGCCAGCTCCTGACCGGCCCCATGAGCTGCGGGCCGGTCATGCTGGTCCTGGAGGAGGGCGGCGCCGCCGTGGTCCAGGCGGACTGGGGGGCGGCGGACTTCGTCCTGGCCGGGGCGACGCCGGCCGAGCTCTCCGCCCGCCTGCGCCTGGTCCGGCGGGTGGCCCAGGCGCCCCTCCCGGTGGACGAGGACCGTATCGAGGTCGGTGACCTGGTCATTGACACCACCGCCTACACGGCCCGCATCCGCGGCTCGATTATCGACCTGACCTACAAGGAGTTCGAGCTCCTCAAGCACCTGGCCCTCAACCAGGGGCGGGTCCTGACCCGCCAGACGCTCCTCCAGGAGGTCTGGGGGGAGGACTACATCGGGGGCTCACGCACGGTAGACGTCCACATCCGTCGTCTGCGCGCCAAGCTGGGCACCGAGCACGACCACCTCATCGGGACGGTGCGCAACGTGGGCTACCGCCTGAACTCCCCCGAGGAGCAGGACTAGGCGCACCGGGCGTCGGCGCACGCCGGCGCAGGAGCCCGCCGGGAGACCACGTACCGGGAGCCCACGTACCGAGACGGCCGCGCACCGGCGCCGCACCGCACGTCGTGCCCCTACGTGTCCTGAAGCGAGAACGCAGCGAGAACGCCGGGCCCGACCGGAGGTAGTCGGGCCCGGCGTCTAGCTGGGGACGTCGGGCCGCAAGAACGCCAGTCGGCGCTTAAAGGCCGCTCGTGGCGGCTGTGTGTGGAGCCCGGGGCCCATAGCGACCCGACGTCGGGGTACACCATACCCGACGTCCGCGCCCTGTAGCCCCGCTGCGGGTCCCGGAACAAGGAGAGCTACCTCTCGCACTGCCCAGGGCCCTAGCGTCCCGGGCCTGCCGGACCCGGAGCGTCGCGCGCCTGCCGGCCAGGCCGGCCAGCGGGTGGCACGGGCCCGCGCTACCGGCCGGACCTGCGGGAACGTGACCAGACCAGCCACTGGGCCACCGCACCGCCCCCGACCACACCGCACATGACGTACCAGGACAGGGAGGCGTCAACCGGGGCCGCCACCCAGTTCCAGGCCTCGGCGGACCCGTAGGGGGAGCCGAACCAGACCAAGAGGAAGACGCCCGCCAGGGGCAGCACCCAGCTGAGGGACTCCCGCAGGAGCGCGGAGGAGAGCAGGGCCAGGCCCAGCCAGGTGAGGGTGGAGCGCAGGGAGGTAAGGGCCGTGCGGCCCCCGTCGGCGCTCCCCAGCAGGTCCGCCCCACCCAGCAGGGCCGTGCAGACCAGGGCGGCGGCCGCGAGGTGGAGCCAGCGGGCCCTCGCCACCACCCCGGAGGCGCCGTCCAGGAGCGGCAGGGGCGAGGCCAGTGAGCTCACGACGCAGGAGGAGGCGAGGGCCGCCAGGACGAACCGGTAGGGCATGCTCGCCGGGTGCTCCGCCGACCCCAGGGAGAGGACCCGGCCGCCCACGAGCGTGCTGAGGACGGCGAGGAGGACCAGCACGACCGCGAGGACGTGCAGCCTCCGGGAGCGCAGGTAGAGCCGCACCGCACTCACCCGCACCGGGCTGCCATGAGGCCGGTCATGGTGTCCACGCGCTGTCCGGCCCAGGCCAGGCGCACCGCCTGGTCCGCGCGCCACACCTGGGCCACCTCCGCGCCGTCCACCCCGGTGGTGTCGGCCATGCTGCGCGGGGCCTCCTGCTGCTGGAGCTCAAGGAGGAGGAGCGCCCGGAGCTGGAAGTAGGCCCCCCAGAACCTCTCCGCGGCCACCGGGTCGGCCTCGTCGGAGGGCACGCAGGCGGGGTCGGTAATGAGCGAGGAGGCGAGCTCGCCGGCCAGGCTGGAGGCCACGAACCAGGACCCCTCCCCGGCGATGACGGTGCGGACGCCGCCGGGGATCCCCGAGGCGGTGAGACGGGAGGTGCCGGTGAGCCCGTAGACCTGCCCCACGGCGTCGGCCCGCTGCGCCAGGGCCGTGAGCTCGGGGAGGTAGACGGCCTGCTCCGGCCAGACGCAGACGTCGATCCGGGTCTGCGTGCACACGGTGGTGGTGGGCACCCTGTCGGTGGTCATGACGGTGCCGGGCAGGACGGTGGGCAGGGCCAGGACGAGGGCGGCCGCCGCCGTCAGCACCGCCCCGCGCCTCCCGGCGGGACTGAGCGGGTAGGTGCTGCCGGAACGGCGCGCGGCCAGCCGGCCGACGAGCCAGGGGACCGCCAGGGCCGCGCCGAGGACCAGCACGGTCTCGCCCAGGGCCCCGAGCACCCCGCTGACCGCGATACTGATCTCCGGGGGCCCGGAGAGGATGACGCGGGTGAGACGGCCCGCCGGCGGCAGGTCCGAGCCGGGCAGGGTGAGTACGATCCGCAGGAAGACCAGCATGACGGAGGTCACCGGGGCGAACCACAGGGGTCCCGGCACGCGCCCCAGGAGGTGCCCGCAGGCCACGGCCTCGGCCGCCACGCACAGCGCGAGGACGACGTAGCCGGGCCACAGGAGGCCCTGCGGCGCCCCGGCGGCCAGGTTGACCACCACGGCGGTCACGCAGCCGCAGGCCACGACGACGCCGGCCGCGACCACCTGGACGCCCAGGAGGGGCGCGGCCCAGGGCGGGCGGGGCGCCGCCCACCGGGTGCTGCGGCGGCTCACCTCCAGGGCGGTGAGCCCCGCCAGCGCGGGGGCGGTGAAGATGAGGGGGCTGAGGACGGCCGCGCTCGCCTGGGGCCAGACACCGCGCCAGCTGCTGACCTGGCTGAGCATAATGGCGACGTGGGCCAGGGCAATCAGCGGGCTCAGCCGGAGCAGGAGGCTGCGCCGGGCCTCAATGCGCAGGACGTCACCCATGGCTGTGCCCTCCCTGGTCCGGGTCGTCGGCCAGGACGCTCATGTAGGCGCGCTCCAGGACCGAGTCCCCGGGGGCGTCGGGAGCCGCCCGCTCCTTCAGCTCGGCCACAGTGCCCCGGAAGCGCTCCCGGCCGTGGTCCAGGACGAGGACCTGGTCGGCGAGGACCGCAACGTCCTCCACCAGGTGGGTGGACAGGACGACGGCGGCCTCGGCCAGCTCCGAGACGAGCTGGCGGAACTCGATGCGCTGGGCGGGGTCGAGGCCGACGGTGGGCTCGTCGAGGAGGAGGAGCCGGGGCCGGGAGACGATGACGGAGGCGAGCATGGTGCGCTGGACCATGCCCCCTGAGAGGGTCTTCATCCTCCGTGAGGCCACGTCCGCCAGGTGCACCCGCTCCAGGGCCTCCAGGCAGGCGGCCCTCCTGCGGGCCCTGGGGACGCCCTTGGTCCAGGCCGCGTACTCCACGGTCTCCAGGGCGGTGAAGGAGGGGAGCCACTGCGGGTGCTGGGGCAGGTACCCCAGCACCCGCTGGGCCGCTCGGGCGTCTCGCGTGCTCCGCACCTCGGTCCCGGCCAGGGCCACGCTCCCGCTGCTGGGCGCCAGGAGGCCGCTCATGACGGACATGAGCGTGGTCTTCCCCGCCCCGTTGGGCCCCAGCAGGCCCAGGACCGTGCCCGGTGCGATGGTCAGGGAGAGCGGGCACAGCACCTGCCGTGAGCCGAAGGAGCGAGTCACCCGGGTGAGGCTGAGGACGGCGGGGTCGCGAGATGCCATGGCTCAGCCCCGGTAGCTCACCCAGCCGGTCTGGACACCCCGCCAGGCCTGACCGCGCTCAAGGACGCCCCTCGTGCCGACGGGCAGGTAGTGCGTCCTCCGTACGTCTTGTTGAAACTCCATCGCCCTCTCCTCGTTCCTGGTTCCTATGCTATAGCTCACGACCGGCTCGACGGGCTCGGTCCGCACGGGGCGACCCCGCCCCGGCAGGTCCTTTGGGCCCGGCCTACCGTGCCCGGGGCAGGACCGGGCGCTGCTTCTCAATGGCCACGGCACGCACCTTGCCCCGGGGGCGGCGGGCCAGGTGCACCACCAGGATCTCCCCGGTCTTGAGCCAGGGATCCTGGTGGGGCACGGAGCGCAGGAGCTTGCCGGGGGCGACCCGGGCCACCGCGTCCATGACGCTGGGCAGCACCGGGCGGTGGGTGCACAGGGCCACCGGGGCCTGGGCCCGCCCCAGGAGCCGGGAGACCAGGGTGCGTACGGGCTTGGCGCGCGCCGCGTGGGCGTGCTCGGTCAGCTCCGGGCGCTCCTCGAGCTCCAGGCCGGCGGCGGCCGCGTAGGGTGCCACGGTGTCGGCGCACCGGCGCCACGGGCTGGTCAGGACCCTCTCCACCCCGTAGGCCGCCAGGATGGGCACGATCGCCCGGGCCCGGACCTCCCCCTGGTCCTGGGTCAGGGGCCGGGTGGCCTCGTTGTCCTCCGTCGAGCGCTCCTTGCGGTTCCACACCGAGCGCTTGACGGCGCGGGCGTGGCGTACCAGGACCAGGGTCCAGGTGTCCAGCTTGCCGTCCTCCCACAGGTCCACCAGGGCCCCCAGGAGATCCCGGTCGGCGTCCCGCTCCAGGCGCTTGCGGGCCTCCTTGACCCGGACCCACTCGACGCCGTCGATCTCACTGGCCGGGGCGGGGGTGACCGCCTGCTGGGCGCGGCGGGCCGGGGAGGCCGGGTCCAGGGGCCGGGCCGCCCAGTAGACCACCTCCTTGCGCGTGCCCGCGCCCAGCCGGTAGGACACCCGCCCCAGGGGCTGGCCCAGGGCCACGGGCACACCGGTCTCCTCGGTGACCTCGCGCACGGCGCAGGTGCGCAGGGACTCCCCCCTCTCCAGCTTGCCCTTGGGGAAGGACCAGTCGTCGTAGCGGGGGCGGTGGACGAGCAGCACCTCCAGGTGCCTGCCCCGCTCACGCCACACCAGGGCCCCGGCGGCGTGGACCAGGCGCCGGGAGCGTGAGCGGGCGCGGGGGGCCTCCTCCGGGGTGCGGGCGGTGGGCAGCCCGGTGCGGGCGGTGCTGACGGTGGCCACGGCCTCAGCCCCGGCCCTTGACACGGCCGCGGGCCTGGGCCATGAAGGTGGTCTGGATGTCCTCCAGGGGCCTGCCCTCGGCGTCGGTGTGGTGCCGCCTCCAGGAGCCGTCGGGGAGCATGTGCCAGGAGGAGACGGCGTCGGAGGCCTCGTGGGTGACGACCCACTCCAGCTCGGCGAGCATCGCCGGGTCGGTAATACGTACCAGGGCCTCCACCCGACGGTCGAGGTTGCGGTGCATGAGGTCGGCCGAGCCGATGTAGAGCTCGGTGGCGCCCCCGTTGGCGAAGGCGTAGATGCGCGAGTGCTCCAGGTAGCGTCCCAGGATGGAGCGCACCCGGATGTTCTCGCTCAGGCCCTCCACCCCGGCGCGCAGGCCGCAGATGCCGCGCACCACGATGTCCACCTCCACCCCGGCCCGGCTGGCCCGGTAGAGGGCGTCAATGACGGCCTCGTCGATAATGGAGTTGACCTTAATGCGGATCCAGGCGGGAAGGCCCTGACGGTGGTGGACGATCTCGCGCTCGATACGCTCCACCAGGCCGTCGCGCACGGTGCGCGGGGCCACCAGCAGGCGGCGGAAGCGGGCCCGGGGCGCGTAGCCGGAGAGCTGGTTGAACAGGGTGGTCATGTCCTGGGCGACGTCGCGGTCGCAGGTCAGCAGCCCCAGGTCCTCGTAGCCGCGGGCGGTCTTGGGGTGGTAGTTGCCGGTGCCCACGTGGCAGTAGCGGCGCAGGCCGTCAGACTCCTGGCGCACCACCAGCAGGAGCTTGCAGTGGGTCTTGAGGCCCACCATGCCGTAGACCACGTGGACCCCGGCCCGTTCGAGCTTGCGGGCCCAGGAGATGTTGTTCTCCTCGTCGAAGCGGGCCTTGATCTCCACAATGGCCACGACCTGCTTGCCCTCCTCGGCGGCGTCAATGAGGGCGTCCACGATGGGCGAGTCGCCACTCGTGCGGTAGAGGGTCTGCTTAATGGCCAGGACCTTGGGGTCGGCCGCCGCCTGGGCCACGAACTCCTGCACGGAGGTGGAGAAGGAGTCGTAGGGGTGGTGCAGGAGGATGTCGTGGTCGCGCATGGCGGCGAAGATGTCGCTGGGGCGGGAGGACTCGTGGGCGGCCAGGCCGGCGGCCGTGACCGGCACGAAGCGCGGGTACTTCAGGTCGGGGACGTCCAGGTCGTGGAGCTGGTTGAGGCAGGTCAGGTCCAGGGGGGCGGGGAGCTCGAAGACGTCGTCGTCGCGCAGGCCCAGGGCCTTGACCAGGTAGCGGCGGGTGAAGGGGCTGATGGTGTCCTCCACCTCCAGGCGCACGGAGGCCCCGAAGCGGCGCCGCTCCAGCTCCTTCTCCATGGCGGTCAGGAGGTTCTCGGCGTCGTCCTCCTCCACCTCCAGGTTCTCGTTGCGGGTGACCCGGAAGAGGTGGTGCTCCAGGATGTCCATGCCCGGGAAGAGGTGGTCCAGGTGCTGGCCGATGACGACCTCGATGGGGATGACGGCGGTACCGGCCCGCTTGTCCGAGGAGGACAGCTCGCGTCCGGGCACGGTGACCAGGCGGGGCAGGGAGTCAGGCACCTTGACGCGGGCGAAGTGCTCCTTGCCGGACCGGGGGTTGCGCAGGATGACGGCGAGGTTGAGCGACAGTCCCGAGATGTAGGGGAAGGGGTGGGAGGGGTCCACCGCCAGGGGGGTCAGGACGGGGTAGATCTGGTAGCGGAAGTAGCGGGTGAGCTTCTCGCACTGCTCGGCGCTGAGGTCGTCCCAGGCCAGCAGGTCGATGTTCTGGCGGGCCAGGAGGGGGCGGATGTCCTCCTGGAACAGGGCGGCCTGCCGGCTGGTGAGCGCCTTGGCTCGGGCGGTGATTATGTCCACGACCTCGTGGGCGTCCAGGCCCGAGGCGCGCACCGGGGTGATGCCGGCCTTGATGCGGCGCTTGAGGCCGGCCACGCGCACCATGTAGAACTCGTCGAGGTTGGAGGAGAAGATGGCCAGGAACCAGGCGCGCTCCAGCAGCGGCAGGGTGGGGTCCTCGGCCTGCTCCAGGACCCGCTCGTTGAAGTCCAGCCAGGTCAGCTCACGGTCGGTGAAGCGGTTGGTAAAGGACTCCAGGGGCGGCAGGGTGGGGTCCTCGGCCAGGAGGTCCTCGGCCTCGTCCTGCGGCCCGGTGCCGTCGGGGCGAGGCGGTGTGGGCGCGCCGGTGTGCCCGGCGGGCTGGGGTGCGCCGTCCGGGGTGCCGACGTGCCCGGCGGGCGGGGGCGCCGCGGCGGGAGAGGCCCCCCGGTCTGCACCGCCCTGGTCCTCGGCGGCCGGCTGCGGCTTCTCCTCGAAGTCCTCGTCGGAGTAGCCCGGCTCGGCGTCGTCGGCGAAGTCGCGGGGGTCGGCGGGCTCCAGGACGTGCTCCTCGGGCGGCTCGGTCTCCTCGGCGCTGCTGGCAGAGGGCGCGTCCTCGTCCTCCCACGGGTCGGTGGCCGCGTGCTCCGGCGGTGCGGGGCGCCCGGCGGCGGGGCTGGTACGGGCCCAGCCGCCTACGAAGGAGGACAGGGCGGAGGCCGGCTGTCCCGCGGCGGGGCTGGGAGCCGGGTGGGGGTCGTCCCCACCGCCCAGGGGAGCGGGGGGCTGGTTGCTCGGGGCGTCGGTACCGGCAGGCGTCATGGGGGCATTGTCCCACCAGCACCGGGCAGGTGGCGGGATCTGGGCGCCTCAGTCCAGCGTGCCCGCCCGGGCCCGGCCCGCCGCCTGCCTCAGCTCGTCGGCCGTGGCCAGGAGGGCGGAGTCGCGCCGGGTGACCTGGTAGGCGAGCTCGTCGGACTCCGACTCGATCCAGGTCGCCCCCGAGCCGGCCGCCAGGGCGGCCAGGAAGTCCGCCGCGCCCACCAGCACCGGGGACAGGCCCGCAAGGCCCCCGGCCTGCCCGGTAAGCACCTCGTCCAGGCGCTCGCGCACCTGCCCGGGGGTGGGCACGCGCCGCCCCTCGGAGCTGGCCGCCGAGAAGCGCTCCAGGACCTGGGCGTCGGCCCCGCGCAGGTCCACCTCGGTGGCGTAGCGGCGCTCCACCAGGTCCGGGTCGCGCCGGATCCACTCCCGCACCAGGTAGAGGCGCCACAGGGCCCCGGGCAGGGTGGTGGCCGGGGAGTCCGCCCACAGCTCGGCGACCTGGTCCACCCCGTGGCAGGCGACGGCGTCGACCACGGCGTCGCGGGTGAGCACGTCCGTGGCCGGGGCGGGTCCGGTGCCTGCGCCGGTGACGACGGGGGCGGTCTCACCCCGGCGGTCGGGGCCGGGCACGGGCGTGCCGCTGGCGAACCCGCCGGTAAGGAGCTGGGCGGTGTGGTGGGCGAGCTCGGAGGTGGCGGCGGTGTCCGCGTTGCCCTCGATCTGCTCGGCGACGTCGGGGTCGAGGCGGGCGGGACGGTGGAAGGCGCGAGTCATGTCCCGTATTGTCCCCCTCCCGCTGCCCCGTCCCCCGCACCTGACCGGCGTCGTACCTTAGTGGTGGGCGACGTACCTTGGTCACCGAGGACGTACCTTAGAGGTACGTCGCCGCCAGCTAAGGTACGTCGCCGCCGGCTAAGGCCGGCTACAGTACGTCGCCGGTCAGGATCCTTTTAGAATCCGACGGCGACCGGCTCGGGCACCAGCGTGACCCCGAAGCGCTGGGCCACGCGCTCGACGACGGTGTCGCGCAGGGCCACCATGTCGGCGCTGGTGGCCTGGCCCCGGTTGGTCAGGGCCAGGACGTGCTTGGTGGACAGGGAGGCGGCCGCCCCCGGCAGGCTGAAGCCGCGGCCCAGGCCCGCGTGCTCTATGAGCCAGGCCGCGCTGGTCTTGGTCAGGCCCTCGACGACGGGGGCGGCCCTGGTGCCCAGGACCACCTGGGAGTGGTCGGTGACGGGGAAGCGGGGGGCGTCCTCGGGCAGGGTGGCGGCCTGGGCGCTGGTGAGGACCGGGTTGGTGAAGAAGGATCCCGCCGACCAGGTGTCGTGGTCGGAGGCGTCCAGGACCATGCCCTTGGAGCGGCGCAGGAAGAGCACGGCGTCGCGCAGCTCGCGGTCGGGGACCCGCTCCCCCAGCTCCACGCCCAGCGTCCGCGCCAGCTGGGAGTAGGCCACCGGTGCGGACAGGGAGCCCTGGCGCACGGCGAAGGTGGCGTCCAGGACCACCCAGCGTCCGGTGGGGCCCCAGGTCCGCCCGCCGCCGACCTCGGCGTCGCTAAGGGACCGCTTGAGGCGGGAGTCGCGGTAGGCCAGGCGCAGCTCGCTCAGGGACAGCCAGACCACCCGGTTGGCCGCCCGGTCCCAGGCGCGCACCGAGGCGATGAGCTCGGCGACCTCCGCCCCGTAGGCCCCGATGTTCTGTACCGGGGCGGCACCCACCGTCCCGGGGATCCCCGACAGGGGGGCGAACCCCGCCCACTGCCGAGCGATGGCCTCGCAGACCAGGTCGTCCCAGGTGGTTCCGGCCGTGGCGGTGACCTCCACGCCCCCGCAGGCGGAGTCCGAGTCCAGCCTGACCTGCTGACGGGCGTCACGGACAACCAGGCCGTCGAAGCCCGCGTCGGAGGCCAGGACGTTGCTTCCCCCGCCAATGACCAGGACCGGCGTGCCCTCGGCGTCGGCCTGCCGCACCGCCTGGGTGACCTCCTCCTGGGTGGTGGCCTCCAGGTAGGAGCGCACGGGCCCGCCCACGCGCAGGGTGGTGAGCTCGCCCAGGGTGGGGTGCGGCCCCGGGTCGGCCCCCAGGGGCCGGGCCAGGGCCGTCACCGGCTCAGGCCGGTCCTGCTCCCCGACCTCAGCGGAGAGCGGGACCGTGCAGGCCTCCTGGCTCTCCATGCCCACGAACATATTGACGCTGTCGCTCATGGCCGCTCCTTCAGGCTCCTGGGTCCGGGTACCGGCTGGGCGTCGCCGCCCCCGTGGCCGGCGGCCCCTCCGGGACGGCGCCGACCCGCAGCCGGGACCGGCACCGAGGGTACAGGCACGCCGGGCCCCGCACGAGTGTGCGGGGCCCGCAGGGCTCACACGGCTGGCGTCACTTCTTGTTACGACGCTGGTGGCGCGTCTTGCGAAGCAGCTTGCGGTGCTTCTTCTTGGCCATACGCTTGCGGCGCTTCTTAATGACAGATCCCATGGAACTACCTCACAGTGTGCGTGCCGATCGCCCGCGCGTCCCGGCGGACCGGGACGATCCGAGGACGACTACGCGAGTGGTGACAGGGACAGGCCCTGCCACACAGGTGACCGTGCGATTCTAACGGGTCTCAGGTGCCCATTGACTCCGCCTCCTCGTGGCCCCAGTCACCAAGCCCGGCGGCCAGGTACTGCTCGACGGCGCGCTGGGGCACCCGGAAGGAACGGCCTACCTGCATGGCAGGGAGGTCGCCGGAGTGCACCATGCGGTAGACCGTCATCTTGGAGACACGCAGCATCTCCGCGACCTCGGCCACGGTGAGGAAGGAGGGTGCCTTGGAAGCGGGGGTGGGGAGACCCGGTGCCATTGTCAGTCCCGTCTCGAGAGGGGTGGGTGGTGCACGGCCACCGGGAGGAGGCCGCCTGCTCAGGTGGAGCCCGCCTACTATATCGTGCACCACATCCGACACACAGGAATAACCTGCCACTGTGGCCCCAATAGTCACATCTCACACTGTTGTCATTCCGACGGCGGCGTCACCGGGACGCCCCTACCCGCCACGCACTGCCACGCACCGCTTCCGCGTCCGCCCCCTGCCCGGTCAGCGCGAGGCGGCGCAGGTCCCCGCGCCGTGGCACCCGAGCGCACGGGCGGCAGCTCCCCGCCGTGCCCGCCCCTCGGCGCCCACCGGCGCCCTCCGCCCCTCGGCGCCCACTGGCCTCCGACCAGCGCCAGTACCGGCGTCGGCCTGGCTGGCCCGGTTGGCCCGGCTGGCCCCGCTGACCCTGTGCCCGGGGCGGCTGCCCCGGCGTCGGCTCCCTGTATGGGTGAGAATGAGACCGTGGCCTCCCAGACAGCACCCTCTGAGCCCCCTGAGCCCCCGCACCAGGCCGGCTGCCGGCCGCACCCGGTAGCGCACCCGGCCTCGGGGCTGGGAGGCAAGCGGCTGGTCACCGCCGAGCCCGCCACCGGCCTGCGCGGACTGGTCGAGCGCCTGCACCTGCGGACCACCCTGGAGCGGGCCGCCCGCTTCTCCACCGCGCGCCTGGCCGTCGCGGTGTTCGCCCTCATTATCGTGGTGGTCGCCACCCTGCTGTCCCTGCCCTTCGCCAGCGCCGAGGACGCCTCGCCCTCCTTCGTGGACGCCCTGTTCACCGCCACCTCCGCGGTGTGCGTCACCGGGCTGACCGTCGTGGACACGGCGACCTACTGGTCCACCTTCGGCCAGCTCGTCATTATCGTGGGCGCGGCCATAGGCGGCCTGGGCGTCATGACCCTGGCGTCCCTGCTCTCCCTGGCGGTGTCACGGCACGTGGGCCTGACCCAGCGCATGATGGCCGCCACGGAGAACCAGTCCCGCCTGGGGGACGTCGCCTCCCTGCTGCGCGCCGTCGTCCTGACCGCCACCATTGTGGAGTCCGTCCTGACCATCGTCCTGCTGCCGCGCTTCATGACCCTGGGCATGGACCCCTTCCACGCCCTGTGGTACGCGTTCTTCATGGCGCTGTCCATCTTCAACAACGCCGGGTTCGTGGTCATGCCCGAGGGCCTGACCCCCTACGCCACCGACTGGTGGATGGGCCTGCCGATCGTGGTGGGCACCTTCGTGGGCGCGGTCGGCTTCCCCGTCATCCTGGACGTCACCCGCAACCTGACCCGCCCGCGGCGCTGGACGCTGCACTCCAAGCTCACCCTGGCCACCTACACCGGCCTGTCGGCGGTCTCGGCGGTCACGATCGCCGCCTTCGAGTGGACCAACAGGGCCACCTACGGCTCCCTGCCCACCAGCGGCAGGATCCTGACCGCCCTGGTCAACGGGGTCAACGCCCGCTCCTCAGGGCTGTCGACCATCGCCCCGGAGCACATGCACGAGTCCACCTGGTTCCTCCAGGACGTGCTCATGTTCGTGGGCGGGGGCTCGGCCTCGACCGCCGGGGGCATTAAGGTCTCCACCTTCGCGGTGCTCCTGCTGGCCATTCTCGCCGAGGCCCGCGGGGACCAGGACATTGAGGCCTTCGGACGGCGGATCACGCCCTCGACCGTGCGCCTGAGCGTGGCGGTGGCCTTTATCGGAGCCTCCATCGTGGGCCTGGCCTCCCTGGCGCTGCTGGAGATGACGGACCTGTCCCTGGACCGGATCCTCTTCGAGGTCATTAGCGCCCTGGCCACCGTGGGACTGTCCACGGGGATCACCCCGCTGCTGCCCGACAACGCCAAGTACGTGCTCATTGCGCTCATGTTCCTGGGGAGGGTGGGGACCATGACCGCGGCGAGCGCCCTGGCCCTGCGGGAACGACGCCGGGTCATCCGCATGCCCGAGGAGCGCCCGCTCATTGGCTGACCCCGCCCCACCCATCTGCCCTCCTCCCGCCCTTCCGCGAGAACGGTACTTGTTCGTCGTGAGAACGGTACTTGTTCGTCGTGAGAACGGTACTTGTTCGTGCCGGGGCGGGTAGCCGGCTCCTGCGTGTCGTGGGCGGCGTGCTGAGGGACGTACGCGGGCGTGGCCTCGGCCGGCAACCCAGCCCGCACGGAAGGCGACCAGGACCCTGCCGCGAGCCTCAGGGCGCCAGCAGGCGGGCGATCCCACCGGCCGCCGCGGCGACGTCGTCCTGGGTACCCTCCCCCACCAGCGCCCGCTGCACGATCAGGCCCATGACGGTGGTGTGGATGACGGCGGCGGCCTGCTCAGGGGCTATCGCGGCGGTCACAGCCCCCGCGTCCTGCCAGCGCCGCACCAGGGAGACGATCCTGCCGCGCACCTGCTGGTAGCGCTCGCGGCTGCCGACGTCGTAGAGCCGGGGCTCACGGGCCAGCTCGGCCCAGATGCTGACCAGGAGGGCCATCCGCCCGGGCTCCCCCTCCAGGGCCCAGACGTACCCGACCCCCTCCAGGAAGGCCTCCTCCAAGTCGGGTACCTGCTCGCGGGCCGCCAGGTCGGCGATCCACTCCACCACCGGGTCGGTGGCCTGCTCCAGGACGGTCTGGATGAGGGAGCGCTTGCCCTGGGGGAAGTAGCGGTAGACGGTGGAGGAGGACATGCCCGCCTCGGCAATGATCTCGTCCATGGACGCGGCGTGGAAGCCGTGACGGGCAAAGCACGTCTCGGCGGCCGCCAGGATCCTGGCGGCCTGCTGGTCCCTGTGCGACTGCGTGACCCGTGGCATGCCCTCATGGTAGGGGGTCCGCGCCTCCCTCGTCTGCGGTGTCCCAGTTCATATCTAAAACGAAACGGTCGTTGTTGACAGGACAGAGGCCTCACCCTACGCTGACGACCGCAAGCGAAAAGATCTCTTTCGATTTGAGGTACCCAGTATGAGGTCACCTGCCCGGCCCCCGCAGCCGCACCCCCTGGAGGTCCAGGACTCCACGCCCGACGCCGTGGCCCCCTCCCCGTCATCCTCCGGTACCGCGGGGCTCCCGGCACCCGCCACGTCGGCCCCCTCAGCCCTGGCCAGCTCGTCCGCGTCGGCCCCGGCCAGCTCGTCCGCGTCGGCCCCAGACCCCTCGGCCCCGGCCGACCCACCCACCGCAGCCCCGGTACAGCCGGCGTTCCGTCGCCGCGCGCTGGCCCTGGTGGCCAGCTCGCTCATTACCCAGCTCATGATCGTCCTGGACATGACGATCATTGCCGTGGCCCTGCCCAGGATGCAGGAGGACCTGGGGCTGTCCACCTCCCAGCGCCCGTGGGTGGTGACCGCCTACACCCTGGCCTACGGTGGGCTGGTGCTGCTGGGCGGCCGCCTGGTGACGGCCCTTGGCCTCAGGCGCGCCTACCGGATCGGTCAGATCGGCTTCGCGACGGCGAGCCTGGTGGCCGGGCTGGCCCCCGCCTTCCCCCTGCTGGTGACCGCCCGGGCCGTCCAGGGGGCGTTCGCCGCGCTCCTGTCCCCCGCCTCCCTGGTCCTGCTCAGCACCACCTTCCCCTCCGGGCCCCGACGTCGTCAGGTCTTCGCCCTCTTCGGCGCCACCGGCGGGCTGGGCGCCGCCGCCGGGCTCCTCATCGGCGGGGCCCTGACGGACTGGCTGAGCTGGCGCTGGTCGCTCTACGTCAACGTGCCCATTGCCGCGGCGGGCTTCGTCATCGGCCTGCGCAGCCTGCCCGCCCCGGGACGCCGTCACGAGCAGTCCGCCTGGGACCTGCCCGGCCTGGCCCTGGGGTGCACGGCCTGCTTCGCTGTCGTGTTCGGCCTGGACCGGGCCGAGCAGACCTCCTGGACCTCGACGTCGACCCTCCTGTGGCTGGGGGCCGCGGTAGTGCTCGCCATCCTCTTCGTGGTGCGCGAGCACCTGGCCGAGGCCCCGGCTCTGCCCCTGTGGATCACCTCGGCACCCGGTCGGGCCGCCTCCTACGCGGCGGTGGCAACATTCGGGGCGGCCCAGATGGGCGGAGCCGTGTACCTGACCTACTACCTGCAGAACCACTTCGGCTACTCGCCCCTGCGCACCGGCGTCGCCTTCCTGCCCATGATCGCGGCCCTGGTCCCGAGCGCGCCGCTGGCCGGCCGCCTGCTCGTCCCCTACCTGGGCGTGCGCGGCACGCTGCCGCTGGGGGTGGGCGTGGAGGCCCTGGCCTTCGTGGTCCTGGCGCAGGTGGGGCCCGACTCCGGCTACGCCCAGGTGGCGGTCCCGGGCCTGGTCCTCATGGGGATCGGGGCGGGCCTGATTATGCCGGTCGCCTTCAGCGCCGGCACCCGGGGCATCCCGCAGCGCCACTCCGGCCTGGCCTCGGCCGTCCTGACCATCACCCAGCAGATCGGGGGCTCCTTCGGCGTCGCCCTACTGGCCACCTACGCCACCCGGCACGTGCAGGACTACGTCACCACGCACACCGAGGCCGTCCGCGCCCAGGCCACCCAGGCCCTGGTCCAGGCGCAGGCGCTGCCTGACTCCCCGGCCGGCAAGGAGATTATCGCCAGGTTCACCGCCGACCTGTCCGACCGCGCCCAGATCGACGCCTACGCCGGGGGCTTCCTGCTCATGGCCTGCCTGCTGGCCGCGGTAACGGTGCTCCTGGTGCTGGGAGCGCTCACCGTCAGGCGGGTGCGCAGCCGGTAGCAGGCGGCCGGGAGCCAGCGGCCTCCCCGGCCCCCGCGCCGGCCTCCCCCGGCCACGGCACCGGCCCTGCCCGCGCCCCGAGGGCCCACCGCCCACCTCGGCCCTCGAACCACGACGGAACCACCCCCGGGGCACCGGGACAGGGTCCGCGATACCGTAGGCTTATGCCCGCCGCAGACTCCCGTACCGACTCCACGCTCGTCATTGGGCTGGGACGCTTCGGCTCCGCCGTGGCCGCCACCCTGGACCGTCTGGGACGTGAGGTCCTGGCCGTCGAGTCCAACCCCACGCTGGTGCGCCAGTGGAGCGGACGCATCCCCCTGATAGAGGCCGACGCCACCGACATGGAGGCCCTGGAGCAGCTGGGGGCCACGGAGTTCGGCACGGCGGTGGTGGGCGTGGGCTCCTCCCTGGAGGCCTCCGTGCTCATCGCCGGCAACCTGGTGGACCTGGAGACCCCGCAGATCTGGGCCAAGGCCATCTCCCGGGCCCACGGGCGCATTCTGCGGCGTATCGGCGCCCACCACGTGGTCTACCCCGAGTTCGACGCCGGGCAGCGCGCCGCCCACCTCGTGTCCGGACGCATGCTGGACTACATTGAGATGGAGAAGGGCGGCTTCACCATTGTCAAGATGCGACCGCCGCGCGAGCTCCACGGGTTCACCATCGGTGAGGCCAGGATCCGCTCCCGCTACGGGGTCACCGTCTTCGGTCTCATGAGTCCGGGCGAGCCCTTTGAGTACGCCAGCGCCGAGACCCTCGTCTCCTCCGACGACGTCCTGGTGGTCGGGGGGGACGCCACCCTCCTGGAGCGGTTCGCCAACCGGGCCTAAGGCGCGCACCCCCGCCGGACCCGGGGCACCGCCGTGGACCTGCAGCCCCGAGCGGGTGGACCCGGCGCGCTCCCGATGGGCCCGGGGCACTAGGCCTGATCGCGCTCCCCGCGCGCCGCGCATGCGACGCGGGTCCTAGGATCGGATTAAAAGTGCGCAGGAAAGGGCGCCCCCGCGCGTGCGATGAAGGTCAGCTCTTAGGGGTCCAATATAAGAGGGTATAAGACGCACTCCCATACGTACGACGCAAGCAGTGGATGTAAAGAGCGCACTCGTACAGCCAGAATGCACTAGGACTATATAGCGCTGGCTATATAGTGCCGGCTAGGACCACTCGGGCGGCTCGTAGGGGCTGCGTCCCGGGGCCACGGGGCCCGGCGCGCCCGGGTAGCCCCCACCACCCGAGTACCCCCCACTGCCCGGGACGCCCTGGACCCCGCCCGGGTAGCCCCCACCGCCCGGGACCGACTGGGTCCCCGAGGGAGCCGGGTAGCCCGGTGCGCCCGGTACGCCTGTGGGAAGGCCGTAGACGGGTGTCGGCGGTACCTGTGCGGGCACCCCGGGCGCCCCCGGAGCACTCTGGGCACCCGGCCAGGCGGGCGCCCCCGAAGCCCCGGGCACCCCAGGAGCCCCTGGAGCCCCCGGGTACGCAGGTACGACGCCGGGGACGCCCCCGCGCGCCCGCCTCCTCTCGGCCCTGCCCGCGGCGAACCACGCCCGTGACGAGGGCGTGAGCAACACCGGGGACACCGCGAGAGGAACCGCCCCCACGACAATGACGACCGCCGTGATACTGGCCGTGTAGGACATCGCGACAGCGACCAGGACGTGGGTCACGAGGAAGACGCAGGCCCCGGCCAGACCGGTCCCCAGCAGCAGCCCCCAGTTGCGTACGGAGAAGGCGACGACGGCAGGGACACTGAGCGCCAGGAGCAGGACGGCGAGCAGGGTGCCGACGACCACGGACAGGCCGGGCGAGCCCGGGAACGAGGGCATCCAGCTCAGGAACTCCCTCATCCTCACCTCCAGCGTCTGCTCGCCGAAGTTCCTGGAGGAAATGGCCGTCAGGTTCAGGGGCAGGGAGATGAGCGCGCTGGCGCTCGCGGCAAGGAGCCAGTAGGCGACCCCCGCCCCCAGCGCCGCGCCGACAGGGGTCCGGAGCCGGGGGGCGGCCACCACTGCCAGGATCCCGGCGACGGTGGCGACGACGCAGGCCAGCACCGCGAGGACGTCACTGCTGACGTAGGGGTAGGCGTAGTTGCCGGGGAGCGTGGCCAGGCGCAGCACAATGAGGACGGCCCTGAGCACCGCCAGCACGACGACGCCGGCCAGCGCCCCGTTGACCCGGCGCACAGCGCCCTGGACCAGGCCCACCACGAGCAGGATAATGAGCGGGTCGACCAGGAACCCCACCAGGATGTATGCCACCAGAGAAGGTCCTGCGTTCCTCATCACCCCCTGTGTCCTCAGGAACAGCTGCACGCCCTCGAGCAGGAGGGCGACGGCTGCCAGTACGATCGCCGCGACCTCCACGCCGCTACGTCGGGGGGCCTGTGCCCCCGCCCTGAGCATGGCGTCGTAGGAGGCTCCCGGATCCTGCGGCGTAAGCGTGGGGTAGACCGCCTGCTCCCCAGAAGGGGCAGCCGGGTACTGGGGGGAGTAGCTCATAGGTGAATCCTCCCACACCCTGCCCGCTACTCGGTGGCGATCGCCTCCAGGACCGGCAGGCGTGAGGCGCGCAGGGCCGGCCACAGGGCCGCCACCACACCCACCCCGACGGCGACCAGGAGCATGGCCACCAGCTGCCCCCAGGGGATCGTCACCGTGGAGATCCCCTCGTCCTTGAGCACCTCGCACAGGGCGACGGCGAGCACCACCCCGGCACCACCCCCCACCACGGTGCCGTACAGGGCAGTGAGGACCGACTCCGCCATGATCTCCCCGCTGAGCTGGGCCCTCCCCAGGCCCACCGCCCGCATGAGCCCGATCTCCCGGGTGCGCTCACTGACCGAGAGCACCAGGGTGTTGACGATCCCCAGGACGGCAATGGCGATGGACAGCCCCAGCAGCCCGTACAGGACGGCCAGGACCTGGTTGACCTGCTGGCCCACCATGTCGGAGATCTCGGAGGCGTCGAGCACCGTGTACAGGTAGGTAGGGGCCACGACCTGCTTGATCTGGGCGCGTACGGTCTCCAGGTCGGCGCCCTGGGCCAGGGTGACGAACACGCCCACCGGGCTGGCCAGGACCTGGGCGGGGTCAGCAGGGGTGTACCCGCCCCACGAGCCCAGGGCCGCGGCGAGCTCAGGCGAGGCGGAGAAGGACCCCGCGATCCCCTTTGGGTCAATGACCGCAACCACACCCGCCTCCACCGAGCCCGCCGGGCCGGTGAGGGTGACCGTGTCCCCCACGTGCAGGCCGGCGCTCTTGTAGGCGGCCACGTGCGTGGCGTCCATGTCCGCGACGTCGCCCTCGGTCACCGCCAGGTCGTAGGCCCGCAGGAAGGCCTCCGGCTCACTGACGTTGAGGGCCACCGTGTCAGTGCCGTCCGCGCCCGTGGCCGAGATCAGGTAGACGGTGTAGGAGGTGGTGGAGGCCACGCCGTCGAGCTCATTGACCTGGGCCAGCATCTGCGCGGGGAGCTGGCCGCCCACGCCCCCGGCGGGCTGGAGCAGGAGGTCGGCCTTCATGGACCGGTTGACCACGTCGGAGACGGAGTCGTTGACCGACGTCGCCAGGGTGGCGCCCGCGCACACCAGGGCCATGCCCACCATGAGGGCGCCGGAGGTGTTGGCGGTGCGGCGCGGGTTGTGCACGATATTGCGCACCGCCAGGCGCCCGGAGGGGCGCAGCAGACGCAGGGGCAGGCCCAGGACCCCCACCACCGGCCGGGCCAGCACCGGGGAGACGGCGAGCAGGCCGAGCACGACCCCGCCCGCCCCCACCCCCAGGACGAGCTTGCGCTGGGGTATGCCCTCACTGAGCCAGGCCGCGGCCACGACCGCCACCCCGGCGGCCAGGAGGAGCCCGCCCAGGACGGTGCGCACCACCAGGGACTTCTCGCGGGCCCCCGACACGCCCCGCATGGCCTCCACCGGGTGGGTCAGGGCCGCCTCGCGCGCGGGCAGCAGGGCGCCGACAACGGTCACCAGGATCCCCACCACCAGCGACACCACGATGATCGGCCCGGTCATGGCCACGCCGTCGAGCAGGGGCATGTCCATGGCACGCAGGAGGGCCACCAGCCCCGACAGCAGCCCGGCGCCCGCGGCCACCCCCAGGGCCGAGCCGACCGCCCCGATGACCAGCGCCTGCACCAGCACGACGCCGAACACGGAGCCCGGGGAGGCCCCCACCGCCCGTAGGAGGGCGAACTCCTTGACCCGCTGGCGCACGCTCATGGCAAAGGAGTTCATAATAATGAAGGAGCCCACGAACATGGCCAGGATGACGAAGACCAGGATAAAGGTCTGGACGAACCCCAGGATCCTCTCAATGGAGGCGTTCTGCTCCTCGATCTTCTCGGCCCGGGTCAGCAGGCGCGCCCCGTCGGGCAGGATCCGGGCCACCTGTGACCTGACCTCATCCACCGAGGCCCCCGGGGACACGTCAATGGAGATGTCGCTGACCTGGTCGTCGGGGGCGGCCAGCGGCATGAACCAGTCGGCGTCCATGCCCACGATGGTGGCCCCGGCCATGGTGGTGCCGAAGTTGAACTCGCCGACCACCGTGACCTCGACGGGCTGGCCCTGGACCACCACGTGGGTGGTGTCCCCGATGCTCAGGCCCGAGCGTCCCAGGGCCCCGGACTCCAGGGCGATCTCGCTCCCGCCGTGGGGGTGGGACCCCTGGACCCAGGTCATCCCCGGCTCCTGGGGGTAGACGGGGATCAGGAGCGTGGGGGCTCCCGAGGAGGTCACGGGGGCCTGGTCGGCCCCCAGCAGGACGCCGGTCAGGGACGCCCCGCGGTGGACCACCTCCACCCCGTCGATCTGCTTGATCCTCTCGGCCAGGGAGCCGTCCACGGGCTTGGTCAGGACGGTGCCGGTGGCGCTGGCGTTGCCGGCGACCTTCTCGCCGCTCACGTACAGGTCGGAGGTGATGGTGGAGGACGTCAGGGCGGAGAAGGTGTCCGACAGGACGGCACGCAGGGCCAGGGTGCCCGAGAGGAAGGCCACCCCCAGCACCACCGCCAGGGTGGTCAGGACGAACTGCTTGGCGTGGGCGCGCACAGAGCGCCAGGCGACGCGGCCCACGGCTCAGGCCTCCGGGCGCTGGTCGGAGCCCCGGCCCTCGCCCGCCCCGGCGTCGGCCCCGTCCCGCTCCCGGGGCACGGAGGCCGCCTCCTGCGCGACCAGGGGCCCGGCACCCTCGCCCAGGACCCGCAGGGCGTCCAGGACGCTGTCGCGGTCCGGCTCACCCAGCTCGGCCACCACGTGCCCGTCACGCAGGAACAGGACCGTGTCCGCCCAGGCGGCGGCCTCCGGCTCGTGAGTCACCATGACCACCGACTGGCCCAGGTCGTCCACGCTGCGGCGCAGGATCTCGAGGACCTGGACGGTGGAGCGGGAGTCCAGGTTACCGGTGGGCTCGTCGGCGAAGACGACGGCGGGCCTGCCCACCAGCGCCCGGGCGCAGGCCACGCGCTGGACCTGGCCCCCGGAGAGCTCCGCGGGACGGTGGGTCAGGCGGTCGGCGATCCCGACGGCCTGGACCACCTGGTCAAAGCGCTCACGGTCGACCTTGACGCGGGCGATGTCCAGGGGCAGGGTGATGTTCTCGGCGGCGGTGAGGGTGGGAACCAGGTTGAAGGCCTGGAAGATGAAGCCGATACGCTCACGGCGCAGGCGGGTCAGACGACGCTGGCTCATGGAGGAGACCTCGTCGCCGTCAAGGACGATGGTCCCGGAGGTGACCGAGTCCAGCCCCGCCAGGCAGTGCATGAGGGTGGACTTGCCCGAGCCGGAGGGGCCCATGACGGCGGTGAAGCGGCCCCGGGCGATATCCACGTCCACGGAGTCCAGGGCGGTGACCGCCCCGGCGCCCCGCCCGTAGACCTTGGTCAGCGCCCGGGCGGTAATGACCGGGTCCTCCACCTGCCGACAGGGGGCCAGGGCGGGCGGGGAGGCGCTGGCGGAGATGCTCATGGGCCCAGTCTGGCACGCATGACGGGGGCCTACGTGGGCGCCACCTGCGCCGCGGGCGCCGTTGTGGCAGGTGACACGGGGCTCCCTGCCCGTCCTGCCCCCGGCGCGGCCCCCGCCGGGCGGGCGGCGCCCGGGTCCCAGCGGGCGGGCGTGGCAGGCTGGCGTCATGAGCCCGGTTCACCTCACCCCCGCCGACTTCGAGGACGCCGTCGGAGCGGCCCTGGATCTCCTGCCGCCCGAGCTGGCCGAGCAGATGGACAATGTCGCCGTCATGGTCCAGGACGAGCCCGACGCCGAGGTGCTGGGGCCCGAGGACTACGACGAGGAGGGCATGCCCACCCTCCTGGGCCTCTACGACGGCGTGCCCCTGACCGAGCGCGACGATTCCTGGTCCCTGGTCCTGCCCGACCGGGTCCTCGTCTTCCAGGGGCCGTTGGAGCGCTGGTGCACCAGCGAGGAGGAGCTGCGTGAGGAGATCGCGGTGACGGTGCTCCACGAGGTCGCCCACCACTTCGGCATCCCCGACGCCCGGCTGCACGAGCTGGGCTGGGCCTGAGCCCGGGGCGGGCGGCGCCCGTCCGTTCCAACACCGGCACGACGTCGGTGCCGTGGTCCCGGCGCCCTCACCGCCCTTGACGACGGGCCCTCCCACTGGTGGGATACCCCACAGGACCATCCGTCACCACAGCCTGGGAGGAGCCCATGCCCCAGACACCCCCTGTCCCCCCGTTCCCCCGGCTACGCGACTACGTGGCGTGGCACGACGCCTACCGGGACCCCGCCTCGGAGCTGTCGGTACGGCTGCGCCACGTCCAGCAGGTGATCTCCGCGGAGTTCGACGTCCGGCCCGGCACGGTCAGGGTCATGAGCTCCTGCGCCGGGCAGGGGCACGACGTCCTCGGCGTCCTGGCGGCCCGCCCCGAGCTGTACAACCGCGTCCGGGGCACCCTCCTGGAGATCAACCCGGTCAACGCCGCCATCGCCCGCGAGCGCATCACCTCCCTGGGCGTGGACCTGCGCGTGGTGGAGGACGACGCCTCGGTCTCGGACGCCTACGTGGGCGCGGTCCCGGCCGACCTGGTGCTGCTCGTGGGGATCCTGGGCAATGTCTCGGTGGAGGACACCCGGCGGCTCGTGGCCGTCGCCCCGCAGTTCTGCGCCCCGGGCGCCACGCTCGTGTGGACCCGCGGGTCCCAGGAGCCCGACCCCGGGGCGGAGATCCGCCACTGGTTCTCCCGGGCCGGGTTCACGGAGCTCGCCTACGAGGAGGGTATGGAGGGCACGTCCATGCGCATGGGGGTCCACCGGTGGGAGGGGGCCACGCCGCCCCTGCGCCGGGGCGTCAAGCTCTTCACCTTCCTGCGCTAGGACCCACCCCCACCCGCGAGAACGGTACTTATTCCCCGCGAGAACGGTACTTGTTCGTCGTGAGAACGGTACTTATTGCTCGCGAGAACGGACGGACCGCTCAGGGCGCCCTCGCAAGCCTGTCCTGACCTGCGAAGACACCTTGGTGCCACGGCCCCTCGCCCTGCTGGCGTCCCCTGCCCGGCTCACGGGGTTCACGGACGCAAGCGCCTGCTCCGTGCAGGAGGTAGCCGAGTAGACCGGCGCCTGCTCCGTGCACCAGGACGACGCACGGGGCGCCAGCTCCCGGCACAGTCCCGCACCGGCCCCTGAGCTGCGCCCGACGCGTTCCAGTTGAGCCGGACGCTAAGGCTCCTGGCCCGCCGCCCCTGCTCCGCGCCCAGGACCTTCCGCGACGTAGGACGCCAGCAGGCCACGCACGCGCCCCCGCTCCGCGCCCGGGGGCGTTCCGTAAGGCAGGCCGCTCAGCCCTCCCGGGCCACCAGGGTGTTGGAGGCCTGGGCGCGGGGGCGCACCACCATGGAGTCGATATTGACGTGGGCGGGCCGCTCCAGGGCCCACACAATGCACTCGGCGACGTCCTGGGCCACGAGGGGGCCTGCCACGCCCGCGTAGACGGCGTCGGCCTCGGCCTGGTCCCCGTGGAACCGGTTGAGGCTGAACTCCTCGGTGCGCACCATGCCCGGGGCGATCTCGATGACGCGCACGGGCTCGCCCACGAGCTCCAGGCGCAGGGTGGCCGCCACCACCCTCTCGGCGTGCTTGGCAGCCACGTACCCGGCACCCCCCGGATAGGTGTCGTGGGCGGCGGTGGAGGTGAGGAACAGCAGGTCACCGCCACGCTCGCGCAGGGTGGGCAGGAAGGCCTGGCTCACGCGCAGGGCGGCCAGGGCGTTGCGCTCGTACATGGTGAGCCAGTCCTCCGGCCTGCCCTGCGCCACCGGGTCGAGGCCGATGGCGCCGCCCGCGTTGTTGACGACGGCGTCCACCGGGCCTCCCGCGAGCACCTCGGTGGCAAGGCGGGCGACGTCGGCGGCATCCTGGAGGTCGGCGGCGACCCAGGTGCAGCCGGCCTCCTTAGCCAGGGCTGCCAGGCGGGCGGCGCGGCGGGCGGTGGCGACCACGTCCCAGCCGTGGGCGCGCAGGAGGCGGACGGTGGCGGCGCCAATGCCTGTGGAGGCCCCGGTGACGACGGCGCGGCGGGGCGCGCCCGCAGGGGAGGCGGACACAGCGGCAGACCCGCCGGGCGCCACCGCGGCAGCGGGAGCGTCAGACGCAGCGGCAGACCCGTCAGGCACGCCCGCAGGGGAGGCAGGCACAGCGGGCACACCCGCAGCGTCAGGGGCGGGCACGGTGGTCGTAGTGGCCATAGGAGGAGTCTGCCCCACCTCTTGGCGCGTGGCGCAGGACGACGTGTCGAGGTCATGCTGGAGGACGGCCTGACCAGCGCTTCTTCGCGCATGGCGCAAGACGACGGCATCCTCCTGGTGCTGCGCCACCAGCAGCCCGAGCAGTAACATAGTGCCCCCATGACTGACTCCACAGGTACCCCTGTCCCCGCCGAGTTCTCCCCCACCGCTGGGATCAGCGCGCCCCAGCACCTTCCCCCCGCCCCGGCCTGGAGTCGGCACGCCATTGTCTGGCAGGTCTTCCCCCTGGGGTTCGTGGGCGCCCCCACCCTGGCCCCGCAGGGGGACCCTGACGACCCGTCCACCCCGGCCGGGGCCCTGGCCGCCGAGCACCGCCTGCTGCGCCTGGTGGACTGGCTGGACTACCTGGTGAGCCTGGGGTGCAACGTCCTGGCCCTGGGGCCGGTCTTCGCCTCCATGTCCCACGGCTACGACACGGTGGACTACTTCCGCATCGACCCCCGCCTGGGTACCAATGAGGACTTTGAGACCCTGGCGCGCCAGGCCCATGCCCGCGGGGTGCGCCTGGTCCTGGACGGCGTCTTCAACCACGTGGGCAAGGACTTCCCCGCCTTCGCCGCCCTGCCCCAGGCGGGGCCGGGGTCGGAGGCCTCGCGCCTGTTCCGCCTGACCTGGCCCGAGGACTGGCAGCCGGGCACCGCCCCGGACTACGAGCGCTTTGAGGGCCAGGAGTGGCTGCCGGCGCTCAACCACGCCGAGCCGGCCGTGGCCGACATGGTCGTCGAGGTCATGAAGTTCTGGCTGGAGCACGGGGCCGACGCCTGGCGGCTGGACGCGGCCTACGCCGTCGACCCCGCCTTCTGGACCCGGGTGCTGCCACGGGTGCGCGAGCACTACCCGGAGGCCTACTTCGTGGGGGAGGTCATCCACGGGGACTACACGGGTATTACCGCGGCCTCGGGCATGGACTCGGTGACGCAGTACGAGCTGTGGAAGGCCGTCTGGTCCTCGATCGAGTCCCGGAACTTCTACGAGCTGGACTGGGCGCTCCGGCGCCACGCCGAGTTCCTGCGCAGCCTGGTGCCCTGGACCTTCCTGGGCAACCACGACACCACCCGCATCGCCTCCCAGATCTCCGAGCCCGCCCACCTGTCCCACGCGGTCGCGCTGCTGGCCACCCTGCCGGGCCTGCCCGCCATCTACTACGGCGACGAGCAGGGCTACCGGGGGGTCAAGGAGGACCGCCTGGGCGGGGACGACGAGATCCGCCCGCCCTTCCCGGCGACCCCCGCCGACATGTCCGACCTGGGGGCGCCCACGCTGCGCCTCTACCAGGACCTGGTGGGCCTGCGCCGCCGCCTGCCCTGGCTGCACGACGCCGACCTGGCCACCCTCCACCTGGACAACCGCCTCTACTCCCTTGAGCTCACCGGCCGGACCGGATGGGCTGACGCGGGCGCCTCGGACGGGGGCCCGGGCAGCGTGGTGGTGGTCCTGAGCCTGGAGGAGCACGAGGCCTGGGTGCCCACGGCCGGCCACCACGCGGTGCTCGCCACCTCCCCCGGCTCGGCCGCGCCCCGCCCCGAGGGCGACGGCGTCGTCCTGCCCGCCCACGCCTGGGCGGTCCTGGGCACCTCCTGACCCACCGCCCGCCCCGGGGGGACGTACAGCACCTGCCGTCCTGGCCGCCCGCCCCGGGCGCCCGGCCAGCCTCACCAGGTGAGGGGCCCGGGGCTGCCGCTACCACGCCCGCCCCGGGCGCCCGCCTAAGGAAAGGAGGCCCATGGTCCCCGACCGCGCCCACCTCGCCGCCCTCATTGACCACACCCTGCTCACCCCCGAGGCCACCGGTGCGCAGGTGCGTGACCTGGTGGCCGAGGCCGCCGCACTGGGCACCTACTCGGTGTGCGTCAGCCCCAGCCAGCTCCCGCTGACGGTCCCTGCGGGGCTGCGCGTGGTCACGGTCTGCGGCTTCCCCTCGGGCGCCCACCCCACCGTCGTCAAGGCCGCCGAGGCCGCCGACGCCGTGGCCAAGGGCGCCCAGGAGGTGGACATGGTGGTCAACCTCGGCCTGGTCAGGGAGGGGAGGTGGGGGGACGTCGAGGCGGACGTCCGGGCCGTGCGGGAGGCGTGCGGGCCCGCCGGGCTCAAGGTCATTATTGAGTCCGCCGTCCTGAGCGACGAGGAGATCGTGGCCTGCTGCCGGGCCGCCCGGGCGGCGGGGGCCGACTTCGTCAAGACCTCGACGGGCTTCCACCCGGCGGGCGGCGCCTCCACCCACGCGGTCCGCCTCATGCGCCGCGTCGTGGGCAAGCATCTGGGGGTCAAGGCCTCCGGCGGCATCCGCACCGCCCAGGCGGCCCTGGCCATGCTCGACGCCGGTGCCTCCCGCCTGGGGCTGTCCGCCTCCGCCGCGGTCCTGGACGGGCTGGCGCAGCTGTCGTCGCGCACTCGCCCGGGCGCCCCCCACACCCTGACCCCGCTTCACATGAACAGACTGCAGGTCTAAGGCGCGCCCCCGTGTCTATTGGCCCCTGACCCCGCCTCACGGGGACGGACTCGCCCATCGAGGCCTCCGGCGCCCCTGCGCACTGACCCCTCGCGCACTAAGCCCCCTCGCGCACTAAGCCCCTGTGCCCTGAGCCCACCACGCTCTGAGACCCCACCTGAGACCCACGCCCTGAGAAACCGTGGAGCCCCGGTCGGGGCGGCACCGTACGCCAGCCTGAGCCCAGCCTGAGACCCTCACGCCTTGCGAAACCGTTGGAATGACACCGGTTCCCGGCTGGCGTCCGGGGACACACGCGCAGGCGGCGGGTCCGGGGCCGCACCCACGAACCGGCTCGGCACGCGAGATAGCCACCGACCTGTATGTGATACCAACCACAAACAAAGACTGTCCAGGTTTTCGGTTTGCCAAACTTAGGGTACACGAACTTATGATGCCGACCATGCGCACCATTCCCGTCTCGCGCCGGGGCCTGGCCCTGGCCGCCTCCCTGACCCTGGCCGCCTCCCTGACCGCCTGCGGCTCGGCGACCACCTCCAGCCCCACCGCCAGCGGTACGGGCACCACCGTCAAGGTCGTCGCCTCCACCACCCAGATCTGCGACTACGTCACCCAGCTGGCCTCCGGGGACAGCACCGACAACCTGTCCTTCGACCGCACCGGCGCCGACGGCCAGAGCGCCCACTTCGGCGCCGACACCGCCACGGCCTCCACCCACCTGGAGCTGACCTGCCTGCTGGCCCCCAACGCCTCGGCCCACGAGCACGAGATGACCGCGGCCCAGTCCAAGGCCCTGTCAGAGGCCGACCTCTTCCTGGTGTCCGGGGTGGACCTGGAGCACTTCCTGGACGACGCGGTGAGCTCCACCGGGTTCAAGGGCACCATGGTGGTCACCTCCGGCGTCTACGGCGCCGTCGATGTCGACGACCTGCAGGCCCAGCTCAAGAAGGAGGAGTCCCTGCCCTACAAGGTCGACCGGGGGACCAGCAAGGTCGACGTGGCCGCCTGGCCCTTCCCGCCCGAGGAGGGCCAGAGCGAGCCGGAGTTCCGCTTCGACCCGCACGTGTGGACCTCGCCCAAGAACGCCATCGTCCAGGTCACCAATATCGGCGCGGCCCTGGAGAAGGCGGCGCCCGCCAGCGCCGAGACCTTCCGCGCCCACACCGACGCCTACATCAAGCAGCTCACCGAGCTGGACGAGTGGGCCGCGACGGCCATGAGCTCCGTGCCCAAGGACAAGCGCGTCCTGTTCACCAGCCACGACGCCTTCGGCTACTTCTCCAAGGAGTTCGACGTCAAGTTCGAGGGCGCGGCCCTGTCCGACTTCAACGCCCAGGCCGACGCCACCGCCGAGAAGATCCAGGAGACCGCCGACAAGGTCAAGGCCTCCGGCGCCGTGGCCATCTTCGCCGAGAACTCCAACAACCCCAAGTCCGTGGAGAAGGTCGCCGAGGTCGCCGGCGTCAAGGCGGTCATCGGTGACGAGGCCCTCTACGGGGACTCCCTGGGCGAGCCCGGCTCCGACGGCGAGACCTACATCGGCTCCATCCTGCACAATGTCACCAACCTGACCAAGGCCTGGGACGGCACCGTCCCCGCGGTCCCCGAGTCCCTGAGCAAGTGGGCTCCGACCAGCTCGGACGTGAAGTGACCTCGGTCCCCACCACGACCACCGGTCCGGCCGGCCCCTCCAAGGCGCCGGCCGGACCGGTCGTGGACCTGCGTGACGCCTCCTTCGCCTACGGCACCACCACCGTCCTGACCGGCGTGACCGGGCAGGTGGGGGCGGGCCAGGCCCTGGCCCTGGTCGGGCCCAACGGTTCAGGCAAGACCACCCTCCTGCGCGCCCTGCTGGGCATGGTGCGGATCCCGTCCGGGCAGGTGCGGGTGGTCGGCGCCGCCCCCGGCCGCGCCCCCCGGGGCTCCCTGGGCTACGTCCCCCAGGTGGCCGACCTGGACCCCACCTTCCCGGTGACCGTGCGCGAGGTGGTCCAGATGGGCATGTACTCCCAGATGCGCCTCTGGCAGCGGGCGGGCTCGGTGCGCGCACGTGCCCAGAGCGCCCTGGAGGCCGTGGGCCTGGCGGACCGGGCCCTAGACCGCTTCGGCGACCTCTCCGGGGGCCAGCAGCAGCGCGTCCTGGTGGCCCGCTGCGTGGCCGCCCGCCCCCGCCTCATCCTGCTCGACGAGCCCTTCAACGGCCTGGACCAGCCCAACCGCGACGCCCTGCTGGACATTGTCGCCACCCTCAAGTCCCAGGGGACCGCCATTGTGGTCTCCACCCACGACCTGGTCCTGGCCAAGGTGGCCTGCGAGCAGGTGGCGCTCCTGGCCGGACGGCAGATCGCCTTCGGGCCGCGCGAGGAGGTCCTCGTCCCCGAGCTCGTCTCCCAGGCCTACGGGGGCTGGGGCGACGACAGCCTCGTGAGGCTGAGCCTGGGCGGGGGCGAGGGCGCATGAGCCTGGTCGGGAGCGTCAGCGCCCTGGTGGAGCAGCTGCGCCTGGCCTGCCTGCACGTCCCGGGGCTGAGCGCCTTCGCGGCCGCCCCCTACCTGTTCCGGCCCCTGCTCATGGTGGTCCTGCTGGGGGTCGTGGCCGGCGTCGTGGGGGTCCTGGTCAACCTGCGCTGCGCCGAGTTCAGCGCCGAGGCGCTGGTCCACGCCGTCTTCCCCGGGATCGTGGCGGGGGCGGTGTACGGCGGCATCAGGTACATTATCCCCACCGCCAGCGCGGTAGCCGTCGTCGCCGCCCTGGTACTGACCCTGGTCTCCCGGCGCGCCGCCCGCCGCTCCGCCTCCGAGGCGGGCACCGCCGTGGTCCTGACCAGCTTCTTCTCCCTGGGCATTATCCTGTCCCTGGCCAAGGGCGACATGTCCGGGCAGCTGGAGGCGCTCATGTTCGGACGGCTGCTGGAGGTCACCGACGAGCGCCTGGCACAGGCCCTCCTGGTGTGCCTGGTGGCCCTGGCGCTGGTGGCCCTGACCTGGAGGGGGCAGGTGGCCTACGCCTTTGACCGGACCGGGGCGCGGGCCAGCGGGCTGCACCTGCTGGGCCTGGACCTGGTGCTCAATATGGCGGTGGCCGCGGTGGTGGTCTCGGCCTCGACGGCGGTGGGGACCCTCATGGTGATCGGCTACCTCGTGGTCCCGGGGGCCACCGGGCGGGTCCTGGCCCGACAGGTGCGCACCATGGTGCTGACGGCGGTGGTCGTGGGCGTGGGCGGCGGCTACCTGGGGATGGCCCTCATGCTGGCCCCCTCCCCGCGCCCCGTCTCCCCCCAGGCCAGTGTGACCCTGTGCATGTGCGCCGTCCTCCTGGTGGCGGTCGCATCCAGGCGGGTACGGGCCCGCTGGGTGGGCAGGCGCCGGGCCCAGGTGGCAGCAGCCGGGAGGCACGGGGACACCACCCGGGACGCTAGCCGGGACACCACCCGGGCCACGGCGGAGAGCCGGGGCGAGCGTCTGGGGACTGACCCCGTGAGCGCGGGAGTAGCGTCATGAGGTCCAGCCCGAGCCTGTCCCTGCTCATGCTGCCGCTGGTCGAGGTCGTGCTCATGGGTCTGCTGGCCGGGCTCGTGGGGGCGGTGGCGCTGGTCCACCGGCGTATCTTCTTCACCGAGTCCCTCACCCACGCCACCTTCCCGGGGGCGATCCTGGGCGTGGTGGTCGCCTCCTGGTTCTCCCGGGCGGTCCTGGGGCAGCGGGCGGACTTCGAGCTGCTCAGTGTCATGGTCCTGGTCGGGGCGGCGCTCATGTGCCTGCCCATGACCTGGCTCATGCGCTGGCTCAGCCAGGTCCCGGGACTGTCCTCGCAGTCCGCGGCCGGGATCGTGCTGACCCTGGGGTTCGCCCTGGGGTACTTCCTGAACTCCTGGTTCAAGCCGCTGCCACTGAAGGTGGACTCCTTCCTGACCGGGTCGGTCCTCAACGTCGGGCTGGTGGACGTGGCCGCGGTGGCGGTGGTGCTGGTCGTGGCGGTGGCGGTCCTGGTGGTGGGAGGCCGGCGCCTGACCTTCTACAGCTTCGACGCCCTGGGCTACCGGGCCAGCGGCCTGTCCGCCACCTGGGCCGAGACGCTCATCCTGGGACTGGTGTGCGCCACGATCGTGGTCCTCATCCCGGCAGTGGGCACGATCCTGCCGATCGCGCTCATAGCGGCCCCCGCGGCCTCACTGGCTCCCAGCACGCGCTCGATCCGCCACCTGATGCTCGGCGCCCCGCTCCTGGGGGCGGCGACGGCGCTGGCCGGGCTGTGGCTGGGGGTCCACCTGAGCCTGTCCGTGGGCGGGGTCATCGCCACCGCCGCCGGGGTGGTCTACCTGCTGTCCGCGGGCGCGCGCTGGTGCGTCCGCCGATCCGCACGTCACTAGGCAGGCGTGCTCACGTCACTAGGCAGGCGTGCTGTGGCGCCACCGCGCCGCGGCACGCCTTGCCCCTGTGGCCTGGCCCCGTGGCCTGCCGGCCCTCCGGGGCTCAGATCCCCAGCACCCCGCGCAGGTCGGAGCGGATGGCGGCCAGGCGCTCACAGGCCGTGCGCCGGGCGACCTCCACCGGCTCGTCCACCGCCACCGGGACAATGACCTCGCAGTAGCACTTGAGCTTGGGCTCGGTGCCCGAGGGACGGACGATGACGCGGTCGTCGGCCGCGGTGAGCCACTCCAGGGCGTCAGTAGGGGGCAGGGTGCCGCCGTTGGAGTCACAGGCCCCGTCGAGCAGGTCCAGGCAGGACACCACCGGGGAGCCCGCCAGGGCGGCCGGGGACCCGCCGCCGCGCAGCCGGTCCATCATGGCCCGGATCTGGGCAGGGTCCTCGACCCGTACGGCCAGGGGGGCGGTGGCGTGCAGCCCGTGCATACGGGCCAGCTTGTCCAGCAGGTCGGTCACGCTGCGGCCCTGCTGCTTGAGGACGCTGGCCAGCACCGCCAGCCGCACGGCCGCGGAGATCCCGTCCTTGTCCCGCACGGCGTGGGGGTCCACGCAGTAGCCCAGGGCCTCCTCGTAGCCGAAGACGAGGCCCGGGACCCGCGAGATCCACTTGAAGCCGGTGAGGGTCTGACGGTAGTCCAGGCCGTGGGCCTGGGCGATACGCCGCAGGAGGCGGGAGGAGACCACCGAGGACGCCAGCACCCCCGACCCGGTGAAGGCAGCCAGTTCCGCGGCCTGCTCCCCCAGCAGGGCCCCGACCTCGTCACCGGTGAGCTGGCGCCACCCCCCGGTGGCGTGCCCGTCCGGCACGGCGGCCGCACAGCGGTCGGCGTCGGGGTCGTTGGCAATGACCAGGTCCGCCCCCACCGTGCGGGCCAGGTCCAGGGCCAGGTCCATGGCCCCGGGCTCCTCCGGGTTGGGGAAGGCCAGGGTCGGGAAGTCGGGGTCGGGCAGCTCCTGCTCGGCCACCGGGACGACGTCGGTGAACCCGGCCCGGGCCAGGGCCTGGCGGCACACCTGGCCGCCCACGCCGTGCATAGAGGTCAGGACGATGGTGAGGGGGGCGCACGCCCCCATGCGCCCGGCGCGTGAGGCGCGCTCCACGTACTCCTGGCGGATCCGCCCGGGCACGCTCTGCCAGCCCCCTCGCGGCATGGGGACGGTGCTCACGTCCCCGACGGCGTTGATCCGCTGGGAGATCCACTCGTCGTAGGGCGGCACGACCTGGGCGCCCTGGCCGGGGCCGCTGACCACGCGCCCGCCCAGGTAGACCTTGTAGCCGTTGTCCTGGGGCGGGTTGTGGGAGGCGGTGACCATGACCCCGGCGTCGGCCTTGAGACGGCGTACCGCGAAGGCGAGCACCGGGGTGGGACAGTGCCCGTCGAAGAGGAGGGCCCGCCCGCCCGCGCCGGTGACCACCGCGGCGGTGTCACGGGCGAACTGGGCCGAGTTGTGCCGCGCGTCGTAGCCGACGACCACCGTGAAGCCCTCCCCCAGGGTCTGGCGGAGGTAGGCGCACAACCCGGCGGCCGCCCGGATGACGGTGACCCGGTTCATGCGGTGCGGCCCGGCTCCGAGGCGCCCGCGCAGCCCGGCGGTGCCAAAGCGCAGGGAGCCGCTGAAGGCCTCCTCCAGGGCGGCCGTGGCCTGGGGCTCCCCGGCCTCGTGGCGGGTCAGGAGACCGGCGAGCTCGGCACAGGTGACCTGGTCGGGATCCTGGGCCATCCATGCGCGCGCGGCACGGGAGAGCTCGGCGGCCTGAGCCGTCAGGACGAGGGCTGGGGTCATACGGGCACGGTACCCGGCCCCAAACCCGGTATTCAGGTGTCGTGACGGCCATCATGGGTGGTTCAGGACACAGGTGTACCGGGGTGTCCCGGGTTCGCGCAGGTGCCTGAAACAGCCCTCTCAGGCACCTAGGACCTTAGACCCTTTGTCATGGTGCGCAGGTGCTGGTCCGTCCCCGCTCCCGGGCGGGCCCCCACCGGTCAGGCGGAGGACCCGTCCCCGCCCTCGGACCGTTACCCTGACCGCATGAGCGCCACCGACACCGCCGCACCCGTCCGCCTGCCGGACCTGGCCAGCCCCCCGGCCGACATCGCCCAGGCGCTGGTGGACGTCCCCAGCGTCTCGGGCTCGGAGGGGCCGCTGGCGGACGCCGTCGAGGCCGCCCTGAGGGACCTGGACCACCTGGAGGTGCTGCGTCACGGCAACACGGTGGTGGCCCGCACCCACCTGGGACGCCCTCAGCGCGTGGTGGTGGCCGGGCACCTGGACACCGTGCCCGTCTCGCTGCGGAGCCGCAACGTGCCCGGGCGGCGCGAGGAGCGTGACGGCCAGGAGGTTGTCTGGGGGCGCGGCAGCGTGGACATGAAGGGCGGGGTGGCCGTGGCCCTCCACCTGGCGGCCACTCTGACCCACCCGGGCAAGGACGTCACCTGGGTCCTGTACGACAACGAGGAGGTCGCCGCCCACCTCAACGGCCTGGGACGGGTCCTGGCGACCCACCCCGACTGGCTGGCGGGGGACCTGGCGGTGCTGGGGGAGCCCACGGCGTCCCGGATCGAGGGCGGCTGCAACGGGACCCTGCGCCTGGTCCTGGACGTGCGCGGGGTGACGGCGCACTCGGCCCGGGCCTGGCGGGGGGTCAACGCCGTCCACGCGGCGGCCCCCCTCATCCAGCGCGTCGCCACCGCCCCGGTCCACGAGGTGGAGGTGGAGGGGCTGGTCTTCCGGGAGTCCTTCTCCGTGGTCGGCATCCAGGGCGGTACCGCCGCGAACTCCGTGCCCGACGCCTGCCGCCTGACGGTGAACTACCGCTTCGCCCCGGACCTGACGGCCCTGGAGGCGCTGGAGCGGGCGCTACTGGTCCTGGCCGGGCACGACCCCGGGCCCCGGCCCGGCCGCCTGCCGGGCGGACGCCCGACGGCGCCCGCGGCCCAGGCGCTCCCGGGGCGGACGGGCACGATGCCGGGCACGGTGGAGGTCTCCAGCCCCGCGGCCCGCGCCGTCCTGGACGCCGCCCCGCCCCTGGTGGTAGGCGCCGCCCCGGTGGAGGTGGCCCTGGACGACCTGTGCGAGGGCGCCCGGCCGGGCCTGTCCTGCCCGTCGGCCAGGGAGCTGGTGGGCCTGGTGCGCGACCGCGGCGGCACCGTCGGCCCCAAGTACGGGTGGACCGACGTGGCCCGCTTCTCCGCCATCGGCGTCCCCGCCCTCAACCTGGGCCCGGGCGACCCCATGCTCTGCCACACCGACGACGAGCACTGCCCGGTGCACCAGATCCAGGACGTGGCCGAGATCCTGCGCAGCTGGCTGTCCTGAGCCCCGGAAGGCGGCGGGACACGCCCCGGGGGACACGCCCCGGTGAGGGACCTGACGCGAGCGGGTTTGGGGGCCGCCTGAGGCTGTGACACGATGGGGTGACCGACGCCTCGGCGCCGGAGCCCTGCGCGCCCGCGCACACCTGAGGACGGAGCAGCAATCGTGAGCACGAACGACGACAGCACCCCCGACGAGCCCGACGACGTCGCCCCCACCGACGGCGCCCCCGACCGCGGTTCCTCCACCCCCTCCCAGTCCGACAGCCGGGAGGACCGCGTCCGCTCCGGCTACGTGGGCCAGGGCGGCTCCTCCCGCACCCCCGGTGACCGGGACGCCTCCGGGGACGCCCCGGGGAGCCCGTCGGGGCGGGACGGCGGGCAGGACCCGCACCGACGCCCCGGCCCGGGCGGGGCGGGCCGCGCCCGCCCCGTGCGCGGGCGCACCAGCACCCCGGGCAGGCCCGCACCGGGCCAGGGGCGCGGCGGCGGGCAGGGGGCGGGAACGGCCCGGGACCGCTCCCGCCGTCCCGGTCCCCTGGTCATGACCCTGTCCATCCTGCTGGGGGTGGCCCTCCTCATCGGGGTGCTCTCCCAGACCTGGACCGAGGTCCTGTGGTTCAGCCAGCTGGGCTTCGCCCGCACCGTGTGGACCCGGTGGGGTACCTGTATCGCGCTGTTCCTGGGCGGGTTCCTGATTATGTCGGCGTCCGTCATGGTCGGCATGGTGCGCGCCTACACCACCCGGGAGGTCTTCGCCCCCACCGACGAGGCCTCACGCAACCTGGAGTCCTACCGCGCCACCATCGAGCCCGCACGCAGGCTCCTGACCTGGGGCATCCCCATTGCCCTGGGCCTGATCGGGGGCGCCGGGGACCTGACCCCGCACTGGCGGGAGGTCCTCCTGGCGCTCAACGCCCAGAGCTTCGGGACCGCGGACCCCCAGTTCGGGCTGGACGTCTCCTTCTACGTCTTCATCCTGCCGGCCCTGAGCCTGCTGAACGGCTTCCTCATGCGCGTGGTGATCTTCGCCGGGGTGGCCTCGGTGGTGGTGCACTACCTCTACGGCGGCATCTCGGTGACCCGCAACCCGCACTTCACCCGGGCCGCGCGCCGTCACCTCACCATTGTCCTGGCCCTGTTCTGCCTGCTCACGGCCCTGCGCTACTGGCTGCAGCGCTACGAGTCGCTGTACGCCTCGGACAGCAGCAAGTTCGACGGCGCCTCCTACACCGACGTCAACGCCTCCATCCCCGCCTACGCGATCCTGGCGGCCATCTCCGTGGCCATCGCCGTCATGTTCCTGGCGGCCCTGCGCACCAGCTCCTGGCGCCTGCCGGTGACCGGCGTGGTGGTCATGGTGGTCTCCACCCTCCTGGTGGGGGCCGCCTACCCGGTCGTCGTCCAGAAGTTCGTGGTGGAGCCCAACGCCCAGCGCGAGGAGGCCGCCTACATCGACCGCAATATCAGGGCCACCCGCACCGCCTACGGGCTCGACGACATCCAGGAGACCAGCTACTCGGCCACCACCACCGCCCAGGCGGGCCAGCTCAAGGCGGACGCCGAGTCCACCACCTCCATCCGCCTGCTGGACCCCAACCTGGTCTCCCCCACCTTCCGGCAGCTCCAGCAGAACAAGCAGTACTACTCCTTCGCCCCCACCCTGAACGTGGACCGCTACCAGGTGGACGGCAAGGGCCGTGACACCGTTATCGCGGTGCGCGAGCTCAACCTGGACGGCATCGGCGACAACCGGAGCTGGGTCAACGAGCACACCGTGTACACCCACGGCTACGGCGTCGTGACCGCCTACGGCAACACGGTGGCCTCCGGGGGCTACCCCTCCTTCTGGGAGGGCGGCATCCCCTCCACCGGCGACCTGGGCTCCTACGAGCCCCGCATCTACTTCGGTAAGTCCTCCCCCAGCTACTCCATCGTGGGCGGGGACGACGGCGGCACCCCCCGCGAGCTGGACTACCCCGACGACTCGGCGGACTCCGACCAGGTCAACACCACCTTCACCGGCAACGGCGGCCCCGACGTGGGCAACCCCTTCAACCGCCTCCTGTACGCCGTGAAGTTCCGGGAGATGAACATCCTGTTCTCCCAGGAGGTCCGTGACGGCTCCCAGATCCTCTACGACCGCGACCCCGCCCACCGCGTGGCCAAGGTGGCCCCCTGGCTGACCCTGGACGGCAACCCCTACCCCGCCGTCGTGGACGACGACGACGACCCCGCCACCCCCAAGCGGGTGAAGTGGATCCTGGACGGCTACACCACCTCCAACAGCTACCCCTACTCCCAGCACCAGTCCCTGGAGGACTCCGCCTCCGACGCCACCCACGCCGCGGGACTCCTGGGCGCCCCCAAGAAGTCCAACTACGTGCGCAACTCGGTCAAGGCGGTGGTGGACGCCTACGACGGCTCGGTGACCCTCTACCAGTGGGACGACCAGGACCCGGTCCTCAAGGCCTGGGAGTCGGTCTTCCCGGGGGCGGTCACCCCCATGAGCCAGATGAGCGCCGACCTCATGGCGCACATGCGCTACCCCGAGGACCTGTTCAAGGTCCAGCGCACCGTCCTGGCCAAGTACCACGTCACCGACCCGGCGGAGTTCTACTCCGAGAGCGACTTCTGGAAGGTCCCCGACGACCCCGCCAAGGACGGCAACAGCCCGCAGGCCCCCTACTACCTGACCCTGAAGATGCCCGACCAGCAGGTAGCCGCCTTCTCCCTGTCCAGCGTCTACATTATCGGCGGCAACACCGACCGCAACGTGCTCACCGGCTTCCTGGCGGTGGACTCCGAGACCTCCCCGGGCACCGGCGTACCCGGGCAGCGCAACCCCGACTACGGCCGGCTGCGCCTCCTGGAGCTGCCACGCTCCCTGTCCATCGCGGGCCCGGGACAGGTGCAGAACACCTTCAACTCCGACCCCACGGCCTCCCAGACCCTCAACCTGCTGAGCCAGCAGGGCTCACAGGTGATCAAGGGCAACCTGCTGACCCTGCCGGTGGGCGGGGGGCTGCTCTACGTCCAGCCGGTGTACGTCCAGTCCTCCACGGGCACGCAGTACCCGCTGCTGCGCAAGGTCCTGGTCTCCTTCGGTGACAAGGTGGGCTTCGCCGACACCCTGCGCGAGGCCCTGGACCAGGTCTTCGGGGGCGACTCGGGGGCCACCACCGGCGAGCAGGTGGTCGACGGCGACGCGGGCGCCGCCAACGGCACCTCCACCACCCCCCAGGACCCCGGGGCCACCCCGGCCAGCCCGACGCCGGGGGTCACCGCCGCCCCGACGTCCCAGCCCAGCGCCTCGACCAGCCCGACGTCGGGCACCGGCGACCCCCAGACGGATCTGAACACCGCCCTGGCTGACGCCAAGTCCGCCATGACCGACGCCGACACGGCCATGAAGGCCGGTGACTGGGCGGCCTACGGCAACGCCCAGAAGCGTCTCACCGACGCCATTAACCGGGCCGTTGACGCCCAGAGCCGCATGGGCTAGGAAGGACCCCGCCGTGAGGGCGTGCCACCTTATGTGGCACGCCCTCACCCTCCTGCCCGCTGCGCGAGCGCCCGTACCCGGCCGCGGCCATGATTGAGACCATGAACCGACGGAAGTCCTACCGCAAGGGCCCCGTGCTGCTGCGCGGCACCCAGATCCCCTCCCAGACCACCGACGAGGGCCTCCTGTCCCCTCACGACGGCACCGACTGGCTCCACGCGGACCCGTGGCGCGTCATGCGTATCCAGGCCGAGTTCGTCGCGGGCTTTGACGCCCTGGCCGAGCTGGGGCCCACCATCAGCGTCTTCGGATCGGCCCGCACCCAGCCCCAGGAGCCCGCCTACGCCCTGGCCGAGCAGATCGGGGCCGGCCTGGCCCGCGCGGGGTACGCGGTCATGACCGGGGGCGGCCCGGGGATGATGGAGGCCGCCAACAAGGGCGCCCACCAGGCCGGGGGCGTGGCCGTGGGCCTGGGGATCGAGCTCCCCCAGGAGCAGGGCATGAACGACTACGTGGACCTGGGCGTGAGCTTCCGCTACTTCTTCGCCCGTAAGACCATGTTCATCAAGTACTCCGACGGGTTCGTGGTCATGCCCGGCGGGTTCGGCACCCTGGACGAGCTCTTCGAGGCGGTCACCCTGGTCCAGACCCGCAAGGTCTCCTCCTTCCCGGTGGTCCTCGTGGGCCGCCGGTTCTGGTCGGGGCTGGTGGACTGGCTGCGTACCCACCTGGTGGAGGCGGGCACCATTAGCGCCCAGGACGTCGACCTGCTGCAGGTCGTGGACGACGCGCAGGAGGCCGTCCGGGCCGTGGTGACCGGGGCCCAGCACGTACACGCCTCCATGACCGGAAGGGGGTGAGCGCGGGGAGAACCGGGGCCGGGAGCGGCACGGCCGCGAACCACCCCTTAAGAGCGTGGAATGTACCACTGTCTCCCTGTGAAAACACACCGTATGGCGTAGAATATCTGCGGTCACGCGGTGAGGATCCGCGCCCATGCTAGGAAAGGGGAGCACATGGCCGCCATGAAGCCCAGGACAGGTGACGGGCCTCTTGAGGTCGTCAAGGAAGGACGCTCCATTATTATGCGGGTCCCGCTTGAGGGAGGTGGCCGGCTCGTCGTGGAGATCACCCCTGACGAGATCAAGGAGCTGAGCGCGGCCCTCGCCACCGTCAAGGTCTGATCCGTCCAGGGCTCGGCGCGCTTCCCACGCCGTCGCGGACGGGGGCCAGGCCCTGGCTCCCGTCCGTGCCGCACGCCCGCGTCGCACGACACCCCCCAGGCGTGCCGGGACTGCCCGCAGGCAGGTCTCAGGCACAATGTCGTGCATGTCTGAGACCTGCCCCTCCGGTATCCCCCACGTACGCTCCACCCGTACCGTCGCGCTGGCCCGTACCGTCCAGGAGCTGGAGGAGCACCAGTCCCACCGGGGGTGGGACGCGCCGGTGGCGGTCTTCGCCCTGGTCCGCACGGCCGACGCCCTGGAGGTCGACCCCGAGCTCGCCACCCTCCTGGACCCCGAGGCCCTGGAGCAGGCCCGCACCGACCCCGAGGCGCTGACCGCGATCGAGCAGGAGGGCCTGCCCGCGGCGGCGGGCCTGGAGGACCTGCTGTCCCAGCTCGCCTGGCCCGAGGGCGTGGACGGGGTGGCCGTGGCGGTGGAGCGGGTCATGCTCCCGCCCCGGGCCTCCCAGGACGCCGCCGCGATCACCGACGAGGCCGAGCGCGCGGCCTACCTGGCGGACCGCGCCGACAAGGACGACGTCCGCATTGTCGTCGGCGTGCTGCGGGGCGGGGAGACGTGGTGCGCACTGCGGACCCGCTCCCACGACTCCCCCGACGCCGTCGCCCAGGGGCCCCGGCTGGTACCGGGGCTGTCCACGGCCCTGGCCGCGACCCTGGTCTGAGGCGGCCGGCCCGCGGCTGGTGGAGCCCGCCAGGGGTGCCTGCGGGCGGCAGTGGCGAGCCTCCCCGGGGCCCGTGTCCCTTAGTCCCCCAGGCCCTCGGGCCGGTTCTCGTCGGCGTCCTTGGCGCCCTCGGCGTAGCCCAGCGTCCCGTCCAGGAGGGAGGCCAGGTCCGCGTCCACCTCGGAGTCCAGGTCCTGGGCGGCCCGGCGCATGGTGATAAAGCTCGTGGGGTCGGCCAGCTCCGCGGCCGTGGGCATGACGTCAGGGTGCTGCCAGAAGGCGTCACGCTCGGCGTCACCCACCTCCTGCCCCAGGTGGTGCCACAGGGCCGCCGCCTCACGTGCCAGGCGCGGCCGGAAGGTCAGGCCAATGAGCCGGGAGAAGACCTGCTCGGCCGGGCCTCCCTGGGCCCGACGGCGTCGGACCATCTCCGCCAGGGCCACCGCGTGGGGCAGGTGCGGGGCGGTGGCCCGTGCCGTGACCACCTCGACCCACCCCTCCACCAGGGCCAGCAGGGTCTCCAGACGCTCCAGGGCCTCCTTCTGGGCGTCGGTCTCCTGGGGGGCGAACATGCCCCCGGCCAGCGCCTCCCGCAGGGCCTCGGGGTCGGAGGGGTCGACCTGGGCGACGGCGGACTCCACGGCGGCGTTGTCAATGGTGATCTCGCGGGCGTAGGCCTCCACCGCGCCCAGGAGCTGGCCACGCAGCCAGGGGACCTGGGAGTAGAGGCGGGCCGCCGCCGCCTCGCGCACCGCCAGGAAGACGCGCACCTCCTCCTCGTCGGCCTCCAGCCCCTGGGCGAAGGCGCTGACGTTGGCGGGCACCAGGGCGGTCCCGGGCTCACGGGTCAGCGGCAGCCCCACGTCCGTGGAGGCCAGGGCCTCCCCGGCCAGCTCGCCAATGGCGTGGCCGAGCTGGAGGCCGAAGGCCGTGCCCGCCATGGAGCGCATAATGGAGCCCAGCGCCCCGAGCTGCTTGGCCTCGGCGCCCATGTCGGCGGGCAGGTCACGCATCTGGTGCTCCAGGGCCCCGGCCAGGGCGGCGGTGGCGGCGGCGGCCACGGGGGCGCACACGTCCTTCCACACCGGCAGGGTGCGCTCCACCCAGTCCCCGCGGCTCCAGGCCTCGCGCCTGCCGGGGGCCGGCATGAGGTCGGTGGCCGTGTCGAGCCAGAGGTCAGCCACCTGCAGGGCGCGGGTGGTGGCCTCGGCCTGGGCCGCGGTGACGGTGGGGTCGCCCTTGGAGCGGGCCTCGGTCAGGGCCAGGTCCCCTCCCATGGACCAGTTGACCGGCTCCCCGGCGGAGGAGGCGAACATCTGGGTGAGCTGGGAACGCACCGCCATGATCTGGCCCGGGCTGAGGCTGGTCAGGTCGCTGATGCCGCTGACCTGGGCGAGGGTCTGGGGGTCTACGCCGGAGGCGCGCAGGGCGTCGACGGCGTCACCTGCGGTCTGCGGGCCGAACAGGGAGGCCAGCAGCTCCTCCAGCTGGTCGAAGGGGTCCTCGCTCATGGGCTTCCTCTCAGGTGTGGCGCAGGGCCGGGACCTGCCTGCTGCGCGGTAAGACCTCATCGTGACACGGTTTGCTGGGGGTACGCTGTCAGGATGCCGACGGCGAACACCGGGCGGGCCGGTGCCTCGGTGCTCCCCCTCCTCGTGTCCTCCCAGGTGGGTGCCGCATGATGGGACGGTGAGCACCACGGAGCACCCAGCCGACACCTGCCCTCCCCCCGGCCCGCAGCCCCCCTCGCCCCTGCCGGCGCAGGAGACGGGTCAAGACGGGACCGCCCCCCGGAGCCGACGGCGTCGGGGGCCGGTCATTGCGGTCGCACTCATTGCGGTGACCCTCCTGGTGGTAGCCAGCGTCACCATCCCGGTCAACGTGGTCATTGAGGCCCCCGGCCCGACCTGGAACGTCCTGGCCGCCGGCGGTGAGGGCTCCGCCGACGTCCTGACCGTCTCCGGCGCACCGACCTACCAGGCCGACGGCGCCCTGCGCATGACCACGGTCTCGGTCAGCGGCTGCCCCGGCTACCCCGTCCACCTCGTGGACCTGGTGGGCGCGTGGCTCGACGACGAGGAGGAGATCCTGGACCGGGAGTCGGTCTGCCCCTCCAACCTCAGCCAGGAGCAGGTGGACCAGGCCAACCAGGCCCAGATGACCGGCTCCCAGGACGCCGCGGTGGTCGCCGCCCTCATGGAGACGGGCCTGGCCACGACCATGACGCTGACGATCTCGGGGGTGGCCCAGGAGCAGGCCGACAGCGGGCTCAAGGCCGGTGACGTGCTGGTCTCGGTCACGCCGTCGGGCGCGGCGACCACCACCATCACCACCTACACCGACCTGCGTACGCTCATGTCCTCCCTGGCCCCGGGCACGGAGGTCACCCTGGGGCTGCGCCGGGACGGGGCTGAGACCACCGCTACCGTGACCACCCTGGCGCCGCCGCAGGGCTCGGACCGCCAGGGCTCGCTCCTGGGCGTCTACCTGTCCGCCAGGGCGGACTCCGGGGTGGAGGTCAGCTTCGGGCTGGCGGACGTGGGCGGCCCGAGCGCCGGCATGATGTTCGCCCTGGGGATCGTGGACGAGGTCACCCCCGGCTCCCTGACCGGGGGGCAGGACGTGGCGGGCACCGGCACCATCGCGATCGACGGCACGGTGGGGCCGATCGGCGGGATCGCCCAGAAGATGGCCGGCGCCCGGCGGGCGGGCTCGCGCTACTTCCTGGCCCCGGCCGCCAACTGCCCGGAGGTGGTCGGGCACGTCCCCGCGGGCCTGGAGGTGGTCTCGGTGTCCACCCTCCACGAGGCGGTCACCGCCCTGAAAGGGATTGCCAGCGGTAGCACGAGCGACCTGCCTACCTGCGAGTCCCAGTAGGCGGGACACGGCACAGGCCAGTAGAGCAGGGCATGACACGTCTGCGAGCCGACCTTCAGACATCCTGCCGACACGGCTGAAAACCCAGCAGAATCTCCTCATGTGTGACACCCTTGATACAAGGTAAAACTGTCAAGCATGATCGAGAGGGTGTAGACAATGCACTATCGTGGTGGTGCGCCCGTGTTGTGGCGTAGTCCGGACACCATCCAGGTCGGCTCCTCACGAGGTACCGTGGTCTGCGGCCTGAGCGCCCGGGAGCAGCGTTTCCTCAGCTCCCTGCCGGAGTTCATCAGCCCCGAGAGCGTGCGCGCCGACGCCCGGGCCGCGGGGCTGACCACCGCCCAGGCCCGCAGCGTCCTGGGGCGCCTGCGACAGGTCGGGGCGCTGGTCCCCGGCCACCTGCCCACCGCCCAGGACGAGGTCTACTGGGAGCGCGTCGCGGACCTGCCCCAGGAGCGGACCCGGGCGCTGCGCCGCGGCGTCGTGGCCCTGGTGGGCAACGGCGGCCTGACCGGGCCCATTGCCCGCCTCCTGGCCCGCTGCGCGGTGGGCACCGTCCTCCTGAGGGACCCTACCGCCCAGGACCTGGTCAAGGAGCTGGAGGACCTGGGGGTCAGGACGACGACGCCGCGGCGCCTGCCCGACCTGGTCCTGACCGTGGAGGGGCAGGTCATTGACCCGTTGCGGGCCCGTCGGCTCAGCCAGCTGGCGCACCTGCCCGTGACCTGCGGCGAGACCGCCGTGCGGGTAGGGCCGCTCCTGGGGCCGCAGGCCAGCCTGTGCGTGACCTGCCTGGGTCTGTGGGAGCGCGAGGCCGATCCCGACTGGCCCAACCTGGCCACCCAGCTGCGGACGCTGCCCGCCCCCGTCATGGAGTCCCTCCTGAGCCAGCAGGCGGCGGCGCTGGCGGTGCGGGCGGCCACTGACGCCCTGACCGGCCGGGGACCCATCTGGCTGGGGCGCAGCGTGGAGCTCAGCGCCCTGGACCCGGTGGGGCTGGAGCGCCTGTGGGACCCGCACCCCGAGTGCGTGTGCAGCCAGGTCACCGAGGCCCCGCCCTCCGAGGCCCCCGACCCGGCGCCCGCGCAGCCGGGGGACCAGGAGGCCGAGGCCCCAGGCACGGCGCCCGGCACCGCCAGCGCACCGCCCGACGCCCCCGGCACGGTATCCGATGCCCCCGACGCGGTGCCCCCGACGGGGCCAGCTCTCAGTCCTGGGCCGGATGCTCCCGGAGCACCTTCAGCACAGCCGGGCCGTACTCCTGGAGCTTGACCGCGCCGACGCCCTTGACCGCGGCCAGGTGGGGCAGCGTCGTGGGCCGCATAATCGCGATCAGGCGCAGGGTGGAGTCGGAGAAGACGGTGAAGGCGGGCCTGGACCGCTCCTTGGCCACGCCTGCCCGCCAGGCCCGCAGCTCCTCGAACAAGGCCACGGTGGCCGGGTCGTTCTCGGCCTCGAAGTCCACGGCGGCCTGCCTGGCACGGCCCCTGGAGCCCGCCCCGGCGGTACCACGACCACGGGACCTGCTGGCGGGCGCGGGCCAGATGCCGTCCAGGAAGCGGGAGGGCTGGCGGGAGGCCCGCCCACCCGGGGTGCGGGCCCGGGCGTAGGAGATGACCAGGTGCTGGCGGGCGCGGGTGACGCCCACGTAGAGCAGGCGGCGCTCCTCCTCGACGGCGTCGGCCCCCTCGGCCAGGGATATGGGCAGCAGCCCCTCGCAGGCCCCTACCAGCAGGACGGCGTCCCACTCCAGGCCCTTGGAGGCGTGCAGGGAGGCCAGGGTGACACCCGCCACCGTGGGGGCGTTCTGAGCGGAGGCCCGCTCAGTGAGCTCAGTCACCAGGGCGTCCAGGTCGGAGCCCCGGCGCTCGGCCATCTGGTCAGCGAGCTCGACAATGGCGGCCAGGGACTCCCAGCGCTCACGCACGGCCCCCTGGGCGGCGGGCGGCTCGGCGTGCCAGCCCTCCCGGGCCAGGAAGGTGCGCACGTCGTCCCCCAGGTCCCCGGTCAGGGTGGCCCGCTCGGTGCGGGCCGCGGCCCGGAGCACCACCATGGCGCGCTTGACCTCCTCGCGCTCAAAGAAGCGCTCGCCCCCGCGTACCAGGTAGCCGATCCCGGCACGGGACAGGGCCTGCTCAATGGCCTCGGACTGGGAGTTGGTGCGGTACAGGACGGCGATCTCGCTCAGTGGCACGCCGCTGGAGCGCAGTCGCCGCACCTGGGCCACCACGCCCTGGGCCTCGGCGACGTCGTCGTCATAGGCCTGGTAGCGCACGGCGGGCCCGGCGGGACGCTGGGCCACGAGCTCGACGGCGCCGGCGGGCAGACGCAGCACCCCGCCCCGGCGTGAGCGCGCCAGGACCTGGTTGGCCAGGGAGACCACCTGGGGGGTGGAGCGGTAGTCGCGGCTCAGGCGTACCGTGCGGGCGCCGGCGTAGCGGGAGGCGAAGCCGGTGAGGAAGTCGGGGGTGGCCCCGGTGAAGGAGTAGATGGTCTGGGAGACGTCCCCCACCACGCACAGCTGGCGCCGCCGTCCCAGCCACAGGTCCAGCAGCCGCTGCTGGAGGGGGGAGACGTCCTGGTACTCGTCGACCACGAAGTGCTTGTACTGGCCACGCACCTGGGCGGCGACGTCCTCGCGGTCCAACAGGATACCGACCGTCAGGAGCAGGACGTCCTCGAAGTCAATGACGCCGCGCTCGCTCTTGGCCTCCTCGTAGGCGACCAGGACCTGGGCCACGGCGGCGGGCTCCATCCCGGCCACCCCGGTGCGGCCCGCGGCTGCGGACACCTGGACGTAGTCCTCGGGCAGGGTCATGGTGACCTTGGCCCACTCGACCTCGGCGGCCAGGTCGCGAATGAGGGCCCGGTCGGTGGACACGCCCAGGCGGCGGGCGGCCGCGCCCACGAGGGGGGCCTTGTGGGACTGGATCTCGGGACGGCGACCCCCGATGGCGGTGGGCCAGAAGTAGGTGAGCTGGCGCAGGGCGGCGGAGTGGAAGGTGCGGGCCTGCACCCCGGGGACGCCCAGGTCGGCCAGGCGCGAGCGCATCTCACCGGCGGCCCGGGCGGTGAAGGTCACGGCCAGGACCTGGGTGGGCTGGTAGGCGCCCACGGCCACCCCGTAGGCGATCCGGTAGGTGATGGCCCGGGTCTTACCGGTCCCGGCACCGGCCAGGACGCACAGGGGGCCCTCCAGGTGCTCGGCGACCTGCCGCTGGTCGGAGTCGAGGGCCTCCAGGAGCGCCTGGGCGTCCCATCTGGCAGCCGGCGTGGCAAAAGACGGCGGCGCGGGTGACGGCGGGGCGGACGGCGCGGGTGACGGCGGGGCGGACCGCGGTGCTGGGGCGGGTGGCGGCGGTGAGGATGTCGGAGGCTGGCTCATTAGGTCCAAGGGTGCCACGCCTGCCCGCCCTCCCGCCCCCTGCAGGACCCTGACGCCCTTCTCGGCCGGTCCCCGGCACCCCGCCCCCTGGTACTCCGGCGCCTCTGGCGTCAGGGACGCGCGCGCAGGCCCGAGGTCGGCGGGGCGGCCTGACCCGGCACCTCTGGCGTCAGGGGCGTTCGGGCTGGTCGTACCAGTCGTCAATGAGGACGCGGGCGATCGAGGTGCGTCCCGGCAGGACCACCTCCCTGCGGGCCACCGCCTCGGCGAGCTGGGCCCGGGTGAGCAGGCGGGCGCCGGTGACCTCGACGCCGTCGGGCCGGGGCAGGCCCTGACCGGGGACCAGGCGGGCCCGGTAGCCCAGCATGAGGGAGCGGGGGAAGGGCCAGGGCTGGGTGGCCACCTGCTCCACACGCCCTACCCGCAGCCCCGTCTCCTCCCAGACCTCCCGGGCCACGGCCGCCTCGGCGTCCTCCCCCGCCTCGACAAACCCGGCGACCACGGAGTACCTGCGCGCCTCCCAGGTGGCCCCGTGAACCAGCAGGAGGCGGTCGGCGTCGTCGGTGACGGCCATAATGACGGCCGGGTCGGTGCGGGGGAAGTGCGTGGCGGCGCAGCCCGGGCAGCGCCGCGCCCACCCGGCCTGGACGACCCGGGTGGGGGTCCCGCAGGCCGGGCAGTAGCGGGAGCGGTGGTGCCAGGCGGCCAGGGCCACCGCCGTGGTGGCCAGGCCCGCGTCGTGGGCGTCCATGTCCGCGCCCACCGCGCGCAGGGCCGCCAGGGGGTAGCGGGACAGGAGCCCGTCCAGGTCGGCGCGTCCCCCCTCGTCCTGCCGGTCCTGCCGGTCCGCGCCCCCGGGCAGGACGACGCCCACCCAGGACGTCCTCCCCGGCCCGGGTGCGGGTTGCTCCGGGGCCAGCTGGCTGGCACCCTGTGGGTCCGGGACCGGCTGGTCCGAGACGCGCTGCCTCAGGGCGGCCCCCGAGTCCTGCCTCGGCTGGCTGGCACCCCGCGGGGCGGGCCCGGGGACCTGGGGCGCCGGTGGGGCGCCGTCGTCGGGCTCACGCCCCAGGTAGAGCGCGGTCAGGTCCTCCGCCTTCAGGAGGTCGCCCAGGTCGGCGGCGACCAGGGGCGCCAGGCGTACACGCTCCGACGTCGCGGGGGCCGGGAGCAGGGCGTCCGGGGGCGTGAGCCCGTCCTGGGGCAGGTCGGCACCCAGGGGCACCGGTCCCGCCTGGACGGCCACGCGCCCGCGCGCATCGACGAGGACCACCCGGGTGGCCGGGTCCGCGGCCAGGTGGTCCAGGAGGTACGGCTCACCGCGCCGACCGGCGTCGCGGTCGGTGGCGGAGCGGGAGAGCGCGAGGTAGGGCATACACCCATCCTGCCACCGCGGCTACGATCCGCCCTGTGCGCACCTACCTGGACCACGCAGCCACGTCCCCGCTCCGGCCGGAGGTCGCCCAGCAGGTGGCGGCCGACCTCGCCGACAACCTGGGCGGCTGGGCCAACCCGGCGGCCACGCACGCCTCGGGGCGGCGCGTAGGGGCGGCGCTGGCCCGGGCCCGGGCGCGCCTGGCCACCGCCCTGGAGGTGGACCCCCACGAGGTGCTGCTGACCAGCGGCGGCACCGAGGCCGACGCGCTGGTCGTCTCCGGGCGGGTCCTGGCGGCGCGGGCCCAGGGGACGCGCAGGACCGTCACGCACACGGCAGCCGGCAGCCGAGCGCCTGGAACCCGTCACGAGGACCACCACGCGCCGGGTACGGGGAAGAGGCGGGTGCCCACGGGCAGCGGTGCCGGGGACTGCACCCCCCGGCTCGTCGTCTCCCCTACCGAGCACCCGGCCGTCCTGGACTCCGCCCGCACCGCCGTCGCCCACCTGGGGGCGGAGCTGGACCTGCTGGCGGTCGACGCCGCTGGCCGGGTGCTGCCCGGCTCCCTGGCCGAGGCGGTGTCCCCTGGTGGGAACCGTCCGTCTGCGGCCCTGGTGTCGGTCATGGCGGCCAATAACGAGACCGGCGTCCTGCAGGACGTCGGCGGACTCGTCCGGGTCGTCCGGGAGGCCACCGGGGCGCGTCGCCCCACGGACCCCGGCTACGTCCCCGTGCACTGTGACGCCGTCGCCGCCCTGGGCAAGGTGCCGGTGCGCTTTGGCGCCTGGGGTCTGGACGCCATGAGCGTCACCGGCCACAAGATCGGGGCGCCCGTGGGAACCGGGGCGCTGGTGGCCCGGCGTAACCTGACACTGGTGACGGCCACGGGCGGGGGCCGCCAGGAGCGGGGGATCCGCTCGGGCACGCAGGACGTCGTCGGGGCACGGGCCCTGGCGCTGGCCGTGGAGCTGGCGGTGGCCGAGCAGGTTGAGGAGTCACGCAGGCTGGAGGTGCTGCGCAGCAGGCTCCTGCAGGGGGCCTGCGCCCTGGAGGGGGTACACGCCACGCTCCCGGCCGACGCCCCCCACCTGCCCACCACGGCGCACCTGTGGTTCGAGGAGGTGGACACCGAGGCCCTGCTCATGGCCCTGGACATGGGCGGCGTGGACGTCTCAGCCGGTTCCGCCTGCCACGCGGGCGTCATCCGGCCCAGCCACGTGCTGGAGGCCATGGGCCTGGGCGAGGGCCCGGCACGCTCGACGCTGCGCTGCTCCATGGGCTGGTCCACCACCGCCGACGACGTCGAGCGGCTGCTCGACGTCCTGCCCGCGGCCCTGGACACCGCCCGCCGGGGGTACTCAGCCAGGCGGTGAGGCCGGACCAGGGATCCTCAACTTACTGAGATGAAGACCATAGTCTTTGACGTCCGTACAGAGGGGGCTCATGTCCTCCTCGTCCAGGGGGCCTCCGTCACCACCCGGCGACGGAGGCCCCCTGACCTGCGTGGACACCCCCGGCTGGTACGCCCGGGCACCCACTAGCTCCCCGCTCACGCGGGGCCAACGCGACGGCTAACCACCACACGGGGTCATCTCTGCTCACGCAGAGTCCGTACCGCCACGGCTCCATGCGTGCTAGCATAGCTCATGCCACGGCTAACCCACACACATTCAGCCCCGACAGTACCCGACTCGATCAGAAGAAGGAGGTGACCCGGGTGACATCAAAGGTGGCACCCACCAAGAAGAACAAGAACCATGATTCACAGCTCCTCGAAGTGCTTCGTCTTCTTGCAAGCTGCTTGAAGAGCGTAGCTATCATTATCTCCGCTTTCTTCTAGTTCGAGAAGACCGTCGCTGTCTGGGTGTTGGTGCAGCTGCCACTGCACCAACACCCAGGCTAGCCGCTTTCCGGCCCACCCCCAAGTCATGACGCCGCGTCCAGGAGCCGAAGCCGCACCATGAGCCTCCACCACGAACCATGGCTATCTCGTCAGCACGGAACACTGTTGATAACAGTTTGATCTCAACGGGCACCTCAGGGCGTGTTGCTGTGACTGGCGCGATAGCCTGGGCCAGCCCCCACGGAAGGAACCCCCGTCCCTATGGAACTGTCAGCTCGCGCCCAGCGCGTGTGGGCCAAGTCCGGCTACGACCCCGAGAGCAGGCGCTGGCTCCCGCTCTGGCTGCACCTGCTCGACTCCGCCACTCTCGCCGGGCACCTCGCCGAGCACTGGCTGGCGCCCACCGTCCAGGACCTCATTGAGCGCGAGTTCGCCGACTCAGCCTCAGGGCTGGCCCCGGTGGACGAGTTCTGCCTCCTGGCCTCCTGGACCACCGGCGTCCACGACGTCGGCAAGTGCACCCCGGCCTTCTCCTGCCAGGTCACGAGCCTGGACGACCGCATGGCGGAGGTGGGCCTGAGGCACGAGCACGTCGATATCAAGGAGCGTCGTAAGCTCCCCCACGCCCTGGCAGGCCACCTGATCCTGAGGTCCTGGCTCACGGGCGAGCACGGCTGGGCGCCTGGGGCGGCCCAGGCCCTGGCCTCCGTGGTCGGCGCCCACCACGGCATCCCGCCCACGAGGGCGGCCCTGACCAACGATCTCAGCGGGCACGAGCACCTCCTGGGTGACGAGGCGTGGGCCACCACCCAGCGTGAGCTCCTTGAGCTCGTGACAGCCCGCACCGGTGCGGGGCCCCTGCTGCCCGGCTGGGGGCGGCACCGCTGGTCCCAGCCCTTCCTGGTGGAGCTCTCGGGCCTGGTCATTGTGGCGGACTGGCTCGCCTCCACGGAGGCGTACTTCCCTCTTCTTCCCCTGGACGACGACGGACTGGACCACCTCTCCCCCGACGCCCACGCCGAACGGGTAGCCACCGGCCGGTCCCGCCTGGAGATTCCCGCTCCGTGGCACCCCCGTGACGAGGGCGCCGACCCCGACGTGCTGCTCACCCAGCGCTTTGAGCTACCCGGGGGAGCCCGGGCCACCGACGTGCAGGCACGCACCCTGGAGGCGGCCCGCACCATGGAGCTGCCGGGGATGCTCATTGTCGAGGAGTCCACAGGAGGCGGCAAGACCGAGGCCGCCCTCATGGCCGCCGAGGTGCTCGCCGCCCGGACCGGCCGGGCCGGGGTGCTCTTCGCCCTGCCCACCCAGGCGACCACGGACGCCATGTTCTCCCGTGAGCTGTCCTGGCTGGAGCGGATCGAGGAGGCCTACGCCGCCGGGGGCGCGCCGTCGGACTTTGCCGTCCAGCTCGTGCACGGTCGCGCCCGGCTCAATGAGGAGGCCCGGGTGCTGCGCAGGCGCGGCTACGAGATCCGCGACCGGCTCCTGGGGGCGCTCGGCGGACAGGCCGACTCCGTCCCGCGCCCCGCCGGGATCGGCTGGGACGAGGAGGAGGCCCGTACCAGCCGGACCGCCAGCACTAAGAGGCGCCGTCGGGCCGACCTGGCCATCCTGGCCTGGTTCAACGGGCGCAAGAAGACCATGCTCGCCGACTTCGTGGTCACCACCGTGGACCACCTGCTCTTTGAGGCCATGCGCGCCCCTCACCTGGCCATGCGGCACCTGGGGCTGAGCCGCAAGGTGGTCGTCGTGGACGAGGTGCACTCCTACTCCACCTACATGAACGTCTACCTGGACCGTGCCCTGACCTGGCTCGCCTCCTACGGCGTGCCGGTGGTGCTCCTGTCAGCCACCCTGTCCGAGGCGCGCTGCACCGCCCTGGTCGACGCCTACCGGCGCGGCCTGCGCCTGGCCGCGGGAGAGCAGGTCCCCAGGACCCCCACCCCCCAGGCCCTGCGCACGCCCTTCCCCTGCCTGGTCACCGCGGGGCGCGAGCGCACCGAGGTCACCGCGACGTCGGCCTCGGGGCGGCGCAGCACGGTGCACCTCAGGCGCCTGACCAAGGACGCCCTGGTCCCGCTCCTGACAGAGGCGCTGGCCGACGGCGGCTGCGCCCTGGTGGTGCGCAACACGGTGCGGCGCGCCCAGGAGACCTACGAGCTGCTGCGTGAGACCTTCGGTGAGGACGTGGGCCTCAACCACGCCCGCTTCACCATTGGGGACCGCCTGGCCAAGGACGCCGACCTGCTGCGCCGCTTCGGGCCGCCGCGCAGCCGCCCCGATCGGCCGCACCGGGCGGTCGTCGTGGCCACGCAGGTGGTGGAGCAGTCCCTGGACGTGGACTTCGACCTGCTGGTGAGCGACCTGGCCCCCATTGACCTGGTCCTTCAGCGCATGGGCCGGCTCCACCGCCACAACCGGCCTCGCCCGCCCCGGCTTGCCACCCCTACCTGCTACATCGACTACCTGCCCTCCACCACCTCTGACGACCCGGCCGTGGAGCCTGGCGCCAAGGCGATCTACGGGGAGCAGGACATGCTCATGAGCGCGGCCGCCCTGGACCGGGTGCTCGACGGCCTCGGGGTGGTCACCGTGCCCGACGACGTCCACGACCTCATTGAGGCCGTCTACGGAGCCGACGCCCCGGTACCACCCAAGTGGCGGGAGACTGTGTCCCAGGCCAGGGAGGCGTATGAGAAGGAGCGATCCGACAAGTTCAAATCGGCGCAGGGATTCCTTCTCGATGAGCCGAAGAAGTCGGGGAGGAGCACCTCACTGGTGGGCTGGCTGCACACGACCGCCTCGGACAACGAGGAGAAGGGTCGGGCCCAGGTGCGCGACGGCGAGGACTCCCTGGAGGTCATCCTCCTGGATCTGCACCGGGACGGTGGCCAGGAGGAGCCACGTACCCTGCCGTGCCGGCCTGGCGGCACGGTGCACATTATCCCGACCGACCGCGTCCCTGACCCGAAGGTCGTGCGCGCCATGGCCCTGTCCGCGGTGAGGCTGCCCGCGAGCCTGTCCAACGCGCGCGTCATCGACCAGGTCATTGACGAGCTGGAGCGGTGGGTCGTTCCTGCCTGGCAGGACGAGCCGCAGCTGCGCGGCCAGCTCTTCCTGGTCCTGGAGGACGGCCGGGCCCACCTGGGCGGCAAGACACTCGAGTACTCCCCCACCACCGGACTGAAGGAGATCAGCCCTCAATGACAATGGAAACACCCAGCTTTAACCTTCTTGACGAGCCCTGGATACGGGTGACCCGGCTCAACGGCACCCCTGACGAGGTCTCACTGCTGACCGTCTTCCGCGAGGCGGCGGACATTGCCGGCATCCACGGCGAGATCGCCAGCCAGGACGTGGCCATACTGCGCCTGCTGCTGGCAGTCTGCCACCGCGTCATGGACGGACCGGAGGACCTGGAGACCTGGGAGGAGTACTGGGACGCCCCCGGGACCCTGGGACGGGTCGCCGTCGCCTACCTGGAGGACTACCGGGACCGCTTTGACCTGCGCCACCCGGAGCACCCCTTCTTCCAGGTGGCAGGGATCCACGCCGCCTCCGGGAAGACCTCGAGCCTGGAGTCCCTCATTGCGGACGTCCCCAACGGGGATCCTTTCTTCACCACCCGGATCGCCCAGGGCCTGGAGTCCGTCAGCTGGTCGGAGGCGGCCCGGTGGCTGGTGCACGTCCACGCCTTCGACCCCTCCGGCATACGCACAGGCGCTGCCGGCGACCCTAAGGTCAAGGGAGGCAAGGGGTACCCCATTGGTCCCGGCTGGACGGGGCAGATCGGTGTCGTGTCCGTGACCGGGCAGGACCTGGAGCGCACCCTGCTGCTCAATACCGTCGTCTGCGAGGTGGCCGACGGCCTCGACGTGGACCCGGCCACGGACTTGCCCCCGTGGGAGTGCGAGCCGGACACCCCCGCGGGCTCGCTCACCCTGGAGCCCACCGGCCCGGTGTCCTGCTACACGTGGCAGACACGCCGCGTCCTCCTCCACGGCGATACCCGCGTCACCAGCCTGTTCCTGGGCAACGGGGACAAGGCGACCCCCCAGAACCGCTACCTGGTCGAGCCCATGACCGCATGGCGCTACTCCGAGCCGCAGACCAAGAAGCTCAAGGCCACCGTCTACATGCCCCGTAAGCTGCCCACGGACCGGGCCTTCTGGCGAGGGCTGTCCACGCTCGTCGCCCAGCTGAGCCCCCGGGTCACGGTCAAGGGTGCCGGTGAGGTACCCCGGTACCGCTCCCCCGGTGTCATCTCCTTCTACCAGGAGCTCATGCTCCAGGGCATTGTGCCACTGAGCGGTCTTATTCCCGTGCACGCCGTCGGCATGGAGTACGGGGCCCAGGAGGCGGTCGTCTCCGAGCTGGTCGACGACGCCTTGTCCCTGCCAGCCGGTCTGCTGGATCCGAGCAGCACGCGCCTGGTGGGGGTCGTCCACGACGCTATGGAGGAGACGGAAAGAGCTGCCTCCGCGCTGCGGAACCTGGCCGCGAACCTGGACAGGGCGTGCGGAGGGAGCCCGGACACGGCCACGGCCGCACGGGGCCGTGCCGGGGCCGCCTTCTACCAGGTGATTGACGAGCGCTTCCCCACCTGGCTGGCCTCCCTGGACGAGGCCGACCCCGCCGAGGCCCGCGATGAGTGGCGTGCCCTGCTGCGCTCCGAGGCCTGGAGGCAGCAGAAGGCACTCACCTCGGCCGTGCCCGACACCGCCTTTGCCGGGCGCGGTGAGGGCAAGGGGCGCATGGACGTGGGCCGCGCCCTGACCTACTTCCGTATCGCGCTCAAGAAGGCGATACCACCAGCCAAGTCGCAGGACGCACCCGTCGAGGACGGAGAAAGGACATCAGCATGACCGCAGCGGATACCAGGACACCTCCTGATTCGGGAGGCACCACCCAATCCCGACGACGTCCCTCCCTGGGGGCTACCGGCAGGCTCGTGAGCCAGCGTGTGAGCGGTAAGAACGGGCTGCAGAGTCGTTACCTGCATAACGAGGCTCAGGCCCGTGAGCAGATGGCGGCACTGCGCGGCGCCGTGACCCGGGAGCCCGGGGAGGTCCCCGCCACCTGGGCACTCACCCAGGTAAGGGTCCCCGACGACGCGGGTGACGCCCCCACCCGGGAGGAGATTGCCGTCCACACCGCCATGACCCTCTACGCCGTGCACCAGCAGTCCCGCACCGACCCCATGTTCCACCCCGGTAAGGGGCTGGGGCACGCCTCCCGAGAGCTGATCGGTCCTCCCGACCAGGAGAACCCGTCGGCCCGTAAGCGTTTTAACGCCCTGGTCACCTCCACCACCATTACCGAGCTGCGCCACCACCTACGAGACCTCGTCTCCCTGCTGCGGGCCCGGGGAATCACCCTGGACCACGCCATGCTCGCCGACGACATCGTCCGCTTCCAGCGTCCGGGCGGGGCCAAGGAGGTCCGCCTGGTCTGGGCCCGCCAGTACCACTTTATGTCCACGGCAGACGGCGCTGACTCAGCGTCCCGCACCGACCGCACTACCACACCAGAATCGGAGAACTGACTATGAGCACCTACGTCGATATCCACGTCATCCAGAACCTGCCTCCCTCCTGCGTCAACCGTGACGACTCAGGCTCCCCCAAGTCCGCCGTCTACGGGGGCGTACGCCGTCTACGGGTCTCCAGCCAGTCCTGGAAGCGGGCCACCCGCCTGTACTTCAACGACCTCCTGGACGCCAAGGACGTCGGCGTGCGCACCAAGCGGGTCGCCGAGCTGCTGGCCGCCCGGATCACCGAGGACGCCCCTGACCTCGCGGGGAACGCCACCAAGCTGGCCGAGGAGGTGTTCAAGACGGCCAGGATCAAGCTCTCGCCCCCACGCAACAAGAAGGACGCCCCTCCGGAGTCCGGCTACCTGCTGTTCCTGTCCACCAGCCAGGTAGAGCGACTGGCCGAGCTCGCGATCGCCTCGGCCCACAGCGGCGAGGCGCTGGACGCCAAGGCGGTCAAGAAGGTCTTCAAGGAGGCGCACGCCGTCGATATCGCCCTGTTCGGCCGTATGGTCGCCGACGACACCGACCTCAATGTCGACGCCGCCTGCCAGGTGGCCCACGCCATCTCCACGCACGCCGCGGAGAACGAGTACGACTTCTTCACCGCCGTGGACGACGAGAAGAACCGCTCCGAGGAGGAGGACGCCGGCGCCGGCATGATGGGCACGGTCGAGTTCTCCTCGGCCACCATGTACCGCTACGCCACCGTCAACGTGGACCTGCTGCGGCACAACCTCGGGGACAGTGAGGCCACGCTGCGGGCGCTGGAGGTCTTTGTCCGGGGCTTCTGCCTGTCCATGCCCACCGGTAAGCAGAACACCTTCGCCAACCGGACCGTGCCTGAGACCGTCGTCGTGACCGTGCGCGAGGACCAGCCCGTCTCCCTGGTGGGGGCCTTCGAGGAGGCGGTTCCGGCACAGGGCGCCCACGGCTACGTGGCCCGCTCCGTGGAGGCGCTGGCCCGGCACGCGGCGACGATCGAGGACAACTACGGCCTGGAGCCGCTGCGCAGCTTCGTGGTCGCGCTCACGGACAGTGACGCCGTGACCTCGCTCGGGGAGCGCGTGTCCTTCACCGACCTGCCGGCGCAGGTCCGCGAGGCCGTGTCCCCGCGCCTGCCCGGTCAGGAGCAGGCCTAATGGCCGTCCTCCTCCTACGACTCGCGGGCCCCATGCAGGCGTGGGGGGTGAGGTCCCGGTTCACGGTGCGCTCCACCGAGCTCGCACCGACCAAGAGCGGGGTGATCGGCATGCTGGCGGCCGCCGTCGGACGACGCAGAACGGACCCGATCGAGGACCTTATCAAGCTGCGTTTCGGGGTGCGCAAGGACCAGCCCGGCACCGTCATCCGGGACTTCCACACCGCACACACCCTGGACGGCAGGAGCTCCATGCCCCTGTCGAACCGCTACTACCTGGCCGACGCCGTCTTCCTCGCCGGAATTGAGGGCGACAAGGCGCTCCTGGAGGGCATTGACGAGGCCCTGCGGCACCCGGCCTTCCCGCTGTACCTGGGTCGCCGCTCCTGCCCGCCCGCCCTCCCGGTGTCCCTGGGGCTGCGGGAGGCGGCGCTGCTGAAGGCGCTGCGGGCTGAGCCGTGGCAGGCCTCGGACTGGTTCCGCCGCCGTCATGACGATGGTCTCAGCACGGAGATCCTCATTGACCAGGAGGTCGTACCAGCTGAGCAGCGTTCCGGCGGGGTCCGGGGCAGTCAGGACGTCCCGGTGTCCTTTGATCCTCGGCGCCGCGACTACGGATTCCGGGAGGTCGAGCGGATCATGGTACAGGTAGGGGACTCAGGGGCGGAGGCGTACAGGTCCACGTCCGTCGACGCCCACGACCCCATGGCTGAGCTGGCCGGGCCAACCGGACTGGAGGGGATGGGCTGGTGTTTCTGACAAAGATCGACCTGGACCCGACCCGCCGGGCGACCCGCAGGTACCTGGGCTCACCACAGGTCATGCACGCCGTCGTCATGAAGGCCACCAAGGGCGGCCAGGGCGAGGGGCCCGGCCGTGTCCTGTGGCGGGTTGACCAGGGCGTGACGACGTCGCTGTACCTGCTCTCCCCCTCGGAGCCCGACTGCACCCAGCTCGTGACCGAGGCGGGCGCGGCCGGCACGCAGGCACGGACCCTGGACTACTCACCGCTCCTGGACCGGCTGGCACCCGGACAGCTCTGGGCCTTCCGCCTGACGGCGAACCCCTCCTACTCGTCCCCACGGGGACCGGGGGTCCGCGGCAAGAGGTACGGGCACGTCACCGTCGAGCAGCAGCGGCAGTGGCTCGTCTCCCGCACCGCGGGTTACGGGTTCGAGCTCGTGCCCGTTGCTGATACGGACCCGGACCGCGCCGACTCCGTGGTGGTGGTGGTACGCCGGGAGCGTCCGGTCTTCAACCGGAACCGCCCCAATGAGGGAGGGCACGACCGGGTCACCATTAACAGGACCGTCTACGAGGGAGTGCTGCACGTCACTGACGCGGAGGTGCTGCGCCGCGTCCTCGTGACCGGGATCGGCCGGTCCAAAGCCTACGGCTGCGGACTCATGACGCTCGCCCGGGTGAGGCGGGGCTGAGGATGGCCAGGATGCTGCCGGTCCCCGTGACGGCGCTGCCCCGGGTACAGGACCGAATGTCCTTCCTCTACCTGGAGCACTGCGTCGTCCACCGGGAGGATGGTGCCCTGACCGCCCGCAACGAGCAGGGCACCGTCCACGTCCCGGCAGCATCTCTGGTCGCCGTCCTCCTCGGACCGGGGACGTCTGTGAGCCACCAGGCCATGAGCCTGCTCGGCGAGTGCGGGACGACGGCGGTCTGGGTGGGTGAGCGCGGTGTGCGCTACTACGCGCACGGCCGGTCCCTGGCCACCTCCACACGTCTGCTCGTGGCGCAGGCGTCCCGGGTCTCCTCACCTCAGAAGCGGCTGCGTGTGGCACGTGAGATGTACTGCATGCGCTTCGCCGGGGAGGACGTGGACGGGCTGACCATGCAGCAGCTCAGGGGCCGGGAGGGCGCCCGGGTCCGGGAGGTGTACCGGAGGAACTCGCGCAGGACGGGGGTGGCGTGGACACGACGCGACTACCGTCCTGACGACTTCGAGGCCTCGGACCCGATCAACCAGGCCCTGTCGGCCGCGCACGCGGCCCTGTACGGCGTCGTCCACGGAGTCATTGTCTCCTTGGGGTGCTCGCCGGGGCTCGGCTTCGTCCACACGGGGCACGAACGGTCCTTCGTGTACGACGTCGCGGACCTGTACAAGGCCGAGACGACGATCCCGATCGCCTTCGACGTCGTCGCCGAGGGGATGGAGGATCTCACCGGGACGACTCGGCGGCGCGTGAGGGACAGGATCTTCGAGCTCAAGGTTATTGAGCGGACGGTCCGGGACATCTACCGGCTTCTTGAGGTCGAGGAGACTGAGGACCTGGGCGTCAACGTGGTCTCACTGTGGGACTACCAGCGGCAGTCTGTTGCCGGCGGCGCGAACTACGCCGAGGAGGATGCAGGAGGATGGTAGTTCTCATTCTCTCGGCAGCACCAGCGTCACTACGCGGGACTGTTACCCGGTGGCTCCTAGAAGTGTCATCCGGAGTGTTTGTTGGCCGTCTTTCGGCTCGTGTGCGTGAGCAGTTGTGGGAGCTGGTTCACGCCTACATTGGCGAGGGGCGCGCGCTACTGATCTGGACGGTGCGTTCCGAACAGCACTTCGCAGTCTCGTCGCTAGGCTACGATCGTGAGCCGGTTGACATTGAGGGGTGCCTGGTGATGAGGACGCCCTACCAGCAGATCGAGGGGGCACGGGCGGTCCCGGGCTCGGTCAAGCCGCCCAGGGAGTCGTGGTCCATCGCGGCTCGACGGCGGCGCTACCGCAACTCTGCCGAGCGGGCACTAGGTCAGCAGTGAAGGAAACCGGGGGGTGGTAGACTCCAGGACCGTTGGGATTCCAAGGATCGCCAAGTGTAAACCCCGCACGCGCGGGGATGATCCCTCCTGAATGCGGCCGCTAATTCGCTTATCGAAGTAAACCCCGCACGCGCGGGGATGATCCTGGCTCAGGGTCACCAAGGACGCCTACATGGGAGTAAACCCCGCACGCGCGGGGATGATCCCGGAGTAGTGTCCTGGCTCACCAACCCAGATTCGTAAACCCCGCACGCGCGGGGATGATCCTATGATTCTTATCCACATGGAGAAGGAGATTATGTAAACCCCGCACGCGCGGGGATGATCCCCAGACACGCGGCTGGACACCCGCCACCATCGAGTAAACCCCGCACGCGCGGGGATGATCCGTGGTTTTGGGTTGATTTTCCAAGATTTCTGTCGTAAACCCCGCACGCGCGGGGATGATCCTCCCGTCGTCACAGGCACCCTAGCAACGGCCACGTAAACCCCGCACGCGCGGGGATGATCCCGTCAATCATGAACAGCCCAAGGCCGTCGGAAAGTAAACCCCGCACGCGCGGGGATGATCCCGCGCCCGCCGCGCCCGCAGAGACCGCGCAGCGTAAACCCCGCACGCGCGGGGATGATCCCGTAGCCACCCTAACAACTGCCACTGACATCGCGTAAACCCCGCACGCGCGGGGATGATCCGTGAGGCCAAGGCGGCCCCACGGGAAACCGTGGGTAAACCCCGCACGCGCGGGGATGATCCCCCCCTCGTCAAGCGCTCCCTGGTGATCGTGGAGTAAACCCCGCACGCGCGGGGATGATCCGGTCTCTCAGAAACGCTCACAGCGTCTCTGAGAGGTAAACCCCGCACGCGCGGGGATGATCCGCAGTACTTGAGCATGGCCGGCTTCGCCCTGAGGTAAACCCCGCACGCGCGGGGATGATCCCGATCACCCTCTACCGGACCCTCAGGCCCGGGCGTAAACCCCGCACGCGCGGGGATGATCCCGCGGAAGCCACCAAGGTGAACTATCTGACTTGGTAAACCCCGCACGCGCGGGGATGATCCCTACCGCATGAGAAATTGAGAGTCATCTACACCGTAAACCCCGCACGCGCGGGGATGATCCGATAGTCGACAATAAAACTACCGTCAAACGCCAGTAAACCCCGCACGCGCGGGGATGATCCTGACGGGTTCTGGCATGTTAATATTCCGGATCTGTAAACCCCGCACGCGCGGGGATGATCCTGCCGCGGCAAGAGCGTCAACGTCCATCGCCGCGTAAACCCCGCACGCGCGGGGATGATCCGGAGGTGCGGCTCATGGGCCGCACCGTCGCCCGGTAAACCCCGCACGCGCGGGGATGATCCGGGCACCAGAGCCCGACCGACCTACCACAAGGAGTAAACCCCGCACGCGCGGGGATGATCCGAACCCCGGCAGCACGTGCAGTTTGGCGACCAAGTAAACCCCGCACGCGCGGGGATGATCCCGATACTGTTATGGGGATGATGCGAACCGCCTTGTAAACCCCGCACGCGCGGGGATGATCCGGTTTACTCCAATGGCTACTGACATTTCTACTGAGTAAACCCCGCACGCGCGGGGATGATCCCTGAAGCACGTCCATCACCGGGACCACGCCCCCGTAAACCCCGCACGCGCGGGGATGATCCGTGAGCCATGACCTCCGCGTCGTACAGGCCCGTGTAAACCCCGCACGCGCGGGGATGATCCCTTTATTGGGAGGATTCTGGTGAGGTATTCTGAGTAAACCCCGCACGCGCGGGGATGATCCCCCACGGGCGTGTGATGGTGCACATAGCGGTGTGTAAACCCCGCACGCGCGGGGATGATCCCCCTGCCATAAACTTCGGCAATAGCCTTGGACGGTAAACCCCGCACGCGCGGGGATGATCCTATTAAGCAGTGTCTGCCGGTAGGACATGAGAAGTAAACCCCGCACGCGCGGGGATGATCCTACGGGCCACCCACAATGCCAAGCCTAGAAGCCGTAAACCCCGCACGCGCGGGGATGATCCCAAGGCAGAAGTCGCTTCCCCCAGGGTACAGTCGTAAACCCCGCACGCGCGGGGATGATCCGAGCCTCCCTCTCTCCGTCCTCATGGAGGTGTGCGTAAACCCCGCACGCGCGGGGATGATCCCGACTTCTTCGGCACCACCACCGCCGGGCTGGAGTAAACCCCGCACGCGCGGGGATGATCCGGGCGCCCTCACGGCCCGAGGGTGGACCATAGCGTAAACCCCGCACGCGCGGGGATGATCCGTTCCTCGACCAGGCCACCGTCGGCGGCATCAGGTAAACCCCGCACGCGCGGGGATGATCCGCCCTGCACGCCATGGCCCCGGCGGGAGGCGTGGTAAACCCCGCACGCGCGGGGATGATCCGCTCCCGATCGGGGTCGGGGCGGCGTCTATCCAGTAAACCCCGCACGCGCGGGGATGATCCCGCCCACGGCACCCACCTGAGGGACGACCTGGAGTAAACCCCGCACGCGCGGGGATGATCCCGCCAATATCCGGGCCGGCTACGTCTACGTAATGTAAACCCCGCACGCGCGGGGATGATCCCGCAGCCGGCAATATTCTCACAGGTCTCGCCACGTAAACCCCGCACGCGCGGGGATGATCCGGTCCCCGAGCCGTCGTTGCCCCCGTAGACGGGTAAACCCCGCACGCGCGGGGATGATCCGACGCTTACTACTCTCATAGGCGAGAGAAAGCGGTAAACCCCGCACGCGCGGGGATGATCCTGTTTGACGAATTTATCATCGGAAAAGGTTCTCGTAAACCCCGCACGCGCGGGGATGATCCCTGGGACGAGTTTCTCGCTACTACGTCGCTCTTTGTAAACCCCGCACGCGCGGGGATGATCCTGGCGTGTTTCATCTGGTCAAAATCGATTGGGTGTAAACCCCGCACGCGCGGGGATGATCCGGAGGCCGCGCTTAAACTCGGCCAGAGGATTCTGTAAACCCCGCACGCGCGGGGATGATCCCTGGTGCCCGAGAGAGTCCCAGGAGGGGTCATCGTAAACCCCGCACGCGCGGGGATGATCCATTCTCACTACTGGCGCCGGGAATGTCGGCCGCGTAAACCCCGCACGCGCGGGGATGATCCGCCCCGTGTCAGGTTTTCCCGGCTCAGGTGGTTGTAAACCCCGCACGCGCGGGGATGATCCATCGAGTGCCGGCCAGAGATGAGCTCGGGGGACTGTAAACCCCGCACGCGCGGGGATGATCCGAGTGGAAGTGCGAAGGAATTCCAGGCTTCGAAGTAAACCCCGCACGCGCGGGGATGATCCCCGTGCTACAAAGAACCGCTGTAAGCCAAAATAGTAAACCCCGCACGCGCGGGGATGATCCAGATTCCTCTCCCTGTCGCTCAGATTCCGAAGGCGTAAACCCCGCACGCGCGGGGATGATCCGCGACGCCACGGCGGTAATGGGCTCACTCATAAGTAAACCCCGCACGCGCGGGGATGATCCCAATAATGAACTGGGGGTCAGACGGCCTACCCCGTAAACCCCGCACGCGCGGGGATGATCCGCGACGCCACGGCGGTAATGGGCTCACTCATAAGTAAACCCCGCACGCGCGGGGATGATCCCTACGCGACAAGCGCCGCCGACAGCAAGAGCGTGTAAACCCCGCACGCGCGGGGATGATCCTCACCTGGCAATCAATGTGATTGCCTTCCTTAGGTAAACCCCGCACGCGCGGGGATGATCCTCCAATCCACAAGACGCAAAAAAGCTCTTCAGAGTAAACCCCGCACGCGCGGGGATGATCCCTCCTCCTCGGCCACGGTGCAGTAGCCGTGGTCGTAAACCCCGCACGCGCGGGGATGATCCGCGTACCCACGGCCCACGTCACCCCGACCCGACGTAAACCCCGCACGCGCGGGGATGATCCGACACCACCATGGACACCGACCCCACCACCCGGGTAAACCCCGCACGCGCGGGGATGATCCCCGCGCGGCCCCGTCGGCGTCCGCCAGGACCTGGTAAACCCCGCACGCGCGGGGATGATCCCCTGAACGAGAACTCTAATTCCTCCCTCACCGAGTAAACCCCGCACGCGCGGGGATGATCCGCCACCACACAAAACCCGAGCAATCCGTGACACGTAAACCCCGCACGCGCGGGGATGATCCTCGTTTCGCGTGGGACGGGATGCCCCCGGAGATGTAAACCCCGCACGCGCGGGGATGATCCACGTTCGGGGAACGTCCTGCCCGTGCCCATTTTGTAAACCCCGCACGCGCGGGGATGATCCCAGGCTTGGAGACCATGTCCCGAAGACGCTTCGGTAAACCCCGCACGCGCGGGGATGATCCCGACACTGTTATGGGGATGATGCGCACGGCCTTGTAAACCCCGCACGCGCGGGGATGATCCCCATAGCTTCCTCCGAGTGGCGGGCACCACATGGTAAACCCCGCACGCGCGGGGATGATCCGACACTTGCCGAGGACGCCAGCGACCGCGCCACGTAAACCCCGCACGCGCGGGGATGATCCTCCCGATGCCGGCCGGATTGCCTCCTGGGCCGGGTAAACCCCGCACGCGCGGGGATGATCCTCATCCCGGTTAGGCGTCGTCTCAAAATCCGCCGTAAACCCCGCACGCGCGGGGATGATCCGGACGCCTATATGGGAGCAGTCACCGTCACCGAGTAAACCCCGCACGCGCGGGGATGATCCGCGTTTCTGGCGGCCAACTCCATTCACCCCCACGTAAACCCCGCACGCGCGGGGATGATCCGGTGGTGCGCTGTTTCAGTTCTGTTTTGTAGCGGTAAACCCCGCACGCGCGGGGATGATCCCACCGGCAGCAACAAATCGAATACCGATTCGATGTAAACCCCGCACGCGCGGGGATGATCCTGATGTGATGGTGGGCACGAAGATGTGACCCCCGTAAACCCCGCACGCGCGGGGATGATCCTACCGCTCATGACGCCACCGAAAGCCGCCGACAGTAAACCCCGCACGCGCGGGGATGATCCCACGCCGGTGGGGGTCATGCCCCGCCGCGTGGCGTAAACCCCGCACGCGCGGGGATGATCCCGATTCTCTTCGATGCGCTTCTCCGTAACTACAGTAAACCCCGCACGCGCGGGGATGATCCCTCACCAATTCTCTTGCGTGCGCCGGAATTAATGTAAACCCCGCACGCGCGGGGATGATCCCCAGCCCGTGGTGTTTTCGGTTGGTCCCATATCGTAAACCCCGCACGCGCGGGGATGATCCTCGTTGAAAACCGAGCATTCGTTGTTCAGGTAGGTAAACCCCGCACGCGCGGGGATGATCCAAAAGTCCAAGAATGGGCTTCAACGCCACGATTGTAAACCCCGCACGCGCGGGGATGATCCGCCGGGCACCGAAGTGCCCGGCATCACACCTCAGTAAACCCCGCACGCGCGGGGATGATCCTATCTGTGCGAATGCGTTTCGCGTGCGTGGCGTGTAAACCCCGCACGCGCGGGGATGATCCTGAGGCCGGCGACAGTGTCCCAATCCCCCGAGCGTAAACCCCGCACGCGCGGGGATGATCCCGGGGACCGCTTCTGGTGGGATGCGGGGGAGAAGTAAACCCCGCACGCGCGGGGATGATCCCCTCTTTAACGAGGTCCTCGACGACGCCATCGCGTAAACCCCGCACGCGCGGGGATGATCCGGGGCCGACAGGCGGCGCATGCCCCTCCCGCTGAGTAAACCCCGCACGCGCGGGGATGATCCCGTCGACACCACCACGACCGATGCCGAGGCCAAGTAAACCCCGCACGCGCGGGGATGATCCCGATCACCCTCTACCGGACCCTCAGGCCCGGGGTAAACCCCGCACGCGCGGGGATGATCCGCCCTCATCCACGCAATGAAAGCCCGCGCCGAGGTAAACCCCGCACGCGCGGGGATGATCCCTAGACCTCACGTCAACATCATGAGTCCCGAAAGTAAACCCCGCACGCGCGGGGATGATCCGACGGGGTACGTGACACGCGCCGACGGCTTTATGTAAACCCCGCACGCGCGGGGATGATCCAACTGTCTCAGTGAGGATGACGCCTCCTGGGACGTAAACCCCGCACGCGCGGGGATGATCCTCCCGTCAGCACTCTTAGAAATCCACCGAACTTGTAAACCCCGCACGCGCGGGGATGATCCGTCCGTGCCCGGCGTGTTGATGGATGCTTTTGGGTAAACCCCGCACGCGCGGGGATGATCCTGGGGCTGACAGGTAGTCGGAGGTGTCTGACTGGTAAACCCCGCACGCGCGGGGATGATCCCACCCCCACCACAGCACACCCCGAAAAACGCGCGTAAACCCCGCACGCGCGGGGATGATCCCTCACCGACCGAGTAGCCGGTACACGCCCGGAGTAAACCCCGCACGCGCGGGGATGATCCCATGCCAGAAACCATCATTCTTCTCATACTCAGGTAAACCCCGCACGCGCGGGGATGATCCGGCATGCATTATCGCTACACTCGCCGCCGTAGAGTAAACCCCGCACGCGCGGGGATGATCCGGGAATCCCGGGCCTTGACGGCGCTGACATGGCGTAAACCCCGCACGCGCGGGGATGATCCCGCCCCAAAAAGGAATCATTGCACTCCTACGGGGTAAACCCCGCACGCGCGGGGATGATCCGAAGTGTCTGCCGGTAGGACATGAGAAGCTGGCGTAAACCCCGCACGCGCGGGGATGATCCTAGTCTACATTATCACTCTTAAGGTCACGGTTAGTAAACCCCGCACGCGCGGGGATGATCCTTCGCCCACCACCATCATATCTATATTAAGAAGGTAAACCCCGCACGCGCGGGGATGATCCTTCTCAGGGTCAAGCCGCCCGTATCCCTGTGAGGTAAACCCCGCACGCGCGGGGATGATCCCCATTCCACGGCATTTCCACATCCGACGTAGCGGTAAACCCCGCACGCGCGGGGATGATCCCTGCGTTTTCCGACTTCGTGGCGTCGGTAACGGGTAAACCCCGCACGCGCGGGGATGATCCTTGAATGCCGACCGGAGATGAGCGACGGCGACTGTAAACCCCGCACGCGCGGGGATGATCCGGCATCCGCGGCTAACATCCTCGCAACGGCCTCGTAAACCCCGCACGCGCGGGGATGATCCTTCCCCGCCGTCAGACGGCTCGGAGGTGGGCGGGTAAACCCCGCACGCGCGGGGATGATCCCTTGCCCCCCGCGTCCTTCGTGGAGGACTTGATGTAAACCCCGCACGCGCGGGGATGATCCCTACTCCGGGGTCCCGGCCGGGCACCGGATCCCGTAAACCCCGCACGCGCGGGGATGATCCTGTGAATGTGGTGCTGGCGTGGACGGCGGTCTTGTAAACCCCGCACGCGCGGGGATGATCCCGCGGTGACGGACAGGCCCTCGTGGTCCAGCAGGTAAACCCCGCACGCGCGGGGATGATCCGTGGTACAAACCCAAGCACTTCCCGGCCGCGAGGTAAACCCCGCACGCGCGGGGATGATCCGTCGGGTCGCCGTGACGCCGATCACGCACGCAGGTAAACCCCGCACGCGCGGGGATGATCCCGCCTCGCTGGCCTCAGTGATCTCGGTCTCAGTGTAAACCCCGCACGCGCGGGGATGATCCCCCCCTCACGGTGCACGCCGCGCGCGTACCGTGCGTAAACCCCGCACGCGCGGGGATGATCCCGCCTCGCTGGCCTCAGTGATCTCGGTCTCAGTGTAAACCCCGCACGCGCGGGGATGATCCCCCCCTCACGGTGCACGCCGCGCGCGTACCGTGCGTAAACCCCGCACGCGCGGGGATGATCCGCCATTCTAACCATCATCAAGATCCGGCAGGAAGTAAACCCCGCACGCGCGGGGATGATCCGGGGGCCGCTCAGCGCCTTCCCCTTCGACCGGGGTAAACCCCGCACGCGCGGGGATGATCCCGATCACCCTCTACCGGACCCTCAGGCCCAGGCGTAAACCCCGCACGCGCGGGGATGATCCCTGTTCCCTCGGCGACCTCGCGGATCGATTTCCGTAAACCCCGCACGCGCGGGGATGATCCCGCTGACGAGCCTCCCGGACATGATCGTAGCAAGTAAACCCCGCACGCGCGGGGATGATCCGCCCGGGAAAGGCCACCAGCGGCCCCGCCAGCGGTAAACCCCGCACGCGCGGGGATGATCCGTTGTGGACGTGTGACGCCGATCACGCACGCAGGTAAACCCCGCACGCGCGGGGATGATCCGTCGGGTCGCCGTGACGCTGGTCACGGTGCCCGGTAAACCCCGCACGCGCGGGGATGATCCCCGTATGATCCCCGAGATCACCAAGATGACAGGGTAAACCCCGCACGCGCGGGGATGATCCCCGGTCCTCCCTACCACGCCCCGTATCCACCCAGTAAACCCCGCACGCGCGGGGATGATCCGTTGTTGACCACTGTGGCCCGCAGCACATCGTCGTAAACCCCGCACGCGCGGGGATGATCCTCCAATCCACACGAGCAAAAATAAGCGGACCGAGTAAACCCCGCACGCGCGGGGATGATCCCCCCCTCGTCAAGCGCTCCCTGGTGATCGTGGAGTAAACCCCGCACGCGCGGGGATGATCCGGGCCGTCACCACCGGCGCTTGCGCGGGCACCGGTAAACCCCGCACGCGCGGGGATGATCCTTCTCCGGCGTAATGCTGGGCGTACCCCTGAGCAGTAAACCCCGCACGCGCGGGGATGATCCGCGGTTTTAGGTTGATTTTTCGGGATTCTCCTAGTAAACCCCGCACGCGCGGGGATGATCCCGCCTCCACCGTCGGGTCCTGGGGGGCGTCGCCGTAAACCCCGCACGCGCGGGGATGATCCGGCGTCGTCGCTGAGCGCGGGCTGACCGTAGTCGTAAACCCCGCACGCGCGGGGATGATCCGGCAGCTGTGAGGCTCCAGAGAATCGGTATCGGGTAAACCCCGCACGCGCGGGGATGATCCGGCGTCGTCGCTGAGCGCGGGCTGACCGTAGTCGTAAACCCCGCACGCGCGGGGATGATCCGGCAGCTGTGAGGCTCCAGAGAATCGGTATCGGGTAAACCCCGCACGCGCGGGGATGATCCGGCAGCTGTGAGGCTCCAGAGAATCGGTATCGGGTAAACCCCGCACGCGCGGGGATGATCCCGCTGTAGGCGCTTCTGGAAGAGGGCTTCTGTCGTAAACCCCGCACGCGCGGGGATGATCCGGACGCCCAGGCCCAGCAGGCCGCGACCCTGGCGTAAACCCCGCACGCGCGGGGATGATCCCTACGCCCTAGAAAGCGAGAAACGCCAGCCCTTGTAAACCCCGCACGCGCGGGGATGATCCAGGGGGACACATGACGACGGAAAGCCGCTCAGAGTAAACCCCGCACGCGCGGGGATGATCCGTCGGCCGAGCGGATGCCAAAGCACTCATGAACGTAAACCCCGCACGCGCGGGGATGATCCCGCGTGGGGCGCGGTCACGAAGACCGCTATGGCGTAAACCCCGCACGCGCGGGGATGATCCAACTTAGGTAAACCTAACCCACCCATAACCCTTGTAAACCCCGCACGCGCGGGGATGATCCGGACTTCTCCCGCCGCCGGACGTCATCATCACCGTAAACCCCGCACGCGCGGGGATGATCCTGGATAACCACGCGCTTCTACGGATGGACGGACGTAAACCCCGCACGCGCGGGGATGATCCCCGCCCACGACGACCATACGACCGCGCCACGCGTAAACCCCGCACGCGCGGGGATGATCCCGGCCCCCAGCCCGAAAGGGCATCCCCGCTCACGTAAACCCCGCACGCGCGGGGATGATCCGACAACCTTGCCGTCGGCGTCGGTGATGACGCCGTAAACCCCGCACGCGCGGGGATGATCCCGTGCCCGACAAGGAGTAGTTTTGGCTGTTAACGTAAACCCCGCGTGTGCGGGGATGATCCGGGTAGCACAATTCGACAACCTTAAGATTCGTGGTAAACCCCGCGTGTGCGGGGATGATCCTAAGCGAAAGTGCCCATTACCGAGCGTGCGAGTGTAAACCCCGCGTGTGCGGGGATGATCCTGTGGGCGGTAGCAGTGAGGCGTCTAGTAGTGAGTAAACCCCGCGTGTGCGGGGATGATCCTGTATGATCGGAAATCCTGAGGTCCGTCGGTGGGTAAACCCCGCGTGTGCGGGGATGATCCTACCCTGTCAACTGGGGTGAACGCTGCGGGCAAGTAAACCCCGCGTGTGCGGGGATGATCCGCCGCTCAGAGACGCTCACAGCGCCCCTGAGCGGTAAACCCCGCGTGTGCGGGGATGATCCGGCGACCGAGCGCCTCCGCCTGGACCACCTCCTGTAAACCCCGCGTGTGCGGGGATGATCCCGTCCTCAAGATCGTCCGGGAGACCGGCGACGAGTAAACCCCGCGTGTGCGGGGATGATCCCCCGTTTTTTATGACCTCTGATGAGGCCTCGCGGTAAACCCCGCGTGTGCGGGGATGATCCCCACCTAACCCCCACAGGGCCACACACGACGGCGTAAACCCCGCGTGTGCGGGGATGATCCCCCCAACACACCCCCACCAAACTTAGGTAAACCGTAAACCCCGCGTGTGCGGGGATGATCCCATGCGGCGCATGCGGGCTGAGTCCGTGCGCGTGTAAACCCCGCGTGTGCGGGGATGATCCTCAGTGGCCACGTGACGCCAGTCACGCGGTCACGTAAACCCCGCGTGTGCGGGGATGATCCTCAGCTGGCCCACGTGCAGTGGCACAGTGGCCTGTAAACCCCGCGTGTGCGGGGATGATCCTTTACATCACGCCCCAGCACCAGGCGTCGCCCAGTAAACCCCGCGTGTGCGGGGATGATCCGCCAGCCAAACTTAAGTATTCCCGGGGGGGCTTGTAAACCCCGCGTGTGCGGGGATGATCCCCGGCGGCCCCACGCGTCACAGTGCTCGCTCAGGTAAACCCCGCGTGTGCGGGGATGATCCGTCAGGTCGCCGTGACGCTGGTCACGGTGGCCGGTAAACCCCGCGTGTGCGGGGATGATCCGTCAGGTCGCCGTGACGCTGGTCACGGTGGCCGGTAAACCCCGCGTGTGCGGGGATGATCCGCTGGTGCGGTACGCGACAGACTACCTGGTGTCGTAAACCCCGCGTGTGCGGGGATGATCCGGCCGTGCGGGCGGCCCTGGGGGAGCTGGAGGCGTAAACCCCGCGTGTGCGGGGATGATCCCCGAGAGCCTGGGGTGTGGGCGCGGGCGGGAGGGGTAAACCCCGCGTGTGCGGGGATGATCCCAGGGTCTCCCACATGTACGAGCCCACCGACCGGTAAACCCCGCGTGTGCGGGGATGATCCCGGTGATCGTCGGGTCGGGGTCGCCCGGGCCGCGTAAACCCCGCGTGTGCGGGGATGATCCCAGCCCAAGGCCGTCGGAAACGCCACCGACGGCGTAAACCCCGCGTGTGCGGGGATGATCCCACCCATAACTATACACACTCTAGTGAGTATGGGTAAACCCCGCGTGTGCGGGGATGATCCGCCAGAGCCACCATGCTCAACCACGCCCTCGAAGTAAACCCCGCGTGTGCGGGGATGATCCCCCCCGTGCCGCCTCATGGGAGGCCGCATGGCTGTAAACCCCGCGTGTGCGGGGATGATCCGTCCTACATGCCCCAGGGCAACATGTTAGAGTGGTAAACCCCGCGTGTGCGGGGATGATCCGAGGGCTTCCCGCCACTAAGACACCCCCGCATAGTAAACCCCGCGTGTGCGGGGATGATCCTGGATTACTCGCATCAACAATCGAAATCCCCCTGTAAACCCCGCGTGTGCGGGGATGATCCGGCGGCCACTCCCAGGTACCGCTTGGGTTGGGGGTAAACCCCGCGTGTGCGGGGATGATCCATCCCGCCACCCCGACCATAAAACGTTGAAATTGTAAACCCCGCGTGTGCGGGGATGATCCGATCCGGCAGGAACTGGCCAAGGGCAAGCGGTCGTAAACCCCGCGTGTGCGGGGATGATCCGTTCGGCCGACGACTGAGGCTGCGCTCTTGATCGTAAACCCCGCGTGTGCGGGGATGATCCCCGTGGGGCCACCCCTCCCTCGACCACCAACCGGTAAACCCCGCGTGTGCGGGGATGATCCCGCGGGGTCAACGGACGACTCGTGGGCCTACAGGTAAACCCCGCGTGTGCGGGGATGATCCCAGGCGACAAACCCCGGAATCCCGTCGTCACAAGTAAACCCCGCGTGTGCGGGGATGATCCCAGGCGACAAACCCCGGAATCCCGTCGTCACAAGTAAACCCCGCGTGTGCGGGGATGATCCCCGTGGGGCCACCCCCCACCTCCCTCAACCACCGTAAACCCCGCGTGTGCGGGGATGATCCCTGGTCGCCCGACGCCAGCCCGGCCGGGGCGAGGTAAACCCCGCGTGTGCGGGGATGATCCCCAGTGGCCACGTGACGCCAGTCACGCGGTCACGTAAACCCCGCGTGTGCGGGGATGATCCAGAAGGGTGAGCCTACTCACATGAGGTGCGTCTGGTAAACCCCGCGTGTGCGGGGATGATCCCAAGGTGCTGGATCTGCTGACTGCCGTAGTCAGGTAAACCCCGCGTGTGCGGGGATGATCCGGGTGGCGCGACATGGACGGGGGCTGGCAGGGGGTAAACCCCGCGCATGCGGGGATGATCCGGTGGTGGCGGCCGAGGCCGCCGTGGCCGCCGCGTAAACCCCGCGCGTGCGGGGATGATCCCCTCCGCTTCCCGTCGGAGTCGTAGCGGGAGGCGTAAACCCCGCGCACGCGGGGATGATCCGGAGGTGCGGGGCTGATGGCCAAGAGCGTCACCGTAAACCCCGCGCATGCGGGGATGATCCGACCAGCCAGTGGCCGCGCCCGTCGTGGACGGCGTAAACCCCGCGTGTGCGGGGATGATCCCATGGACTTGATGCCGTCGAGCAGGCCACGGATGTAAACCCCGCGTGTGCGGGGATGATCCGGAAAAACGCCATGCTCGTCACCCTTGAGCAGGGTAAACCCTGCGTGTGCGGGGATGATCCGTTCTCGGTCGTGAGCTTACCCTGACCGGCGGTGTAAACCCCGCACGCGCGGGGATGATCCGACGGGGTCGGAGTTCTACCACGCCCCGGTAAAGTAAACCCCGCGCGAGTGGGGATGATTCCCGTTCCCAGGGCATTGCATAGGGCCAGTCACGCATCACAGGACTCCAAGCTGCACTGGTTCTTACATACCTCATTAATCCTTGTACCGCCATTCTTCCGAACACCGAGATACCCGCATGGTTCCGAAGCCTTCCGGTCCTCCTCTGCAAGAAATAACGCAACATGCAAGAACTAGTGCTGCCCAGACGGTGGTCGTGACCCTCAAGACCTATCCCCGTAAGAGGTGCAGGCAATACCGTAAGGACGCCTGAACGGCGACAGGACTTGGAATTAGCCCGGCTACCTCCATAGCACGAGCAAGACAGGATCTAGTTGCGTGCTTATTCCGTCTGCGCCGCATGTCTAGGATGCGGTGGCCAGCAGCCTCCGTCGGGCCGGCTGGCGGTCACGGGCGCTAGCGCCAGCCGGACCTGCTGGCGGTTACGGGCAGGCTGTCAGCTGGCCCGGCTGGCGGAGTTGCACATTTTTTTTACAATCGGCGATCAGTAAACGGCGGGATCATGCGGATCCACCCATCGGCCTGGGACCGGGAACCAGGATGAATGTGCAACGGCGCCCACGTTGCACATTCATCCTGCTCACCTCCGCCCCCCGGGGCGGAAAAACGTTGGAATCACGCCACCGGCCCGACCAGCACCCCAGGATGAATGTGCAACACCGCCACCCAGGCCCCCGACGAACGCCCCACCGGCAGCCACCACGGCCTCCCACCCAGCAGCCGCCGCCCCCAGCCCCGCACTACCAGCGGACACCCCGACAGGGAGGCTGACCCTGACGGCCTGACCCCGGCCCCGACCCACACAACCAGCGGACACCCCACGTAGCGGCACAGGGCCAGCCGGTGAGAGGCCAGCCCCCACGCAACTGGCAGGCACCCCGACAGGGAGGCTGACCCTGAGGACCTGACCCCGGCCCCGACCCCCGCAACCAGCAGGCGCCCCCACGTAACGGCACGGGGACCAGCCGATGAGGGGCTGGCCCCCACGCCACCAGCAGACACCCCACGGCCCTGGAGGGCTGGCCTCCGGCCCTGGCCCCACACGCAGCTGGCGGGCACGACCTCACCATAAATAACCGCTGACGGGCGCTCCCCCACCCCCCACGCAGCTGGCGAGCGGCGCCCCTGCCGCCAGCTGCCCAGCGGAAGAGGCCCCTCGCCCCCACGCAGCTGGCGGGCACACGGTGGCGGATAAGTTCGAGAAGCCTGTCGTACGGCCGGCCCCACACGCAGCTGGCGGGCACGACCGCCCGGCCGAGTCCCGGCCGGGGGTGCAGCCCCCGCCCCCACGCAGCTGGCAGGCACCTCGACCGGAAGGCTGACCTTGACGGCCTGACCTCGGCCCCGACCCCTGCAACCAGACCCTGCCCTGCTCACGCCAGGCAGGCCCTGACCTCCACGCAACCAGACTCTGCCCTGCCCGCGCTATATTCCGCCACCGTGCGCGCCCTGAGTGCGTCCGGACCTACACGGCGTGGTGGCCCGCCCGGCGAGCATCTCGCGGCGCGCCCTGAGTACGTCCGGACCTACGGGCAGGGATATACGGCAAACTGGTCTCGACCGTGGCAGGGGCCCAACGCCCGCCAGGCGGCCTGCACCAGGCCGGAGCAAACTGGTCTCGACCGTGGCAGAGGACCAACTCGCGGCCCCCGCCAGGTCCAGCTGCTCGGCCATGGTGACCACGACGCCGTCGAGGACGCGGCCCCCGCCAGGTCCACAGCTCACCGCAGGTGGCGTGCCGTCGTCAGCTGGGTCCTGAGCCCAGCCCCTGCCCCGTCCGGTTCACCCCCGCGAGTCCAATGACCACCGCTTCGCACAAGTCCGGACTACCCGACGACACCCCGACTCAGGCTGCCCGGTCCACCAGCAGGTGGGCGAACTGCTCCATGGCGTCCCGGACCACCCGGGCCCGTTCACCGGCCTCGGCCAGGGCGCTCTGAGCACCCTGGGCCTGAATGCTGTCACCTGTCAGGCGCTCACGTGTCCCGGCCAGGGTGGCCTCCTCCAGGCCCTCCAGGGCGGCGACAGCCTCACGCGCCCAGCTAAGGGCCATCTGACGGGTACGAGCCAGCACCGGGTGCTCACGCAACCGGGCCACCACCCCGGCCAGCACGACGTCGTCGCACAGGTCCATGGTGGACAGGGCGGACAGGATGGACTGCCCGGCGGCGTCGAGCTCTCCGGCGGCCAGTGCCTGGCGCAGGAGCAGCACCGGCATGGTCTCCACCCCCTCACGCAGGTCGGTCCCCGGGGTCTTGCCGGTCGTCGCCGAGTCACTGGTGAGGTCAATGACGTCGTCAGCCAGCTGGAAGGCGACGCCGATCTTCTCCCCGAAGTCCTGCACGAGCGCCTCCACACCCGCCCCGGCGCGCGTGAGCATGGCGCCGTACCGTGCGGAGACGGCGGTCAGGGAACCGGTCTTGTCCGCCAGGACCTGGATGTAGTGCTCCACCGGGTCGCTGGCGGCCGGACGGGGCAGGGTCTCGTGAAGCTGGCCCATGCACAGGCGCTCAAAGGTACGGGCGTGGGCCAGCACCGCCTCGGGCCCCAGGGCCGCCACGAGCTGGGAGGCCCGCGCCACCAGGACGTCGCCGGTGAGGATGGCGGCGGAGTTGCCCCACACCGTCTGGGCGCTGGGGGCCCCACGACGCAGAGGCGCCTCGTCCATGACGTCGTCGTGGTAGAGGGTGGCGATGTGGGTGAGCTCGACGGCGACACCGGCATCGCGCACCTGCTCACCAGCAGCCAGCACCGGGTCGCCCAGCTGGGCGGTGAGCAGGGTCAGGGTGGGGCGCAGACGCTTGCCGCCCGCCGCAGCCAGGTGGGACGTGGGCGGGTTAATGGTCTCGTCCGCGCTGCTGACCACCTCCAGCAGGCGGGTCTCCACGGCCTCAAGGGCCTCAGAGATCCGACCTTCGATCTGAGGCGCGTCCAGGGTCAGCGTGGCGGTCACGAGATGAGCATAGCGGCCTGGAGGAGGGTCTCCAGAACCGCCTGGGGCAGGACCCCCATTGTGACCGTGAGAAGCGCAGCCAGACCGATCGCCGCCATGCTCAGGCCGGTCGAGCCGACCACTACGACGTCCTGGTCCTCGGGGTCATGGAAGAACATGAGCACGATCAGACGCATGTAGAAGAAGGCGGTAGCGACCGAGGAGGCCACAGCGACGACCACGATCCAGGTGGCCCCGGCGCCCACACCCGCCAGGAAGACTATGAACTTCCCCATGAACCCCGCCGTGAGCGGGATACCGGCCAGGGACAGCAGGAAGACCGCCATGGCCCCGGCCAGCCACGGGCTGCGGCGTGCCAGGCCCCGGTAGGCCCCCAGACCGGTGGCCTCGGCCCCGGCGGCACCGGCTACCCCGACGCCCCCGCCGTGGTAGGTGCGTACCAGGGTGACCACCCCGAAAGCGCCGACCGTGGCCACGCCGTAAGCCAGGGCGTAGAAGACCAGGCCGACGACAGCTACCTGGTCGAGGGCCGTGACGGCAATGAGCATGTAGCCCGCGTGGGCAATAGCCGAGTAGGCCAGCAGGCGCTTGACGTCCTTCTGGACGACACCGACCACGGTCCCCACGAGCATGGTCAGGACGGCCAGCGCCCACAGCACGGGCTTGAGGTCGTCCACCACCAGGTAGCCGATCCTGAGGGAGAAGCGCAGCAGGGCCAGGAAGGCGGTGGCCTTGACCCCCGCGGCCATGAGCCCGGTCACCGGGGTGGGCGCCCCCTGGTAGACGTCCGGGCTCCAGGCGTGGAAGGGCACTACCGCCACCTTGAACAGCAGGCCGACCGTCACCAGCGTGATACCGGCCAGGGACATCCAGCCCCCCTGCGCCTGCCTCATGGCGGCACTGATCGTGGCGTAGTCCACGCTCCCGGCGACGCCGTAGAGCAGGGCCGCCCCCATGAGCAGCAGCGCTGAGGCGAAGGCTCCCAGGACGAGGTACTTCAGGGCCGCCTCCTGGCTCAGCAGACGACGGTGGCGGGCCGTGGCCGCCAGGACGTACAGGGGCAGGGAGACCATCTCCAGGGTGACGAAGAGGCTAATGAGGTCGCCCACCGCCGGGAAGAGCATCATGCCCGCCAAGCAGAAGAGCGCCAGGGGGAAGACCTCCGTGGTGGTCCACCCGGCGCGGGTGGACTCTGACTCCTCGGCGCTTCCGGGGCGGTCGGCCGCCTGGGCGGCGAAGGCGCCGTCACCGACGGTGGTGCGGTCGGCCATGACCAGCAGCGCGAGGAAGCCGATGACCAGCAGGACGCCCTGGGCGACGACGGACAGGCCGTCCTCCACCTCCCCCAGGCCGGAGGGGCGCACAGCAGCGCGTCCGGCAAGGAGCGGGTCCCGCAGGGCCACCCAGCGCACCGCCAGGACGACCCCGGAGGCCAGGAGTGCCAGCAGGCTCAGGACGGTCTGGGTGACCTGACGCGCCCGGCGCGGCACGAAGGCCTCCACGAGGACACCCAACAGGCCTGCGCCCAGGATAATGAGGACCGGGCCCAGACCGGCCCAGTTAATGACCGGGGCGGTGAAGCTCACTGGAGGCTCCCTTCCGTGACGGTGGCGACCTGCTCGGCGATACCGTCGAGCGTGTCCACCAGGGCCGCGGGCGCCAGGCCCAGGGCCAGCATGGCGGCGATAATCGGGACGAGCACGAGCCTCTCGCGGCCGTCCAGGTCCGGGCTGCCCACGCGCGCGGCAGCGGGGGCCCCGGTAAAGACCCGCTGGTAGGGCAGCAGAAGGTAGACGGCGGCAATGACGACGCCGGCGACCGCCCCCACCCCCAGGGCGGTGGAGACGGAGAAGGTACCGGTGAGCACCATCCACTCGGGGACGAAGCCGCTCAGCCCGGGCAGGGCGATACCGGACAGGCCCGAGACCAGGAAGGTCCCCGCCACCAGCGGCATGACCCGCCCTATGCCGCCGAGCTCACTGACGCGCACGGTACCGGTACGCCGGGCCATGAACCCGGTGACCAGGTAGAGACCGGCGATGGACAGCCCGTGCGCCACCATGTAGACCATGGCGCCGGCGGCTGCCACGCGGCTGCCCACGAATATCCCGAGGACCATAAATCCGAAGTGGCTCACAGAGGTGTAGGAGATGAGCCGGTAGAGATGGTCCTGGCCGACGGCGGCCAGACCGCCGTAGACGATGCTGACCACCGCCAGGACGCAGACGGCGGGAGCCGCCCACCGGGACGCCTCCGGGAAGACGGGCAGCAGGACGGCGACCATGCCGTAGGTGCCGATCTTGTCCAGGACCCCGATGAGCAGCACGGAGGTACCCGGGGTGGCCTGCTCGGCGGCGTCGGGAAGCCAGGTGTGCAACGGCACCACAGGGGCCTTGACGGCCAGGGCGGCGAGGATGCTCAGGAATATCCAGCGGCTCACGGCCGGTGAGGCTGACATGCTGTGGGCCAGGCTGGAGTAGAGGTAGGTCTGGGTGCCGTTGTGGGCGTAGACGAACAGGGCTATGACGCCCACCAGCATGACCAGGCCCCCGGCCAGGGAGTACAGGAGGAACTTCAGGGCGGCACGACGTCTGCCCGCCCCCCCGAACACCCCGATGAGGAAGTACACCGGGACGAGCATGGCCTCGAAGCACAGGTAGAACAGGAACAGGTCGCGGGCGGTGAAGATGACGACGACGAAGGCCTCCAGGACCAGGACCAGGCTGGTGAACAGGCCCTGCCGGTGGGCGGGGACCTCCCCCCAGGAGGCCAGGAGGACCAGGGGTACCAGGAAGGTCGCCAGGAGCAGCATCGCCAGGCTCAGCCCGGTGGCCCCCAGCGCCCAGGAGACCCCGATGAGCGGGATCCAGGGACGGGTCTCGGCCAGCTGGACGGCCGCCCCCTGGCCGGCGTCGAACTCGCAGGCGGCGGCCACGCCCAGGGCGAACTCGGCCACGGAGAACACGAGCCCCAGGGCGCGGGCCCGGCGGCGCAGGGGGGCCACGGCCCCCACGACCAGCGCCCCGGCCAGGGGCAGGAGCACCATGAGGGTGAGAACCGGGAAGGAGGCTGCCACGGTGGTGTCGGTCATGTCGGTTACCTGTCCTCTCAGAACCTGCTGGCCAGGACGGCGACGAGAACCAGGAGCGTACCGACCAGCATGTAGCCGGCGTAGGAGCGCACGTACCCGGACTGGGTGCGGCCCACCAGGCGCCCGCAGGCGGCGGTGGCGGCGGCCAGGCCCTCCACCGCGCCGTCGACGACGTAGCGGTCGGTGGCGGTCACGGCCGCCACCAGCCCCTGACCGGGCCGCATGGCGACGGCCTCGTTGAGGGCGTCCTGGTACATGTCGTGGCGGGCCGCCTCCACCAGGGCCGGGCCGGGCCGGGCCACCACAGGCACCTGGTGACGCACGTACACGAGCCAGGCCGCCACCACGCCCAGTACCACCAGGGCCAGGGTGGCTCCCATAATGACCTCTGCCGCCAGCACCGGCTCGCCGTGCTCGACGTGGCCGGTGACCGGCTCCAGCCAGGTGGTGAAGCGGTCGCCTACGGCCAGCAGCCCGCCCAGGGCCAGGGAGAAGACGGACAGGACGACCAGCGGGACGGTCATCAGGGGCCCTGACTCGTGGGGGTGGACGGGCCCCTCCGGGTCGGCCTTGGTGGTCCAGCGCGGGGTGCCGTGGAAGATCATGAAGAAGAGGCGGGACATGTAGAAGGAGGTCAGGCCCGCGCCCAGCAGGGCGACGCCCCCCAGGATCCAGGGCCGGGCCCCCTGGCCGGTGAAGGCGGCCTCGATAATCCTGTCCTTGGACCAGAAGCCGGAGAGGGGCGGGACGCCCAGGATGGCCAGCCAGCCGATCCCCATGGTCACCCAGGTGACCGGCATGGCCCGGCGCAGTCCCCCGAAGCGACGCATGTTCACCTGGTCGCCCATGGCGTGCATGACGCTGCCGGCCCCCAGGAACAGCTGGGCCTTGAAGAAGCCGTGGGTCAGCAGGTGGAAGACGGCGAAGGCGTAGCCGACCGGCCCCAGTCCCGCACCCAGCATCATGTAGCCGATCTGGCTCATGGTGGAGGCGGCCAGGACCTTCTTCATGTCGTCCTTGGCGGACCCGATGACCGCCCCCAGGACCAGGGTGACGGCGCCGACGACGGCCACCGCCAGCTGGGCGTCGGGGGCGGCCTGGTAGACCGCGCCGGAGCGCACCATGAGGTAGACGCCGGCGGTGACCATGGTGGCGGCGTGGATGAGGGCGGAGACCGGGGTGGGCCCGGCCATGGCGTCACCCAGCCAGGCCTGGAGGGGGAACTGGGCGGACTTGCCGCAGGCGGCCACCAGGAGGAAGAAGCCCGTGGCGGTGGCCCAGCCCGGTGACAGGGCGCCGTGCGAGGCCCGGCCCAGGACGTCGGTGAAGCTCACCGAGCCCACCCGGGCCACCATGGCCATCATGGCCAGGAGCAGGCCGACGTCGCCCACACGGTTCATAATGAAGGCCTTCTTGGCGGCGGTGGCGTTGGAGGTGCTGGCGTCCTTGAGCGCGTCGGGAGCGTCGGCGTCGGCCGTGTTCCAGAAGCCGATGAGCAGGTAGGAGGCCAGGCCCACGCCCTCCCAGCCCACGAAGAGCACCACGTAGGAGTCGCCCAGGACCAGGGTGAGCATGGCCGCGACGAACAGGTTCAGGTAGGCGAAGAAGCGGCGCCGGTCGCGGTCGTGGGCCATGTAGGCCACGGAGTACAGGTGGATGAGGAAACCCACAAAGGTGACCAGGGCCACGAAGGTCAGGGAGAGCGGGTCGATACGCAGCCCGACGCGCACCTCCAGGTCCCCCACGCCGAACCAGCGCCACAGGCTCAGGTCCATGGTGCGCTGGTCGGCGGGCAGCCCCAGGACCTGGGCCAGGACCGCCCCGCCCAGGCAGGCGTCCAGGAGGGCGGCGGCCAGGCCCACCCAGTGCCCCCAGGCGTCGGTACGGCGCCCGCCCAGCAGCAGGAGCGCGGCGGAGAGCGCGGGCACGGCGACAAGGAGCCAGGCCCAGGCGGCCGGCCCGGTAGGGGCCGTCGACGCGGGGGCGGGGGCCAGGAGCGCGGCGAGAGACGGTGCGGTGGTCATGCCAGTCCCCTCAGCTCTTGAGCAGGTTGGTCTCGTCCACGGACGTCGACCTGCGGGTACGGAAGATGGACACCACGATGCTCAGCCCCACGACGACCTCGGCGGCGGCCACCACCATGACGAAGAAGGCGAAGATCTGCCCGGTGAGGTTGCCGTGCAGGCGGGAGAAGGTCACGAGCACCAGGTTGACGGCGTTGAGCATGAGCTCCACGCCCATGAGCTCGATAATCGCGTTGCGCCGTAGCAGGACGGTCAGGGCCCCCAGGGTGAACAGGACCATGGCCAGGACGACGTAGGCGGAGATCGGCAGAGTCACGTGAGCTCCTCCTTCGGGGCGGGCGCGGGGGCGGTGGCACCGGGCTGGGTGCCGGCACCGGGCAGGAGGGGCTGGACGACCACGGGCGCGGCGGCACCGGGCATGGCAGGCATACCGGAACGGGGCACCGCCTGGTCGCGCGCGGCGAGGGCGCCGTCGACCTGGGTGCCGGTCCCCGGGGAGACCTGGCTGACGTCCAGGTCCTGGCCGCGCACCACCAGGGGGCGGGGCACGGAGGCCTCCACGGCCTGTCCGGAGGCGTCCAGGGCGGGCGCGGCGGCAGAGTTGGTGGCGGCGTAGACCCCGGGCGCAGGCCTCTGGCCGGGGTGGACCCCCTTGGTGGCGTAGGCGCGCATGCGCTCCTCGGCCTGCTCACGCTGGGTACGTACCCCGCGCAGCCGCTGACGGTGGGTCAGGGTCAGGGCCCCCAGGGCGGCCACCACCAGGAGGATGCCAGTGAGCTCCATGGTGACCACGTAGTTGCCCAGCAGCACCTCCGCCAGGGCGGCGGGGGTCGCGGCCTCGCCGTCGAGCAGGCCGGCGGCGCCGGGGAAGACGGTGGCGCAGACGACGGCGGCCAGCACCGCCACCAGGCCCCCGCCAGCCAGGAGCGCCACGGGGGTGGGCACGCCCCGGGAGCCCGCGACCGGCTCCTCCCCGCCGACCCCGACGAGCATAATGACGAACAGGACCAGGGTCATGACGGCGCCGGTGTAGACCACGACCTGCGTCATCCCCAGGAAGGACGCCTCGTTGGCCAGGTAGAGGACGGCCAGGCCGATCATAATGCCGATCATATTGACGGCCGCGGACACGGCCCGCCGGGCGGTCAGGACGCCCAGGGCGCAGACCACCGTGACCAGGGAGACGACACAGAACAGGATCGTCTCGCCGGTGGAGACGGTACCGGCGTTCGTCAGGGTGGCGGGGGCGGCCAGGGCGCCGCCCGAGGTCAGGGCCGTCATGAGCGGGTCTCCTTCACGGCCGTGCCCACCGGGCGGGCGGAGGAGAGCGTGGGGTCCTGGGGGCGGTGGGAACGCACCCAGTCCACCTGCGCCCGGGTGGGGCCGGTGACCTTCCCGCGGTAGTAGTCGGCGTCCTCGGTGCCCTCGACCATGGGGTGGGGGGCGGCCAGGGCACCGGGGGGCACGGGGGCCAGCAGGTCCTCCTTCTCGTAGACCAGGCCGGTGCGGGTGGGGCCGACGAGCTCGTCGATCTCGTGGGTCATGGTCAGGGCCCGGGTGGGGCAGGCCTCGATGCACATGCCGCAGAAGATGCAGCGCAGGTAGTTGATCTGGTAGACCCGCCCGTAGCGCTCACCGGGCGAGTACTGCTCGTCCGGGGCGTTGGAGGCGGCCTCGACGTAGATGGCGTCGGCCGGGCAGGCCCAGGCGCACAGCTCGCAGCCAATGCACTTCTCCAGGCCGTCGTCATAGCGGTTGAGCTGGTGGCGCCCGTGGTAGCGGGGCATGAGGACCGGCTTCTCGAACGGGTACTGCTCGGTGACCGTGGGCCGGAACATGGAGGAGATGGTCACCCCGTAGCCGGCGACGGGGGCCAGGAAGGAGCCCAGGGCCCCGGGGTCCTCACGCAGCCACTGGTCGTGGTCGGCACCGGTGCTGCTGGTCATCGGTTCCCTCCTTCAGTCGGGGCGGTGCCCGGATCGGCAGGCAGAAAGGCCCCGGCGCCAGCGCGCCGGGAGCGCGGGGAGGGCGGCAGGACCTGCCCGGGCAGCGGCGGGACGGGGAAGCCTCCGGCGAAGGCGTCCAGGACCTGCCCGGGGGCCACGAGCTCACCGGGACCGCTACCGGGAGGGGAGGGGGCCTCCTCGCTCCCGCGCTCGGGCACGAGCACGAGGACCGCCGTGACGACCAGGAACACGGCCGCCAGGACAAGGAGCAGGGTACGGGGCTGGGTGCCGGAGAAGGTCCTCACGCCGGTGACGACACTGACCATGACGAACCAGGTCAGGGCCGCGGGGATCAGGACCTTCCAGCCCAGCTTCATAAAGTGGTCGTAGCGGATACGCACCAGGGTGCCACGGGTCCAGATCATGGCGAACATGACCGCCCAGATCTTGGCCACGAACCACAGGACGGGCCACCAGCCCTCATTGGCCCCGGGCCAGAACGAGGCGATGACGAAGGAACGCCAACCCCCCAGGAAGAGGGTGACGCACACGGCCGAGACATTGAACATATTGATGTACTCGGCCAGGAAGTACCAGGCGAACTTCATGGAGGAGTACTCCACCATGTGCCCGGCCACGAGCTCGCCCTCGGCCTCGGGCAGGTCGAAGGGCAGGCGGTTGACCTCGCCGACCATGGAGACGACGTAGATGACGAAGCTGGGCATCATGGCCACCGCCCACCACATACGGGTCTGGGCGCCCACGATCCCGGAGGTGGACATGGTGCCCGAGGCCAGGAAGACCGTGAGGACGGACAGGCTCATGGCCAGCTCGTAGGAGATGACCTGCGCGGCGCTGCGCACCGCCCCCAGCAGCGGGTAGGTGGAGTGGGCCGACCAGCCGCCCAGGATAATCCCGTAGACCCCGAACGCGGTAATGGCCAGGACGTAGAGGACCGCGACGGGGAAGTCGGTCAGCTGCAGGGGCGTGGAGTGCCCGAGGACACTGACGTTGGGACCGAACGGGATAACCGCGTAGACCATGAAGGCGCTGAACGCGGCGATAACGGGTGCCAGCAGGTAGACGGTCTTCTCCGCCCCCTTGAGCCAGAAGTCCTCCTTCATAATGAGCTTGGCGGCGTCGGCGAACGCCTGGAACAGGCCGAAGGGGCCGTTGACGTTGGGCCCGGGGCGGGTCTGCATACGCGCCAGGCCACGGCGCTCCACCCACAGGACCAGGATGACGCTGGCAATGAGGAAGACGACGATGAAGACCGCCTTGACGAGGGTCAGCCACCAGGTCTCGGCGGAGAAGTCGGCTACCACGCCCCCGCTCAGGGGCAGGGGGCCGACGGGGGCCGCAAGGGTTACCGGGTTCACCGGACCACCTCCGAGGGGGTTGAGGGGCTGGGTCGGGACACGCCCACCACCGAGCCGTGGCGGGCGCCCAGGGTCTGGTGCACGGTGGAGCCAGGTGAGCACTCGGGCAGCCACACGACGCCGTCGGCCACGCCTCCTACGACCGCGGGCAGGGTGACGGAGCCGGTGGACGTGGACACGGTCAGGCTCTCCCCCGCACCCAGCGACAGGCTCGTCGCAATGTCCGTACCCACCCTGACCACGGGGGCCTTGGCGGTGGCGGCGAGGAAGGGCTCGCCGTCCTGGAGGCGGCCGGCGTCGAGCAGGGGCTTGTGGGTGGCCAGCAGGGCACGCAGCCCGACGCCGTTCCAGACGTCCTGGCCGCCGGCCCCGCCCCCGTAGCCTCCCGGCCCCGCCTGCCCGGCCGGGGCCAGCGGGGTACGCGGCCCGGTCCACAGCCCCAGGGCGGCGAGAGCGGCGTGGAGGGCCGTCAGGTCGTCCACGCCCAGGTCGTGGCCCATCTGGCGGGCCAGGAGGCCCAGGACCTGACGGTCGGTGCGGGCCCGGGAGACGTGGGCCTGGCCGAAGGGGCGCACCCGCCCCTCCCAGTTGACGAAGGTGCCGTTCTTCTCCACGGCCGGGGCCACGGGCAGGACGACGTCGGCGTACCGGCTGACCTCGCTGCGGCGCACCTCGAGCTGGACCACGGTGCCCACCCGGGACAGGGCGGTGCGGGCCAGGGCCGGGTCGGGCAGGTCGCGCAGGTCCACACCGCCTACCAGCAGGCCCGCCAGCTCCCCTCGCGCCGCGGCGGCCAGGATCTCCTCCGCCGTCCGGCCGGGTGCGGCAGGGAGGTGCCTGCCGGGGCCCAGTCCCCAGGCCCGCTCCACCTGGGCGCGGGCCGCGGGGTCGGAGACGGGGCGGCCCCCGGGCAGCAGGCCGGGCAGCAGTCCCGCCTCGACGCCGCCGCGCTCGCCGCTGCGGCGCGGCACCCAGGCCAGGCGGGCGCCGGTAGTGGTGACCAGGGCGTCCACGGCGCCCAGCAGCCCGGGGACGGCGGCAGCGCGCTCACCGACCAGGACGCTGGCGCCCGGGGCGCCCAGGGCCTCCACCAGTGCCGGGTGGGTGCGTGCCAGGTCGGCCACGGCGTCGGCCTCCTGGCCCGGGAGGGTCAGGACGACCTGGGCGTCGAGCTTGGTCGAGCCCGCTGAGCGCAGGGTGGTGACGGTGGCCACGCGCGTTCCCCCGGCGCGCACCGCCTTGCGTAGGCGCAGGAAGAGGGCGCCGCACTCGTCCTCCGGTTCCAGGGCCACCAGGAGCACCTGACCGGCCCGCTCCAGGGAGGTGTAGGTCACACCCAGGCCGGTGCCAGCCACCCGGGCGGCCAGGAAGGCATCCTCCTGGGGGCCGGTCGGGCGCGTCCGCTGGTCAATGTCGTTGGTGCCCAGCACGGTGCGGGCGAACCGGGACCAGGCCCAGGCGTCCTCCAGGGTCAGGCGCCCGCCGGGCAGGAGCCCCACCCCGCCGTCAGCGGCGTGCCCCAGGGCGGAGGCGGCCAGGTCCAGGGCCTCGGGCCAGGAGGCGGTGACGAGCTCACCGGTGTCCTCGTCACGTACCAGGGGGCTGGTGAGCCGGTCGGGCAGGCGGGACCAGGCGAAGCCGAACCGGTCCTTGTCGGTGATCCACTCCTCGTTGACCTCGGGGTCGTTGCCGGCCAGGTGGCGCAGGACGACACCGCGGCGCATGTCCACGCGGACGGCCGAGCCGGAGGCGTCCTGCTCGGTGACGGAGTCGGTGGAGACCAGGTCCACGGGGCGGGCCCGGAAGCGGTAGCGGGCGCTGGTCAGGGCCCCTACCGGGCAGATCTGGATAATGTTGCCCGAGAAGTAGGAGGCGAAGGGGCGTCCGGAGACGTCGAGCTCCTCCCCGGCCGGCCCGGTGGCCAGGCCGTCCACGACGCCCGGCTCCCCCCCGGGCCCGGCGTGCTCGGCCTCGGGCACCAGCCCGGCCCCGCCACGGATCTCGGCCACCGCCAGCCCCCGGGCCGCGGCCTGCTCGGCGCCCCCGGCGTAGTCCAGCACCCCGGCGTCAAAGCGTCCGATCTGCTCGGAGTACAGCCCACCGGTGACCTCGCCGCCGACGTGCCCGCCGCCGCGCCCCTGGAGGGCGATAAAGCGGTCCCCGGCGACCTGGTCGGCGAAGCGCACGCAGCGCTGGCACAGGATGCACCGGTCGCGGTCCAGCAGGACGTTGCTGGTCAGGCGCAGCGGCTTGGGGAAGGTGCGCTTGACGTCGGTGAAGCGGGTGGCGCTCTGGGCCCCGGAGGCCATGAGCTCCAGGGCCTGGTTCTGCAGCGGGCACTCCCCGCCCTTGTCGCACACCGGGCAGTCCAAGGGGTGGTTGATCAGGAGGAACTCCATGGTCCCGGCCTGGGCCCGGGCGGCCACCTGGCTGGTGGCCTGGGTGGAGATCTCCATGCCCTCCACGGCGGTCATGGCGCAGGAGGGCTGGGGCTTGGGCATGGGGCGCACGACGCCGTCGCGCCCGGGCATGGCCACCTCCACCAGGCACTGGCGGCAGTTGGCGCTGGGGGCCAGCAGCGGGTGGTCGCAGAAGCGGGGGATGCGCACCCCCACCTGCTCGGCGGCCCGGATGAGGAGGGTGCCCTTCTCGACGGCCACGGGCAGGCCGTCAATAGTCATATTGACCAGCTGGGTCGTTGCAGTCGTCATGGCTCACCGTGCGCTTTCAACAATGGCAGAGGCCGCGTAGGGGAAGAGCTCGGCGGCGGGGGTGGTGTACCCGGCCTCGAACTCCGCGCGGAACCGCTTGATGCCGCTCAGGACGGGGGTGGCGGAGGCGTCGCCCAGGGCGCAGAAGGAGCGCCCGGCGATATTGGAGGCGATGGACTCCAGCTTCTCCACGTCCCCGGGCAGCCCCTGCCCCGCCTCCAGGCGCGCCATGATCTGACGCATCCAGTAGGTGCCCTCCCGGCAGGGGGTGCACTTGCCGCAGGACTCGTGCTGGTAGAACTCCGTCCAGCGGGCCACCACGCGCACCGCCGAGACGGTCTCGTCAAAGACCTGCAGGGCACGGGTGCCCAGCATGGAACCGGCCGCCCCGACCGACTCGTAGTCCAGGGGGACGTCAAGCTCCTCAGGGCCGAGGATCGGGGTGGAGGAGCCCCCCGGCACCCAGAACTTCAGCTGGTGCCCGGGGCGGATCCCGCCGGCCAAGGAGATGAGCTGGCGCATGGTGATGCCGAAGGGGGCCTCGAACTGGCCGGGGTGGGCCACGTGCCCGGTGACGGAGAAGATCCCGTGGCCCTTGGAGCGCTCGGTGCCCATGGCGTTGTACCAGCTGGCGCCGCGGGCCAGGATGGCGGGCACGGAGGCGATGGTCTCCACGTTGTTAATGACCGTAGGACGCCCGTACAGGCCGGCCACGGCGGGGAAGGGCGGCTTGAGGCGGGGGTGTCCGCGGCGCCCCTCCAGGGAGTCGAGCAGCGCGGTCTCCTCCCCGCAGATGTAGGCCCCGGCACCGGCGTGGGCGGTGATACGCAGCCGCTGGCGGCCGTCCAGGCCGAAGCCGGTGTCCAGGTACCCGGCGTCGGCGGCCTCGCGCACGGCCGCCAGGAGGCGGCGGTAGACCTGGACGACCTCCCCGCGCAGGTAGATAAAGGCGTGGTCGCAGCCGATGGCCCGGGAGGTGATGGCCACGCCCTCAATGAGGGCCTGGGGGTTGGCCATCATGGTGGGGATGTCCTTGCAGGTGCCGGGCTCGGACTCGTCGGCGTTGACCACCAGGTAGCGGGGCAGGCCGTCGGGGGCGGGCAGGAAGGACCACTTCAGGCCCGTGGGGAAGCCGGCACCTCCGCGCCCCCGCAGGCCCGAGGCCTTGACCAGGGCCACCAGGTCGGCCTGGCTCATGGTCAGGGCCCGTTCCAGGCCCTGGTACCCACCGTGGTCCAGGTAGGACTCCAGGGTCCAGGAGCGCTCCTTGTCCCACATGTCGGTCAGGACCGGGGTCAGGGTGCCCGGGGCGGTGAAGGAGGGCCCCGGCCCGGTGACGTCGGTGGCGCTCACTGCCGCTCCTCCCTGGGTGCGGTCCAGCCGTTGTCACGGGCCAGGCGCAGGCCCCGCAGGCTGGGGCCGCCGGCGCCCACGCCCTGGTCGGCCCGGCCGTCCTCGAAGCCGGCCAGGAGGCGCTCGTTGTCGCGGAAGGTCGGCAGGGTCTCGGGGCCGCGGGTGGGGGCCACCTCCTCGCCGCGCTCCAGGCGCCGCACCAGGTCGACGGCGCTGGCGGGGGTCTGGTTGTCGAAGAACTCCCAGTTGACCATGACCACCGGGGCGTAGTCGCAGGCGGCGTTGCACTCAATGCGCTCCAGGGAGATGCGGCCGTCCTCGCTGGTCTCGTCGTTGCCCAGGCCGGTGGCGGCGCTGACGGCCTCCCAGACCTGGTCCCCGCCCATGACGGCGCACAGGGCGTTGGTGCACACGCCCACGTGGTACTCCCCCACCGGGTGGCGCCGGAACTGGCTGTAGAAGGTGGCCACGGCACTGACCTCGGTGCGGGTCAGGCCCAGGACCAGGGCGCACAGGGCGATACCGCGGGGGGAGACGTAGCCGTCCACGCTCTGGATGAGGTGGAGCATGGGGATGAGGGCGCTGCGGGAGTGCCCCGCCGGGTAGCGTCCGCAGATCTCGGCGATGTCGGCCTCCAGGCGGTGGGCGGTCTCGCCCTCGTAGCCGACGGCGGCCGCAGGTCCCGGGGCGGGCTGCACCGCCTGGGGGTCGATCGCGACACCGTCAGCCGCCGGTACAGGGGTGCTGGTTGTGGTGCTCATCAGCGGTCCACGCCTCCCAGGACGGGGTCGATGGAGGCCAGGGAGGGGACCAGGTCGGCGAGCATGCCGCCCTGCCCCATCATGGCCAGGGACTGCAGGTTGGAGAAGGAGGGGTCGCGGAAGTGGACCCGGTAGGGCCGGGTGCCGCCGTCGGACACGGCGTGGACGCCCAGGACCCCCTTGGCGTGCTCCACGGTCTGGTACACCTGCCCGGCGGGCACGTGGAACCCCTGGGTCACCAGCTTGAAGTGGTGGATGAGGGACTCCATGGAGGTGCCCATGATCTCGCGCACGTGCTCCAGGGACTGGCCCTGGCCGTCGCTGGCAATGGCCATGCGGGCGGGCCAGGCGATAGTGGGGTCGGCCACCATCGTCGTATTAGAGGGATGCTTTCCACGAGCTGTAATATCGTCCAGTCTCTCCAGGCACTGGGAGACAATCTTCAAGCTCTGGTAGCACTCGTCAAAGCGGACGGCCAGGCGGTTGTAGCAGTCGGAGCGGTCGTAGACGGGGACCTCGAAGTCGTAGGTCTCGTAGCCGCAGTAGGGGCGGATCCTGCGCATGTCCAGCGGGTAGCCGGCGGCGCGCACGCAGGGGCCGGTCAGGCCCAGGGCCATGGCCCCCGCCAGGCTGACCTCCCCCACGCCCACGAACCGGGAGCGCAGGATGGGGTTGGCCATGAGCAGGGACTCCAGCTCGTGCACGTCGTTCCTGATGCTGGGCATGACCGAGCGCACGAAGTCGGTCAGGCCCTCGGGCAGGTCCTGGGCCAGGCCGCCGGGGCGCACGTAGGCGTGGTTCATGCGCAGCCCCGAGACCATCTCGTAGACGCGCAGGATGTTCTCCCGCCCCCTGAAGGAGATGGTCATGAGCGTGGTGCCGCCCATCTCGTTGCCGCCGGACCCGATGGCCACCAGGTGGGAGGCGATCCGGCCCAGCTCCATGAGCAGCACCCGGGCGACAGTGGCCTTCTCGGGGATCTCCTCGGTGACCCCCAGGAGCTTCTCCACCGCCAGGGCGTAGGCGACCTCCTGGAAGAAGGGGGCCACGTAGTCCATGCGGGTCACGAAGGTCTCGCCCTGGGTCCAGGTGCGGTACTCCATGTTCTTCTCAATGCCCGTGTGCAGGTAGCCGGTGCCCACCCGCACGTCGGTGACCCTCTCGCCGTCGAGCTCGACGACGAGGCGGAGCACCCCGTGGGTGGAGGGGTGGACCGGCCCCATATTGACCACGATGCGGTCGTTGCGCAGGCGGTCGGCCTCGTCGCGCGCGGCGACGGCGGCCACGACCTCGTCCCAGTCCCCGCCGGCCAGCGTGTACTGGGGGGCGCCGTCGGCCAGGTCCTCGGTGGCGGGGCCGGAGGCCCGGAGGGTGTCGGCAGTCATTAGCGGTACGACCTCCGGGTGTCGGCGGGCGGGGTGGCGGCGCCCTTGTACTCCACGGGGATGCCGCCCAGGGGGTAGTCCTTGCGCTGGGGGTGGCCCACCCAGTCGTCGGGCATGGCGGAGCGGGTGAGGTTGGGGTGGCCGTCGAAGACGATGCCCATGAGGTCCCAGGTCTCGCGCTCGTGCCAGTCGTTGCCGGGGTAGAGGGGGACCAGGGAGGGTACGTGCGGGTCGGAGACGGGGCAGGTGGTCTCCAGGCGCAGGGCCCACCCGCCGTGGGTGAGGCTGAGCAGCTCGGTGCAGGCGTGGAGCTCGCGGCCCAGGTCCTCGGGGTAGTGCACGCCGCTGACCCCCAGACACAGCTCGAAACGCAGGTCCTGGTCGTCACGCAGGGGGCGGGCCACGTCCAGCAGGTGCTCGCGGGTGACGAACAGGGTGAGCTCGTCGTGCTCGACGACGACCTTCTCAATGGCGGCGGCCGGGTCCACCCCCGCGGCGGCCAGGTCCTCGATGAGGGCGTCCACGACCGCGTCGAACCAGGAGCCGTAGGGGCGCACCGCGGCCGGGGCCAGGGTGACCACCTGGCGCTGGAGCCCGTAGCCGGTGGTGTCCCCGGCGTCGGGGGCGCCGAACTGGCCGACGTGGTGGGCCACGACCTCCAGGCGCAGCTCGGGACGCACGGGGGTGCCGGCGACCTCCGGGACGGCCCCGGCGGGGCCGACGGCGTCAGGGGCGGTGCCGCTCATGCGAGCAGTCCCTTCATCTCGTGCACGGGGGCGGCGGCCAGGGCGGCGGCCTCCACGGCCCGGGCGATCTCCTCGCGGTGGCCGAAGACGGTCTTGCGCTCCACCAGGCGGGTGAGCTCGAGCATGGCGTTAATGAGCATCTCGGGGCGGGGCGGGCAGCCGGGCAGGTAGATGTCCACCGGGACAATGTGGTCGCACCCCTGGACGATTGCGTAGTTGTTGAACATGCCGCCGCTCGAGGCGCAGGCCCCCATGGAGATGACCCACTTGGGCTCGGGCATGGAGTCGTAGACGTTGCGCACGATGGGGGCCATCTTGTGGGAGACGCGGCCCGAGACGATCATGACGTCGGCGTGGCGGGGCGAGGCGCGGAAGACCTCCCAGCCGAAGCGGGCCATGTCGAAGCGGGGCGTGCCGGTGGCCATCATCTCAATGGCGCAGCAGGCCAGGCCCATGGTCACCGGCCACAGGGAGCGGGCCTGGGCCAGCCCGGTGACCTTCTCCACGCTGGTGAGCAGGAAGCCGGCGCCGTCCACCGACTGCTCGGCGGCGAGCTGGAGGTCGTCGCGCTTGGAGGGGATGCTACGCATCTTCTCGCGGTATGCGCGGTACTCGGAGGTGCTCATGGTGTGTCCTTGAGATTCTTGCGTTCAGTCCCAGTCCAGGGCGCCGCGGCGCCACTCCAGGACGTAGGGCACCGTGATAATGGCGATGAACAGCAGGGCCGCGCCCAGGCCGAAGACGCCCAGGCGCCCGAAGGCCGTGACCCAGGGGTAGAGGAAGACCACCTCGACGTCGAAGACGATAAAGGTCATGCCCACCAGGTAGAAGGCCACGGGGAAGCGTCCGTGCTCGGTGTTGGCCGGGGTGGGGTCGATACCGCACTCGTAGTTGGCGACCTTGACCCGGTTGCGCCGGGTGGGGCTGACGACGGCGCTCAGGGTCAGGCCGCCCACGGCCACGAGCAGGGCCAGGCCCGCCATAATGAGCAGGGGCACGTAGGGGTTCATGCTGCCGGCACCATCCTTGTCAGGAGCTGGATGAGGTGGTCGAGCCTGTCGCCGCCGTGACGCTCCCACCCGTCGGACAGGAGCTTGGTGACGAGCTTCATGAGGTTCCTGCGGGGCAGCCCGTAGCGGGTGCAGATCCGCATGACCTCGGGGTGCTCAATGAGGGAGACGAAGACGCGCCCCAGGGTGTAGTAGCCGCCGAGCTCGCGGGAGACGGCCACGGGGTACTGGGCGAGGGCCTGCTCGCGTCCGCCCCGGGTGGAGCGCACGGCGGCCTGGGCCGCGGCCTGGGCGGCCAGGCGCCCGGACATGAGGGCCTGGGCGATCCCCTCGCCGTTGAACGGGGAGACCATGCCCCCGGCGTCGCCCAGGAGCATGAGCCCGTCGGCGTAGTGGGGCTTGCGGTTGAAGGCCATGGGCAGGGCGGCGCTGGCCAGCCGCCCGACCTGGTTGTCGGGGGTGAAGCCCCAGGAGCAGGGGACGTTGTCCATCCACCGGGCGAAGACCTCCCGGTAGTTCATGGCGTGGGAGGTGGCCGTGGAGCTCACCGAGCCGAGCCCGACGTTGACCAGCCCCTCCCCCACGCTCCAGATCCAGCCGTAGCCGGGCAGGAGGTCAGAGTCCCCGGGACGGCCGTCCCACAGCTCCAGGCGCGACTCCATCCAGGGGTCACGGGCCCGCGGGGAGCGGAAGTAGGCGCGTACGGCCACGCCCATGGGGCGGCGCTCGTCACGGGTGCGCCCGACGGCGGTGGCCAGGCGGGCCGAGACCCCGCCGGCGTCAATGACCAGGGGGGCGGTGATCGTGGCCGGGCCGGTGAGGCCGGGCTCGGCCACGCGGGCGGTGGGCCGGGCCTCCACCCCGGTCACGCGCCCGGTGGCGCTGGTGACCGGGCCGGTGACGCTGACCCCGGTCAGGAGTCGTGCGCCGCGGGCGGCGGCGTGCTCGGCGAGCTCACGGTCCAGGAGGGCACGACGTCGGGCCATGCCGTAGGAGGGGAAGGACGCCTGCTCGGGCCAGGGGAAGTGGAGGAGGTGGCCGCCGCCTATGACGCGCAGGCCCTTGTTGCGCTGCCAACCGGTGGTGTCCACCCCCAAAAGGGCGAGCTCGCGTACGGCAGAGGGGGTCAGGCCGTCGCCGCAGACCTTGTCCCGGCCGAGCTCGTGCCTCTCCACCAGGACGACGTCCAGGCCCAGGGTGGCCAGGTGGCAGGCGGCCGAGGACCCGGCCGGGCCGGCACCGACCACGACGACGTCCGCGTCGAGCCTGGCGCCCCGGACGGCAGGGGCGGAGCCTCGAGCGGCGGGGGCGGAGGGGCCGGGGGTGCGGGCGGCCTGACGGGAACTGGAGGACCGGTGCACGCCGGGGCCTGCGGGACCGGCGGCCCGGTGCGGGGCCGGGGACGCGAGCGGGTCCGCCGTCGGGTGGGTGCCGGAGCACGTAGCCGGTCTGGCCTGATCTGCCACAGGCACCTCCTTAAGTCATTGTGTTGAGCCGCAGCTGCGCGGTCAGGGCCTCCGGGGCGCGGGGTCCTGCGGCGACTGTACCCAGGGCCTCACCGGGGCCTGACCAAGGGCGTCCTGCGCCTGGTTTTGACTGTCCTGTCAGTGTAAGGCCTGCGGGCGCCGTAGAACGGCACTAAGCGGAGGTACGGTATTTAGGAAGCGTCTGCCTCACCTAATTTGCCTGCGGTCAGGAGGCGGCACGGGGTGGGGTCGCCTTCCCCGGGCGGGCCGTCCCCCGGTGGGTCGCCAGCCCGCTGGCTGCCTCGCTCCTCCTGGGCGGTGCGCTTCTGGGAGTCGCGCTCCCGGCCCACTGGCTGCCCGCCACCGCCTACCTACCACCGCCTGCCGCACCGCATATAGGGCACCCCCGGCCCACTGACCGCCGCGCGCCGCCCGCCAGATGGGACCCTCAGGCGATCCCCGGGAAGAGGACGGTCAGCCCCGAGGCCATCATGGCCACGGCAATGGACAGCAGGATCATGCCCATGAGCCGGGTCATGACCATGCGCAGGCTCAGGGACAGGTGCTGCCCGATCTGCGCGGCAAAGAAGAGAACCACCGCCAGGACGACCAGGACCAGGGCGATGGCGGCGACCACCGCCACGTGGCCGCCCAGCCCCTGGGCCTGCGCGTCCATGACAATGATCGTGGTGATCGTCCCGGGCCCCACCACCACGGGGAAGGCCATGGGGAAGAAGGAGACGTCGGAGGCCGGGTCGTGGGCGTGCTCCTCCTGCTCGCTGCGCTCACGCCGGGAGCCCTCGTGGGCGGCGAACCCGGCGCCCGAGAGCATGGACAGGCCGATGGTCAGCAGCACCAGTCCCCCGGCCACCCGGAAGTGGTCCACGCTGACCCCGAAGAAGCGCAGGACCGATGTCCCTGTCGCCAGGAAGACCGCGCAGATGACCGCGGAGTACCCGGCGATCCTCAGGGCGGTGCGGCGCTGGCTGGCGACGCTCCGCCCGGTCGTGAGGGACAGGAACAGGGGGAGGTGCGCGAAGGGGTTCATGATCGCGAAGAGGGCGCCGAAGGCCTTAATGAGAAGGGCGGTATCCACAAGTACTCATTATCGCGCCTGCCAGCCCGGCCCAACGGGCTGGCCCCGCGCTACCTCCCTGGGTGCACGAGCAGCCCCCACCGGCCCGGCGCCGTCAGGCACCGCGCGTTCCGTCAGGAACGACCACGGCACCCGACGGGGCCATCCGTCCGGCTGTCCGGCCGTCTCAGACCCACCCCGGGAAGAGCGTCGTCAGGCCGGCCGCCATCATGGACACGGCAATGGACAGCAGGATCATGCCCATGAGCCGGGTCATGATCGTGCGCAGGGTCAGGGACATGTGGTGACCGATCTGCGCGGAGAAGAAGAGCACCACGCCCAGGAGCACGAGCACGGCGGCCAGCGCCAGGCCCACGGTCAGCCGGCCGCCCAGCCCCTGGGCGTGGGCGTCCATGACAATGATGGTGGCGATCGTGCCGGGCCCGACGAGCATGGGGAAGGTCAGGGGGTAGAAGGCGACGTCGCTGGCAGCGGCACGGTCGGACTGCTGCCGCTTCTCCCCCTTGGTGCCCTCGTGGGCGGTGGAGCCCTTACCGGAGAGCATACCTAAGGAGATAATAAGGAGTACCAGACCACCGGCCACCCGGAAGTCGTCCACGCTCACACCGAACATCTTCAGGAAAGCGCTCCCAGTGCCGAGGATAACAATGCACATAATGGCGCAGAACATGACCACGCGCATAGCGGTGCGACGCTGGGTGGCAGCCTCCTGGTTGGCGGTCAGGCTCAGGAAGAGCGGCAGGTTCACAAAGGGGTTCATAATCGCGAAGAAGGCCGTCAGGGCCTTGACCAGAAGAGCAACGTCCATACCTCCGATGGTCCCACTTTCCCGCACCCGGCACCGTGTCCCCGCAATGAGAAATAGGGACTCACACGCCGTCCCGGACCCGCCCGAGCGTACCCGCCCGGGTCGGGCACGACGGCGCCCACGGCCACGGCGGGACCGCCGGCCGCTCCGGACGCCCGCCCCGGCCCCACCGCGTCGGCAGACGTGCTTACACTGTGTCATGATGTGCCTCGCACACTCGACCCGCTGAGCAAGGACGCCCCTGACCCATGCCTCTGACGCCGATGACGCCGTTGACACCGTTGCTGGCCCTGACGGCCCCCGCCACCTCCTTCACCCCCTCCACGACCGCCGTCGGCGGGAACGTCTACCTCACCGCCCTGGTGGGCCTGGCCCCCCTGGTGGCCTTCTTCGTGCTCATGGGGGTGGTCAAGCTCAAGACGCACTGGTGCTCCCTGGTCAGCCTGGGCCTGGCCGCACTCCTGGCGGTGGCCCTGTTCCACATGCCGGTGGGCATGACCGTCATGAGCGGGGCCCAGGGCGCCGTCATGGGCCTGGTCCCGATCGTCTACATCATTGTCGCGGCGGTGTGGCTGTACAACCTCACCGACGTCTCCGGACGCAGCGCCGACCTGCGGGCGGTGTTCAACGTGATCGGCAAGGGCGACGTGCGCGCCCAGGCCCTCATAGTGGCCTTCTCCTTCTGCGGCCTGCTGGAGGGGCTGGCCGGCTTCGGGGCGCCGGTGGCGATCGCCGCCGCCATGGTCGCGGCCCTGGGGCTGCCCAGGATCAAGTCCGCCGTCGTGGTCATGGTGGGCAACGCGATCAACGTGGGCTTCGGCGCCATGTCCATCCCCGTCACCACCGCCGCCAGGCTCGGCGGGGCCGAGCCGGTGACGGTCGCGGCCACCATGGGGCACCTGACCTGGGTCTTCTGCGCCTTTATCCCGCTGGTGCTGCTGTTCGTCCTCGACGGCCTGCGCGGCGTGAGGCAGCTGTGGCCGCTGGCGGTGGTGTCGGGCCTGGCCACGGGGGCCGGGCACTTCGTGACGCCGTCGGTCTCCTACGAGCTCACCGCGGTGCTGGCCTCCCTGCTGGGCCTGGCCGCCAGCTACGTCTTCCTGCTGGTGTGGACCCCGACCACGCCCCGGGAGTACCGCTCCCAGGTGGACGCCGCGGACGTGCCCACCCCCGAGCGCGTGGTCCTGGCCCTGCTGCCCTACGTGCTGGTGGTGGCCATGATCGCCGTCACCAAGCTGTGGAAGGTGGGGTTCGACCTCAGCCAGGTCCTCAGCGGCACGGACGTCAAGATCCGGTGGCCCGGCGTCTACGGCGACCTGCTCAACGCCGGGGGCGAGCCCTCCGCCAGCGCGGTCTACACCCTCCAGATCCTGTCCAACCCGGGCACCTGGATCTTTGCCACCGGGGTGGTCGTCACCGTGGTGTACGCGGCACGCTCGGTGCCCGGGAGGTTCGAGATGAGCCTGGGACAAGGGCTGCGGACCCTGGCCAGTACCTGCTACAACCTGCGCCTGGCGGTACTGACCATTGTCAGCGTCATGGCGCTGGCCTACGTCATGAACTTCTCCGGTCAGACCAGCGCCATCGGTGCGGCCCTGGCGGCCACGGGCGCCGCCTACGCCTTCCTCTCCCCGGTCCTGGGGTGGATCGGGACGGCGGTGGCCGGGTCGGCCACGAGCGCGGGCGCCCTGTTCGCCAACCTCCAGGCGACGGCGGCCGCCGGGGCCGGGCTCGACCCCAATGTGCTCCTGGCGGCCAACACCATCGGCGGCGGCATCGGCAAGGTCGTCTCCCCACAGAACCTGGCCATTGCCACCACCGCCGTGGACGCCCCGGGGCAGGACGCCGAGCTGCTGCGCCGGGCCGCCCCGTACTCCCTCGGCCTGCTGCTGGCCCTGTGCAGCCTGGTCCTGGTCGCCTCCCAGGGCTGGCTGGGCAACTACCTGCCGTAACTGGACCGGGCGGGCAGGGTACTGCCACGCCCCCTCCCCGCCGCCGAGCAGCCCGGCCAAACTGGCCCGGGCCAGCAGGTGGGCCGCCACCAGTCAGCGCCAGCGGGCACGCCCCCGTTCTCGTGAGCAACAAGTACCGTTCTCACGATGAACAAGTACCGTTCTCACGACCAATAAGTACCGTTCTCACGGTATGGGGTGGGCGGGAGGGGCGGGGCTGGGGAGCACGACGGCGGGGCCCCGTACCACCCACAGTACGGGACCCCGCGCGCTGCCCGGCGCCACCTGGGGCCAACCCACCACCTCGGTCCCGGGCCCCACCGGCCCGGTCCCGGCCCCACGCCCCACCACCTGGTCCTGGGATCCACCACCTGCTGCCAGCCCCAGGACGCTACCGGCTCCGACGCCCCTGCCCTACTGGGCGTTGAGCGCCGCGGTGGGCGGGGTACGCGAGGCCCGCACCGCCGGGTACACCCCGGCCAGGGCACCAATGACGATCGTCACCCCCAGGCCCCCCGCGACGGCTATCACGGGCACGGTCAACGGCCAGTCGTTGGCGGCCGACATCCCGGCCGTCACCCCGATGCCGATGACGCAGCCCAGGGCCCCTCCCAGGGAGGCCAGCAGCAGCGCCTCACTCATGAACTGCACCAGGATGTGGCGGCGCATCGCCCCCAGGGAGCGGCGCAGGCCGATCTCCCGCCGGCGCTCCAGCACCGAGATGATCATGGTGTTGGCCACCCCGATACCGCCCACGAGCAGGGCGATCGAGCCCACCCCCAGCAGCAGGGTGGTAAAGGCCTTGTCGGCGGCGTTCTTGGCCTCCAGCGCGTCGGAGGGACGCGAGACCTTGACCTCGTTAGGGGCCTGCGGTGAGATCGACGGCGCCAGGAGGTCGCGCACGGAGGCCACCGACTTGTCCTGGATGCGCGTGTACACGGTGGTCGGCTTGGAGTCGTAGCCCAGCAGCGAGGTGGCCGCCTGCTTGCCGACCAGTGCGGCCGAGTCCAGGTCGGGGGCCAGGACCACCGGCTTGAGGATGCCCACGACGGTGAACCACTTCCCGCCGATCCACACCTGCGTCCCCGGCGAGACCACGCCCAGGCGCTGGGCGGCGGCGGCACCGAGCACGGTGGCCGGGTACTGGCTGGTGGCCTGGTTGAGCCACGTCCCCTTGTCCACCTCGCCCGCCACGACGTCCAGGAGCGACTGGTCGGCCACCATGGTGGACAGGCCCCCGGAGGCGTTCTTGTCAATGAGCGGGGTGCGGTACACCAGGGAGTTCTTGATCAGCCCGGTGCTGGAGGCCTGCTCCACCTGGTTAATGAGACGCACCTTGCCCACGGAGTCCTCGGGCAGGGAGCTCTTGTTGCCGAACAGGTCCTGCCCTGCGCTGGCCGTCAGCAGGTTGGTGCCCAGGGAGTCCAGCTGGGCGGAGAGCTGGGCCCGGCTGGAGGCGGAGATCCCCACCACCGCGATCATGGCGGCAATGCCGATGGCGATCCCCAGGGCGGACAGGAAGGCGCGGGTGGGCCGGGCCCTGATGCCGGTGGCCCCCAGGCGCAGCACGTCCCCCAGCCGCAGCCGCGAGCGCCGCAGCGCCCCGCCCCGGCGTCGGGCCGACGCCGCCCGCTGGGCCGCCGTGGACTCCTTCCCCTTGTCAGACGCTGGCGTAGACGTCGTCATGGACGATCTCCTCCTCACGGGAGTCACCGACAACGCGCCCGTCACGGATGGCGATCTGCCGGGGCAGCTTGGCGGCGAGCTCATTGTCGTGGGTGATGACGATAACGGTGGTCCCCTGGCGGTGGAGCTCGTGGAGGAGCTCGACGATCGAGGCCCCGGAGGCCGAGTCCAGGTTGCCCGTGGGCTCGTCGGCCAGCAGCAGCGGGGGGTCGCCCACCACCGCCCGGGCAATGGCCACGCGCTGTCGCTCACCACCGCTCATCTGGTGGGGGCGGTGGTCCAGGCGGTGCCCCAGGCCCACCCGTTCCAGGGCGGAGCGGGCGCGCCGCCTCCGCTCGGAGCGGGGTACCCCGTTGTAGAGCAGGCCGTCGGCCACGTTGTCCACCGCGTTGACGCCGTCGGCCAGGTGGAACTGCTGGAAGACGAAGCCGATGCGGTTGGCGCGCAGGGCCGAGAGCCGGGTGTCGCCCAGGCTGCCCACGTCCACGCCGTCGATCTCGACGGTGCCCGAGCTGGGGCGGTCCAGGGTGCCAATGAGGTTGAGGAGCGTGGACTTGCCGCTCCCCGAGGGCCCCACGATGGCGACGAACTCCCCGTAGTCCACGTCCAGGCTCACGCCGGCGCAGGCGGCCACCGGCGGCTGGCCGTAGGTGCGGCGCACGTCGCGCAGAGACAGGATGCGGCTCATGTCTGCGGCACCACCACTCGCTGGCCCTCGGAGAGGCCCTCCCCGGAGATCTCCACACGTCCGCCGGCGAACAGCCCGAGGGTCACGGGCACCTTGCGGGTGGTCCCGTCGTCCTCCACGACCTCGACGCCGTACTGGTCGGGGCTCAGGGCCAGGAGCGCCCCCACCGGTACCGAGAGCACGTTCTCGCGCTTCTCGCTGGGCAGGGCCACGGTGACCGAGGCCTCCTGGAAGTTGGCGGCGGCGGAGGCGTCGGTGAGGGTGATCGTAATGGGGATGACCCGCTCCTTGGTCTCGCTCGAGCCGGTGGACTTCTCGGTGGGGGTGCCCACGGCCGTGATGGTGCCGGGGGTGGTGGTGGCGTCGGGCAGCTTGACGGTGACGGTCGAGCCGACGACGGCGAGCTTCTGGTCGCCGAGCTTGACGTTGGCGTCAATGACCTGGGTGGTGCTGGTGACGTCGTAGAGGTCGGTGCCGTCGGCCACGCGGTCCCCGACCCGTGCCGCGACCGAGCCCACGCGCAGGTCCCCGGAGGAGAAGACCATCTGGCCCAGGGGGATGGTCCCGGTGCGGGCCAGGCCGACGTCCTTCTGCCACTTGACGATGGCGCTGGTGGTGGCCCAGGTGAAGCGGTCGTCGGGCTCGTAGTCGAAGTAGCCCATGCCCTTCAGGAGGGTCTCCAGCTGGCGGACGTCCTCGCCCCGCTCCATGCCGATCTCGAAGGTCCTCCAGGCCGGCAGGGAGCCGTGCATGAGGTAGGCGACGCGGTCACCGGTGCGGTAGAGCACGTCGCCCTGTGTCAGGACGGTGCCGGAGGCGGGCAGCTGGATGAGGATGCCATCAAAGCCCGCCTTGAGCTTGTGGGCGTCGGAGAAGCGCAGGGTCCCCGACACGGTGGTCTCCCCCTGGAGGGTGCCGCGGGTGATGGTGTCCGTGGCACCGGTGAAGGCCGCCGTCGTAGGAGCCTGCTTGGCGGCGAACGGGCCTGCCTGGGTCACGAAGACGGTGGCTCCCGCGCCCGCGGCCAGGACGGCAGCGGCCCCGACGGCCAGGAAGGAGCGGCGTGAGGTGGGGCGGGCCAGGGCCACGGCGCCGTCGTCCTCCAGCGAGGAGGCGGTGATCTCATCCATCTTGGTACCTGTTCTGTGGTGTGCTTCCGGGGTCGCTCCGTGCTTCCTGCGCAGCCTCATCACTTGCCCCCGTTCAGGGAGGAGAAGCACTTCTGCATGGTGGCCTGGGGGATGTTGCCGTTGAGCTGGATCCCCTGGCCGGCGCTGGGGTCGGGCACGTCGTAGCCCTCCTTGCGCAGGCACTGTGCGGCCTTGACCAGCTCGTCCTGGACCCCGGGCTGGGCCAGGTCGTTGCCGCCGTCGCCACCGGGCAGGCCGACCGTCTTCTCGCACTCCCTGGCCACCGACTCGGAGCCGTCGGGGATACTGATGCTGCCGGTGCTGTCAGGGTCGGGGACGTCCACGCCCTTGTCCCGCATGCACTGGGCGATCTTGAGCAGGTACTCATCGGCCTTGACGGTGGCCGACGCCGAGGCCTGGCCGGAGGCCTTGTCCGAGGAGTCCGAGCAGCCGGCCAGCAGGCCGACGGCGCAGACCGCGGAGGCCAGGAGAGCCACGACCTTGGTGCCCTGGGTCTTCTTCACAGTGTGTGTTCCTCTCAGAATCCGGTGGGGCGCGGACGCACCCCCTGGTGTCGGGCACCAGGCAACCGGAGCCGGTGTTGCCGGAGCGTTCAGGAATTCGCTTATGTTTCAGCAACATCGTCGAGGTCCAGGGTGTATCCTTCCCGGACGGTCCGGGACGGCCTCGGGCCTGTGGCAGCAAGGGGGACGAGGGCGTGCGGGTGCTGGTCGTGGAGGATGAGGAGTACCTTGCCGAGGCGATCGCCACCGGGCTGCGGCGCGAGGCGATGGCGGTGGACACCGTGGGGGACGGGGCCAGCGCCCTGGAGCAGATCACCACCAACGACTACGACATCGTGGTGCTGGACCGGGATCTGCCGGTCGTCCACGGCGACGAGGTGTGCCGCACCATAGTACGTGATTATCCCCATACGCGAGTGCTCATGCTCACTGCCTCCCGGACCCTGGACGCCCGTGTGGACGGCTTCGAGCTGGGGGCGGACGACTACCTGACCAAGCCCTTCGAGTTCCCTGAGCTGGTGGCCCGGCTGCGGGCCCTGGGGCGGCGCAGCCAGCCCGCCCGGACCCCGGTGATCGAGGCCCACGGGGTGCGCCTGGACCCCTTCAGGCGGGAGGTGTACCGCAACGGGCGGTTCGTCCGGCTCAGCCCCAAGGAGTTCGCCGTCCTCCAGGTGCTCATGGAGGCCGACGGCGGGGTCCTCAGCGCCGAGACCCTGCTGGAGAAGGCCTGGGACGCCAACGCCGACCCGTTCACCAACTCCACCCGGGTGACCATCTCCCACCTGCGCCGCAAGCTCGGTGAGCCCTGGGTGATCCAGACGGTCCCCGGTGCCGGCTACAGGTTCAGCGCGTGAGGGACTCCGGGGCCACGACGCGCCGACGCACCGGGCGCACCCAGCCCGACGCCGGGCTGCACCGGCCGCGCCGCCTGGGGATCCGCATGCGCCTGACCCTGACCTACGCCGGCCTGGTGACCACCTCGGGGACCGTGCTCATTGCCATGGTCTACCTCTACACCCGCCTGGTCACCTTCAATATCCAGTTCGACCTGCCCGCCCAGGGCGCGGGCACCGCCCCGACGTCGGGCATGCAGATCAAGGTCCCCAGCGAGGCGACCCGGGTGGACACCAACCTGCTCGACCTGCTGACCAGCGTGCTGCGCTCGGCCGTCGTGGCCCTGGTGCTGCTGGCGGTCGTCTCGGGGACGGTGGGCTGGGTGCTGGCCGGCCGTATGCTGCGGCCGCTGTCCTCCATGAACGCCGTGGCCAACCGTGCCGCCTCGGGCGACCTCAGCCAGCGCCTGGCCCTGTCCGGGCCGCGTGACGAGATCCACGACCTGGCGGACACCTTTGACCGCATGCTGGACTCCCTGGAGCGCTCCTTCGCCGCGCACCGCCGGTTCGCCGCCAACGCCTCCCACGAGCTGCGCACGCCCCTGGCCACCACCCAGACCATGATCGACGTGGCCCTGGCCGACCCCGACGCCTCGGTGGAGGACCTGCGGGCCCTCATGAGGCGCGTGTGGAGGACCAACCGCGCCAACGTGGAGACGATCGACGCCCTGCTGGACCTGGCCGACGCCCAGTCCGGGAACCTGGCCCACGAGGAGGTGGACCTGGAGGCCGTGGTGCTCGCCGAGCTGGCGGCGCTCGCCCCCCAGGCCGACGAGCACGACGTGAGCGTGCACCACCACCTGGGCGCCGCCGTCCTCCACGGCGACCCGGTGCTGCTGCGCCAGGCCGTCTCCAACCTGCTGCGCAACGCGGTGCGCTACAACATCCCCGCTGGCCGGGTCGAGGTCGCCCTGTCCCAGGAGGCGGACGCCGTCCGCCTGAGCATCCGCAACGACGGCCCGGTAGTGCCCGCCGACAAGCTGGACTCCCTGCGCGAACCCTTCGTGCGCGGGGAGGGCCGGGGGCGGACCCGCGGGTCGGGCCACGGCCTGGGCCTGGCCATTGTCTCGGCCGTCGCCCTGGCCCACCACGGGACCCTGGACCTGCGTGCCAACCCGGGCGGGGGGCTGACGGCCGTCCTGGCCCTGCCGGTACCGGGCCCGGTCCCCAGCGCGGGGGACGGTAGGCAAAAGCACACGACGTCGTGACGCAAAAACTGTCCGCCTAGCGTCCTGCCGCCCCTCGCGCGCCCCGGGCCCAGGGCCCGGGATCCCCGTTATCTCGCCGGTCTGCGCCCCTCTGCCCCGGGGCGAGGGGGCGTGCGCCGGGAACCGGTGGCCGGCATCGGTACCGTGCTGGCACCAGACCTGCAACGCCGTCGTTGAAATGAGGCTCGACCGTGCGAATCGCACTCTTCGCGACCTGTATCGGGGACACCATGTTCCCGCAGGCGCCGCAGGCCACCGTGACCCTCCTGGAGAGGCTCGGCCACGAGGTCGTCTTCCCCGAGGGGCAGGTGTGCTGCGGCCAGATGCATGCCAACACCGGGTACTTCGAGAAGGCCGCCCAGCTCATCCGCAACCACGTGCGGACCTTCTCCCCCGTGCTCGACGGGCAGTGGGACGCCATTGTGGTCCCCTCGGGCTCGTGCACCGGCGCCACCCGCCATGAGCAGGCCCTGGTGGCCGAGCACGTGGGCGACACCGCCCTGGCCCGCCGCGCCACCCAGGTGGCGGCCCGTACCTACGACCTCACCGAGCTCCTGGTGGACGTCCTGGGGGTGGTCGACGTCGGCGCCTACTTCCCCCACCGGGTCACCTACCACCCGACCTGCCACTCCCTGCGCATTACCAAGGTGGGCGACCGCCCCTACCGGCTGCTTAAGGCCGTGGAGGGCATCGACCTGGCCCCGCTGCCCGAGGAGAAGGTCTGCTGCGGGTTCGGCGGGACCTTCTCCATGAAGAACTCCGAGACCTCCACCGCCATGCTGGCCGACAAGGTGTCCAACGTCATGTCCACCCGCGCCGAGGTCCTGGTGACCGGCGACTACTCCTGCCTCATGCACATTGGCGGAGGCCTGTCCCGGCTCAACTCCGGGGTGCGCATTATGCACCTGGCCGAGATCCTGGCCTCGACCAAGGACGCCCCCTTCAACGGCTTCCAGTCCTTCGCGCCCTCCGCCCAGGAGGCGGTCATCCGATGAGCCTGACATTCCTGGGCATGCCCCGCACCGCCGCCAAGACCGAGGCCCTGGACCCCGCCGCCCACACCGGGGGCTGGCGCACCACCGTGGTCCAGCCCCGCGACACCCTGCGCTGGGGCCACACCTTCCCCCAGGGCGCCCACAAGACCCTGGCCAACACCCAGATGCGCCGCAACCTGGGCCACGCCACCCGCACCATCCGGGCCAAGCGGGACCTGCGCGTGGCCGAGATGCCGGACTGGGAGGACCTGCGCGAGGCGGCCAGCGCCGTGAAGAACGAGGTCATGAGCAACCTGCCCGAGCTGCTGGAGCGCTTCGAGGCCAATGTCACGGCCCGCGGCGGGATCGTCCACTGGGCCCGCGACGCCGCCGAGGCCAACCGGATCGTGGCCTCGATCATTGAGTCCAAGGGCGTGGACGAGGTCGTCAAGATCAAGTCCATGGCCACCCAGGAGACCAACCTCAACGAGTACCTGGCCGACCGGGGCGTCCACGCCCACGAGACCGACCTGGCCGAGATGATCGTCCAGCTCGCCGACGACATGCCCTCCCACATCGTGGTCCCCGCCATCCACCGCAACCGCGCCGAGGTGCGGGGCATCTTCCTGGACCGCATGGACGACGCCCCCGCGGACCTGTCCGAGGACCCCCGCGAGCTCACCGCCGCCGCCCGCGCCCACCTACGCCACAAGTTCCTCCACGCCTCCGTGGCCGTCTCGGGCACCAACATGGGCGTGGCCGAGACCGGGACCGTCTCGATCTTCGAGTCCGAGGGCAACGGGCGCATGTGCCTGACCCTGCCGGACACGCTCATCACCCTCATGGGGATCGAGAAGCTGGTACCCCGCTTCCAGGACGTGGAGATCTTCTCCCAGCTCCTGCCGCGCAGCGCCACCGGGGAGCGTATGAACCCCTACACCTCCATGTGGACCGGCGTCACCCCCGGTGACGGCCCCCAGGAGTTCCACCTGATCCTCATGGACAACGGGCGCACCAAGGCCCTGGCCGACCCCATCGGGCGCGAGGCCCTGCACTGCATCCGCTGCGGGGCCTGCATGAACATCTGCCCCGTCTACCAGCACACCGGCGGGCACGCCTACGGCTCGGTCTACCCCGGGCCCATCGGGGCCGCCCTGACCCCCCAGCTCACCCAGGGGCTGGCCGACGACGACCCGGTCCACACCCTGCCCTTCGCCTCCTCCCTGTGCGGGGCCTGCGGGGAGGCCTGCCCGGTCAAGATCGACATCCCCACCATCCTCATCCACCTGCGTGCCCGCAGCGTGGACGTCAAGCGCAAGGTGGTCCCGGACATGTGGGACCTGGCCATGGGCACCACCGCCCCGGTCATGAGCAGCGGGCGGCTGTGGTCCGCCGCCGCCCAGGCCGTCAAGGCCACCCGCCTGGTGGGCCGCAGCGGCCGGATCGGGGCCCTGCCCTTCCCCGCCTCCATGTGGACGGTGTCACGCGACATCCCGGCGCCCCCGGCGGAGAACTTCCGTGACTGGTGGAGGCGCACCCACGGCCCCGGGGCCGCTGGTAGTACCGCCTCCGGGACCGCGCCGGGGGCCGGGGCCGCACCGGCAGGGGCCGGGACCGTACCGGCGGCCGCTGGCGGTACCACCTCCGGGACCGCGCCGGGGGCCGCTGCTGGCGCTCCCACCGTCACCAGGGGCGCCAAGGGCGCGACCGCCACCACCCGCACCAAGAAGGAGGACTGATGGACGCCCGTACCGCCGTCCTGGCCCGTGCCCGTGACGCGATCTCCCGCTCCCAGCGGGGACCCGCCCGCCCCGTGCCGCGTAACTACACCCGCGTGGGCGCCCACGCCCCGGGCTCTGAGGCCGTCGTGGCCGACATGGTGGACAAGCTGGAGGACTACGACGCCGTCGTGAGGGTGGAGCCCACGGAGCAGGGCGTCCTGGACGCCATTGACGCCCTCCTGGGTAGCGCCCGGGTCGTGGTGGTGCCCTCCGGGCTGCCCCAGGCCTACAAGGACGCCGCCGCCCGGGGCGGGCGCACCCTGCGCCAGGACTCCCGTGAGGCGCCTGTGCCCACCCTGGAGCTGGACCAGGTCGACGCCGTGGTGACCTGCTCACGGGTCGGTATCTCCATCTCGGGCACGATCGTGCTCGACGGCGAGCCCGACCAGGGGCGTCGGGCCATTAGCCTGGTGCCCGACAGGCACGTGGTGGTCCTGGAGCGCCAGATGGTGGTCCCCACCGTCCCCCAGGCGGTGGACGTGCTCGGGGCGCACCCCACACGCCCCATGACCTGGGTGGCGGGCCCCTCGGCCACCAGCGACATTGAGCTCGTGCGCGTCAACGGCGTGCACGGCCCGCGCCACCTGGGCGTGGTCGTCGCCCACTAGCCCCACCACTCCCCCACCGCGAGAACGGTACTTATTCCTCGCGAGAACGGTACTTGTTCGCCGTGAGAACGGACCACGCCCGTCTGCGGGTGCGGCTGCCGGCCGTGACGGGTGAGCCGGGCGGCGCGGTGGTGGGACCGGGCCGGGGCGCCGGGCAGGCAGGCCCGCATTGCACCCGTGCCGCCAGCCCGTGCCACCAGCCAGGGCAGGCAGGGCAGGTGGCCAGGTCGCTGACGTCCTGCGTGCCCGTCCAGGACGCCGCCCGGGCAGGCGGGGCAAGCAGGTAGTCCAGGGTCCGCGCCTGCCGGCCGCCACCAGCCCGGGCAGGCGGGGCAGGCGGGACCTTCCGCCTGCCTGACCTACGTGGCAAGGCCCGGGCAGGCGGGGCAGACGCAGGTACTCCGGGCAGGCCAGCCGGAAGGCGGCGACCCGCGACCCGGGGAGTCCGGGACTGCCAGCCCCCGGGCGCCGGCCCAGGAGTGCGGCGACCCGCGCCGCCTCGTCCGGGCCTCGACGGCTGTGGGACAGGTGGCGCACAATAGATATGACAGTCGTCACGGCTGCCGTGTCCACGCCCCCCGACGCAGCTGAAAGGCCTGACCATGACCACCTCACTGGCCAGCTCCCCCCTGGCCCCCACCTACGACCGCTCCGCCATGACCACCGGCATCGTCCACATGGGGGTCGGCGGCTTCCACCGCGCCCACCAGGCCATGTACCTTGACCGCCTCATGCGTGACGGCAAGGCCCTGGACTGGGGCATCTGCGGCGTCGGCCTCATGCCCGGGGACGCGCGCATGCGCGACGCCCTGGCAGGCCAGGACCACCTCTACTCCCTGACCCTCAAGCACCCCGACGGCCACCACGAGACCACGGTCATCGGCTCCATCCACGACTACCGCTTCGCCCCTGAGGACCGCCAGGGCGTGCTGGAGGTCATGACCGCCCCGACCACCCGCATTGTCTCCCTGACCGTCACCGAGGGCGGCTACAACACCGACGACGCCACCGGGGCCTTCCGCACCGGCTCCGACGGCGCCCGCCACGACGCCGCCAGCCCCCACGAGCCCACCACCGCCTTCGGCTACATCGTCGAGGCCCTGAGGCGGCGCCGGGCGGAGGGCACCGCCCCCTTCACGGTCATGAGCTGCGACAACCTGCCGGGCAACGGGAAGGTCGCCCGCACCGCCGTCGTGGGCCAGGCCCGCATGAGCGACCCCGAGCTGGCCGACTGGATCGAGGCCAACGTCTCCTTCCCCAACTGCATGGTGGACCGCATCACCCCGGTGACGACCCCGGCGGACATCGAGCAGGTCACCGCCGAGCTCGGGGTGGAGGACGCCTGGCCGGTGGTGTGCGAGCCCTTCACCCAGTGGGTGCTCGAGGACGCCTTCCCCACCGGGCGCCCGCCCCTGGAGGAGGTCGGGGTGCAGATGGTCGACGACGTCGTCCCCTACGAGCTCATGAAGCTGCGGCTGCTCAACGCCTCCCACCAGGCCCTGGCCCACTGGGGGCGGCTGCTGGGCATTGAGTACGCCCACGAGGCGGCCGCCGACCCCGAGATCGCCGCCTGGACCCGCGCCTTCCTCACCCGGGAGGCGCGCCCGCGGCTGCTGGCGGTGCCCGGCATCGACCTCGACCGGTACGTGGACACGCTCTTTGAGCGCTTTACCAACGCCGCGATCGCCGACACCCTGGCGCGCCTGGCCTTCTTCGCCCCCTCCGGCATGCCCAAGTTCGTCCTGCCGACCGTACGCGCCAACCTGGAGGCGGACGGCCCCATCCGCCTGGGGACGGCCATGTGCGCCGCCTGGTCGCTGGGCGTGCTCGGCACCGACGAGAACGGCGCGGCCATCCCCGTGGTGGACGACCTGCGCCCCTTCGCGCAGGCCCAGGCCGACGGCGAGGCCACCGGCTTCATCGGCAACAAGGAGGTCTTCGGGGACCTGGCGGACGACGAGCGCTTTGCCTCCACCTACGCCCAGGAGCTGGCGGCCCTGCGCGAGCAGGGGGTGCGGGCGCGCCTGAGGGCCCTGGCCGAGTAGGCCTGAGCTGGCGGGGACGGGGCGGGCTCCGGGGAGCCCCGGCCGGGCGCGCCTGAGCCAGTGGGCCGACGGCCGCGCCCCCGGGCCGTGTCCCCCAGCGCGTCCCCCGGCCGTGTCCTGGCGGGCCGACGTCGGCCACCGACCCGCCAGGGCACAAAGGCAGGCGACCGAGCCCGTCCTGCCCGAGGGGACAACCCACCGACCCGCCAGGGCGCGGAGGCAGGGGGCGCCCTCACCCGAGACTCACCCGGTCCCACGCCCTGTCACGCCCTGCCGCGCCCTGGACGGGACGAGGCACGCCCCAGACGGGAGGAGGGGGGCGCGCCCAGCGTCTCCAGGGTAGGCTTCCCTAACGTCGCTGGCCTGAATCAACAGGCATGCTCTAGCAGACGCTCTAGCAGGAAGAGGGACCCATGAGGCGCACCCCAACCACCGTCAACAGTACCGATGACGAACCTGTCAGAACCAGTATGTGGAAACCCGCCACCCTGCGCACCACCCCCTCCAAGGAGGACCGCGGGCTGCTGGGCCACCCCAGGGGCCTGCCCTGGATGCTCAACGTCGAGATGTGGGAGCGCTTCTCCTACTACGGGATGCGCGCCATCCTGCTGTACTTCATTACCGCCGCGGTCGAGGACGGCGGGCTGGGGATCGACGACAACACCGGGACCATTATTATGGCGGTATACGGGGCCGCCGTATTCCTCCTGGCAATTCCTGGCGGAATATTCGCCGACCGCGTGATCGGCCCCTGGCCCTCCACCCTGTACGGCGGCGTCGTGATTATGGCGGGGCACGTGTGTCTTTCCGTCCCGGTCAATGCCATGGCCTGGGTAGGCATTGTCCTGGTGGCCATTGGCACCGGCTTTATCAAACCCAACCTCTCCACGATCGTCGGAGGCCTGTACGACTCCGACGACCCGCGCCGCGACGCGGGATTCCAGCTGTTTTACATGTCCGTCAACATTGGCTCCTTCGCATCGCCGCTGGTCACCAGCTGGCTCAAGAACCACTACGGCTACCACGCGGGATTCATGGCGGCCGCCGTCGGCATGGCCCTGGCCCTGGTCGCCTTCGTCTACGGGCGCAGCAAGCTCTCCGCCTTCGCCTTTAACGTACCCAACCCGCTCCGCCCCGAGGAGCGCAACCGCCTGCTCGTCATGAGCGGGGCCGGGATCGCGGCGGTCGTCCTGGTGACCTGGGTCCTGAACATCTTCCTCCACTCCCTGCCGGACGCCATTACCTACATGGTCTTCGCAATCGCCCTGGGGGCCTCGATCGCCTACTTCACCCTCATGTTCCGCTCCCCCAAGGTCACCAGCACCGAGCGCGTCCACCTGCGCGCCTATATCGCCCTGTGGGTCGGCGCGGTGCTGTTCTTCACCATCTTCGAGCAGGCCTCGGGCAAGATGGCGGTATTCGCCCAGAAGAACACCGACGGGACCACTCCCTTCGGCTGGGTCCTCAGCCCGGAGGCCTACCAGTCCGTCAACCCGGCCGCGATTATCGTGCTGGCCCCGCTGGTCGGGTGGTTCTTCGCCCGACGCCTCGGCCGCTCCATCCCCACGGTGGTCAAGTTCGCCACCGCCGTGCTCATTGTGGGCGTCTCCGCCCTGGTCACCGGCTACGGCTTCCAGCTCTGGACGGGCGGGGAGAACCTGGCGCCGTGGTGGTTCCTGGCGCTGGTGTTCGTGATCCAGACCGTGGGCGAGCTGTTCCTCTCCCCGGTGGGCCTGGCCACCACCACCGCGCTGGCCCCCAAGCAGTTCGCCTCCCAGGCAATGGTGCTGTGGCTGCTGGCCATCTCCACGGGCCAGGGGCTGGCTGGCGTCGTCATCGCCAACACCAAGGAGGTCAGCGACGCGGTGTACTTCTACGGCCTGGGCGCGGTCACCATCGTGGTGGCGCTCGGCGTGTTCGCCGTCGCCCCCTGGACGCAGAGGCAGATGGCTGACATTGACGCCAGCCGGTAGCCTCCCCGCGCCGAGCCCGACCTCTGGTGGCGGCGCCCGTTCTCGTCAGGGCGTCAGAAGCCTCCTGGCGCCGAGCCCGACGCCTGCGGGACTAGCCTCACGCCCGTCCCACCGGCGCTGAGCTCGACGTCGGTGGGACGGGCGCGTAAGGACGCCCGGCGGGCCGTCTCCACCGTCTCGGTCAGCACCTGAGTTACCCTGGTGTAACCGGCGCCACGACGCCGACAGAGAGGAAAGGTGCAGACAATGGCACAGCTGAGCGCTGAGGACGTGACGAGCCAGAAATTCAAGGCGACCAGGTTCCGCGAGGGCTACGACCAGGACGAGGTCGACGAGTTCCTGGAGGAGGTGACCGGCACCCTGCGCACCTGGGAGAGCCTGTCCGACGCGCTGGCCTCCGGGAAGAGCGTGGACGTGCGGACGGCCTGGTCCCAGGGGCAGGTCACCTCGGCCATGGTCACCGGCAGCCGCTTCCGGGCGACCCGACGCCACGAGGGGTACTCCCAGCCGGAGGTAGACACCTTCCTCGACGACCTGGCCGAGACCCTGTACACCTGGGAGAAGTGGGCCGCCAGCAACCTCAGCGGTGACGGGGGCGGCGCCCAGGCCGGGGCCGCGACGGCACCGGGGGCCGCGGTGGCCCCGGGGGGCGAGCACGACCAGTACGTTGCCGGGCTGGAGCAGGAGAACGCCCGCCTGCGCAACGAGCTCGCCGCCGCCCGGCAGCGCCTGGCGCAGGCCGGTCTTTAAGGCCCCGGGGCCGCCCGGCCCGGCAAGCGTCCCCGGGTCTGAGGCGGCTCGCACCCGCTCTCCCAGGACGGCTCGGCAACCGTCCCACCGTCCCCGGGGCCTGAAGGACCCGCCGGGAGGTGCGCACGCCCCGGGTGCGCGCCCCGGCTCTCGCCCGGTGCCTGACGCCGGGAGGTGCGCGCCCCGGATCCCGGTGCCCGCGGCGGTCGCGTGCCCGTTCTCACGAACAATAAGTACCGTTCTCGCGGCAAACAAGTACCGTTCTCGCGACGAATAAGTACCGTTCTCGCGGTGGGTGGGTGGGTGGGGAGGGCTGCTGGTGGGCGGGCCCTGACCCCTGCCTCGCCCGCCTGGCTCACTCCTGGACGAAGACGCTCAGGTAGGCGGGCGGTACCTCGTCGGCCATCCAGATGCGCTCGCTGCCCGGGTAGAACTCGATGCCGTGGGCGTGCGCGGCCGCGGCGTCCACCTGCAGGATCATGGGGGTGGGGGAGTGACGTGACCCGACGGCGGTGGCCATCTCCACGTCGGCGGACATGTGCACCTTCTGGCGGGCCATGGGCAGCAGGCCCCTGGCCAGCACCAGGCCGACCTTGGCCGGGGAGGTGCCGTGGTAGAGGACGTCGGGCGGGACGGCGGCCCGGTACTCGATCCGCACGTCGACCGTGTGGCCGTACAGCGCCCGGATACGGCCGTCGCGGATCTCGTGGCGCTGCTTGCTCGCCGTGGCGACAGCCTGCTCGACGTCGGCGGCGGTGACGTCACGCCGCCCACGGGTACGCCGCAGGGCGGCCACCATGTCCTTGAGGTCCACCCACCCCTCGGGATCGAGCGTCAGCCCGTAGTAGCCCGGGTCGTGGCGGAGCGCGTGCGACAGCACCCGACTGATCCCGGTGAGCCTGCGTTCATCCATGGCAGCCGATCCTACCGAGTCACGGCAGGGACCGCATGGCGAGCCGCTCGGCCCCGGTAGCGGCCCCGGTACGGTGGAGGACGCCCCCGCTGGGCCGGGATCGGTAGCCGTGGGCCACGGAGACGCCCCCACTGGGCCGGGATCGAGGCCGACCCGGCCCGAGCGGCCCCGGTGCGGTGGGGGGTGTCCGCTACGGGACGCCCCCACCGGGCCCGGTCACGCGCTGGCGGCACCCTGCTTCAGCCCGACGAGGCTGAAGCGTGCAGCACTCACCGAGCGGCCGCCGTGCCTGGCGCCGGTCGCCATGTAGGCCACGTCGCCAGCACTCAGCTCGTGCTCAATGCCGTCGATAAAGAACCTGATCGTGCCCTCGAGCACGTGCAGGACCGTCGGCATGGGCGAGGGCTCCTCCTCGTGGATCAGCTGGTCGGCGCCGAGGACGAACTCGACGACGACGAGCAGCTCGTTGTTGACGACCTCACGGACCTTCTTCTCACCCGCGGTCATCGGGAAGTCGGCAGACAGGCCGGTGTGGACGCTGGAGTCACGCGCGGAACTCGTGGTCTCGCTAATGGTCATACCGCTATCTCCTCACGTAGCACGGTTCACCCCGCCGGACGCTCCCGCCCGGCAGGGTGAACATAGCCCACGCTTTCTTCCGGTTCAAGCCTTGTTTATTCAGGCCTCGTTCACTACGCTACGGGCCCCGGATCCCGGTGCCGCGCCGTCGTCTCAGGAGCGCTTGACCAGCGGGAAGGTGATGGTCTCGCGGATGCCCTGGCCGGTGAGGGCCATGAGCAGGCGGTCAATGCCCATGCCCATGCCGCCGCAGGGCGGGAAGCCCTGCTCCATGGCCACCAGGAAGTCCTCGTCCAGCACCATGGCCTCGGGGTCGCCGTTGGCGGCGGCCAGGGCCTGGGCCTCGAAGCGCTCGCGCTGGACCACGGGGTCGGCCAGCTCGGAGTATGCGGTGGCCGTCTCGAAGCCGCGCACGTACAGGTCCCACTTCTCGGTCAGCCCCGGGCGCGAGCGGTGGTAGCGGGTCAGCGGGGAGGTGTCCTCGGGGAAGTCGTAGACGAAGGTCGGGGCCCACAGCTTGCTGCCCACCAGCTCCTCGAAGATGTCCTCCACGACCTTGCCGGCCACGGCGTAGTCGTCCACCTCCAGGCCGATCCGCTCGGCGTGGGCCACCAACTGCTCGCGCGGGGTGTCCACCGTGACCTCCTCCCCCAGGGCCTGGGAGACGGAGGTGTAGAGGTCGATCTTGTCCCACTGCCCGGACAGGTCGTACTCGGTGCCGTCGGCCAGGGTCACCACCTCGCCGCCCTCAGGCAGGCCGAAGGCGTCGCGCGCGGCCTGCTGGACCAGGTCGCGGGTCAGCTCGGCCATGCCGTCGTAGTCGGAGTAGGCCTCGTAGGCCTCCAGGGCGGTGAACTCCGGGGAGTGGGAGGAATCGGCGCCCTCGTTGCGGAAGTTGCGGTTGATCTCGAAGACGCGGTCCACGCCCCCCACCACGGCGCGCTTAAGGTAGATCTCCGTGGCAATGCGCAGGTAGAGGTCCATGTCGAAGGCGTTCATGTGGGTGATGAACGGGCGGGCGGCGGCCCCACCGTGGATGACCTGGAGCATGGGGGTCTCCAGCTCCAGGTAGTCACGGCGGTGGAAGTTGTCGCGCAGGGAGCGTACGACGGCGGCGCGGGTGCGCACCATGTCGCGGGCGGCCGGGCGGGTGAGCAGGTCCAGCTCACGACGGCGCACGCGCGCCTCCTCCGAGAGCGTCACCGCCTCACCGGCCTCGTTGGTCCAGGTCTTGGGCAGGGGGCGCAGGGCCTTGGAGGCAATGCGCCAGGCAGGGACGGCGACGTCGTCGTCCCCGGCGTCGGCGGGAGCCACGCCCTGGCGCAGGACGGGCTCGGCCATGACCGACAGCTCCCCGCGGCGTGAGCAGATGACGCGGCCGTGGACGAAGAGGTGATCGCCCAGGTCCACGTCCGTCTTGAAGGCGGCCAGCGCGGTGTGCCCGTGCGCGGGCAGGGCCTTGGCCGACAGCATGGCCTGGAGGGTGGTGCCCGCGCCGTCGGCCAGGGTGACGAAGCACAGGCGGCCGGTGTTGCGCAGGAAGACCACGCGCCCGGCCACGCCGACGACGTCGTCGGTCTCCTGGCCGGCCTGAAGGTGGCCGTAGGCCTCGCGCACGGCGGCGATCGTGGTGGTGACGGGGACGGATACGGGGTAGGGGTCCCAGCCCTCGTCGCGCAGGCGCTGACGCTTGTCCGCGCGTACCTGGAACTGCTCACCCGGGCCCGGGTCGGCCCTGGGTGTCCTGGCGTTGCTCGGGGGCTCGGGGGCAGGGCCCTGGTTGACGGTGTCGGGAGCGGGAACGGGTGCATGAGTCACGCGCGCGAGTCTATCCGCGCCTCCCCCGGTGGTCGGGAGGCGGGGCGCAGGGTGCTCCTCACCTCACGGCCCCGGGCAGGTCCCGGCCTCCGCCCGCGCACCACCTTTACGGTCTCCCCGAGCCCGGGCGGGGGTCATCCGCGCGCAGTACCAGGGCACGGTCTCCTCAGGCCTGGGCGGTGGCGCCTTCGGAATCTGCGCCACGGGAAGCGGGACTCGACGGTCTCCCCGAGCCCGGGTGGGGGCTCACCCGGTGCTGGGCGCACCCTGCGACGGCGCACCCGGCCCCTCCAGGGTCTGCCGCACCGCGAGCGCCACCTTGCCGACCACGACCTCGTCGGCCGGGACGCCGGGGCGCTCCGGGTCGGCGACGACCAGGCGCATCTCAGGGGCCCGGAACACGACCCCTCCCCCGGGGCCGGGAACCATCTGCCCCAGGTAGCCGCCGGCGGCGGCGTCCAAGGCGGCCACGCGCCGGGTGTCCCCGCTCAGGAGCGCATCGGCCAGCTCCCCGGCATCCAGCCCCGTCTCGAGCGCGACCTGCTGGGCGCAGGCGGTCAGATCCTCGGGACCGTCCTCCCAGCGCCGTTCGGCCTCCAGGCTCCCGACGGCCTGAGGGTACAGGAGGCTGGGGTGGGCGACTGCCAGGCCGGGAACCGTCGGCCCCGGCTGCCGCTCGCCGATGCGGGGGTCGGGGACGTGGAGGTCGGGGACGCGGGGGTCGGGCAGGAGGCGGGAACGGACCCGGGCGCCGTCGGCGTCGCACAGGACGGTACCCACGCCGGCACCGGGACGCACGCTCACGGTGTGGCACGTGACGACGAGGGACACCTTGTCCGTCATAGGGGCGCCGTCGGTCCCCACCGGCTGGGGCCCCAGGTAGAAGGCGGGGAAGGTCAGGGTGGTGTCCTCGTTAAGCTGCCTGAGCATGAGGCGCTGTGCCGGGGTCATGGAACTGGCACGGAGCTTCGAGGCGCTCCGGTACACCCAGACGGCCATGACCAGCACGACGACCGCCGGCACCCCCAGGACGATCGCCTGGGAGACACCGACCATCTCACCCCTCTCCACCCGGACCACGAGGTAGCGCAGGCCCGCGGCCACGAGCACCAGCGGGCCGAACACGACGACCAGGAGCAGAGCGGTCCGCAGCGCGGCGTGTTTCCTGTGCGCCATTGCGGTTCCTCCGGAGTGTCACGGTCAGGACGTTGCGGGGGCAGTGGCGGACGCCCCTGGGAGCAGTCTAGGCACGGTGGCGTCCCTGAGCGGAAGGCCCCGGCACAGTCCCCCATGCGGGGAGCTCGTGGACACGTGGACGTGAGCACGCTGGCCAGCGACCGCAGCCCCCTGCGGGGGATCGTGCGCACCATCCAGATCAGTAGCGCGCCCCTCACGCAGTCCCCCCTGCGGGGGATCGTGCCCGGCGTACAGGTCGGCTCACCGCAAAGCCGCCGCAGTCCCCCTGCGGGGGCTCGTAGTCCTGCGCCTGACGTACGAGGACGTCATGACCGGGCGGGAGCCCGTCCTGGCCCTCATTGCGGCCGCCCTTGACGGAGTTGCACATTCATCCTCGGTCCCCTGACAAGCAGTTGGCGGATTCTCAACGTTTTCTCCGTACGGGGGGCCCGCCGCACGCAGATGAATGTGCAACAGCGTCCTCGTTGCACATTCATCCTGTCAGAGAGCCCGCCTCCCAATCGCGGATCCGCATGATCTCGCCATTTTATGATCGAGGATTGTAAAAAGAATGTGCAACTCAGCCGCCCAGGGGCAGTCCGGAGGACCGCAGCCCCTGGAGGCGGGCGGCGTCGGAGCCCAGGGGGACCTGACCGGGCTCGCTGCCCCGTTCCACGACCCGGTTGTCCGCGTCCACGAAGACCACGTGGGGCCGGTAGGTGCGGGCCTCGGCGTCCGACATCTGGGAGTAGGCAATGAGGATGACGACGTCGCCCGGGCTCACCAGGTGCGCGGCGGCGCCGTTGACGCAGATCCGCCCCGACCCGCGCTCACCGGGGATGACGTAGGTGGACAGGCGGCTGCCGTTGGTGCAGTCGCAGATATCGACGCGCTCACCCGGCAGGAGGTCGGCGGCGTCGAGGAGGTCGGCGTCCACGGTGATGGAACCGACGTAGTGCAGGTCGGCCTGGGTCACAGTGGCACGGTGGATCTTGGACGTCATCATCGTCCGCAGTCGTGAGCTCATCGCGGCCCAGGGTAGGCAGGGCCCTGACCCACGGCAACGTGAGAGGGCACTCAGTACAGCACCACCAGGGCGTTGTCAATGAGGCGGGTGCTGCCGACCCGGGCGGCCAGCGCCAGGAGGGCGGTGCGCCCTGCACCAGCACTGACCTCCCGCCCAGGGTCGTCCCCGGCCTCCGGACCTACCCCGGTCTGCCCGCGGCCCCGGTCGTCCTGGCGGAGGCCATCATCCAGGGAGGCCTCCCGCCCTGCACCGGCACTGACCTCCCGCCCAGGGTCTTCCCCGGCCCCTGGCTCGTCCCCGGTCTGTCCGGTACCAGCCCCCGGCTCTGCCGGCGCGACCTGGGGGGCCGCGGGCAGTCCCAACCCGGCGTCGGCAAGATCCACGAAGGAGTCCGGGTCCACCAGGGCCACGTAGTCGACCTCCACCCCGTCGGCACCGCCCAGGACGGCCAGCGCCGCCTGACGGACCCCGGCGCCGTCGGCCCCGCCCGCCGCCGCCCGGCTGCCGGCCGCCAGCGCCCGGGACAGGGCGAGGGCCTGCTGACGCTGGGTGCCGCTGAGGTAGACGTTGCGCGAGCTCATGGCCAGGCCGTCGGCCTCGCGGCGGATGTCCACCGGGACGACCTCGACCGGGACGGCGAGGTCGCGCACCATGGCACGCACAATGGCGAGCTGCTGGGCGTCCTTGCGGCCGAACAAAGCCCACCTGGGGGCCGTCAGGTGCAGCAGGGCGAGCACCACCTGGCACACGCCGGCGAAGTGGGTGGGGCGGGTGCGGCCCTCCAGGACGGTGGCCACGGGGCCGGGGTCAACGCGCACAGCCGGCTGGCCCCCGGGGTACATGACCTCGGGGGTGGGGGCGAACACGAGCAGGCGTCCCACCACCAGCGCGCCGTCCGGGCCGGTCAGGGCGTCGCCGAGGGCCTGGACGTCGGCCTGGAGGGTGCGCGGGTAGGCGTCCAGGTCCTCCCCGGCGGCGAACTGGAGCGGGTTGACGAAGATGGTGACGACCACGGTGCCGTGGGCGCCGACACGGCGGGCGGCCTCGGCCACCAGGTCGAGGTGCCCCTGGTGGAGGGCCCCCATGGTCATGACGACGGCGCGGGGGCCGGGGGCCGCGGCGAGCGCGTCGGCGAGCTCAGGGCGGGAACGGGTCAGGGTGACGGGGACGCAGGTGGAGGCCATGGCCCCAACGCTAGTCCTGTCCCGGGCACGTCCGGCCCTCGAGGTACGCCCCACCCCGGCCGGCAGACCTCGGGAACAGCCCCTCAGCAGTCCCCCAACACCTCACGCAGGGCGGCGGCCTGCTCGGGCCCCAGGCGCCCCACGCGCCGTTCCAGGGTGGCGCGCGCCAGCACCCGGTAGGACTCCACGACGTCGCCCAGTCCTGTCCCCGTCCCGTCGTCCAGCCCTGCCAGGGTATCCAGGTGCACGCGCACCGTCCCCGCGTCCCCCCGGGCCACCGGGCCGGTCAGGGCGGCGTCGGCCCCCTCCGACAGCGCCCGCTCCAGGGCGGCGGTCAGCAGGGGGCGCAGCACCTGCCCGCCGTCGTCCACCCCGGCGGCCGCGAGCACCCGCACCGCCTGGCCCACGAGGGTGACCAGGTGGTTGGCCCCGTGGGTCAGGGCGGCGTGGTAGGCCGGGCGGGCGGACTCCTCCAGGACGAAGGGCTCTCCCCCGAGCTCGACGGCCAGGGCCTGGGCTATGGGCAGGGCGACGGCGGGGGCCGTGACGGCCATGGGGCAGCCGACCAGCCGAGGCAGGTCCATGCTCATCCCCGAGAAGGTCATGGCCGGGTGGACGGCGAGCGGGATGGCTCCGCAGCGCGCGGCAGGCTCCAGCACCCTGACGCCGTAGCGCCCGGAGGTGTGGACCACGATCTGCCCGGCCTGCCAGCGCCCCAGGTCGGCCAGCCCCCGCACCAGCGGCGCCAGGGCGTCGTCGGGGACGGCCAGGAGCACCAGCTCACAGCGCTCGAGGATCTCCTCGACCTCAAGTCGGGGGACACCGGGCAGGAGCGTCTCGGCGCGCTCGCGGGAGGCCTGGGAGACGGCGTGGACGCCAATGACCTGGTGGTCCACGGCGCGCAGGGCGGAGCCGAGGACGGCGCCTACCTTGCCCGCGCTCACGACCCCCACCCCCAGACGACCCGGTCGCCTGCCCGGGGCGGCGGGAGCGGGGCAGTCCGGGGCGGCGGGAGCGGGGCAGTCCGGGGCGGCGGGGCTGGGCTGGTCAGCGAGGCGGCCCGGGGCGGCAGAACCGAGCTGGTCAGCAGGGCGGCCCAGATTGGCAGGAGCAGGACGGCCCAGGTCAGCGGAGCGACCCGGGCTGGCGGGACCGGGGCGGCCCGGGCTGCTGGCGGGCCGGTCAGGACGGTCAGGACGGTGGTCGGGCTCGCTCACGGCGTGATCGTCTCACGTCCCGGGCGCCGGGACACTCCCGCCACCTCGCCGGTCCAGGGAGCGGTCCCGGCGGCGCGCTCCAGCCAGCGGTCAAGGTGCTCCTGCTCGCGGCGCTCCAGGGCACGGCGCGCCACCATCTCACCCGTGCGGGCGGCGTCGGCCTGGTCCATCCTGCGCACCAGGCAGCCCATGAGGCTGGTCGCGTCGACCATATTGAGCAGCACCCCCGCCAGCCCCAGGCGGCGGGCAACCGGCCCCTGACGCAGGCGCAGGGACTGGATCCGCGGGTAGGGCACCACCGTGACGCGGCGTCGCCAGCGGCCCCGGCGGATGATGACGCAGGTGCTGGTGAGCGCCACCGCCTGGCACCTCCACCCCAGGGGTGCCAGCCAGCGGGAGCGGCGAGGGGCGCAGGCGGTCCACCCGGGCTCCGGGGTGCCCGTGGGCGAGCCCCGGCCGTCCAGGGCGGAGGCGAGCAGGCGGTCCGGGCAGTCCACTCCCAGGTCGGGGACCACGAGCCACAGGGCCCGCAGGGCGTCGGTGCGGGTGCCGACGGGGAGCAGGCGGCTGGCCTGGGAGCGCACGTCGTCACCGCCCTCGCCCTCCCGCCCGGCGAGCATGACCCGTACACCCCACCAGTCCCTGGACCGCCACAGGATATTGCGTGAGAGCTCGACGGCGTGGACGCGCCCGGGCGGCAGGGTGACCGAGACGGCGTCGGTCAGCCCGTAGCGCAGGCGGATCCCGGCGGGGGTGGCGCAGGCGCGGAAGCCCCAGCCTGAGCGCAGGCGTTTCCAGGCGTAGGAGAGGTAGCCCACGAGCCCGGAGACAATGACGAGTACCTGCCCGATCCCGCCTCCTGGGGCGCCAGCGTGGCCGGTCGCGGACTCGATCACGCTGACGACCACCAGGAGGAGGCCACCGACAGCGCCCGAGAGGACGCCGATGCTGCGCAGGAGGGAGCCAATGAGGATCCTGGGCTCGACGTGGTAGAGGTCGTGCTCCTCCACCCTCCCTACACCGTCGGGGCGCACCGGGGCCGCGAGCGCGTCGGCAAAGCCGAGTGGAGCGGGTGAGGCGGGCAGGGTGGGCGGGGTAGATGAGGCGGATGTTACAGGTGAGATGGGTGAGGTAGACGAGGTGGATGGGGCGGGTGGGATAGTCGAAGTGGATGGAGCACCCAGAATAGGCGAGATGGGTGAAGCAGACGAAGCAGGAGAGGCGGACGAGGTAAATGAGGCAGACGGGACGGATGGGACGGGTGAGACCGAGAGGGCGGGAGCCTCGGGGGCTCCGGGCACCTCGGCAAGGGCCCCGCTGGTGGTCACAGACTCGCTGGCGGTCACAGGCCCACTAGCGGTCACAGCCTCGTCAGTGGCCACAGGCTCGCTGGCAGCAATAGGCCCGCCAATGGTCACAGGCTCGCTGGCACCGCCAGTCCCACCAGCAGCCAGGCGCAGTATCTCCTCACGCAGGGCCGTCAGCTCACGTGAGGGCAGGTAGCCGATGGTGACGTGGGAGTCCGCGCCGCCGACGACCTCCAGGGTGAGCCTGCCCAGGCCCAGGAGGCGTCCGACCAGGGGGTGGACCACGTCGACGGACTGGATCCGTACCAGGCGGGCCACGCGCAGGCGACGCACGAGGACGCCGGTGCGGTAGTAGACGGCGTCGGCGTCCACGGCGTAGCGGCGGGTCCACCACACGGCGACCTGGAAACCGGTCCAGGCCAGCAGGACGACCCCGGTTACTATGACGGCCCTGGTCAGCACCCCGTCGTCCAGGAGGTTGAGGCCGTGCTCGCGGGCGGCGTGGTAGATGTCCCGGACCTGGTCGAGGTTGTTCACGGCACCCACGGCGACAACGGCCACGAGCGTGTGCCAGGTCTCCAGCAGGAGGCTCACGGGGTGGACCCGGTGCCAGGTCAGGTGCCCAGGCAGGCGGATCTGCCGTGCGAACCGGCTGGTCCGCCCGGGTTGTCCGTCTGCTGGCACGACGGCGTCGGGGGCTGCTGGGTCGTTCACAGCCCGGCCATCCGCTGCTCGCCGCGCTCGGCCAGGATCCGGCGCAGGTGCTCGGCCTCGGCGGCCGGGAGCCCGTTAATGGTGGCGTCAGTGGACACCGAGGCCGTGTGGAGGCGGACCTTGGCGATCCCGTAGTGGGCGGCCAGGGGCCCCTGGCTGGTGTCCACGAACTGCATGCGCCCGTAGGGGACGACCGACAGGGTGCGGAACATGACGCCGTGACGCCACAGGAGGTGGTCCTCGCCCAGGGCGTAGCCCATGGCCCTGACCTGGCGGGGGACGAGCCAGGTCAGCCACGCGGACCCGACGAGCGCGGCCACGCCCCCCAGGTGGAACCAGGGGCTCAGGAGCACGCCGGGCACCGCCAGGCCGGCCGCGAGGACCACGCCGCCGGCCCAGGCGCCAATGAGCCTGACGGTCACGAGCCGGGGTGAGACGGGGCAGAAGGTGACGCCCGGGGGCGCAAAGGGGTCGGGCGACGTCGCTGTAGCGGTCTGGCTCATAGGACCTCTTCTCTTCCCTCACGGGGGGACGGGTCAGGCGGCGGCGCTCCCGGGCGGGAGGGAGTGCGGGCCGTGGTCCTGGGCGTCGTCGTCGGACTCGTCAATGGCGCACCAGTGCTCCACGAGCAGACCGGTGCCCAGCCACAGGACGCAGGCCGCCACGCAGCCGCCCGCGCTCCACGTCAGGCCCGTCATGGCGGGCGTCCCGCGGTGGACCAGGGCACACACCAGCGCCCCGGCGTAGAGCCCGCCGAGCGCGGCCGCGCCCAGGCTGGAGGACTGGGCCGCCAGGGCGGTCATGGCGGCGCCCGTCGGGGTCATCCAGGTGGGCTCGTGCGCACGCAGCCTCCTGACGCCACGCCCTGCCACCAGGACGACGAGCGTCATGACGAGGACCGCCGCCCCGCCCCAGAGGCTGACTGCCGGGACCCACCCGTGGTGGCGCAGGCTCAGGTCGTACCCGGCGCCGGAGAGGACCGCCAGGAGGAGGAAGCACGCGAGGAGGGTGGTCCACCGCGTGCGGTGCATCAGGACGACCGCCCGTCCCGGCCCAGGACGTCGTTCCACCCCAGGGGCTCGGACCACGAGCCGGACCGGCTGTCGGGGAACAGGGAGCCGATGCCGTCACGCCGCTCCTGGGTACGCCCCTGGGGGGCGGCCTCCGCGACGCCGGCGGCACCAGGGGCACCAGCCCCGTCAGCGGGCACGGGCTCGGCACCGGAGGCGAACTCGGCACCGGAGGCGAACTCGGCACCGGGGGCGAGCTCGGCGCTGTGGGCGGAGCGGGGGCTACGGGCCGACCTGGCGCTGCGAGCGGAGCGGGAGGAGGACTGGGCGACGGGGGGCAGGGAGGCGGAGGTGCTCCACGGCTCGGCGGGTGCGGCGGGCTCCTCCTGCCAGGCCTCCTGCGCCCCGGCGTCCTGTGGAGCGGCCTCAGGCAGCGGGTGCCCGGCGTCAGGGGCGGGCTCCTCTGGGTCCTGCTCCGCGGAACCGGTGGGCGGGGCCACGTACTGACCCGTGGGCAGGGCCGGGAGGTGGTCGGACTCCAGCCAGTCCAGGGCCAGCCAGCGCAGGCCGTCCCGGTCGGGGGCGACGTCGGCCAGGGCGGCGACGGACTGGCCGTTGATCTCGCCGAAGGGGTCGGCCTCGGCCCAGGGGGCCAGGACGAAGGCCCGCTGGGCGGCCAGCGGGTGCGGGATCGTCAGCTCGGGGTCGTCGGAGGTCATCTCGCCGTAGGTGATAATGTCCGCGTCCAGGGTGCGCGGTCCCTTGGGCTCGGTGCGCAGCCTCCCGGCGGCGTCCTCCAGCTGGTGGCAGACCTGCAGGAGGTCGCGCGGGGACAGGGTGGTGTCCGCCAGGACCACCGTGTTGAGGAAGTCGGGCTGGGAGGGGCTGCCCTCCTCCAGCACCGCGGCCGAGCGCGCCAGGGGCGCCACCTGGGTGACGGTGATGCCCGGGGTGTTGCGCAGGGTGGCGACGGCGGTCCTCAGGGCGATCACGACGGTGCCGACGTTGCCGCCCAGGCCGATGACGACGGGGACGGGGCGCGCAGGGGCCTGTCCCAGGACGTCAATGGACGCCTCCGCCAGGTCGGTCGGGGAGTCGAAGGGCTCCACGGGGCGCTGGGGCAGGTCCCCGGAGCCCGAGGGGTCGACTGCCGCGGCCGGGTCGGTCGGGGCCGCCATGGAGTCCACGGCGGAGGGCGCCGAGGGGCTCCACGGCCGGTGGGCCGGGGCGTCAGGCTGTGGGGTGGGGACCATCTCCGGGCCCAGCACCACCGGGACCGAGGCGTCCTGCTGCGGCGTCGGATCCAGGGCGTGGGCCCCGGAGCGGGGGACGTCCTGCGCGACGGGCTCGGGGAGGGCCTGGGGCCCGGGCTCGGGCTCCCAGGGCTCCCCGCCGCGGTGGGACCCGGGGGCCTGCGGCCCGCTGGGGGCGGACGCGGCCGTCTGCGGCCGGGGCTCGCCGCCAAGAGTCCCGCCAGGGGTCCCGGCGGGGCCCGCTCCGAGGGGCTCGTCGGGCGTCACCGCCCGGGCCGGGGTGCCCTCGCCCAGGACGGCGTCCAGGGCGACCTCGTCCCTGACGCGGCCAGCCCGCTCAGGGACCGGGGTGCCCCCGGCCTCCTGGGGGTGCTCGGACCACCCGACCGGCTCGGCGGAGGAGGCGGAGACCGAGGCAGAGGACGCCGGGGTGTAGGAGTGCTGGTGGGGGCCCTGGTCCACGGGCTCCTCGGAGGCGGTCGGGGCCGGGTCCCCGGCCCGGTCCTGCTCGGGACGCCCCGGGGACGGGGCGCGCCCCAGGACGTCCGAGGCACCCGGGTGCGCGCCCCCCGTCGCCGGGGAGGGGGTGACCGGGGAGAGCCCGGCCTGCCAGGGCAGCTCGGCGGAGGAGGCCGAGGCGGGCTCGGTGGCCACCAGGTGGTCCTCACGGAACATGGGCGGCACAATGCCGTCCGCCGCGGCCGCGCTGGTGGTGGGCTCCTGGGTGGAGGAGGCGAACAGGGCCCAGGCGGGGCTCTGGTCGTCCCAGGAGTCAGGTGCCGGTGCCGAGGACGCCGGCTCCTGGTCCAGCCCCCGCGACCGGCCGGCGTCGGCGCCCCCGGCCAGGGAGCGCGGGCCAGTGGCCGCGACGGAGGACGAGCCCCCGGGGAGGATGTCGGCGGCGGAGTCCGCGGCCGCGACCACGGAGTGGGCGGGGTCGACAAAGGGGGTGACCAGGTCGTCCTCACGCCCCGAGGCGGGCCGGGAGGCCGGTGCGTCCGCACGCCCCACCGGCTCCTCACGTCCTGCCGGGGCCGGGCGCCCGGCCTGCCCGCGTGCCGGCAGGGCCTCGCGCCCGCCCAGGGCGCCCGGGCCCTCGGGGCGGGGCTCGCTGGTCACGCCCTGGCGGGTGATGGTGACGCAGACGTCGTCGAAGGCCACGTCCAGGGGCGCCTGGGGCTTGTGGACGCTGACCTCCACCTGGAGCACGCGGGGGAAGGCCAGGACCACGTCGGCAATGCGTTCGGCCAGGGTCTCGACGAGGTTGACGCTCTCCCCGGTAATGACCTCCACGACGGCGTCGGCCACGGCGGCGTAGTCCACGGCGTCGTCCAGGTCGTCGGTCACGGAGGCCACGACGGTCCCGCGCGGGCCCAGGTCCATGGTGACGTCGGCCAGGAAGAGCTGCCCCTCCTCCTTCTCAAAGGGCAGGACACCGTGGAAACCACGGGCTGACAGACCGGTCAGGCGGATCCGGTCAGGGGCGGTGGTGCTGCTCATCGGTGGTCCTTCCATAGGGAGGCGGTGCGGACGGCGTCCAGGTTGGACGGGATCTCGTGGACCCTGACGGCCCACGCGCCCGCGCTGGCGGCCAGGGCGGTGGTTGCGGCGGTGACGGAGTCACGCGCCAGGGGGTCGGTGGCCCGGGCCGGGTCGGCGGCCAGGGCCAGGAAACGCTTGCGGGAGGCCCCCACGAGGACCGGCAGGCCCAGGTCCTGGGCGAGGCGGCCGGTGGAGCGCAGCAGCTCCCAGGACTGGGGGTGGGTCTTGGCGAAGCCGAGCCCGGGGTCGATGACGACCTGGTGACGGGCCACCCCGGCGGACACGAGCCCGTCCAGGCGCTGGGCCAGTTCGGCCTCCACCCCGGCCAGGACGCCCCGGGGGTAGTCGGTGAGGCGGTCCATGGTCCCGGGGTCGCCGCGCCAGTGCTGGCAGACGTAGACCACGCCGGTGGAGGCCACGACGTCGTACATGCCCGGGTCGGCCAGGCCCCCCGAGACGTCGTTGACCACCAGGGCCCCGGCGCGGACGGCGGCCGCGGCGGTGGCGGCGTGGACGGTGTCCACGCTCACCACGACGCCCTGGGCGGCCAGGGCCTCCACGACGGGGAGGACGCGCTCCTGCTCGGTGTCGGGGGTGACGCGCTCGGCACCCGGCCGGGTGGACTCGCCCCCGACGTCGAGCAGGTCGGCGCCCTGGTCCAGCAGGGTGCGGGCGTGGGCGAGGGCGGCGTCGGGGGCCAGCCAGCGGCCGCCGTCGGAGAAGGAGTCCGGGGTGACGTTGATGACGCCCATGACCAGGGTGCGGTCGGTGGGCAGCGTGCTCGGCAGCGGCGCCGGGCGTGGGGGGGCGGGCACAGTCACGTACCCAGACTATCGGGATGCCTGAAGGAATGCTGGGACTGGTCTGCCGTCTCCTCGCCGGGAGCAAGGAAACAGAGGCTATAAACACATACTAAAATAATCTAGCATATAACAAAGCTATTGTTTGACGCTGCCTTATTCGTCGTCCCGAGGTGGAGACGGCCGGGGGCCTCCGCCTTTAGGGGGACGCACGGGCGGGAACGACGACGTTCGGAGCGTTCCCGCCCCGGGGCGGCGCCCCTAGCGTCAGGGGCGTGGGGAGCACCCGCAACCAGCCCAGAGCCTTAAGGAGGCCACGCATGGTCCGCCACGACCAGTACCCCGCCGCACCCGCGGCAGACGCCGCGAGGGGCGTACCGGCCCCTGCCGCACCGCCCGTCCCGAGGACGGCGCCCGCCGCCCCGTCCGCCCCGGGCCCCACCGCCCCAATCCCTGGCACCCCGGGCACGCCCGCCGTGGCCGCCATTGGGCTGACCAAGGTCTACGGCTCGGGACAGGCCCGCGTGACCGCCCTGGACGGGGTGAGCCTGAGCGTTCCCACCGGCCAGTTCGTCGCCGTCATGGGGCCCTCGGGGAGCGGCAAGTCCACCCTCCTGCACTGCCTGGCCGGCCTGGACGCCCCCACCTCCGGGCGCGTCCTCATCGCCGGGGCCGACCTGACGGGCATGGACGACAGGCAGCTGACCGACGTGCGCCGTGACCAGCTGGGGTTCGTCTTCCAGTCCTTCAACCTCCTGCCCACCCTGACCGCCGAGGAGAACATCCTCCTGCCCCTGCGCCTGGCCCACCGCAGGCCGCAGCCTCAGTGGTGGGACGCCGTCGTCTCCGCCCTGGGGATCGGGGACCGCCTGACCCACCGCCCCACCGAGCTCTCCGGCGGCCAGCAGCAGCGGGTCGCCGTGGCCCGCGCCCTCATCGGCCGCCCGGCGGTGGTCTTCGCCGACGAGCCCACCGGCGCCCTGGACACCGCCTCGGCCGCCTCCCTGTTGGAGACCCTGGCCCGCATGTGCGCCGAGCTCGGCCAGACCGTCGTCATGGTCACCCACGACGAGAACGCCGCGGCCGCCACCAGCCGTGTTATCCGCCTGCGCGACGGGCACGTCGTGGGCGACGCCCCCGTGCACCACCCGGCCGGCACCCACGCCGCCCCGGGGACCGCCCACACCACCCCGGACGCCCCGGCGTCCCCAGGGCCTCTGCCCACCCGCCCGGGGACCGGGCGCGCCAGCGGGACGGGGGCCCGCTGATGCCCGCCCTGCTTGATGTGCGCCGCACCGCCGCCGCCCTGGTGGCCGTGGCCATGAGCACCGCCCTCATTGCCCTCGCCCTGGTGGTCTCCGGCTCCATGCGCACCCAGATGCAGGCTGGCGCCCGCCTGTCCGTGGGCGGGGCCGACGTCGTGGTCGCCAGCCACCGCGGGTCGGACCCGTCCCAGGGCCCGCTCGACGACGCCCTGGCGGCGAGGGTCTCCGCCCTGGACGGCGTCGCCTCCGTGCGCGGCACCCACTGGGATGTCGTTGAGCTGGACCTGCCCAGCCAGCTCGCGAACGCCATGGGGGCGACGTTGGCCGCCCAGGACGTGCCCACCCTCAGCGCCTACACCACCCTGGTCTCCGGCCGCCTGCCCACCGCCACCGGCGAGGTCGCCATCGACGCCACCCTGGCCGAGCAGCAGGGGCTGGGCGTGGGGGACACCATCCGCCTCAGGAACAGGCCCCAGGACCGCCACGGCGCCAGCAGCACCAAGGGCACCGACGACGCCGGCAGCCCCAGCAGCGCCGTCCACTCCAGCCCGACCGTCGTCGGCATTATCTCCCCCGGGGCCGACACGGGCCTGGAGGACCTCCCCAAGGTCTACGCCACCGCCGACCAGCTGGCGGCCATGGGCGCGAGGACCGACTACGACAGGCTGTACGTGACCAGCCGGCCGGGGACGGACACCAGCGACCTGCACGAGGAGGTCGCCCGGACCGTCCACGCCGTCCAGTCCGACGCCATTGTGCAGGACGCCGACGAGGTCATCGCCCGGCGCGCCGTCTCCTCCACCGGGGGCGGCACCACGATCGTCGTGGTCCTCAACCTGCTGGCGCCGGTGTGCGCCCTGGTGGCCGGGATCGTCATTGCCACCACCTTCACCACCCTGGTGGCCCGCCAGAACCGGGTAATCGGCCTGCTGCGCTGCGTGGGCGCCAGCAGGCGCCAGGTACGCCTGGCCGTCCTGCGCACGGCCCTGCTCACCGGCCTGGTCGGCTCCACCACCGGCACCGCGGCCGGGGCCGCCGGAGCCGCAGCCCTCATCCACTCGGGGGTTGTGCCGGGGCTGAAGGCCGACAACCTCACCGTCTCCCCCACCTCCCTGCTCGCCGCCGTGGCAGCCGGCACGCTGGTGACCCTCGTATCCGTCCTGCGACCCGCGGGCCGGGCCACCCGCGTCTCCCCGCTGATCGCCCTGACCGGCACCACCGCGGCCCCCGGGCGGACCGGTCGCGCCCACAGGTGGGCCGCCGTCACCGGCCTGGTCGTGATGGTCGGCGGCGCCGCCGTCACCGTCATGGGGACCCTCGCCCACGACCTCTACCTGACGGTCGGGGGCGGCGTGCTGGTCGCCCTCGGGGTCCTGGCGGCCCTGCCCCTGCTCATGACCGCCGTCGTGGGCCTTATCGGGCGCCTGGGTGCCTCGGGCCGCTACCCCGTCCTCCACCTGGCCGCCCGCAACCTGGTCCGCAACCCCGGCCGCTCCACGGCCACCGCCGCCACCCTCCTCATCGGGGTCATGGTGGGCTCGGCCCTGGCGGTCAGCCTGTTCTCCTTCAGCTCCTCCTTCCAGGCCGTCCTGGCCCAGAGCTCACCGGTCGATATCACAGTCCTCGGGGTGACCCCGCAGACGGACACCGCCGCACTGACCTCCACCATCCAGGGGGTCGACGGCGTGCAGTCCACCACCGTTGTCCCCCTGATGGACCTCACCCAGACCGCGGACGGCCGGAGCACGCAGACCCAGGTCATCGCCGTGGACACCAAGGCGGTCACCCCCGTGGTGCGCTCCACCAAGGGTCTGGAGGACCTGGACGACTCCACCCTCATTGTCGGCCAGATCTACGACGTCCCCGACGGCACCAGGGTCACCCTCACCGGGCCGGGTGGCAGCGTGGAGCTGACCGCCCGGGTGCGGGAGGGCTGGGGCGCGGCCGTCACCACCGCCACCGCCGCGCGCCTGACCGGCGGCCAGGCCACCGACGCCATTATGTGGGTACGCACCACCGACGAGGGCTCCGCCCAGGCGCAGGCGGTCGAGACCGCCGTCCGCCAGGCCGTGCGCGGCCAGGACCTCATGGTCAACGGGAGCGCCGCGGGACGCAGTACCTTCAGCGCCACGCTCAACCAGATCGTGGCCGTCACCGCCCTGGTCATGGGCTCGGCCCTGGTGATCGCCCTGAGTGGCCTGGCCAACACCACGGACGTGAGCGTCCTGGAGCGCACCCGCGAGATCGGCGTCCTGCGCGCCACCGGCACCCGGCGCGGCGGGATCCGGCGCCTGATCACCACCGAGGCCACGCTCCTGGCCGGCGTGGGCGGCGTCCTGGGGATGGTGACCGGGACTGCCCTGGGCGCGGCGTGCACGCTCGCGGCCCTGGGCGACGGCGGGGTCAGCGTCGCCGTCCCCTACCTGCCTCTGGCCGGGATCCTGGCCGTCACGCTGGCAGTCGGCGTGCTGGCCTCCGTGCGGCCCGCCGGGCGCGCCGCCGCCGTGACCCCGGTGACCGCCCTGGCGGCCGACTGAGGGAGAGAAGACCGTGCCCCGCCTGCTCGATATGCGCCGCGCCGTCACCCTGGCGGTGGCAGCTCACCCGACCGACATGCCAGACGGACGTCGCCGCCCTGGCCGCCCTGGCGGTGGAGTGATGGCGGGCAGGAGCGCTGGGGGCCCGCACCGTCCTGTCCTCGTGCCGGCACCCGGTGCGCGGCCAGGTGGTGGGCGGGGCACCGCCAGCCCTGGTGGGCAGGGCGGTACCGCGCCTGGTAGGCAGGAAGGCGTCGGCCCTGGTGAACGGGGCACCGCCAACCCTGGCAGGCAGGGAGCTGCCGGACCTGGTGGGCAGGGCACCGCCAGCTCAGGCGGCCTCCCGCTCCCGGTGGACGGCCACCACCAGCTTGAGGCGGGAGGTCGTGCCGTACTTGCGCATGAGGTGGGAGACGTGGGTCTTGACGGTGGACTCGGCCACAAAGAGCTGGGCGGCGATCTCGGCGTTGGAGTAGCCCTCGCACAGCAGGGCCAGGACGGACTGCTCGGCCTGGGTCAGGTCGGTGCGTCGGCTGGTGCGTACCGGGCGCAGGTGGTGGGCCACGAGCCGGGAGGCGGTGGCCGGGGAGATGGTGGTGCCGCCGTCGGCGGCGGCCAGGACCGCCCGGACGATCTCCTCGGGGGCGGAGTCCTTCAGGAGGAAGCCGTTGGCGGCCTGGGACAGGGCGGTGAGCATGGCCTCGTCGTCGTCGAAGGAGGTGAGCATGACCACGGCCGTCCCGGGGTGGCGGGAGCGCACGCGCGTGAGCAGCTCCAGCCCGTCCATGCCGGGCATGCGCACGTCGGTGAGCAGGACGTGCACGGGCACCGTGCGCAGGAAGGCGAGGGCGTCGGCGGCCCGGTTGAAGGTGGAGGCGACCTCGATGCGGGGGGAGGAGGACAGGTAGGCGCGCAGGGCGGTGAGCACGAAGGGGTCGTCGTCGACGAGTGCCACCCGGACAACCTGAGCGGCAGGGACGTCAGAGGGCACGGCCCCGGGAGGGGACTCAGGTGGGGACGTGGGGAACATGGCAGGATGCTACCGACTCTGAGCAGGAAGGAGGGGACCGTGCGACGAGCGCCCCGGGGCCCGGCCCGTACCCCCTGCCCCTGGGCTGCACGGACCACAGCCGCCTTGCAGGCCGTCACCGGCTCCCGGGCCACGAGCGGTCCTGCCGCCTACGGCGTCAGTGGCTCCCAGTCCCAGGGCCCAGACCGCACCGGCGTCGTCCGGGGCCTCGGCATGCTCCTGCGCAGCTCCTGCTTCGACACCTGGTCCCCCAGGGGCCGCACCCACCTGCTGTGCCTGGCCTGCGCGGCCCTGTTCACGCTGTTCAGCATGATGTCCATGCACCCGCTGGGCTCACGGGCAATCCCCTACGAGCTGGCCGGGGGCGTGGGGCTGGCGCTGCTGAGCACGTGCCCCCTGGTGGGCAGCGCGGTGGAGCTCCTGGCGGCCTGCGGCTTCTGCGTCACCATGGTCACCGACGAGCCCGTCGGGATCGCCCTCGTCCTGGGGCCGTGGCTGTGCGCCAGCGTGCTCCTGACCCGCGGCTTCAACCGCCTGGCGGCCTACGGCCTGGTGGTCATGACCATTGTGGTCCTCTTCCTCTCGCTCCGTCTGGCGGGGACGGAGAACTACACAGAGGTCCCGTTCATGGTGTACCTCATAGGAGCTGCCTTCCTCATTGGAGCTGAGCTCATACGCCGCCCACGCGAGCAGGCTGACACGGTGGCCGCGCGCTACCAGGCCGACCTGGAGCGTCAGCGTCTGCTGGTGGTCTCCGAGCTGCACGACACGGTGGTGCGTGACCTGACCCGGGCGGTCATGACCGCTGAGCAGGCCCGCCTGGCCCACCCCGGGCAGAGCCCGCTGGCCGACGAGCTGGGGGCCATGACGCTGGCGGTGCGCACGGCCGTCGAGCAGCTGAGGTCCAGCCTGCGGGCCATGAACGACGCCGGCGGGGGCGGGCTCGACGTCCTGGCGTCCTCGGCCCCCCGGCCCCTGGAGGAGTCCCTGGTCCAGGCCGTGCAGGTCCTGGCCGGGCGGGGGACGGTGCTGGAGGTCCGCGGCCTGGAGTTCCTGGAGCGTCAGGAGGTCAGCCCCGGGGTCCGTCAGCAGCTGGTACGGGTGCTCAACGAGCTGGTGAGCAATATGACCAAGTACGCGGCGGCGTCGAGCACCGCCCGCCTGGAGCTGGACAGCGACGGCCACAGCCTGGAGGCCATGGTCACCAACGCCGTGGCCGAGGACGTGGCGGACGGCCGGGAGGCGGTACTGTCCTCCGGCCTGGGCCTGGAGGGGGCCCGACGCCGGGTAGAGGCGCTAGGGGGCACCCTGAGCGCGTCGGGTGGGGCCGGGCGCTGGACGGTGGTCCTGAGCGTGCCGCTACAGGCCCGGTAGGGGCCACCGGCCTGCTGCTGGTGTCCTGCTGTTGGTGCACCCGTGGCGCGGGGTTTACCCCGTGCCCGACCCCGCGTCGGCGTGCGTCGCGGGATCATCCCCGCGCGTGCGGGCTATTGGTGCACTCGTGGCGGGGGCTGCGGCTCGCTAGCGCCACAATCTTCGCAATATTACTGGTTGGTGCGCCCGTGGCTCCTGCTATTGGCGCACCTGTAGCGCGGGCGGGTGGTTAGGAGGTGCTCCCTTGCTCCCTGGGCGGGCTGGTGCTCCCCGCCGGCCGCCGCGCCAGCCCCCTCCCCCACCAGGTGCCCCTGGGTGAGCTGTTGCTCCGCCCAACCGCCCCCGGCATGTCGTCGCCATCTACAGGTGCTCCGCGGCGGACTGGTGCTCCTACAAATACTGTCTGTCAGGAGGCGGCGGCCTGTCCTGCTTGCGGGAGGACCGGAGGTTATGCACGGCCTTGAGGCACCGGAGTCTGGTTCTGTCGCAATCTGAGGATCAGAACCGGACCCACCCCACTCTCATCTTTGTACACTTAATGTCCATGCAGGTCAGAGCCTCGGACCTCAGGACGGCCATGAGTGCCTACTGCTCTGATCCTCAGATTGCGACACGCACACGGATCCAGTCCACCGGACGGTCGGAAGATCATCCAGGATGTCGCATTAAGCACTCAGATTTGCGCCGCGAGCACCCGGTCCGTACCACGAGCACCCAGATCCGTGCCGCGCGCGAGACCCTGGCGCAGCCTTCCTCGTTTCACTTGCGTCAGAGAATTACTCTGTGCGCGCCCCCGCGTAATGGTCACCGTCCGCACTGGCGTAGCCAGGGAGGTGGCCTATTCCCCGCAACCAGGTCATATTCCAGGCGGCTCCGGGCGGTCTCCCGGGGTCGCGGTGGGTGTGGGGTGTGGCCTGCTGGGGGCGACGGATCGGGTCGTGAGGTCGGGGCGGTGGGGTATTTACGAGTGCTGGTCTCTTGTCACCCGGCTGGCTCATTGGGTTAGTTCTCAGGTGGCCAGGGTGGTGGGGATGGCCTTGTCGAAGTACCAGGTCCAGAAGGCGCGGCGTGCGGGGACGTCGGTCAGCTCGAGCGGCTGCCAGTTCAGAGCGCCAGCAGCAGCGCTCGCGCAGCTGTAGCTCGACTCAAGGGTGTCCGGGAGGAGCTCGTCATCATCGACCATGTCGTCATACTCCTCCCACAGGTCCATATCAGGATCACGGTGACAGGCAGAGAAGACCGTGAGAGAGGCAGCATCGGCAACAAGTGACGCGACGTTCTTGATCGAGTTCGGTTTGGTGGTGCTAGCATCCATTTCTAGCTCGACGTCGTCTGAAGCGGCCTCGTCAATCACGTCAGCAAGGAGCGTTCCAGCCGTCATTCTTGCCTGGTTTATGTCTGTTTCTCTCCTGTCCATGAGGTCCTGGGTGAGGGCGATCATGTCCTCGACCCTCTGGTCGTCGGGGAAGCCTTGGTACCAGACGGGTAGGACGTGCCGGACGCAGGCCATCTTCAGTCTGATGCGGTGCTGGTAGGAGACCTCGTCGTCATCGGGGTCGAGCATGGCCCGCCAGATGCGCTTGCGCGTGGGCAGGGACAGGATGCCCTTGGCGTTCCCGGGGTCGGCCAGCTCGGCCCGAGCGGACCGGATCTCCTGGTCCACCGCGGTCATATCGATCATGAGGGGATTGTCTCCCACGCGCCCGGGTGGGGCAAGGACTGTCCCACGGTCCGGACGGTCTTGGTGCGGCCGCCTGGGCTGCCTAGGCCGCACACGCAGGCACGGGGGACAGGGTCACTGGCGCTGGCGGGGGCGTAGGGGACGGCCGCCGCACGCGCAGGCACAGGGAACGGGGACCTCCTCTTTGTTGTGCTGATGCTGGTGGGACACGGCCCCAGGCTCCCGCGCCATGGGCGCACCTACTCCTAAACACGCGCACCCACCACACTCAGCCAGGTCTTTGCGCCAGGTGGGCGCACTAGTCCGGTTGCGCTGGTGCTGGCGGGGGCGGAGAGGCACGGTACAACGCATTGTTGTAACTTAACCCGCATGAGGTTGTATCGGCGCGGGTGAGGACGCGGTGACCGAGCGCCCTCAGGTGGCCAGGACGGCGGGGATGGCCTCGTCGAGGTACCAGGCCCAGAAGGCGCGGCGCGCTGGGACGTCGGCCTGCTCGACCGGCATCCAGTTCAGGGCACCGGCAGCAGCACTCGCACAGCTGTAACTCGACTCAAGCGAGTCCGGGAGCAGCTCGTCGTCATCAGTGAGGTCATCATCCTCTTCCAAGGTGTCATAGTCAGGGTTACGACTGCAGGCTTCTGTTGCCATCAGTGAGGCGGCGTCGGCAACAAAAGAGGCTATCTCCTTGGTGACCTCCGGCTTCAGCACGTCGGGTTCCACCTCTGTGGCACTTGCGTTTACGTCATCGATTACGCCAACAAGCAGGCTCTCGGCGTACTCCTGGGCCTGGTCCGTATCTGTTATGCGTCGGTCCATGAGGTCCTGGGTGAGGGCGATCATCTCCTCGACCCTCTGGTCGTCGGGGAATCCGCGATACCAGACGGGTAGGACGTGCCGGACGCAGGCCATCTTGAGCCTGATACGGTGCTGGTAGGAGACCTCGTCGTCATCGGGGTCGAGCATGGCACGCCAGATCCTCACCCTGGTCGGTAGCGATAGGATCCCTTTGGTATTCCCGGCATCGGCCAGCTCAGCCCGCGCCGCCCGGATCTCACGATCCACGGCCTCCATGTTAATCACAGGGACAATTGTCTCTCACAGCCCAAGGCAGGGTCAAGGACTGTCCCACAGTCCGGACGATATTCCTTGGAGCCACCCACGTCGTACACGCAGGCAAAACGGGAGCAGACCGCCTCCTGGTTGTGCTAATGCTGGCGGGATGTAGCCTCAGGTTCCTGCGCCAGGCGGACGTACCACTGCACCGGTGCTGGCGGGACGTGGCGACCGACCGGTCCTCAGGTGGCCAGGACGGTGGGGATGGCCTTGTCGAGGTACCAGGTCCAGAAGGCGCGGCGTGCTGGGACGTCGGTCTGTTCGAGTGGCTGCCAGTTCAGGGCGCCAGCGGCGGCGCTGGCGCAGCTGTAGCTGGACTCGAGTGTGTCGGGAAGCATCTCGTCGTCGTCGACCATGTCGTCGAACTCCTCCCACAGGTCCATGTCAGGGTCACGGTGACAGGCCGAGACGACCATGAGCGAGGCGGCGTCGGCGACAAGCGATGAGATGTCTTTGACCGGGTCTGTCCTCGTGACATCGGTTCCCGGCTCCAGCTCGTCTGACTCCGCGGCGCTGATAGCACTGGAGAGGAAGGTCTCGGCGTCCTCCTGGGCCTGATCAATATCTGTTATGCGTCGGTCCATGAGGTCCTGGGCAAGGGCGATCATCTCCTCGACCCGTTGATCCCCGGGGAATCCGCGGTACCAGACGGGCAGGACGTGTCGGACGCAGGCTATCTTGAGTCTGACGCGGTGCTGGTAGGAGACCTCGTCGTCATGGGGGTCGAGCATGGCCCGCCAGATCCGCTTGCGCGTGGGCAGGGACAGGATGCCCTTCACGTTACCGGCATCGGCCAGCTCGGCCCGTGCCGCCCGGATCTCACGGTCCACAGCATCCATGTCAATCACAAGGAGGATTGTTCCCCACGCGCCTGGGTGGGGCAAGAAGTGTCCCACGGTCCGGACGGTCTTGGTGCGGCCGCCTGGTCTACCTGTGGACTACCTGGGCCGCACACGCAGGTAGAACGGGGCGGACCGCAGGGCTTTGGCTCGTAGGTGGTACGGAGCCGCACACGCGGTCACAGGGAACGGGAGCCTCCTCCTGGTTGTGCTACTGCTGGTGGGACGCGGTCCCAGGCTCCCACGCCATGGGCGCACCGCCGCTGAGAGTAGATCGCTACAATGTCCCTGCCCCAGGCCTCTGCATTAGGTGGGCGCATCACTCCGTTGCGCCGCTGCTGGCGGGGGTGCAGCGGCGGCGTGGGCGGCCTGCGTTGTACCGGCGTGGGCGGAGAGCGCGGTACAACGCATTGTTGTAACTTAACCCGCATGAGGTTGTACCGGCACGGGTGAGGACGTGGCGACCGACCGATCCTCAGGTAGCCAGGACGGCGGGGATGGCCTCGTCGAGGTACCAGGTCCAGAAGGCGCGGCGTGCTGGGACGTCGGTCTGCTCGAGCGGCTGCCAGTTCAGGGCACCGGCAGCTGCACTGGCACAGCTGTAGCTCGACTCAAGGCAGTCAGAGAGCAGATCGTCGTCATCTGTCGCTCTGCCTACGGTGTCGTAATCGGGGTCGCGGTAGCAGGCTGATGTGACCATATGCGCGGAGGCGTCGGCGACGAAGACAGCAGGCTGTGTGATACTGTTAAAGTCCTCTACCTCACAGTAGATGTTGTTGGTTAGGCCGTCAGCCCAGTCCTCAGCATCAACAGGATCTACCTGGTGATTCATAAGCTGCTGGGCAAGAGAGATCATCTTCTCAACTCGTTGGTCTTCAGGAAAGGCCCGGTACCAAAGACGGTGGACGTGTCGGACGCAGGCGATCTTGAGCCTGATGCGGTGCTGGTAAGAAGTCTCGTCGTCTGCGGGGTCGAGCATGGCACGCCAGATCCGCCTACGCGTAGACAGGGACAGGATCCCCTTGGCATTCCCGGGGGCGGCCAGCTCGGCCCGAGCGGCCCGGATCTCACGATCCACCGCGGTCATATCGATCATGGGGAGGATTATCCTCTGCTACCTGAGAAGGGTCAACAAGGCAGCTCGTGGTGCCGGGCGGCTTAGCCGCCCAGTACCACGACAAGGATATACGGCCCGCTGGGTAAGAGGTAACCAGGTCTCAGGTGGCCAGGGTGGTGGGGATGGCCTTGTCGAGGTACCAGGTCCAGAAGGCGCGGCGTGCTGGGACGTCGGTCTGCTCGAGCGGCTGCCAGTTCAGGGCGCCAGCGGCGGCGCTCGCGCAGCTGTAGCTGGACTCGAGGGTGTCGGGAAGCATCTCGTCGTCGTCGACCATGTCGTCGCACTCCTCCCACAGATCCATGTCAGGATCACGGTGACAGGCCGAGAAGACCATGAGCGAGGCAGCGTTGGCGACGAGAGCTGAGACGTCTTTGACCGGGTCCGGGTAGATCACGCTTTCGCCCGGTTCTGGGTCGGTAGTGTCTGGTTCTGCGTCGCTAATGGCGTTGGAGAGGAATATTCCAGCCGTCATTCTTGCCTGGTCTATATCCGTTGTGCGTCGGTCCATGAGGTCCTGGGCGAGGGTAATCATCTCCTCGACCCTCTGGTCGCCGGGGAATCCGCGGTACCAGACGGGTAGGACGTGCCGGACGCAGGCGATCTTCAGCCTGACGCGGTGCTGGTAGGAGAGCTCGTCGTCATCGGGGTCGAGCATGGCCCGCCAGATCCGCTTGCGCATGGGCAGGGACAGGATCCCCTTGGCGTTCCCGGGGTCGGCCAGCTCGGCCCGAGCCGCCCGGACCTCACGGTCCACGGCCTCCATATCGATCATGATTGAACTCTCCTTAGTCTTGTCTTCAGTCAGGCGTGACAGCTCTACCGTAACACGTCCGTCCAGGGTCCGTCTACGACCTGGGCAGTTTTGTCACGGCCCCGTCAGAGTGGAAGATCCAGGTCCAACTAGGGTCAGCAACATACCAGTCTCTCCCCTGGTACTGAGCAAGTTTAGAAAAGTACTTTTGATAGTCGTTACAGACATTTTTTAACACTCCAATGGCAGGTATTTTTGCCGCGATAGACAATTGTCGCTCTGCGTGACATGTATAAAATCTCCCAACGGCCGTTGAGCGGAGGCTCGTCTCCGATGATGGTAAGGAGATCTTTGCCGACGCCGTCACTCCGGACGAGAGCGCCTACATCGCCTGGGCCGCTAAACACTCCGGCAGCGGGCGCGGATCCCTGTATGAGGGGAATGCCTCGCCCAAACTTCAAAACATACTTATGTCCGGCTTCGATAAAGAGACGAAAAGATATCGAGCGATGGTCGAATCTAGCGGCAACCCTGTGAACCGCCTCATGCTAGCCACCAACACGCCCGAAGCACAAGCATATCTCTACCAGCGAGCACTAGAGGCTCTGGACGGTAAGATACCTTTTGAGGTACGATTTACACCATAGCGAGAAAGGATGACTGTTATGGGCGTGAACTACGTGGTCCTTGCCGTCAGGTCCGAGGACTTCATCTTTGGCGCCGACATCTTCGTGCGCGAGGCGCAGAAGAGGTGGCCAGGGTGCGAGGTCTTCGACGCAAATCGAAGTAAAGATAGTCAGACTACGCTTGTTCAGGTGGAGCTGCAAGACGAACCTCCATTCTCTATAGATCACTTCCTTAACAATCGAATGGTCTCGACTGACGGGACCCCTGACCAGGCGGCCGAGGTGGCGGCCTGGGTGCGTCAGGCGAACCCGGACCCGGGCCTCGTCCTGTGGTTCGTAGACGACTCCTTCTCCGGGCACACCGTCCTGTACCCCGGTATCACCCCGGAGCAGATCACCGCGAACTGGGTCGACCACTCCGAGCACGACCCCTACACCGAGTACCCCGACTACTTCAACTAGGACTATCCGGAACTTGCTCTTTATGTGCCTGCGTTAGACGAGCATCTTCGCTGGGACCAGGCCCCAGGAAGGAAGACCTTGACCCCACCGGGAGCGTGGGGGACAATCCTCCCCATGATCGATATGGAGGCCGTGGACCGTGAGGTCCGGGCGGCTCGGGCCGAGCTGGCCGACCCCGGGAACGCCAAGGGGATCCTGTCCCTGCCCACGCGCAAGCGGATCTGGCGGGCCATGCTCGACCCCGATGACGACGAGCTCTCCTACCAGCACCGCGTCAGGCTGAAGATCGCCTGCGTCCGGCACGTCCTACCCGTCTGGTACCGCGGATTCCCCGGCGACCAGAGGGTCGAGGAGATGATCACCCTCACCCAGGACCTCATGGACAGGAGGGAAACAGACACGGACCAGGCCCAGGAGGACGCCGAGAGCCTGCTTGTTGGCGTAATCGATGACGTAAACGCAAGTGCTACAGAGGTGGAACCCGGACTATTGAAGCCAGATGCTACCAAGGAAGCCTCTTCCTTTGTCGCCGACGCCGCCTCCATGATGACTATCTCGGCCTGTTATCGTGACCCCGATTACGACACCGCCGAGGAGAGTGACGACATTACTGATGACGACGAATTGCTGCCAGACTCTCTTGACGAAAGCTACAGCTGCGCCAGTGCTGCTGCCGGTGCCCTGAACTGGCAGCCGGCCGAGCAGACCGACGTCCCCGCACGCCGCGCCTTCTGGACCTGGTACCTCAACGAGGCCATCCCCACCGTCCTGGCCACCTGAGAACCAGTTCGGTCACCGCCCCCGCCAGCACCGGCGCAACGGAGTGGTACGCTCGCCTAATGCAAAGGCCTAGGGCACGGGCATTGTGGCGATCTACTCTCAGCGTCGGTGCGCCCACTAATGCAGGGGTCTGGGGCCATCAAACAAACCAGGGCAATCCGTCACACGGTGCGCCCACCTGGCGCAAGGGCCTGGGGAAAACCATAAGAAGGAAGACATGGTTGAGTAGGCACACCCACCTGGTGCAGGAGCCTGGGACCATGCCCCGTCAGCAGTAGCACAAACCAGAAGAATATCCCCGTCCCCCGTTCTGCCTGCGTGTGCGGCTCTCCTCAGGCGCTCCCAGCAGGAGGTGCGCCTGACCATCCCCCGTTTTCTGTCTGCGTGTGCGGCGGTCGTCCCTTACGACCCCGCCAGCGCCAGTGACCCCGTCCCCCGTGCCTACGTGTGCGGCCCGGATCGCCTGGGCGCGTAGCCTGCGCAAGCCGTGCCGTCCCCCGTGCCTACGTATGCGGCCCAGGTAGCCCACAGGTAACCCAGGCGGCCGCACGAAACCCGCCCCGGCACCACGACCTCCCCCGTCGCCCCCAAGGCCTGTCACACGTAACAGAACATTTTGTGCACAGGGGAACGTTTTGCGCAGAAAGCAACCTGGATTGGTTACCTTCTGCACAATCGGTTACCCTGTGCACAAAATGTTCCCCCACGCGCAAAATGTTCCTCTGTGCGCAGGACGCCTCCCCACACAAGAACATCCTCGCCCACAGAACATCCCTGCCCACCACGTCCGCCGGGAGCCAGCCCCGGACCAGCCCCGGACCAGGCCCCCAGCCCCGCGCCCAGGGCCACCACCTCACACGAGACTCAGGAGCGCGAGACTCAGGACCGCCTCCCCATAATGAGGCTCATGGCCTCCGCGCGGGTAGCGGACTTACGCATAATCCCACGCACGGCGGAGGTCACCGTATTGGCGCCGGGCTTGCGTACGCCCCGCATGGACATGCACAGGTGCTCGGCCTCCACCACCACCAGGGCCCCCCGGCACCCCAGGCGTCCCACCAGGGCGTCAGCCACCTGGGCGGTCAGGCGCTCCTGCACCTGGGGCCGGCGGGCGTAGCCGTCCACGAGCCGGGCGAGCTTGCTCAGGCCGGTGACGCGCCCGTCCTCCCCTGGGATATAGGCCAGGTGGGCCATCCCGTGGAAGGGCAGGAGGTGGTGCTCGCACACCGAGTACATGGGGACGTCGCGCACCAGGACCATCTCCTCGTGGCCGACGTCGAACACCCGCTCCAGGTGCGCGGCCGGGTCCTGCCCCAGGCCAGAGAACATCTCCGCGTAGGCGCGGGCCATGCGCTCGGGGGTCTCGCGCAGCCCGTCACGCTCCGGGTCCTCGCCAATGGCCACCAGGAGGTCGTACACGGCCCGGCGCACGCCCTCGGCGTCATAGGTCATGCCTGCTCCGGGGCGGCGGCGACGTTACGCGGGGAGTCGGCCTCGCCAGCCAGGGAGCCGGCAGCGGGGACAGCGTAACCGAGCCCGCTGCCAGCAGGACGCCTCGGTGAGGCCGCGTCGGCCTGGCGGGCGGCGGTGAAGGAGCCGGTCAGCTCCTCACCGGCCACCAGCTCCTCGTCGGCGCTCCACAGGGGCCGGGGCGGCTGCCTGACCACGGGGGCGAAGATCGCCTCCAGATCCTTCTCCAGGAGGGTCTCCTTGGCCAGGAGCTGGCTGGCCAGCTCCTCCAGGACGGCGCGGTTGCGGGTGAGGATCTCCCAGGCCTCCCGGTGGGCGGCGTCCAGCAGGGCGCGCACCTCGGCGTCGACCCTCCCGGCCACGGCCTCGGAGTAGTCACGCCCGCCCGAGCCCAGGCCGTAGGGGTTGTCCGGCTCGGTGGTGCCCAGGCGGACCGCTCCCACGCTGGCGCTCATGCCGTAGTCGGTGACCATCTTGCGGGCGGTGGCGGTGGCCTTCTCAATGTCGTTGGAGGCCCCCGTGGTGGGGTCGCGGAAGACGATCTCCTCCGCGGCCCGCCCGCCCATGGCGTACACCAGCTGGTCCAGCAGCTCGTTGCGGGTGGTGGAGTACTTGTCGTCGCTGGGCATGACCATGGTGTAGCCCAGGGCCTTGCCGCGCGGCAGGATGGTGACCTTGGTGACCGGGTCGGAGTAGGCCCCGGCGGCCGCGCACAGGGCGTGCCCGGCCTCGTGGTAGGCGGTGACCGCCTTCTCGTGCTCGTTCATGACCCGGGTGCGCTTCTGGGGGCCGGCAATGACCCGGTCAATGGCCTCGTCCAGGGCCCGGTTGTCAATGAGCTGGGCGTTGGAGCGGGCGGTGAGCAGGGCCGCCTCGTTGAGGACGTTGGCCAGGTCCGCGCCGGTGAAGCCGGGGGTGCGCTTGGCCACCAGGTCCAGGTCGACGTCGCGGGTCATGGGCTTGCCCTTGGCGTGGACGCGCAGGATGGCGGCGCGCCCGGCCATGTCCGGGGCCTCGACGGAGATCTGCCGGTCAAAGCGCCCGGGGCGCAGCAGGGCCTGGTCCAGCACGTCGGGGCGGTTGGTGGCGGCAATGAGGATGACGTTGGTGGTGGCGTCAAAGCCGTCCATCTCCACCAGGAGCTGGTTGAGGGTCTGCTCGCGCTCGTCGTGGCCCCCGCCCATACCGGATCCGCGGTGGCGTCCGACGGCGTCGATCTCGTCCACGAAGATAATCGCGGGGGCGTTCTCCTTGGCCTGCTCAAACAGGTCGCGCACGCGCGAGGCCCCCACGCCCACGAACATCTCCACGAACTCCGAGCCGCTCATGGAGAAGAAGGGCACGCTGGCCTCCCCGGCCACGGCCCGCGCCAGGAGGGTCTTACCGGTGCCGGGAGGCCCGTAGAGCAGGACCCCCTTGGGGATCTTGGCGCCCACGGCCTGGAACTTCTCCGGCTCGGAGAGGAACTCACGGATCTCCTGGAGCTCCTCGACGGCCTCGTCCTCCCCGGCGACGTCCGCGAAGGTGACGTCGGGCATCTCCTTCTCCCCCACCTTGGCCTTGGAGCGGCCGAAGCCCAGGGCTCCCCCGGCGCCGCCCTGCATGCGTCCCAGGAGCCACCACATGAGGCCCAGGAACAGGACCATGGGCAGCAGGAGCTGGAGCGTGGAGCCCCACCAGCTGGAGGTGGGCACCACCGAGTTGTAGCCACCGGACGGGTTGGCGGCCTGGACGAGCTCATCGACCTGCTTGGCCTGGGCGGAGGTGTAGACGAACTGGACCTTGGTGCCGATCTCCTGGTCGGCCTGCCCCTCCTTCTTGGCCTTGAGGGTGTAGGGCTCGGTGAGATCCAGCTCCACGCGCTGGGTGCCGTCGATGACGGTCACGGACTTGACGGTGGAGGCGCTGTTCTTGAGGATATCCAGGCCGTCGGAGGTGTCCACGCTGCGGTAGCCGCTCATGGCGCTCAGCAGGCTCCAGGCCAGGACGGCCAGCAGGACGAAGGGCAGGACCCAGGTCAGCGGGTTGCCCAGGGGGCCGCTCGCCAGACCCTTCTTACGGCCCTTGGGGCCCTGGCCCTTGGCGCCCCCCTTGTCCGGGTGGCCGGAGGGGCGGCTCTGACGAGGCCGACCAGTGTGGTTCATGCGAGGTATCCCTTCACGCGTTGCTGACCCGACGGTAGCCGATACGGCGACCCGCGTTCGCCCCCGCTGCCCCCTCGTTCGCGCCCGGCGTGGCCTCAAGGCGCCCCGGCCCCGCTCGCCCCCGGCCGGGCCCGGTGCGCGGGATGAACGCGCTCGGGGGTGTGTGAAAGCCGTCCTGGACGGTATCCGCGTAGGGTGCCTGAAGCCCTTCAGCCGTCATCGTCCTGCTGCCCCGGGTGCCGTCGGTACCGGGCCAGGATCAGGCCGCTGGCGGAGGCGGCCATGGTCGCCACCCCCGTCCCGGTCACGTTCCTGACCAGCCGGTGGTGACGGCGACGCTCCTCGATCATGGCCGCCAGGGACACACCGCCCCGGATCTGGTCGGTGCCGTGGGATGTGGACGCCGCCGTCGGCGCGGACGGCACGGTGCCCTCGGCGGGGTCGGCCTCCAGGGGCGTGCCCTGCGACGTCGGGCCGTCCTGGGAGGCCCGCGCCAAGGAGGGGCCCCGGCCCCGCGCCCCGTCCGGGGAGGCGGTCCGAGTGGCCTGGGACCCGTCGCCCTGCGCGGACGCGGCCCCGCCCGGGGCCCCGTCATCCTGGTCCGACTGCCCGTTACCCTGGGGATGCTGCCCGTTACCCTGGTCCGGCAGGCCGGTGGAGACGGTGACGCCGTGGGGCCGGGCCACGAAGGTCAGGTCCGCCTGCAGGCTGGGCGAGAGGGCGTCCACGTGGACCCCGGCGGACGTGGTGGGACCGGTGGCGTGGACGAGCCTGCCGTCCCCCAGGTAGACGGCGGTGTGGTAGACGTTGCCGAAGTAGGGGGCGCCACCGGGCTGGGTCCCGGCGTGCTCCTGGTTGGAGAAGAACAGGACGTCCCCGCGCTGGTACTGCCCGTCCGTGTCGAGCCACAGGTCCCCGTGGGCGTAGAACCACCGGGCCAGCCTGCTCGCCTGCCCCAGCTCCGCCCCCGACGTCGTCCCGAAGTCCACCGCCTGGCCCACCTGCGTGTTCCCACCCACCACGTAGGTGGTGTGCTCGTAGTCCCAGCCCCGTAGGACCATGCCGACGAACGCGGAGGCGGTCACGGCGTAGGGGCGGGTCTGGGTGTCGTGGACGACCTGGTCGGACAGGGGTGTCGCGCGCCCGGAGTCCCAGTGCAGGGCCTCCCCGGCGGCGGCAAAGGTCATGGCACGGGCCACGGTGTCCTCGACGGCGGCCGGGTCGGGCACGGTCCGCGGCGCGGTGGGCAGGCCCTCGGGCACCGCCCACCGCCCGTCGACCAGGGGCACCGCAATGTCCCCCAGGTCACCGGCAGGCAACGAGTCGGTGACCGAGTAGGACATGGCGCCCCCGTCACCGGCGCTCACGGTCCCCAGGGTGGCCACGGTGCCGGACAGGCCCCTGACCCGCAGCAGGTCCGCGGTGCTGTTGAGCCGGGGGCCGCCCGAGGCGCCCGGGCCCGGGTGCATGACCGGCGAGATGACGGCGGAGGCGGCCAGTATGAGGATGAGGACGAGGGCGCTGAGGGAGCCGACCACACGTCTGCGTGTGGTCTGGGACGCGGTCTCAGGCGTGGTCACGCTCGTCATCTCCTGTCGTCGGGACGATCAAGACGTAACCGTATCGTAACAGACGACGGCGGTGTGCACCTCCTATCGAAAACGGGCCGCCCGGGCGCTGGCCCCACCCTCCAGGGCGTTGACGCGCCTCCCGTCAGGGACGGGCCCCGCAGCTCGGGTCGGTACGGGGCTGGTCGGGCTCCGCGGCTCAGGACTCGGCGGACCCCCGATCCGACCGGGACCCCCGATCTGACCGGGACCGGTGATCCGACCATGACCGGCCCCCAATGAGCACGGTGAGCGCCAGCCCCACGCCGATACTGGCCAGGATCATGCCCGCCAGGAGGAGCCAGGCCAGCCACCCCCGGTCCCCCACGCCGCGGTCCGGGTCCCAGTTGACCCACAGCTCCAGCACGACGCTCAGCGGCACCCCCACGAACGCCAGGACGGCCAGGGCCTTCTCCATCACCCGGCTGGAGCGCTGGCGCTCGAGCTCAATGCGCTGCTCCTGACGCCCCAGCAGGTTCTGGACGCTCTCACGGAGCTGGTGGACCTGCTCCACGACCTGCTGGACGGAGCGCTCCAGCCCGCCGGTGGCCTGCATCCACCGCAGGAGCCGGTCGCCCAGGGGCGCGTCGGTGACGTCGGTCCACCACTCCCCGGCCAGGAAGACCACGGCCTCGCTGTCCAGCGTAATGGCCTTGTCGATAGCCGCGTCGAGCGTCGGCACGGCCTGCTCCCCGGGGGCCGGGCCTGCGCCTCGCCCTCGTGCCACCTGGTCCGCGTCCCCGACGTCGGCAGGCGGCCGGTGGCGCGCACCCGTGGTAACCCCCTCCGAGGTCGAGCCCACCAGGGAGCGCAGCTCGGCGGCGGCCTGCCCCAGACGGCTGGAGAGCTCCTTGACCCGCGCCCGGCCCAGCAGCACCAGGAGGTAGATGTCCAGGTGGGTGGTGACCATGGCCAGGCGCCCGCGCGGCCCCCAGTTGTCCTCCTGGCGCTGCACGTAGGCGACGACGTTCTCGTTCATGGTCACCGACCAGCTCTGCGAGAGCAGGTGGGTGGCGCCGCGCACCTCCGCCAGCTTCTCCTCCCCCAGCTCCGTGGAGCTCGACGTGGGCAGCCACGCCATCTGCCACCCGACGACGACGCACTCATGCACGCCCAGCCGCGCCCCCGCCGGCAGCGGCCTCATCCCGGCGAGGACCTCCTGACCCAGGGGGAGGCGCGCGGACGCCCCCTCCACCGCCGCCACGGCGTCGCGGTAAGGGACCCAGACCACGGTGAACAGCGGGACCGTGCGGTCGCTCATGGCGTTGTACTGGAGCCTGAAACCGACGTCGTGCGTGGTGTGCGCACCCAGCAGGTCCCCGACCACGGCAAGGAAGTTCTCCCGGTACCTGCTCTGAAAGAGGTCGTGGAGCGCCCGCTGCGGCAGACTGGCCGCACGTGCGTGGACCACCACCATAAAGGCTGTCCCCGGCACCGACTGCGTACCGATATGGAGCACCTCGAGGGCACCGAGAACCAGGACGCACCCGTCAGGCAGCATTAGCTCAGGAGCCTCCTGCGCGTCGAGGACGACGTGGTGGCGGACGTCGTTGTCCAGCAGCCTCTCGGCGACCTCCCGGTGGAGCACCTGCCGCCTGACGTCACGGGGGCTCTTGGCCCCGGCCCGGGTGCGGAAGGTGGCGGTCCCCGTGTGCCACGGACGGCCCGGGCCGGCTGGGAAGGCCTCGTCCCAGCACCGGTCTGCGTGCCCCTCGATAACGATCACCAGGCGTGCGTCACCGGGGCCACCGACATTCATAAAGGCTGTCACGGCAGGCTCAGGGCTCATGGGTCTACTGTGTCACATGTCAGGTACCACGCACGTCGTGTGACACGGTGTCCTGGCAGCGGTCCGGCCCTCACCCCGGCAGCGGTCCGGCCCTCACGGGCCAGGAAGGTCAGTCATGCCCACCACCGTCTTTATCGAGTTCGACTCCCCCGCCCCCGTGGAGGCCACGCCCCGCCGCCTGCACGCGGCCTGGGGCCGGGTGCTGGACCTGCCTGAGGGCGTCAGCCCCGAGCGGGCCCGGTCCCTGCCGGCCCTGGCGCCCCGGCCCCCGCACGCCCTGGGCGGCCCCAAGCCGTACTGCGTGGGGCAGACGACGGCGTCGGGCAGGACGTACGGGTTCGAGCTGCGGTTCCTGGACGACCGCCTGGTGGACACCCTCGACGGCTGGCTCACCTGGGGCGGCGTGCTGCCGGTAGGTGACGGGGGCCGGGGCACCGTGGCCCTGGCGGCGCGCAGTGCCCAGGTGGTGGAGCATCGCACCTGGGCCGAGCTGGAGGCGCAGAACACCGACACGTCATGGGTGGTGCGCCTGCTCACCCCCACGGTGTTCTCGAGCCGGGGCAGGCACGTGCCGGGCGTCTCACCAGCCTCCCTGGCGGCGAGCCTGCACGCCCGCTGGTGCGCCTACAGCCCGACGGGACCGCTGCGCCTGCCCGACCGTCAGGCCTTGGCGGAGGCGCTCACCACCGTGGACCGTACCGAGCCCGTGGAGGTGGGCCTGGCCATGCCGCGCGGTGACGGCCGGGGCAGGCTCTCCGCGAACCGGATCGTGGCCTACGAGGGCGAGCTGCGTATTAGCGCACGCCCCGGGGCGACAGCGCAGGTCCTCTCCCGGCTCATGGCCCTGGCCGGCTTTACCAACGCCGGATCGCACACCGCCTACGGCATGGGGGTGGTGGACGTGGAGGCGGGCGCGCAGCCCGACGGGGACGCGCTCACCAGCTGACCCATCTTCTCATCGAGGTCAGCAAGCCGCTGCGCCCAGTCGTCAGGCTCGACGCCGTGCTTGTCACGCACCGCCGCGACGGCGCGCTCCAGCAGCTCCGGGTAGTCAACCCCCTCAAAGGTGTCCCCGGGCGGGACGTTCTCACGGCCCCAGCCTGCGAAGGTAATAGCGCAGGCGACGGCGAACGGATCCTTATCGCCCGGCCCGTGGGTGACCGTGGTGTTATCACGCACGCGCACCACTACACGGAGAAGGTCCGCCGCCTTTGCTCTCTTCCAGGATTCCAGGTTGTCCACGTTGGACTTCTGGAGGACACAAGCGTGGCGTCTCGGGGGGTCGGCAATAAGCTCGCCGACTATGGTCATAAGGCGTGCCCGGGCATCGGGCTTGGTGACAGAAGGCCACATCCGGGCCACACCGCACATGACCGAGAGCAGCCGGGGGGCGTAGACGTCAATGTCGTCAGCACCCGCTGGCTCCGCGAGCCCACGGGCCAGGTCCTGGGCCTGGTCGGCCAGCGAGGCCGCCTCGGGGGATCCCAGGCGCAGGAGGCGCGCGGCGGTGAGCAGGTCCAGACGCCGCAGGCAGAAATGCGCAGCCTCGATCAGGACCTGGCGCGCGTCCTTATCGAGCCCGAACTGGTGGGTCGTCAGGTGCTCACGCCCCTGGGGGGACTGCGAGCTGGCGGGCGGGCGCGTGGTGCCCGAGACCAGGAAGACCGGCACCCCGTGCCCAGCCCCGTACTCCTGGGCAACCCGCAGTGCCGCGAGCAGGGCCTGCTTCTCCCCCGCCGCGTAGACGACCACCGCCCGCGGCCGGGGGTCCAGGGAGTCGAGCCAGTCCTTGACACCCTCACGCAGGCTTTTAAAGGCCGCCATCTGGCGTCTGCCGTCCTTATACCGACTAAAAGCCGTCCCGTAAGGGGTCACCCGCACGTCAGCGGGCTCCCAGTGGGCAGCCAGCCCCTGGTCCTGGCTAGAGGGCCACTCACCTGGGCCCCTCCCAGCCAGGCCGTCGGGCCCGGCACCCTCACCCGCCGGGTGGTCCTCTGGCCCGGCGGTCAGGCGCCTGATCTTCTGCCTCTCCTTCTGGGCGTAGTCCTCCATGTCCTGGGAGGCCAGGAGCATGAGGTGGAGCGTGAACAGCCCGTCGCTACCGGTCGCCTGGCGCACCTGGGCCAGATCCTCTGAGTGAGGCAGGCCGTGGAGAATCTGCTCCGCCGGGGAGGGGCGGGTCCGCCCGGTACCGTGGTCGCTCTGGGGGCGGGACTGCGCGCAGACCATGGCAATGTCCCCGCCCGGCCACGACAGCCAGTCGGGCCGCTCGATCCCGCAGCTGCTCAGCAGGTCGGCCACGCGGTCCACCGGGCTCACGGCCGCTCCGGGGTAGCCCCCGGACTGGGGCCCGGCTCCCAGGCCAGTCCCATTGTCCGGGCCAGTCCCATTGTCCGGGTCGGTCTCATAATCCGGGCTGGTCCCGGCATCCGCCCCGGTCTCCGCCTGGTCCTTAAGGTCTTCCTGGCCGCCTTCGGTGCCCGGGCTGGTCATGGAACCGGTTCCCGCCCCAATGACACCGAGCTCGTGGGTGGCGCGCTTGCCAATATCATTGAGCCAGCCCTTGGTGCGCAGCCACTCGTCGTGCGGCAGGAGCACCCTGCCCCGGCTCCGTTCCTTCTCCAGGCCCCCCAGGACGCGGCCGAGCGGGCGGTCTCGGTTTTCCTGCCTCACCTGGTCGGTAACCTGCTCGGGGGCCTCCCCGGAGTCCCTCATGTACTGCTCCCTGCGACTGCGGTACTCGGCCACCAGCCAGGCCCTGGCCGCCATCCCCGCTGCCTGGTCCCCCCGGGCGAGGTCGCACAGCAGGAGCTCACCGAGGTCGTGCGACGTCGGGCAGCCTCCATCCCCTGCCGCCCGGTGCGCTACCTGGACGGCGGCCTTGACGACGTCGTCGCTGACGCGGCCCTCCAGGCAGGTGGGCAGCCCCAGGCCCAGGAACCAGCCCCGCTCCGGGTGGTGTGCCGTCACCCCGGTGACGGACATGTCCTCGATACGGGCGGGCCCGCTCTCACCGGCCAGGATCAGGGACCACTCGTCGGCCTGGGCGGCGGCCACGGTCCCCGCGAGGGACAGTGAGAAGGCGGTCGCACCTGAGCCGAAGGCGAGCGCCACGTGGCCGCGGTGGGCGGTCAGGCGGTGGTCGACCTGGCTCATGAGGTCCTCCAGCTCCCCCAGGCCCGCTACCAGGACCGGCTCCTGGAGCCGGAGCGTGGCGCCGGTGCGGTCGCGCAGCCCGGCACGCACCCCGGGCTCACTGAGGCACTCGTGCACGGCCCTCAGGTACGGCTCGGTGGCCCCGCGTCCCTTACGGGTGGCCACGAGCAGCAGGTCAATGTCCGCGCGCCCGTACTGGACGAGCGCCTTGAGGTACTTGTACAGCGGCGTCCCCTCGTGAGGGCGGGCGATCTCGACCCGGGCGGGCTGCTCCTCGGCGTCGGGGTGGACGCCGTCAAGGAGCGCCTGCACCACGCGGACAGCCTCCTCAGGAAGGGCCTGCTCGGCGGGGGGCTCCGTCCCAGGGGCTGGCCTACCGTCCGGGCACCGGGGGCTTGGGCCCTCACCGGCCGGCTCGCGGGACGACCGGAGGCGCCCCGCCAGGGCCCTCAGCTTCTCTGCCCTGCGCAGGGCATACGGATCCAGCTCACTGGGCCTGAGGACCTTCCCGGCGCGCCAGCCAGTGCCGACGCCAAGGTCCGAGCGGCCGACGACGTGAATGAGCATGGTCATGGCAAGCTCTTCCTCCCACTCTGACCGGGAGGGGGTCCCACCGTGGCCAGGCCGCGAGCGCCGACGGGGCGCCCGGCCGTATCGCGGACGAGCTCGTGGGGCCAGGCCAGGTCGTCCCGCTGCGGGCAGTGCTCAGCGACGACCCTGCTGGTGACGTACAACACTCCTGGTTGCGGGTCGGGCAGGGGCGGGTCGAGCCCTACCAGGCCCTCCCCGTAGGTGAGGGACAGCGTCACCGGCGTCTCCTCCCCGGTACCGTCCCCGGCACCGAGGGCGCCCACGGTGACCGTGGTGCCGCCACCCAGCACCAGGCGGGGGACCGTGCCCGACGGTGGCAGGACCAGCTGCTGCCCGTCGCCTATGAGCACCACCTCGTGCGGGTTGAGGTTGACCAGTCTGTAGCTCACCATCGACGGCCTCCGTGGCCCCCACGGCCCCCACGGCCCCCGTAGCCTCCGCGCCGCTGCGGCGGGCCCGGGACCTGCCTGCCCTGTCGCCGGGCCGGGATCTCAATACTGAGCGGCCTCGGGGGGTCCGCCAGTGGTGTGGGGGACTGCCCGCGTCCTTCCTTGGGCCTGCCCTCCTCGGTCTGGTTGTTGGCCCGGTTCTCCTTCAGGCTCATGTAGCGTACGGGGATCCCGTCGGTGTAGCCGTAGGCCGCACGCTGCATGGCCCTGACCCAGGGGAGCCGGTCCAGGATGTCCAGGACGTCGTCGGGCAGGGTGGGGGGCGGGGTCGTGGGCACCATCCCCAGGCACCCCTCCAGGCTGCGGTAGCCGTCCGCCAGGGCCTGCCCGGTGTGGACGCGCACGCCGCCCTCGGGGACCTCCACCTTGACCACCCCCAGCCCCAGCGGCTTGCCCAGGCCCATGCGCATAAAGCCCGCGGCCTGTCCGGTGCGCTCGGAGGCCGGGACGAGGTTCCTGGGGTCCAGCAGCCACAGGAGCGCCGCGAGCTCCTCGGGCTCGACGTCGTCCACCCGCAGCCGGCAGGTCAGGACGCTGCCCGTCTCCAGCCAGTCGCGCACGCGCAGGCGCACCGTGTCCGCGGGGACGTCCAGCCCCTCCTGGGGCGGCACGCTCGTGGCCTCCTGCGGCAGCCCCTTCCTCCCCAGGACGCCCCGGTGGACCGGGTAGGCGGCCAGGCCCAGGTACTGGCCCGGGGTAAAGAGCCTGGGGCGCGGCAGGGGGCGGTCGCCGTCGGCCGGTGTCCGGCCGGTCCTGGAGTCGGTCAGGAACCGCCGTGCCGAGGCGGGCTTGGGGCTGAGGAGGGGTGCCAGGAGCTCACCCCTGCCGCGCGTGACCTGGGCCTGACTCGTGTCCACGACCCCGACGGCGACCCGCCCCCTGGCGGCCACGTCGCCCCCGACGGCCCCCTCCGGGGCGTCCTGGACGACGTAGCCAAAGAGCCGGTCCGCCGCGCTGGCCTCACAGCGGGAGGCCAGGGGGAGGACCCCCTGGGCGCGTCCCAGGTCCTGGGGGGAGGAGTCGTAGGCGCGTCGTCCGATCATGGTGGGGACGAGCTGGACCACCCTGTGCGCCACGCCCCTGATGAGGGTGTTGTCCTCCCGGTAGCTCTCCTCTCCCAGCAGCGCGTAGGCGAGGTCGCCCTCGGCGAGCCCCGGGTGCCCCGCCTCCTTGCCGGCGAAGGCCTCGTCGGTCACCCGGTTGGCCCTCTGGGTCCGGCCCGCCCTGACCTGCCGGCGTTCCTCCTCCTCGCGCTGCTCACGGTAGCTGTTGGCCACAATGGTGTAGCCCCTGGCCACCTCGGGGGTAATGGTGACGGTCAGCGGCTCCTTCTCGGTGGTGAAGAACACCCGTTCGTAGCGTTTCTTCTCGTACAGCAGCCAGGGCTGCTCCGCGTCCTGGTCGCTCGCGGTCCGGTAGACGTACCCGGTCACGTCGTACTCGTTCATGTACTTGGGAATCGCGGACTCCCCACCGACGGTAAAGGCCTCCTCCGGCTCCGCCTCCCCGACCCCCAGGTGGGTCACGTGCCAGAAGGCGTACCTGCCGCTGCCGTGCACGTACAGGGCCAGGTGGCAGCGCAGCTGCTTGCCGTGGTGGGTCATGGCCGTGAGCCTGCGCCCCCTGCCATCCAGGACCAGGGTCGCGCTGCCCTTGTAGCCGGTCTGCATGGCCGCCGCCCGCATGACCGGGATCCTCTCGCCGTCGTGGCTGACGGTCTGTGTGGACGACCCGGCCAGCAGCTCAGCCTCCAGGCTGCCGTCCTCGTTGACCCTGGTCACCCGCAGGGGCACGAGCCGCAGGGAGTCGGCGGCGTCGGAGCGGTAGGTGAGGCGGTCGGCACGCGGCTGGAGGGCACGGAACCGTGAGGCGGTCAGGGCCTCGTAGGCGCGCGACAGCATGCCCTTGACCATGGTCGGCGGGACCACGACGCCCCCGCTGGTGTCCCGGGGGAGGCGGACGGTGCCCGCCTGCCTGCCGTCGGGTGACGCATCCTGCTCACCCAGGACGAGCGGGGTCATGAGCGTCATACGCAGGTCGATGGTCCCCGACCACCTGCGGGGGTGGAGGCGGTCGTGCCCAGCCGCCTCGTGGTCGGTAAAGAGGGCGGCGGGGAGCCTGCCGCCGTCAACGAGCCGTGCCGCCGCCCGCCGCAGGACCGGGATCCGGTTGACGGCGGAGTGGAACTCACCCATCTCACGTCCACCTTCCTGTCAGGATCTCGTCGGTAAAGACTGTGTTCCCGTAGACCGGCTCCCTGGTAAAGACCTCCAGGGCCGTCATACGGCCGGCTGCGCCGGAGCGGGAGGCGCTGCGGTGCTCCAGGTAGCGGTTCCGGCGGTACCAGCAGCTCTCCAGGGGCAGGCCGGGGGGCGCCGCCTCCCTCGCGCCCTCCCTCGCGCCGGTACCCGCCCCGGCAGGGGCGCCGTCGGCCCTGGGGGAGGTGTACACCCGGATCTCGGCGCACCCCGACCCGTTGAGCCAGCGCAGCTCGTGGGCCGCCACCCCCGGCTCCGGCCCGCCGTCGGGCTGCCAGAGCCGCAGCTCGTAGACGGTGTCCAGCTCCACCACGGCACTGGCGGTGTCCCTCAGGCCGTCCAGCGCCACGGTCCCCAGGACGCGGGTGCCCCGGGTGGTGAACGCCAGTCCCGTCCACTCCCCGGTCCCCAGGCGTCCCAGTACGTGGTCCAAGGTGGCGGCCTCGTCCACCTCCACGCCCCAGGCGCCCTCCTCCAGGGCGGGAAGGTCCCCGGACCTGCCCAGCTCCTGGGCCAGGTCCCGGGCCTGTCTAATGTCCTGGGCGAACAGGCCGGTGTGCCCGGCATCCTGCTCCTGCGTCATCTCACTCACCGTCCTGTGCCGTGCGCGGCGCGTCCACGAGGTAGTCCGTCCAGCCCGCGCCGCCGACGTCGTCGTTCAGGGTGCGCAGGCGGGCCAGGAGGTCGCGGGCGACGCCGGTGCCGCCCTCGGCCCCCGCGCGGATCTCCCAGGGCCCGCCCAGCAGGCTGGTGTCACCGGTCAGGCTCAGGGCCCTGACGCTGACCTCCCCCAGTCCGCGCGTGCCCCGGCTGCCCAGGGGCAGGGTGCCGGTGGCCAGCTCGGCCAGGACCAGCCCCAGCAGGCACAGTGCAGCCCGACGCTGGCCCGGGCCCCCCAGGCGCGCCAGGTCCACTACCAGGGTGATGCTGTCCCACCGCGTGGTGGGGGCGGGCACCTGCTCGGCGTACAGGCCGCCGTCGACCACGCCCCCGGTCCACCTGTCCCCGGCGTTGTGGGTGCGCTTGAGCGTCTGCGTCCGCCCCAGGGCGAGGGTGTCCAGGACGCGCAGCGCACCGCGGCGCTCGGTGCTGCCAAAGAGGGCGTGCACCAGCGGCGGGTCCTCGGCCAGCTGGTCGTGGACGCCGGTGGTGGACCAGTCCGCCTGCCCCGGGAGCTGCTGACCGGCCAGCAGGACGGTGCGTGCGATCCGGCTGGCCCGGCTGCGCAGGGCGCCGCGCACGGAGCTGCCGGGCAGGACCAGGGTGCCGGCGTCCTGGGGGTCGCGGCCCTTGCGGGAGCGTGTCCGCAGAGGGAGGGTGTCCACGGTCTCCTGGTCGCCCCTCTGCTCCTTGTCCCGGGGCTCGGCCACCAGGATGCCGGTGGGGCTGTCCCAGGTCACGGTCACGGTGAGCTGCCCCGGGTCGGGCGGCGCCACCAGGGGGACGGCCACGGTACTGCCCCTGCCGTCAAGGAGGGCGAGCAGGCCGTCGGGGCCGTCCAGGCGGTAGCGGGCGACGTCCACGCTCCTCGTCCCGGCGTCACTGAGCCGCACCCCGCCCCACCCGGCGTTCTGGCGCCCGCCCAGGCTGACGCGCCCGGCCTGGAGCAGCCCCAGGACCTGGCCCAGCAGCCTCTCCAGGCCCTGGGGGTCGCCGTCGTCGTGGACGCTGCCGACCTGGCCGGACAGGTGCAGCCTGAGCGCTACGCCGGCGGGCACGATCTCGTGGCTGAACAGGGCGGTGTCCCCGGCGCTGCCCCAGTAGCGGTCTACGGCGTTGCCCATCCGCTCCACCATCTCCACGCCGTCGAGCGCGATCGTGTGGACCCTCAGGGAACCGGCACGCTCCGGGCCGCCCCACAGGGGCAGGAGCCGGTCAGAACCGGCTGGCTCCGTGTCGTCCCCACCGGCCCGCCCGCCGTAGGCCCTCACCCAGGCGGCCCGCAGGGCGCCCTTGACCGAGCGCCCGGGAAGGACCGGACGACCGCAGCCGTCGCGGACGAAACGCCGCGGCTCGCTCTCGCGCCGGGGCGCCTCCTGGCCCGGTCCCGGCCGGGAGCGGCGGGACGGGGAGCGGTCGACCTGGTGCTCGGCCCCGCCGGAGTGCAGGGGCGAGGTGGTGACCAGACGCAGGTCCACCTCGTAGCGGGTCACGCTCATTGTCCCTGCCCTTCCGTGGTGAAGTCGGACTGCTGGAGGACGCGCGCCCGGATGACGTCCGGGCCCGGCCCCAGGAACGGGTGCCCCACGGCGATACGCCCGTAGCCCTGCTCCCGCAGCAGCCCGACGCCGTCACGCTCCAGGCGGGCCAGGCGGCGGCGCAGCGAGCCCATGGCACCGGGGTCGGTGGGGCGCACGCGGAGGGTGGAGCCCGCCTGGACGGCGACGCGGCTGGCACGGGGCTGCTGGTCGGCTGCCGACCAGCCGTCCACCCGCCGGTAGCGCAGGCCCGCCGAGTAGCGGGCGTCCTGGGCCCGGCCGACCACCGCGGGCAGGCCCGGGGAGCCGCCGGGGCGAAGGGCGCGGGCACCCCCGGGGCCCCGAGGGGCCGGGGTGAGGTGGGGGCCAGGGGCGAGGGGGCCCGAGGAGCCGACGAGCTCCAGCTCGATGCCCCCTCCCAGGGCGCGCAGCAGGCCCGTCATCCCGTCCACCGGGCCCAGGCGGGGCGAGCGCAGCAGCAGGTCCGAGGTGCACCAGACGGTCACGGCGTCCCCGGCGGCGTCATCCGCGCCTCTGGCGTCACCCGCACCTCCAGCGCCACCCGCACCTCCGGGGGCGCCACCGGGACCTGAGCGGCTGGTGGCCCGCCCGCCCTCGGGGTGGCCCCCGGCCTCGGTGCGGCCCCCGGCCCTAAGACCGGTGTCAGCCCGCCCGGCCTGGCAGACGACCTGCCCGTAGCTCCCGGAGAACCGCCGCGAGCCGAGTCGGGCGGGGACGGACAGGAGCTCGGCCAGGCGGGACCCGACGGCGTCGTACAGGTCCGCCGACAGGCTCACCTGGGCCTGGAGCGTGACCCCGGCGGGGATGGCGCGGACCATAAAGAGCTGTCCGGTGGCGACGGTGCCGGTGGCGGCGTCCATGGCGGTGGACTGCCGCCCGGTCAGGACGGGGGCGCCCAGGCAGACGGTGGGGCCGGAGGCGGTCGCGCTTCCGGGGGCCGTGCCGCCGGGTGCGCCGGTGGCGGCGTCCGCCCCGGGGCCGGGGTAGAAGACGTAGCCGGAGCGCAGGGGGACGTGGACCTCCGACGGCTCGCCGCGGAGCAGTCGGTTCCAGATCTCCAGGGTCTCCTGGCGCGCCCCGGGGACCTTGGGGCGGGAGAGCACCAGGGGCACGGGCAGGCCCCGCACCCCGCCCACCACCGGGGTGGCGTCGCTGACGCGCAGGCGCCCGGTGACCACCGCGTCGCGCACCAGGTCCGAGCCCGCGAAGGCGTGGCGCAGGCGGGAGTGGACCCAGGGCAGCAGGACGGTGCCGCGCAGGAAGTCCAGGGAACGGACCTCGTTGGAGTAGGGCACGTCGTAGGAGACCAGCGGGGTGGTCAGGACAATGGTGAGGGCGAGCTCGGCCGCCATGGCAGGACCGGGCTCGGCCGCCATGGCGGGGCCGGGCCGGGCCGCCATGGCAGGGCGGCCGACGGCACCCGGGGCACCGCTCCGGGCTGCGCCAGCCGGGGCGGGGGCACCCCCACCGGTCCTGGCGGGAGCCGGGGAGGCCAGGCGGGCGGGCTCGCTGGTGGCCAGCGTGGGCAGGTGGGGTGCGCGGACCGCCCCCGGGGCCCGGAGCCGGCGCACGACCTCAGCACACCACTGCCGTCCCAGCTCGGCGTCGTCGTCGCACAGGAGGGCCTGGCAGGCGCCGTCGCCGTTGGAGCGGTCCGAGCCGACGGCGGTGACGAGCTGGGCGGCCAGGGCCAGCAGGAGCCGGGCGTCCGCGTACTGCCGCGGGCTCCAGGTGACGGGGGTGCGGTCCAGGGTCTCGGTCAGGAGGGTGACGGCGGACTCGCCGACACCGGAGCCAGCGCGCTCCAGGAAGCGCAGGAAGTCGTCCTTGGCGGTCCCGGTCTCCGCGTCAATGGAGACGCCGACGACCTCGTGGGTGGCGGGGCTCGGGCGGCCGTCGGGCGCGGTGGCGGGGGTGACGCTGACCGGGGCGTCGGAGAAGGCGACCAGGCGCGGCTGGGTGGGGGTGCCGAACAGGGTGGTGGCCAGGGCCGCCCAGGGGCCGTCCGGGCGGGCGCCGTCCAGGGCGTGGGCGGCGTTGAGGGCCTGCTCGCGCATGAGCCCGGTGATCACCGTGCCGCGGACGACGGGGCGGCCGTCCCCTCCCCTCTCGATGACGGCGTCCACTCCCCCAGCTACGCCGGCACCCGTGGCCACGCCCCAGTCGGAGGTCAAGGTCAGGCGGAGGATGAGATCGGGTGTGCTCGGCTCCGGCGTCACTGGTCCTCCTGTGCGGTCGCTGAGGTGGTGCGCTCCCGACCGGCCCCGGGTGCGGCGGCCGGCCTGGCCGAGTCGGCCCCCGTCAGGTAGGACGCTGGAAGGAGGTCGGTGAGCTCAATGAGGTCGAAGACGTAACGGGGGTCGCCGATCGTGTCAACGAGGTCCTCGTCCAGGACCCGGCGGGCGTCCGCCCACTCATCGGCGATCCTCCCGGTCAGCTCCTCCTGCCTGTCGGGGGCGGCGGCGCGGTCGGAGAGGAGCTTGCGTATACGGGCGGCGCGGGTCTTGGGGAAGGAGGTGGCGGCGGCGTCAGGTCCGGCGCCCGGGGCGTCCGCGGGGGCGGGGCCGTCCCCGGCGTACGCACCCAGGCCCCGGAAGCGGCGGCTGAGGTCGCACATGTGCGCCCACGAGGTGCCCCTCAGGTCGGGCTCGACCAGGTCGGGCTCGACGCTCCGGGAGGCGGCAGGCTCGGGGAGGGCGTCGGGGCTGGCGGGCCCGGACGGCGCCTGCGGCCCGGGGTGGGGCGGGAGGGCCGTCGCGTGGTCGTCCCCGGCATCGGGCGCAGACGTCCCGGCCACGGTGGCGTCCAGGCGGTAGGGGCGGGCGGTGAAGGCCTCGTAGCCCTTGAGCAGCTCCCCGGCGTCGGCGACGGTGGAGTCGAACAGGGCGTGGTAGGTCAGGGTGGAGCACTCCTGCCTCTCTGCCTTGCCGACCTTCTTGGCCTCGGCCACCAGGCGCTCGGCCAGGGTGTAGGCCAGGTGGAAGGGGAAGGGGCGCGGGACGACGGCGGCCCCGGCGGCGGCGGTCATGGGGGTGGGGACGCCGTCGCGCCGGGCCCGGGGGCTCAGGTGACGGAGGATCGTGTCCTGGCTGGTCAGCTTCTCGTAGGCGGTCAGGTAGGAGGCCATGAAGGGCAGGGCGTACCGCCCCTCGGTGAGGACCGTGAGGTCGTCTCCGCCCAGGAGGATGGGCACCACGGGGATGACGCCGGTGAGCAGGGGCCCGCCCTCCTGCACGTCCTCGCGACCCGGCCTGCCCTCCTGCTCCAGGGCCCACCACTGGGCGATCTCGCGCCAGGCCCGGAAGAACGACTCCCTGACCACGTAGTCAAGGCGTTCGTTGACGGCCAGGAGGAAGCGGCGCAGCCTCTCGGGCTCGCTGGGCGGCGCGTCGGGCCCGCCGGGCGGCACGGCCCCGCCCGTGCCGGTGGACCGCGGTAGGGGCGGGGACAGGACGGTGTCGAGGTCGTCCGCGGGAATGCTGTCCATGCTCGCCTTAATGTCCCGCATAATGGCGCCCACGCCGTTGCCGTCAATGTGGATGACGGCGATCTTGGACAGGTCGATCGCGGGCCGCGTGGTGGCCGCGTCCTCTCCTGGCGCGTCACCGGCACCCTGCGTCAAGGGGTCGGGGTCGAAGGCGTCCTCCAGGGTCTTCAGGCTCTTGGCCAGGCGTTCAATGAACTCGTCGTCGTGCCTGAAGCTCGTGCTCTCCCGGGCCTGGGCCACGAGCCGATTACGGGCTCTTTGGGAGCAGGCGCGCTTGACCTGGCTGGGCAGGGAGTAGGCGCGCCCCTCCGGCGGCATGCCACCGAGGATCCTTGAGGCGGGTGCGGCGGGCAGGGAGGAGTCGTCGGCACGCACCAGGTAGGGGATCTGGGCGAAGCGCGCCTCGGCCGGGGGCCGGGCGAGGTTGTAGCGGTTGGCGACGACGTGGATGTCCCTGAGCTCGTCCTCGGTCAGGGACGTGATCTCCTTGAAGACGCCGCTGACGTCCATGCCGGGGGCGAGGGCCAGGACCTGGCGGGTGACGGCGCCAATGAGCCGCCTGGCGCTGGGCTCGTCGGGGACCGTGAGGATGATCTTGCCGGAGGACACCGAGACGGGGGTGGCGTCGATCCCCAGGTCCTGGGCCGCGGCGAGCGTCCAGGGGGCGAGCATGGTCAGCAGGTAGGAGGCGCCGATGTTCTCGCGCTGGCGCGGGGAGGTGAAGACGAACCGCTGGTTGCCGTTCGTCTCAAGCATGACCAGGTGCATGGGGACGTCCTCCGGTGGGCTGTGACATGGGTCATCCTGCCACACGGGAGGGCGGTCTGTCTCCCACCCCTGAGAGTGTCAGAGCACACACTGTGAGGAGGTGGCTCGGCGTGGGGCACCTCCACGGCGGCTCAGGCGGCGCTCGGACGGCTCGCAGGTAGCTCGCGGGCGGCTCGCAAGCAGGCCATGGCGACTCAAGCGGCTCGCGGACGGGCCATGGCAGCCGCGGACGGCTCGCAAGCAGGCCACGGCGGCTCAGATGGCACCCACAGGCAGGTCATGGCAGCTCAGGCGGCGCCCAGGTGGCTCAGGCGGCTCTCGCGAGCGGCCGTCAGCCGGAGTTGCACATTCTTTTTACAAACCGCGATCAGTAAACGGCGGGACCACGCGGATCTGCCTGGCAAACCAGGGCCCGGAAACAGGATGAATGTGCAACGGCGCCCGAGTTGCACATTCATCCTGTCCCCGGACGTCCCACGGGGCGGGAAAACGTTGGAATGACGCCAACGACCCCACCAGGACCCCGGGATGAATGTGCAACACGGCCCCGCGCCACCAGCAGGCACCACGACCTCCCGCCCGACGGCGACCACCCCCGACCCCACACGACCTGCACACCGCCTGAACCCGGAAGCAAACACCCTGCGCCCCGACCCCTGCAAACAGGCCCTGCCCCGTCCACGCTAAGGGGGCTAGAGCGGTGCCGGGGTGCTCCCTGACGTGAGTCTCGAACCCACGACCTTCGGATTAAAAGGTCTTAATGCACCTAGCGGTGCGGGGTGCTCCCTGACCAGATCCCGAGGCTGAACCTGTTCGCCGCCCTAGTCTTAATGCACCTAGCGGTGCGGGGTGCTCCCTGACTGAAGGCGGCACTCCGCCACTTCAGCAAGTAGTCTACCGTCTTAATGCACCTAGCGGTGCGGGGTGCTCCCTGACCTCCCAGGACGGCGGGCTGTCACGCCCGAAGGAGTCGTCTTAATGCACCTAGCGGTGCGGGGTGCTCCCTGACCGACGTCCCGTCGCGTCCGCGGCGGAGTTCGCGTCTTAATGCACCTAGCGGTGCGGGGTGCTCCCTGACCCCTGCCTCTGGGAGCCGCGTGATTGCAACGTTTCCAGGGGCTGGATCGCCACCGGCCTGTGGAGGCCCTTCCGGAGGTGGCCGGAACGGGTCCATTTATACCACCTTTCGTTGGTATGACGCCACTCGCCACCGACGGCCCCGGGAGCGGATCCGGCGCCGGCTTTGGACGAGACCATGCGGAAAAGTGGCAGTCAGGAGGGGTGTCCCGCACCACAGTAGTAGTGACCAAGACCACAGACTCGACCGGCCTCAACCCCGCTGGCACCGCACCACGCCCCCTCACCAGATCCCCCGGTACAGGCCCCCGTCGTCGAGCGCGGGCGCCGTGCCGTAGACCTCCATCCGTCCCGCACAGGACGCGCACAACAGGCAGAGATGGACCACGTCGTCGGACTCCTTAATAATGTCCCTGATCCTACCACGCAGTACCTCAAGGTCAGCGGGCTCGACCCGCAGCTGGAACACCGACTCCTGAATACGGTACCCCCACCCCTGGAACTCGGCCGCCAGACGTCCCCGCCGGTGGTCAGAGGAGATGTCATAGGCCGCTATCACGGTCACCGCCACGACGCCCCCACCCACTCATAACCAGGTTCCGCAATCGCCCGCCCCAGCAACTGGGCCTCGTGGTGCAGGTGACGCCGCCACGTCCCGGAGAAACCCGGCAGCGCCCCCTTAACCTGACGTTGCATAGTAGCCTCGTAACCGTCCACCAACGCCTTCTTACCATCACGGCTCAGCCACACGCCCTCACCATCCGGTGAGGGAACCGCGTGCTCCACCCTCAGACGCCCGGTGCGCAGCAGCGCGACAACAGTTCTGTCCACCAGCAGCGGCCGGAACTCCTCCATCAGATCCAGGGCGAGGCTGGGGCGTTTGTCCGTGGATGAGTGCAGCACGCCGAGGGAGGGCTCCAGCCCGGCCGCCAGCAACGCCCCCACACACTCTCCCAGGAGGATTGCGTAGGCGTATGACAGCGCCGCGTTAGGAAGATCCAGAGGCGGGCGACGGCTCCGGGCGGTAAAACGCATCTCCTCAGGCAACAGCGCGGAGACGCAGGCAAAGTACCGTGCTGACGCCGCCCCCTCCACACCCATGAGCTCCTGGACGTCTGCAGCGGCACCAGTCCTCCCGGACGGCGTCGCGCAGGGCGGAGCAGGTCTCGGTCACGGTCTCGGCCAGCCCCCGCCGTCCCACACGGCGCAGCACATTCATCTGGTGGCGGAGCTTGGCGCGGACAATAGCACGTGCCAGTGGCAGACACCGGGTGTCGTCCTCGCAGAAGGCGGCCTGGGTCAGGAGCCGACTGGCGTTGGCAGTCGACCGGGACTACGGGGTGTCGTCCTCAGGGCCCGGCCAGGTGACGCGGCGACCTGACCAGTAGGCCCGGCTCCTCCTGGAGGCCAGGGGCGAGGGACGGTACCAGATGCAACGCTCCTCCTTGCGGGTGTCGGGGTCGTCACCCAGGTGGCACCTGGCCTCCTCCAGGTAGCCTGCCCAGTCGGCCCAGCGCAGGACGCGGCGCATACGCCGCATGAGCGGCCCCCAGCTACGCGCCCACACCCCCAGGCGGGCGAAACCCGGCAACCACGGCCAGGGAATACCGTTCACGGTGACAAAGACGAATGGCATAGAGCCCTCGGCGGAATCCATGAAGTCCTCCTGCTGCAGGCTCCCCTCCGCCAGAATCGCCTCCCAGGGCACCACCACGACCGGCTGCAGGAGGTAGAAGACGTGCGCCCCGTCGCGGTCGAACCAGGTGACCGACGTGCCGAACAGCACGGAGTAGACGACGACAAACACGCAGACCGCGACCATAAACAGGCCGGCTAGGACAGAGATGACCGCCGACCCCACGTGCCAACGCCAGCTGTTAAGCAATTCCGGAATCTTGTCCACCAGGTAGTACGGGGCAAACAACCCAAAACAGGTAAAACCGAACAAACACCCCAGCAGCATGCTCGGCTGCCTGACCGCGGGAACAATAATACGACGCCGTCGCCTCCAGTACAACGGACAGCGCCGCCCCTGATGCGGATCAAGGGCGTCATACAGGCGGACGGTCTTGCTCATGGGCCTATCATGCCCTACCCCTGAAGGCGCTGGCAGAGGAGCCTGCGACCAGCCACGCGCGGGTGCGCACCTGTCGCCCGCGTCCCCCTCAGTGGTGGTACACCTCAGGCCGCAGGGTGCCAATGAACGACAGGTTGCGGTAGCGCTCGGCATAGTCCAGGCCGTAACCGACCACGAACTCATTGGGAATGTCAAAGCCGACGTAGGACACGTCCACCTCCACCTTCAGGGCCTCAGGCTTGCGCAGAAGGGTCGCAATACGCACGCTGGCGGCCCCGCGTGAGGACAGGTTACCCGCCAGCCACGACAGGGTCAGCCCGGAGTCGATAATGTCCTCCACGATCAGGACGTGCCTGCCGGTCAGGTCGGCGTCGAGGTCCTTGAGGATACGTACCACACCGGAGGACTTGGTGCCCGACCCGTAGGAGGACACCGCCATCCAGTCCATGGGCACGCTACGGTGCAGGCGGCGGGAAAGGTCCGCCATGACGTAGACGGCGCCCTTGAGCACGCCTACGAGCAGCACGTCCTTGTCGACGTAGTCGGCCTCGATCTGGGCCGCCATGGCGTCCAGGCGGGAGGCGATCTCCTCCTCGGTAATGAGCACCTGTGCGAGGTCGCCGTCCATGTCTCCTGCGTCCATCACTTCAGTCCTTCACTGTGTGGCATCTGGCGCCGGTACGGTGTCGGCAACGGCCGCCCCAGCTCCCGCCGCAGCTCCCGTCGCAGGGCCCTGCCGCGCATTGCCCGACGGCGGGCAGGTGCCTGCGGGTGCGTGAGGCCCAGCTCCCGCCGTGCAGGTTCCAGCCGACCAGCCGGTCCCGGTGAGGACCAGTGGCCGACGCCGCCAGCAGGGCCCGACGGCTGGGGGCCGGTTCCGCGCCGACACCCCAAGCCTGCCACAGGCTGGCCTCGGCGCATCCTCACCACCTGGTCCGGGATCTGCCCGGGCGAGGACGGGAGGATGACCCGCACCAGGACGGGGTCAGTACTTCCCCAGGCAAGGACGGGAGCCCTCGAAGGCGTCGCCCGCGTGCCGGACAGGCGCTCCCGGCTGCCGTCGGCCGCGAGCTCCCGGCTGCGTCGCCTGCGCGCCGCGGGGCAGGTGCACGCCACGCACAAGGGTGGGACGGGCAGGGACGCGCCCTACCCCAGGACGCGGTCCATCCAGGCGCGGGGGTGCTCCAGCTCCTCGGGGCGGGGCATCATCTCAGGACCGGCCCAGGCGGCGTTGAGGCCCGTGTGCCCCACCCGCTCCACGACCGCACGGGCGAAGGCGGCCCCGGTGGCGTACTGCGCCCTCTTGGCCTCCAGCCCTGCCAGCCGGTAGATCAGGGACCCCAGCCCGAGCCCAGGTCCGACCCCCTGCTCACGTCGGCGTGAGTGCGCCAGGAGCGAGCGCAGACGGTACACCGAGGGCATCTGGGCAGGTTCGACGGCGTCGAGCACCACCTCGGCGTGCCCCTCCAGGAAGGTTAGGGTCGCCACCAGCCGTGCCAGTCGTTCCCGCCCCTCCTCACTGAGTACGCCACCCAGCCTGGCGGGCGTGGGGCCGTCCAGGCGGGCCACGGCCGCGATACGGGTCAGACGTCCCAGGACCGTGGACACCGGGGACGGCCCGGGCTCCGCGCCACCGTGGTCAGAGGAGACCTGGCCAGAGGCCTGACCAGCGGCACCAGTCGGGCTGGCGACCTGCCCGGTGCCGGCCTGACCAGCGGCCTGGTCAGCGGCCTGCCCGGTGGTACCAGCCGGACTGGCGGCCTGGCTGGTACCGACCTGGCTAACGGCACCGAGGACGGCGGCCAGGTCGGAGACGATCTGCTCGGCCAGCCAGGGGGCGACGGCGAGCTGGACGGCATGAGCGGCCTCGTGCAGGCAGATCCAGGCGGGCAGGTCCAGGAGGTCCAGGTCAAGGCGACGCTGGAGCGCCAGGACGTTGGGGGCCACCAGGAGGATCCGGGAGGTCACCAGGGCCTTCGCGGTGGCGGGTCCCGGCCGCCGTCGGCCAGCAGGCCGCTGCCCGGCCATGACCGGGACGACCTGGCCCAGGAGACGGGTGGAGACGGCGCCCAGGGCCCCGGCGAGCTGGACGGTGGCGGGCAGGCACCCCGCCCGTGCGAGCCTGCCGGACAGGCACGGGGCGTCCACCCGCGTCAGGACGCCCTGAAGCGCCTCCGCCGAGGCTCGTTGGAGCCCGGCGCGGTCCACCACCAGGACCTCCGTCCTGTCTGCCGCCAGCTGGGCCGCACGCCGCAGGCCGGTGATCCGTCCGACCCAGGCGGGGGCCTCAATGGCGCTGCGGCGCAGGAGCTCGACCGTGGAGCGGCGCACGGGTGCGGGCACGACCGGCCCCGCGGGGGTCCCCAGGCGCGCCAGGGTAGTGGCGGTGCGCCAGTCCACCAGGTCGGCGGCGCTCGAGGCTGGGGGTATGCCGGTCGGCTCAGTCACGTCGTCAGCCTACGCGGGGCAGGCCCGCAGGCCGGGGACCACCCGCCCGGCGTCCCGGACGGATCGGGCGGCGTGCACCAGGTGGCAGGCGGCGTAGGCCCAATCGCCAGCGCCCCGGACGGATCGCCCCAGGTACACCAGGCGCACCGGCCCCGGTGCGGCAGCGCCTCAGCCCTGGCACCCGTCAGCCCTGGCACCCGCAGGCCGCCAGCGGCCCCGCCAGGTCCTTGTCGATCGCCGTGCGGGCCGCGGTCAGCCCCCCGGACTCAAAGCCGTCCACGACCACGGCAAAGGCCAGGAGCCGCCCGTCCTGGGTGACCACCGTGCCCGTCAGGGAGGCGCTCTGGTCCAGTGAGCCGGTCTTGGCCCGCAGCGTCCCCTCACCGGCAGCCCCCACAAAACGCTCGTTCAGGGTGCCGTCCAGGCCGCCTACCGGCAGGTCCGCCAGGAGGGTCCGCCCCGTCGTGCCGCCCGAGTCCCCGGCCGCGCGGGCAATGACCTGGGCCAGGAGCCGGGGAGGAACCTTGTTGCCCACGGCCAGTCCGGAGGAGTCCAGCAGGACGGTGCGGGTGACATCGAAGCCGTCCTTGGTGAGCTGGCTCATGACGGCGGCGGCAGCCCCCTCGAAACTGGCCTCCTGGTGGACGGCGGAGGCCAGTAACCGCCCCTCCACCTCGGTCATCGTATTGTCCGAGGACTTGAGCGAGACCTTGAGAATGTCCTCCAGGGGCGCGGACTCGACCTTGGCGAGCTCGACGGCGTCAGCGGGCGAGGCGGCCCGGGCCACCGTGCCGGTGACCGTGATACCGGCCTCGCCCAGACGGGTGACGAAGGTCTGGGCGGCCTCCATGGCCGGGTCGGCGGGGTAGCCACCGCTGTTGTGGTGGGCGGTGACGTCCAGCATGAGAGGCTGGATCTGGGCCACGAAGGCCTCATTACCGGCCTCCCAGGCCGAATTCCAGGCAGGACCCGTGAACAGGGTGTCGTCCAGGGCCACGCTCACGCTGGTGACCCCCTTGGCCGTCAGCTGCTCGGCGGTGGCCCGGGCCAGGTCACCCAGGCCCGCGTGGCCGACGGTGTCACCGGGCTTCCCGGCGTCGGCGGACAGGAGGACGTCCCCGCCACCGACCAGGGTCACCGTGGAGCCTGACAGGGTCGCCGTGGTCGACACCCTGTGGTCCGCGCCCAGGACGGAGAGCACCGACCAGGCGGTGAGGACCTTGTTGGAGGAGGCCGGGGTCAGGGGCGTGTCGGCACCCCGGTCCACCAGCACCTCCCCGGTGGCCACGTCAATGACGCTGACCCCCACCTTGCCCGTGCCCACCAGGGAGTCCGCGGCCAGGGCGTCGGCGTACCTGGTCAGGACGCCGTCGGAGGGCACCGGCGCGTCCGGCGACAGACCAGCCGCCTGCGCGCTCACGAGGGTGCCCGCCGCCGGGGTCGGGAAGGGCTGGATCGGGTAGTCCGCGGCGGCGACCGTCAGGGGCCCCGGGACGAGGTCGAGGGCGTCAGCCAGCCCGTAGTAGCCGCCGACCACGAGCAGCGTGGCAGCGGTAAGGGCTGCGGTGGTGGCCTTGCGCACGAGTCCTCCAGTAGGGTCGGGACGGTCAGGATCTGGTCGGGAGACGCCGTCGTCCACCTCCGTGGCGGAACGGCCGAGGGCGCCTGACTGGAACGGTACCGCGCGGCAGCCTCGTGCGAGGCGCCGTCGTGGGTCACACTAGTGCCAACACTGCCAGCCGTCCCGATACGACGCCCGTCCACGCGGGCACCGCCAGGGGCGCGTCACGCGAAGGAGAGCACCGGTGGAGTTCGACGTCACTATTGAGATCCCTAAGGGTAACCGCAACAAGTACGAGGTGGACCACGAGTCCGGCCGCATCCGCCTGGACCGGATGCTCTTCACCTCCACCCGCTACCCCGACGACTACGGATTCATTGACGGCACCCTGGGCGAGGACGGGGACCCCCTGGACGCCCTGGTTCTCCTGGAGGAGCCCACCTTCCCCGGCTGTCTCATCCGCTGCCGCGCCCTGGGCATGTTCCGTATGCGCGACGAGAAGGGCGGGGACGACAAGGTCCTGTGCGTGCCGGCCGCCGACCAGCGCGCCTCCTGGCGTACCGACATCGAGGACGTCTCGGAGTTCCACCGTCTGGAGATCCAGCACTTCTTCGAGGTGTACAAGGACCTGGAGCCGGGCAAGAGCGTCGAGGGCGCCCACTGGGTGGGACGCGAGGAGGCCGAGGCCGAGATCCGCGTCTCCTACGCCCGTGAGGCCGAGCGGGTGGCGCGCGAGGGCCACTGAGCCTGGCGCGTCGCCGGGAGCCTGACGCCTGCTGGTCACCCACCATATTGTCGGGCGCCGGAAGCCGGGTGCCAGCCGTATCGCCGGGTGCCGCCAGCCAGCCGCTGGCGACGTCGCCGGGTGCCAGCCGTGTCGCCGGCTGCCGGGCTGGTGCTGGCCCGTCCCAGCGGCATCGGCAGGACCGGGGGCCCGGGGCCGGCCCACCGGCAGGCACGACCCGTTCTCACGAGCAATAAGTACCGTTCTCGCGAGGAATAAGTACCGTTCTCGCGGAGGGGCGGTGGCCACCTTGCGCGCCGTCGGTGCGGCCGCTCTGCCGGGACGTAGTCAGTGCAGGACGTAGGCGGCGACCCAGCGGCGCACCACGCTGAGCACCTGCTCGCGCACGGGCGGGGCCGACAGCATGAGGTCGTGGACCCCGCCCTCAAAGCGTGCCACCGTCACCAGGGCCCCGAGCCGCACCGCCCGGGCGACGACCTCGTCGACCTCCAGGACCGTGTCCACGTGGCGGGCGTCCTCGTTCCAGGTCACCCCCAGGCGGCTGCGGGCGCTGGCCAGGCACAGGACGGGGCAGCGCACGTCCAGCCCCGCGGACACCCGCGCCTGCCCCGCGAGGACGGCCTGGAGCCAGCCGGGCCGCACCGGCGCCGTCGGGAGCACCTTCCACCGGTGCTCCACCTGCCAGCCGCGCACGTACTCGTCACCCTCCCAGGCGGGGTCCGGCAGCTCGCCGTCACGCTCCACGTCCCAGCCCGACAGGACCGTAAAGAGGCTCTCCTCGGGGAAGCTGGGCAGGGGGACGGGACGGCGCGGATCCCGACGGGCCAGGGTGTTGACCACCGGCTCGCCCACGAGGCGCACCGGGTCAGCGCCCTGGATCACCAGCCAGGGGGAGTTCAGGACCAGGGCCGCCAGGGCCCCGGGGTGGCGGTCGGCCCACAGGGAGGCGGTCAGCCCGCCGGTGGAGTGCCCGCAGAGCACCACCGGGGTGTCCATGCCCGTCTCGGCGCGCACCACCGCCAGGGCCTGCCCGATCTCCTCGTCGTAGTCGGTCAGGTTGGCGGTCCAGCCCAGCATCTGGCCCTCGCGCAGGCTCCGGCCGTAGCGGCGCAGGTCCACGGCGTAGAAGGCCCCGCCGATCCGGGCGACCTCGCGGGCCAGCGTGGTGTTGAAGAAGTAGTCGTTCCAGCCGTGGAGGTACAGCCAGGAGAACGACGGCGTCGTGGGGGTGGCGGCCAGGGCCTGCGGGTCGAGGGCGGGCACGTGACGCACCAGGGTGGCCACGGCGCCGTCGTCCTCCTCGTCGGGCAGGAGCGGCAGGGTCCGGGCCTGGAAGCCGGGCCCCAGGATGTCGGGGCCCCAGGAGCCCACGGGAGCCTGAGGGGCACCAGGGGTCGTGGTGGAGGTGCTCACGACCCCATTATGTCAGGGGCGCGGCAGCCGACCGGCAGGCCACCTGGCGGGACCGCACATTCTTCTTTCAGACCTCGATCAAGGAACCGCGGAATCACGCGGATCTGCGACGTGGTCCAGCGTCCGGCACAAGGATGAATGTGCAACGGAGGCGCTGTTGCACATTCATCCTGGCTCCTGCCGCCTCCCAGGTCGGGAAATCGTTGGAACTACGCCACCGCCCTACCGGACCCCGTCGGAAGAATGTGCGACGTCGTCAGGCCCCGCCAGGAACTCGCGCAGGATGGCGCCCACCTGCTGGTGCTCAATGAGGAAGCCGTCGTGCCCGTGCAGGGAGTGCACGGTGCGACGTACCGTGCGGGGGATGCACCGGGTGAGCTCCTCGGCCTGGGGCGGCAGGAAGAGCCGGTCGGAGTCCACGTCCACCACCAGGGTCCGGGCGGTGACCGTCCCCAGGGCCGCCTGGGTCCCCCCGCGCCCGGCGCCCACGTCGTGGACCATCATGGAGTGGGTGACGATCAGGTAGCTGTTGGCGTCGAACCTGGCCAGGAGCTTGCCGGAGTGGTGGTCCAGGTAGGACTCCACCTGGTAGCGCCCGCCCACGGCCGGGTCCTCCTCCCCCTGGGGGGCGCGCCCGAAACGCGCGTCGAGCTCGGCGGCGCTGCGGTAGGTGGTGTGGGCGATCGCCCGTGCCAGCCCCAGCCCCCGCACCGGCCCGACCGGGTGGGAGTAGTAGTCGCCGTCCAGGAAGTAGGGGTCCGCCACGATGGCGAGCTCCTGGAGGTGGCACCAGGCGAGCTGGTCGGCCGTGGTGGAGGCCCCGGTGGCCACCAGGGCCAGGTTGCTCACCCGCTCGGGGTAGGTCACGGCCCACTCGACGGCGCGGTGCCCGCCCAGGGAGGCCCCGATGACCAGGTGGAAGGTGTCGATCCCCAGGGCGTCGGCCAGGAGGGCCTCGGCACGGACGGCGTCGCGGGTGGTCAGCCAGGGGAAGCGGGAGCCCCAGGGCCGCCCGTCGGGGGCGGTGGACGACGGCCCGGTAGAGCCCTGGCAGCCGCCCAGGATATTGGCGGCCACCACGTAGTAGCGCCCGGTGTCGATAGCCCGCCCCGGCCCCACGACGTCGCCCCACCACCCGGCGCTGCGGTGCCCCGGCCCGGCCCGGCCGGTGACGTGGGAGTCCCCGGTCAGGGCGTGCAGGACCAGGACGGCGTTGTCGCGCCCCGGGGCGAGCTCCCCCCAGGTCTCGAAGGCCAGGACCGTGTCCGGCAGCACCTCCCCGGAGTCCAGGGGCAGGTCGCCGATCTCCAGGAAGCGGCGGTGGCCGGGGTCGTCACCGGGACGCCAGGCCCCGGTGGGGGACCCGGCCTTGCGGTCCACGAGCTTGGCTCGGGCGGTACCCACACCGTAGGGAACGCTCTCGGGGATCGTCATGGTGTCTCTCCTCGGGATCCGCTGCCGGGGCTCAGGCGCCGACGGCGTCCAGGCCCCGCTCCAGGTCGGCGAGGATGTCGTCAATGTGCTCGATCCCCACGCTCAGGCGCACGGTCCCGGCGCTGATCCCGGCCCGGGCCAGGCCGGCGTCGTCGACCTGGGAGTGGGTGGTGGTAGCGGGGTGGACCACCAGGGAGCGCACGTCGCCGATATTGGCCAGGTGGGAGAACAGGCTCAGGGAGTCCACGAAGGCGGCGCCCGCCGCCCGCCCCCCGGGCAGGTCGAAGGACAGCACGGCCCCGGCCCCGCGCGGACAGTACTTGCGGTGCAGCTCGTAGTAGGGGCTGGAGGGCAGGCCGGAGTAGCCCACCCGCGCCACGCCGTCGTGCCCCTCCAGGAAGCGCGCGACCGCCAGGGCGTTGTCCACGTGCCGCTCCATGCGCAGGGAGAGGGTCTCCACGCCCTGGGCGATGAGGAAGGCGTTGAACGGGCTGGCGGCGAAGCCGAGGTCGCGCTGGCCCTCGGTGTGGGCCTTGAGGATAAAGGCGACGTTGCCCATCTCGCTGCCCACCCCCAGGTCACGGGCGTAGACCAGGCCGTTGTAGGAGGGGTCGGGGGTGTTGAAGCCGGGGAAGCGCTCGGGGACGGAGGCGAAGTCGAAGTTCCCGGAGTCGACCAGGATCCCGCCCACGGACGAGCCGTGCCCGCCCAGGTACTTGGTGGCCGACTCCACCACGATGTCCGCACCCCACTCAATGGGCCGGGTCAGGTAGGGGGAGGCAATGGTGTTGTCCACCACCAGCGGGATGCCCAGGGCGTGGGCGGCGGCGGCAACGGGCTCAATGTCCAGGATGTCGCCCTTGGGGTTGGGGATGGTCTCCCCGAAGAAGGCCACGGTGCCCTCGTCGGCCTGGGCCGCCCAGGAGGCGGGGTCGGCGGGGTCCTCCACGAAGCGCGTGGTGATGCCGAACTTGGGCAGGGTGTGGGTCAGGAGGTTGGTGGTCCCCCCGTACAGGGAGGGGGAGGCGACGATATTGCTGCCCGCCTGCCCCAGGGTCAGGAAGGTCAGGGTCTCGGCGGCGATGCCGGAGGACACCAGGTGGGCGCCGACCCCGCCCTCCAGGGCGTTGACCCGGGCGGCCACAATGGCGTTGGTGGGGTTGTCCAGGCGGGTGTAGATAGGGCCGAGGCTGCGCAGGGCGAAGCGGTCGGCGGCCTCCTGGGCGGAGGGGAAGACGAAGGAGGTGGACTGGTAGACGGGGACGGCCCGGGCCCCGGTGGCGCAGTCGGGGGTGTGACCGGCCTGGACCTGCTTGGTCTCGAAGTGCCAGCCAGCGGGGGACTCGGCGCTGGGCGGGGCCGACGCCGCAGGCGCCTGAGGGGGTGCGTCGGCGGCACCAGCTGGCCCACCGGCGGGGCGGCCCGTCGCGGGGGCCTCGGCTCGGGCGGCGTCAGTGTGGGCGGCGTCGGTGTGGGCAGCATCGGTGTGGTGGCTGGGGGTCGGGGTGCTCATGGTTCGCTCCTGGTGCGGTACGTCGCGGGGGTCTTCAGGGGCGGACGACGGCGTGGCCAGGGCCGGGAGGGCTGCGGCACCCAGGAGGGAGGATCCTGGCGGTGCCCCGTCCGCGAGGGTCACGGGGGCAACCTGCGCGCCTACGCCCTCCGGCGTGGGGCGGTGCCCCGTCCGCGAGGGTCACGGCCCGCGCACAGCGGGACCGCAGGACTTGACGTGCACGAGGGCCAGGGCCTGTGGGCCGGTGGCGGCGTGCGCGTCAGCTGCGCATTCGGCGGGTGCAGCACATGGGGTCACCGTAGGCACGGGTCCGCGGGGCGCGCAAACTCAAGGGACCGGGGCCGGGTGGCGCCGGGGGTGGGTGGTGCCGAGAGGCGCTGGGGCCGGGAGCACCCGGCTGTCCGGATAGCGGGCACCCGCGACCACCAAGTGATACAGGCACGTCTCCTGGGGGCGAACAGCGCGTCCGTGTGAGCAGTCTCACCGACGTCGTTCTGCCGCGTCCTGGCGCGCGATTCCCGCCCTGACGGGACAGATGGTGAGCGTGTGACACCTGTGATTTGTGAGAACAGTGTTTCTTGCAGCCCCACGTCCCGCTAGTGTTCTCAGTAGTGAGCCAGGCGCGTCCGTCAAGGTGGCGCGCCGAGGAACGGAGGACCCGTGAGCAGCATCCTTCACCGCAGGACGACCAGAGCCGTCCTCGCGGCGACCGCTCTCGCCCTGGCAGCCGGACTGGGCCCCATAGCGGTCGCGGACGATGTCTCCCAGGACGACATTGACAAGTCCAAGGCGGCCGAGAGCTCGACGTCGGCCTCCATCGCGACCCTTGAGGCCCAGCTCTCCCAGCTCAACGCCAGTCTCAACGCCGCCCAGATCAGCGCCGAGAAGGCCAACGAGGACTACCTGGTCGCCCTGGACGACCTCAACCAGGCCACCACCAGCGCGCAGACCGCCCAGACCAACGCGGACAACGCCAAGCAGGAGACCACCGAGGCCCGCACCGCGCTGGGTTCCGTGGTGGTGCAGACCTACCAGGAGGGTGGCAACCCCCTGGACATGCTCACCCCCTACCTGACCAGCGAGTCGCTGGCGGACCTCGCCGACCAGAACGTGGCCCTCATGCGCGCCGGGGAGAACTCTGACGCCAAGGTCCAGGGGGTGGAGGCCCTCCAGGCCGTGGCCGACACCATGCAGTCCATCGCGGACAGCAAGGTCGTGGCCAAGCAGACTGCCGCCGACACCGCCCAGAGCGCCAAGGCCACCGCCGACACCGCGGCCGCGCAGGCCCAGGCGGCGGTGACCGACGCCGAGACCAAGCGCACCAACCTCATTAGCCAGCTCGCCACCCAGCGCAACACCACCGTCGAGCTGGAGACCCAGTACCAGAACCAGCGGGAGGCCGAGCGCAAGGCTAAGGAGGAGGCCGCTGCCAAGGCGGCGGCTGAGGCGGCCGCCCAGGCTGCTGCCGCGCGGGCGGCTGCCGACCAGGCCGCCCGGGACCAGGCTGCTGCCAGCCAGCCCGCGGCCCCCGCCCCCACCGCCCCGGGACCTGACCCGACCACACCGGCACCCGATCCGGAGCCAGCACCAGCGCCCGCACCCGACCCTGAGCCTGAGCCCGCACCGGACCCCGAGCCCGCTCCGGCCCCGGCACCTGAGCCCGACCCGGAGCCCGAGCCTGAGCCGGCACCTGCGCCCGAGCCCGAACCTGAGCCGGACCCCGAGCCCGCGCCCTCCTACGGCGGGGCCTCGACCGCGATCAACTCGGCCTACTCCTTCCTGGGCACGCCCTACGTCTGGGGCGGGGAGTCCTACGGCGGCGTGGACTGCTCAGGCCTGACCATGCTGTCCTGGCGCAGTGCCGGGGTGTACCTCACCCACTCCTCACGTGTGCAGTACGGCGAGGGCACGCTGGTGCCCCTGGGCAGCGTCCAGCCCGGTGACCTGGTCTTCTGGTCGGACAACGGTACCCAGTCCGGCATCTACCACGTGGCCATGTACCTGGGTGACGACCAGATGATCGAGGCCCCGACCTTCGGCATGACCGTGCGGGTGACCGCCATGCGCTACTCAGGGGCCATGCCCTACGCCGTGCGCTTCTGACACCCGCCCCCCTCCGTGAGAACGGTACTTATTCTTCGCGAGAACGGTACTTGTTCGTCGTGAGAACGGTACTTATTGGCCGTGAGAACGGACGTGGACGACGGGACCCGTCTGCCCCACTGCACCTGGGGGACAGACGGGTCCCGTCGTCCACGTGCCGCCCGTACGAGCTCCCGCAGATCTCGGGCCCCGTACCAGCCCTCCGCTTCTCGGCGCGCTCCATCCCGAGGGTGGAGCAGGACTCAGGTCCCTGTACCAGTCCTCCGCTAGGGGTACCTGCACAATCCTGTAGGGAGCAGGGCCTCAACCAGTGCAGCCTTGTCCCGGCCCGGCGACCCCGACCTCGCTGGCAACGTACCTTGGTCACCGGGGACGTACCGTAGAGGTACGTCCCCGGCAGCCAAGGTACGTCCCCGGTGGCCAGGGCACGTCCGCGTCGAACAAGTACCGTTCTCGCGAAGAACAAGTACCGTTCTCGCGGAAGGGGGGCAAGAGAATGGCGCGGGACCAGGACGGCCCCGCGCCAGGAGACGCTCGAAGACACAAGAAGACGCTAGAAGACACTAGAAAACACCACAAAAAGCCGGGAGACGCTCGAAAACACCAGAAAAAAGCCAGGAGACTTCGGGAGACGCTCAGAAATACCAGAAGACTCCAGAAAACCGAGGCACAGCAGAAGACGCTTGGAGCCGGGCAGCCTGAGAGCCCCAGAGCCCAGGTGGCCTGAGAGCCCCAGAGCCAGGCGACTTAAGACCCGGAGCCGGGCGGCCACACGGGCGGCCTGGCTCCCGGAGCCAGCAGGCCTAGCGGGTCAGGAGCTCGGCCAGGCTCGGGCCCGTGACACCCAGGCGCCACACCCGCCAGCCGTCAATGTCCTGCGTGTGCTGGGCGGCGTTGGCGGCGGCTGAGGGATCCACGAAGGACTCCCCCGTGGACAGGGTCATCCGACCGCTGCGGTCCAGGATGGCCTCGTGGTGGATCCCCCGACGCGGCCGGTCCCACACCAGGCGGGCGGGGGTCTGGAGGCTGGCGGCGACCAGGGCCAGCGCCTGCGCGGCCTCGTTGCCCGAGGTGACCGTGGGCTGGGCCCCCAGGACAGGGCCGGTGCTGCGGTGCCCGCGGCGCAGGCCGGGCAGCTCCTCGACGGTGACGTCGTCGCCCTCCCAGGTCGGGACCGTAATACGGGGCATGGGGGTGGTCTCGAACTCGTTGGACCTCCAGTCCGTGCTCCCCCGGCTCGACCTGGACTCCGAGGGCGCCTCACGCCTGCTGGCCCACGCCTCCTCCGCGGCGCTACGGGCCGCCCAGGGGCTGTCCGGGGCGGCGTGGGAGGTCCGCCCCGTCGTCCCGGTCGTCCCCGTCGTCTCCCCGGTGGTACGGGAGTCCCCGGTGGTACGGGAGGCGGCCCACACGCTCTCGTCGCTGCTGCTCCCGCTGGTCTCCTCGACCATCTGGATGGGCGTGGCCTGGCGGATACTCGCCAGGGCGGCGTCCTCCACGGACTCGACGCTCACCAGGACGGTGCCCCCGTAGCTGCGCACACTCACGATACGGATATGTACCCCTGCCTCGGACAGGCGTCGTACGCTCGCGCGCACGTCATCGCTGACGCCCTCGGTCAGGATGGTCAGCCCGGTGTCCGACATCTCGGCGATGGCGGACACCAGGGCATCGGCGTCCAGGAACTCGAACACGGGGGCGGTCGTCTGGGTCGCCAGGGCCGCCCTCACCTGGGCCCGTACCTGTGACGACGCCTCACGCCCCCAGATGACGGGGGTGAGGCGGTCGTCGTCGAGAGCGAAGAGCGTCATGCGCCCATGATCTCATGGAAAGTGGGGTCTTGACGAGTGGTTAGAGGCTTTCGCGGACAGCTTTGGCGGCATCCACAAGATTGCGCAGGCTCGCCTCGGTCTCGGCGTAGGCGCGGGTCTTGAGCCCGCAGTCCGGGTTGGCCCAGACCCTGCCCGCTCCCAGGGCGTCCACGGCCCGCCGGAGCAGCTCGGTGCACTCCTCCACGCTGGGTACGCGCGGTGAGTGGATATCCCAGATCCCGGGGCCGAGCTGGCGCTCGAAGCCGTGGGCGGCCACCGCCGGGAGGATGTCCATGCGCGAGCGGGAGGCCTCGATACTGGTCACGTCGGCGTCCAGGTGGTCCACGGCGTCAATGACGACGTCGAACTCGGAGTAGCACAGGTGGGTGTGGACCTGGGTGGTGGGAGCCGCCCCGCCGGTGGCCAGGCGGAAGGAGCCCACCGACCACTGAAGGTAGGCGGGGCGGTCGGCGCGCCGCAGCGGCAGGGTCTCGCGGATGGCAGGCTCGTCGACCTGGACGACGCCGATCCCGGCCGCCTCCAGGTCGGCCACCTCGGCGCGCAGGGCCAGGCCCAGCTGGTCGGCCACCTGGGCGCGCGGGATGTCGTCGCGCACGAAGCTCCAGGCCATGATCGTCACCGGGCCGGTGAGCATGCCCTTCATGGGCTTGTCGGTCAGGGACTGGGCGTAGGCGGACCAGGCTACCGTCATGGGCGCGGGCCGGGCGACGTCGCCCCACAGGATGGAGGGGCGGGTGCAGCGCGAGCCGTAGGACTGCACCCAGCCGTGCTCGGTGGCGGCGAAGCCGTCCAGGAGCTCGGCGAAGTACTGGACCATGTCGTTGCGCTCGGCCTCGCCGTGCACCAGCACGTCCAGGCCGATCTCCTCCTGGAGCGCCACCACGCGGGCGATCTCGGCGCGCATGGCGTCCTCGTAGCCGGCCGCGCCCAGCTCACCGCGGCGGTGGGCGGCCCGGGCCCTGCGGATCTCGGCGGTCTGCGGGAAGGAGCCGATGGTGGTGGTGGGGATGAGCGGCAGGCCCAGCCGCGCGTCCTGGGCGGCCTTGCGCTCGGGGTAGGGGGCCCGGGTGCGGTCGGCCTGGGTGACGGAGGCCACGGCATCGCGCACCTCGTCCCGGCGCACGCCGGGGTGGGCGGCGCGCCGGGCCCGCAGCTCCGCGTCTCGGGCCAGCTCGTCGGCGACCGCCTCACGCCCCTGGGCCAGTCCCTTGGCCAGGGTGAGGACCTCACCCACCTTCTGGTCGGCGAAGGCCAGCCAGGAGCGGATCTCGGGGTCGATGCCGGTCTCACGCCCCACGTCGTGGGGCACGTGCTGGAGGGATGTGGAGGTGGCCACGGTGACGGGCGTGCCCGCGGGCAGCGCGTCACGCAGCGCCTCCAGGGTGGACAGCGCAGCACTGAGGTCGGTGCGCCAGATATTGCGCCCCGAGACCACCCCGGCCACCACGGTCTTACCCTCCAGGGTGGCCAGGTCCTCGGCATTGGGCAGGCGGCCGGCCACCAGGTCCAGGCCGACGGCCTCCACCCCGGTGGCGCCCAGGACGGGCAGGGCCGCGCCGAGCGGGCCGTAGGTGCCGGCCACGAGGATCCGGGGGCGCTCGGTCACGGCGGACAGAAGCGTGTAGGCCTGGTGGACGGCCGCGAGGATCCGCTCCTCCGGCACGTCCCAGGCGTCGCAGGCCAGGGCGGGCTCGTCGAGCTGGACCCAGGTGGCGCCCGCGGCCCACAGGTCGACCAGGAGGTGGGCGTAGGCGTCCAGGACGTCACCCAGGCGGTCCAGGGGGTGGAAGTCCCGGCCGGCGGCGTCGGAGGCCTTGGCCAGGAGGAGGTAGGTGACGGGTCCCACCACCACGGGCCGCACGTCCGTCCCGGCGCGGGCGGCCTCCAGGACCTGGGCCACCGGGCCGTCGGTGGGGTCCACGGCGCCGAAGCCGAGGGCGTAGCGCACCGGGGTGGTCTCGTCCAGCTCGGGCACCAGGTAGTGGTAGTTGGAGTCCAGCCACTTGGTCATCTCGGCGGCGGCGCGCTCGCCCTCGCCGCGGGCCACGGTGAAGTACTCCTCCAGGCCCAGTCCGGGGAAGCCCTGGCCGGCGGTGCCGCGCAGGTCGGCAAAGCGCTCGGGGACGGCCCCCAGGGCGGTGGTGACCTGGTGGACCTGGTCGTAGTAGGTGAAGTCGGCCGGTACGGAGGCGGGCCCGCCCAGGCCCAGGGCGGCCAGGTGCGAGCGGGTGGCCGCACGCAGGTCGGCGGCGGAGGCACGCAGGTCAGCCAGGGTGGTGGAGCCGCGCCAGGCCGACTCCAGGGCCTTCTTGAGCTCCCGGTCAGCGCCAATGCGCGGGTACCCCAGGATCGTGGCCCCCGGCAGGGGGGGCAGGGAGCCGGACGTGGGCTGGTCGGGTGCGGCGCTCATGCGTTCTCCTTGATGGTGGTCTTAGTGGTGTGTGGCTGGGCTGGCTGGAGGGGCGCGCCCGCGGCGGCCCGGCCCCCGCGGCGCAGGAAGGAGGGGCCGCGGCCGGGCGTGGCCTGGAGGTAGCCGCGGTCGACGGCGTCACGCACCTCCCGGTCCGGGGCGGCGCCGTCGAGGATCCGCCCCAGTCGCAGATGGCTAATAATGTCCAGGGCTGGTCGAGTGCGGTTGAAGGTGTACAGGTGCAGTCCGGGGGCGCCAGCCTCCAGGAGCGCGGTTGACAGCCCCAGGGTGGCGTCCACGCCGCGGGCCACCAGGGAGGCCCCGGTCGCGGTGGACAGGGAGTCGCGCAGCCTGCGGGGCACTGCGACGCCGGTGAGGGACTCCAGGCGGGTCAGACGGGTCAGGTCCGTCAGGGGGATGACGCCGGGCAGGACGGGGATGGTCACCCCGGCGTAGGTGCAGGCGCGGACCAGGGCCACGTAGTCCTCGGGCTCGTAGAAGACCTGGGTGATGGCCAGGTCGGCCCCGGCGGCCTGCTTGGCGGCCAGGACCTCGACCTCCCGGAGGTGGTCGGCGGCAGCCGGGTAGGCGGCCACCGCGATGGTGACGTGGCGCTGGCCGTCACCGAAGTAACTGGCCTCGACCTCGCGGATGACCTGGACCAGGTCGGTGGCGTAGCGCAGCTCACCGTGGACGTCCTGGGGGGAGAAGCCGGTGGGCGGGTCACCGCGCAGGGCCAGGAAGCGGCGCACGCCCATGGCCAGGAAGTGGGAGACGATCTCGACGGTGTCACGCCGGGTGTAGCCGATGCAGGTCAGGTGCGCCATGAGAGGCACCTGGGAGGAGGAGATGACGTGGGCGGCGACGTCCTCGGCGGCATTGCGCTCCCTGACGACGCGGACGCAGGGGACGGGGTCTGCGGGGGCGGGGTCCGGGCGGGCCGGGGCGGCGTCGGCCCCCTCCCCTGCCCCGCCCGGGGCGAGGAAACGGGGGCGGTAGGTCACCGACACGAAGTCCGGGGCGGTGGCCAGGAGCCGGTCAATGCGCCCCCAGGCCGCCGAGGAGCGCGGCGGGAAGAGCTCCAGGCTCAGCGTGGGGCGGGTCGGTGCTGGTGACGTCATGATCTCTCCATCGGTCCTGGCTGAAGCACCCGCCTACCGGGTTGCTGCGGCGTCAAGGAGCCAGGTCTCTCGGCCGCTCTGGATGGTGGACGTGAGCCTACCCTATCGACCTGGACGCCCACACCACAGGCCGCGGGACGTAGGTCACTGGCGCTGCTGCGTGCGGGCCCCCCGGTGCCTGCGAGCGGTACCGGGCTCGCCGGGCCAGTGCTCCAGCGGGCCCGGTACTGCGCTGCCAGCACCCCCGAGACCAGTCCACGTCCCCACCGACCCCGTCAGACCCGTCCACGACGCCTGAGTCCTCACCCAGCCCGAACCGCGTCCCCACCAGCCCCGTCAGGCCCGGTACCGTATTACCCGGTCTGACGGGTGGTCAGGGAGGGGCTGGCCGGGGCAGGTAGTGGCCCGTCAGGTGGGTGCGGTCGAGGATGTGTCGGGCACAGCGGGCCGGGGTGTGAGGTGGTGGAGCTCATCGGCGACCTCCAGGACGAGCGGGTCGTGGGAGGTGACCAGGACCGCCGCGCCCCGACCGGCCTGCGCCCGCAGGAGGGCGACGAGATGACGGGCGGTCTCCTCGTCAAGGGCGGCGGTGGGCTCGTCCAGGCACAGCAGCCGCGGGGCGCCGACCAGGGCCCGGGCCACGGCGGTCCTCTGACGCTCACCGCCGGAGAGCGTGGCCGCGTCCTGGTCCAGGACCTCGTGGAGGTCGAGCTCGTCAGCCAGGTCGACGGCCCGCTGCCTGAGGCCGGCCCGCACGGTGCGGGAGGCACGGCCTGGCGGGCAGCCCAGGAGGATGTTCTCCAGGACACTCAGCCCGGGCAGGACGGGACTGTCCTGCCCGGCGTAGCCCAGGAACCCGGCCCGGGCGGCGGCGACCCGCTCGGGACGGCGCCAGGGCACCGGCTCCCCGGCCCAGGTGACGCTACCGGTACTGGGCTGGAGGAGCCCGGCCACGACCCGCAGCAGGCTGGTCTTCCCGCAGCCGGTGCGACCGGCCAGGCAGGTCACCACTCCTGCGCGCAGGACCAGGTCGTAGGAGCTGACCACTGTGCGGGCGGAGCCCCGGGTGACGTACGTGACGGAAACACCCTCCAGGGAGGCGACGACGTCGCCCGCCCAGGTGGATGCCCCGTCCGCGACGTCGCCCTGACCACGTGCGCCACCGGGGACCCGCCCTGAGCGGGGAGCCCGGGACCCGGATCCGCCGTCGGGCTCTAGGCAGCAGGCGGAGGCGGCCGGGGCCCCGGACCCGGCTCCGGGCCCGGGGTCAGTCCCGGGACCGTCACCAGAGCCAGCTCCAGGATCAGGACCGTCACCGGACCTGGGACCAGCTCCAGGATCGGGACCGTCACCAGAACCGGGCACCGTCCCTATTGCAGCAACCTCCCCTGCCGGACGGGCAGGCTCGCCGTCAGCGGCGTGAGCACTCATACATCCTCCTGCGAAAGGCGTCCCTGCCAAAGGCGCCGTCCCTGACGCGACGGGCCGGGCCGCCAGCCGCTATCCGGTGCGCGCTGGGGCCGCGAGGCCCTGACGGCGGGCAGCAGGTGGATGGCGGCGGTAAGGACCAGGGCCAGGGCGCAGACCGCCAGGGCCAGGACGATGGCGGCGACAGGGACCTGGGGCACCCACAGGCTCACTACCGGGGTGAGGCAGGCCAGGAGCAGCACGACCGGCACGTACCGGCGCCCCCAGGACACGACCTCCACCCGGACACGGGCGGCGCGGGACCAGCCGGCCGCCGCCAGGACCTGGTGCCTCCCGGTGAGCGGTGCGCGCACGGAGCGCAGGCCCGTGAGCAGCAGCGCCAGGGCGGCCACGCTGGTCAGGGCCACCAGCACCGTCGTGGCCAGCCGGGCCAGGGACAGGCCGACCCCGGCGGCCTGGGAGGTGCCCGCCTGGGACGTGTACTGGGACAGGACCGTCAGGCCCGCCCCGGCCGCCAGCCCGGTCAGGACGACGCTGGCCCCGGTGGCGAGCCCACCCGAGGCGCCTGCGAGGTGGTAGCCCACGCCCACGGGCCCCGGCACCGTCCGCCGGACCCGCGCGCGGACAGCGCGAGGCGCCCGGAGCCTCGCGACCCTCCACCGTGACCGGGCCTGCGCGCGGACGGCGCGAGACCCCCACCTGGGCAGTCGCAGCCGGCCCGCCTGCGGAGACTCCTGCGACCCCCGCGGAGACCTTCCGGCGGCGTCGGTATTACCCCGCCCCGTCAGGCCCCTCCGGCCCCGGGCCCCAGTGCGCTGGGGACGCAGGGCGGCGGCGGCGTCCCACAGGACCCACACCACCACCCCCAGCACGTAGACGAGCCCGACCGCGGGGGCCAGGACGAGGACCACCGGGTTGCTCCCCTGCGTCGCGCTCACGGCACAGGCCGCCGCCGCGCCCAGGAGCACGGCTGCCAGGGCGGGCAGACGAGCACCCAGGAGCCGGGCTCGCAGCCGGGGCCCGGACCAGCCGGACTGGACCAGGACCCGGGCCCGGAGGACCCGCGCCGCGGAGGCCTGCCCCTCGACGACCAGGGCCAGCAGGCCACAGGTGAGCATTGACACGACGGTCAGCATCCTGGTGGTCCACGACGAGGCGGCCTCCACGCGGGCCACCGCCCCCAGCTCGGTCCACTGCTGGGTGGCGGTGCCGTGCCAGGCGCCGGTCATGGAACCGGTCAGCTCCACGGACACCTCCACCGGCGAGGAACCGGTCACGACCGTCGGCGTCAGGCCCATGTCGGCGACCCGGGCGGCCACGCGCTCTAGGTCGTCCTCGCTGGCCGCCCCGCCGTCGGGCCGCTCCAGGCGCAGGCGCACCATGCCGGCGGGCAGCCGGGTCCCGTCCAGGGCCAGGTCGTCCAGGGCGGTGTCGGGGATGACCGCGCCCGCCGGTGAGGTGACGGCCCCGGTACCCGACACGTCCTGGGCGACCGGCCCCCGGCTGGTCCTCAGGGTGGAGGCCGCCAGCGGATCCGTGCCCGGCAGGGACCCCGAGGTCACCGGGTACAGGCCCGTTGAGATCATGCCCGGCTTGCGGTAGGCGCCCCCGACCAGCCCCCGGACCCGGTAGATCTCCTCCCGCCACTCCGAGGAGGTGATCCCGGCGACGGCCGTGTAGCGCAGGCTGGGACCGCCACCGGGGCTGGTGGTGTCGACGGCGGACAGGGGCGCCGGCTCCTTGCGGGTGGCGGTCCTCGAGGAGTCGGTGGTGACGTCCCCGTAGGACATGGTCCCGTAGGTCACGACCTGGGACGGGGCGCCGACCCCCAGGGGGTGCGCGGGGGCGAGCCAGAAGTAGGCGGGCGACGTCGTGGGCACCGTGGCGACCTCGTGCCCCGGCAGGGCCAGGAGCCTGTCGGCTGCGGACTCGGTCAGGTAGCGGCAGTCCTCACCCGCGACCGGTGGGCAGCGGTAGGCCCTGTCCGTGTCGTCCTCGGTGAGGGAGGTCCCGGTGGTGTCGAGCTCGGTGGCCTGCCCGCTCACCGTCATGTCGGGCAGGCCCGAGTCCGCGACCAGGGCTGGCACGGGGTACCCGTAGGACAGGAGCCAGGGACCGTCCAGGCTCAGGGGGTCGTCCGCCCTCGGGCCCGAGCCGTCCCCCCGCCAGGTGTCCCGTGCCCACTGTACGAAGGCACCGGGGTCAGCAGCGGCCCTGGCAAGGGAGTCCATGGAGGCCGCCAGGGCCTCGTCGCCGCCGGCCCTGGCGAGCGCGGCCTCGGAGGCCGGGTCCAGGGCGACGATGGATGCCCGGCTCACGTCCGTCATCGCGGCCGAGGAGAGGCCCGGGGCCGTCAGCGGCTCAAGGGCTACGCCCTGGTCGGTGACCACGGGGACCAGCTGCCCCAGCTCGTCTCCTGACAGGAGGTTGATGGCGGAGCGCGTACCAGGGGCGAGGAGCATGTTCCTGCCCTGGGCTGCGAGAAGGAGGGTGGAGGGGGCGGAGACCCTGGTACCAGTGCCGTCCGTGACCGACACGGTGACCTGGACGCGCCAGGCCCGCAGGTGGTCGCCGTCCTGGTCGGCGGCGGGCCGGGGCACCCAGGCGCTCACGACCTGCTCCGTGTCCTGGTCGGCCAGGTCGACCACGGTGACCGGGGCGGCGACCTCCACCCCCGGGATGTCCCGCAGGGCCCGGACCTGGTCAGGGGTCACGCTCCCCTGGGTCATCCAGGCGTCCGGGGCCAGGTACCGGTGACCCCCCAGGACCGTCACCGGATCCCGGGAGGTCACGACGATATCGACAGGAGTGTCCCGCACCCCCTCCAACCGGTCCCTGACAGAGACCGACACGCTCGAGCCCAGAAAGGAGGAGGCCAGCAGCGCGGCCCCTACCAGGGCCCCTGGGGCGAGGCGGGACAGCAGGCTCACGCGGAGACCGATCCGCCGTCGCCCAGCAGGCAGGCCCTGTGGAAGCGGTCCACGTACCAGCAGTTACGCGGCCTGGGCTCCCCTCCGGGCTGCCACCAGCCGGACACGACGTCCGGGTGCGTCGGCGTAGCCGCTGCGACACCGACGCTGGTACCGACACCGACGCATCCGGCCACACCCAGGACGGCCACAGCGACAGCAACGACGACTCTCCTCATGGCACTAACCCTCTCAACCAGCGGCGACGTACCGCGACGAATAGGTTACAGGTCACGCTACTAGAGGAGTGGCTACCTGCACAGCACCTCGCACAACGTCTCACTTTATGAGACCGCGTAGGGTAGACTCCCATACCGACGCCACCCGTGTGACGGTCTGGAGCGCGCCGGTCTGGAGCACGCCGGTCTGGAGCACGCCGGTCTGGAGCGCGCGGCCGCCCAGGTCGCTGACACCGGCCGCCGCCAGCCTGCTGGCCGGGCGGTAAGCCTGCCGCCCTCATCCCGATCGAGGACGTGGCAGTCCGGAGCCCGCCGCCTGGGTGGTGAGCCTGCTGGCAGAACGGTGAGCTCGCCAACGGACCACTATCGGCACTACGTCAAGCTCGCTATGCTGGGCCCGCACCGGCGTCGGCCCACCTCCGACCCCGTACGCCCCTCTAGCTCAGTCGGTCAGAGCTGCGGACTTTTAATCCGAAGGTCGTGGGTTCGAGCCCCACGGGGGGCACCGCCCGGGTGCCAGGTAGACGCTGGTGTCCCGCCCGTCTCCCACCCTACTCAGCACCCTGTAGCGCTCTATAGACTCCATAGCGCGATAGGTACTGCTGCACCGACTGCTGCACTGGTGCCGGAAGGATAGGGGCGCCGATGGGCAGGAAGGCCAACGGGGAGGGATCGGTCTACAGACTCCCAGGGAAGGTGGACGGCCGCGGCGTCCCGGACAGTACGGCACGGCCCCTAGCGGGTAGATACCGCGGTGCGCTACGACATCCTCTACGAGCAGGGCACGGTCATGTCGGGCGCCTACGCCCCCTCGCCTACCCGGCACAGGCGACGGCGAGACAGGCCACACCCCTTCTTGCGACTTCTCCCTCGCCTATAGCGCGAGCGGGACGAGATCGATTTACGAGGGTGGGGGTTCCTGGTCTTTCGTGGCGCGGACTCGGGTGGTTCTATGCGGTCTCCTGGATGGTCTGCCGCCTGTCTGCTGGCCCGGTTCGTGTGCGTGTCGCAGTCTGAGGATCAGAGCAGTGGGCACTCTCTGCCGCGCCGGGCCCCAGGCCCCTGACCTGCGTGGACATTGGGTGCACAAAGGTGAGAACGAGGTGGGGTCGGCTCTGATCCTCAGACTGCGACAGAACCGTCCGCCCACCACCGCCGGGGCCGTGCATAGAACCCCAGGTGCGGGGCGAGGCGGGCTGGCGGTGCCATAGCACCCCAGATGCGGGGCGGGGCAGCAGGCCCTGGGCCGGGCTACGGCTGGTGGCGACGGGCGGCTGCCGGGCGCCACCCCGACCAGGTCACCAATCAGGCTGCCGAGGCAGTCACGATCTGTCGCGGCCAGTCGGCGGTGCGACCGCAGTGCCACCGAGCGGGCGCCGGGTCGGCAGTGAGGGAAACCGGGGTCTGGTAGACTTCAGGACCGTTGGAATCCCAAGGATCCCCAAGGATAACCCCGCGCCAGCTGGGATAATCCGATCGACCGCAACTGGGTCGTGCCCGCCTCGGCGATAACCCCGCGCGAGCTGGGATAATCCGCCCAACTACGTAGCCCTGGTACGGCCCTGGGGCTAACCCCGCGGCGGGGATGATCCGAGCTGGGAGCAGGGCCGCAACCCAGTCCCGGAGCTAACCCCGCGCGAGCTGGGATAATCCGGCGAAGAGCCAGGCAACTATCTTGCGGAGCCAGCTAACCCCGCTTGCGCGGGGATGGTCCCCGGCCGTCGAGCGCGACGGTGACACGCGTGTCGCTAACCCTGTGCAAGCGGGGATGATCCGGTGTAGAGTCAGCTGCGAAGCGGGGATTCCCCCTGGACCAGCCTTGAAATAAGAGGCCGATGTCCTCGGAAGAGGCATCTATGAACGCCCGGGAATGGGCCCCGCTTCACTGACCTTGAGCAAGCGGGGATGATCCGGTGCTTTGTCTGTGCTCTCCCAGAGCGGGGACCAGGTAGACGAGGTCGTGGTTCTCCTCCCGGACGACCAGGAGCTACACCGGAGACGTGATGAGTGACATGGACACCGATGACTGGGATACCGGCACCGAGTACACGCTGTACATCGGCTCCGGCCCCACGCGCGCCCAGGTCGCCAGCGTCCTTGAGGGCCACTTCACACGAGACGGTGACATCACCGCCTGGTGGGACGTCGAGGACAACTTCCCCGAGGTCGCCGCTCTGGGCTACCCGCTCGTGGTCGACGTCGATGGCTACCCCGGTCCTAAGGCGACGCGAGCTGTTCTGGCAGAGCGCCTCAGGGTCCCGATCGAGAATGAGATCACCATCGAGGACATCATCGATCCGAGTATCCCTCCCCCGACCGCCGAGGCTGTCGCAATATTCGGCGTCTGACCGGCTTCGAGGCGATTACGACCCCGGAGGCGGCTGACACCTATGTCTCCGCGCACCTGCCCGCCAGCTACACCGACGCCCTGACCAGCGCCCGGGATCTGGTCGAGGGCGGTCCCTGCCCTGGGCCCCCTCGGGACCAGGCACTCCCGGGACCAGGCCGAGAAGCCCGCAATACCCTGCCTCGGGTACCCTCGAGGACTAGGAGAAACCCCGGCGTCCTGAGACCCCGACGGGTGCTCTGCCTCGGGTACCCTCGGGGACCAGGAGAGCGTCGGGACCGTAACCACCAGGAGGGGATCGTGGGAGTGGCAGAGGGTGACCGGGGAGGGTTCCTCAGTGTCGGTGAGCTCATCGCCCTGGCCAGGACCGCCCCTGAGCCCCGGCTCGTCCCGGACGAGCGGGGTATGGTCCACACCGCCGCCGGCAACGCGGCCTGGTGCCCGGCCATGCTGGCCCGTGGCGACACTCTGGACGACCTGTGGCGCTTCTGCGTCCTGCAGACCCTGGACGACTACACCTCCACCCTGCGCTGGGGCGGGGCCCAGGAGGCCGCTCGGGTCTTCGCCGAGGAACCGGCCCCCACCGGCGCCCAGCAGGTCGACGCCGCCCTGGCGGCCCTGGCCGAGCACCTCGCCGAGCGCGACGGCTGGGAGGCCCCCGCCTGGGCCGGGGACCCCGCGCGTACCACCACCTGGTACCCCGACCTGCTCGAGATGGATCGCCACGAGGCCACGCACCACGGCCCTAAGGCCTTCCGCCGCCACGGCGTGTTCATCACCCACCGGGCCCTGGGGCGAGCATGACCACCCGCACCGGGCCGGACCTGACCACCGACGACATCCGCGCCCTCCTGACCGAGCTGTCCGACCGCCTGGCCGCCCGGGGTCAGAGGGCCCAGCTGTTCGTCGTGGGCGGGGCGGCCATGGCCCTGGCCTACGACACCACCCGCACCACCCGCGACCTGGACGCGGTCTTCAGGCCTGGCTCCGTCGTACGCGAGACCGCCGAGGTCATCGCCCTGGCGCACGGGCTCCAGAGGGACTGGCTCAACGACGCCGCTAAGGGGTTCATGCCCGGCACCGACAAGTCCCCACGCACCGTCCTCAGGTCCGAGTCGCTCCTGGTCCAGGTCCCCTCACCGGAGTACCTGCTGGCCATGAAGATCTTCTCAGGACGCGGCCAGCGCGACACCGACGACGCCGTCCGCCTGTTCGACGCCGCGGGGTACACCTCCGTCGAGCAGGTCATTGAGCTCCTGGAGCGCACCTACCCCGCACGCCTGCTCCTGCCCCGCCACCGGTACATCGCCTACGAGGTCGCCGAGAGGGCCCAGGCCGCCCGCACCTGACGGGCCCGCTGCCACATGCCCCACCCGGCCAGCGGCGCACGCCCGCCGGGTGATGGGGCCGGGCAGTGTAGCCCTGTGAGTCGTCCTGGGGCGAGTGGTAGCCACCTGCCTGTGGAGCGCCTGGTCCCATGGGCCTGGCCTGTCCACAGGGGGTGGCGGCCCGGTGGCGGGGTGGGTGAGGATGGTGGTGTCCGCCCGTGGGGGCGGGCCCGGGGAGTTTCCGAGGAGGCTGGTATGGGTGTCGAGGATGAGGACCTGGTGGCGGCGGGGGCGTGCCCGTGGGTGCGGGGGCTGATCGCCACCGTCCTGGTCACGGGGTGGGACGGGCAGGACCGGGAGCGTGCGGGGCGGGCCGCGGTCCTGTCCCGGGTCCTGTGGGGGGTCCTGTCGGGCCCGCCGGTGGTGGTGCCGCCGGTGGAGCGGGCCGAGGCGTGGGGCGTGGTGGAGGACGTCGAGAGCCTGGTCGAGCTGCTGGGGTCGTGCCCCGGGGGGCTGGGTGTGGTGGACGCCGCCCGCCTGGCCGGGGCGCGGGTAGCCCTGGCCGAGGAGGCCCGGGCCGAGGCGGTCTTCGAGGCCCTGGAGCGCAGGGCGGTGCGCGAGTCCCTGGGCGCCGCCCCGTGGGACCGGTAGATGGTGGTGGACACCGGTGGGAGGGTGGGACATAATGGTGGGGACCCACCCGGCGGCAACCGGATGGGTCCCGAGGGGCTCAGGCCCCGAGGATCTCGAACAAACGGATCAGGACCCCGGCGACGGCTGCGAGCGCGCTAACGATCTCGCACCACGTCGGGGTCCTGCGCTGTCCTGGGCCCCTGGGAGCCGCGTGGCGCGGCGGACGCTGGCGCACAGTCCCCTCACCTCCTTCCGGTGGATCGACGCCCCGTCGAACAAACGGGAGGTGTCGGGGGTGATCCGCCTCAAGGAAGGCCTGCCCATCATCGCACGGGGCCGTGGTGCCCGTGGCCCACGTGGTGGTGGCGCCAGGCGGGGTGTGGTCAGCACGGACGAGTGCCTCCGCCGGGGCCCGGCCCTGTAGCAGGCCCCGGACCGTGGCCGCCGGTGACCGGGTAGTGGACGCGTGTGATCATGGTGGGACATAATGGTGGGGACCCACCCGGCGGCAACCGGATGGGTCCCTTGGCGGGCGGTTTCAGCTGAGCCACCTGCCGAGGGCATCCACAAGGACACTGACGGCCCGGACCAGGCGAGCGATACTGTTCAGGATCTCGCTCACCTTCCGGGCCGTTCCCTTGCCCCTGTGGCTCCTGCCTCGCGGCTTGGACACGGCCCCCACCTCCTCCCTGGCTCCTAGGCCTCCCCGGCAAGGACACTGGGTGTTCCGGGAGGAGGTGCCGGAGAAGGCCCCCTGAGTATGCCACGTCGTGGGGGCCGGTCTTATACCGGCCTCCGGCGGGGGCGGGCGTGCTCGGTGATGGCGCGCTCGGACAGGCCCTGGGCGTGCATGGCACGACTCGATGACCAGGACTAGGGGCACCCGTCCTACAGGGTCGGGCCCCGGCCGGTGCGACGTGCGCCGGGGCCGGGTGGCCCGGCGGCTGGCGAGGCGCCCCGGGTGGGGCCCGGGCGCCGCTGGTCGGGTGGGGGCGTGACCAGGGCGGGGTCGAGGCGCAGCTGGTGGGCGCGGTAGCGGGCCAGGGGGTACTCGGCAGCGGCCAGGCGCTCGTCGTCGCGCTCACCCAGGAGGTTGCGCAGCGTCCCCTGGACGACGCCGTCGGCGTGCTCGAGCGTCTCGGGGTAGAAGTACTCACGCCAGCCGGACTGCTCAGCCACGAGCGGCAGGCGCCGAGGCGCGGTCGGCCGCACGTCGGGCGGTGGCCTGGTCGCGGTAGCGTTGGACGAGCTCGTCCAGGGTGGTGGTGCCGGCCGTGAGGGCCAGGTAGTCCTCGACGTCGGCGCGGTTGGGTACCCAGCCCTCGTGCCAGTTGACGGCCAGGCCCTCAATGAGCTCCTCGCGCTCGGCCGGGCTCAGCGGCTCGAACAGGTCAGGCCACCACAGGTCGGGACGGAAGGGGAAGTACGGGTCACTCACGGGCGGTCCTCCTCGCAGCGAGCGTACCGCACCACGCGCGTACCCGGAGAGCCTCAGTGGGTGTATGCCGTACGCAGCCCAGAGGCCGTTCGGGGCTGCCGACTCACTCAGGGCGCCTGGGGCGCACCCAGGTACGGTCTCACGCCCAGCCCCGGAGCCAACTCACGCCCAGGACGCCTAGGACGCACGGGTCCAGGCGCCGTCTCCGCTACCCCGACCCGGCAGCCGCGCAGGCCTCAGGGCCGTCCGCCGCGCTCCTCCTCCCCGGCCGCCCGGACCGCGAGCGCCTGGGCGACGCGCTCGCGGATGACCCGGTGGTGGAGGGCCGTCTCCCCCTCCCCGTCAGAGGCGGGTTCCGCCCCCGCCGCCCGCCCCGGCTCCAGCAGCCTGAGTATCCCCGCCTGCAGGAGGGACTGGTCGAGGGCGGTGCTGCCGGCCAGGGACAGGACGGCTGCCCCCTGGTCCAGGGCGGCCAGGAGCGCCCCGAGCTGCTCGCTGGTGAGGGGGTCCTCCGTCTTCCCGCTTCCCACGTCCTCTGCCGGGTCCCTGGTCCTGGCACCGGCCTCCCCGGGCCTGGCCCCATCGGGTCTGGTCCCACCGGCCCCGGCACCGGCCTCCCCAGCCCCGGCCTCCGTGGCCTCAGTCTCCTCGGTCCCGGGCCTGGTACCGCTGGCACCGGCCCCCGTCTTCGTGACCTCAACATCCCCGGTCCCGGCGTCCGAGGCGTCTGCCGCCTGGTCGGCCGAGGCGCGGCGCGAGGACTCCACGACGGCGGCGTAGAGGCCGACCACCTGGTCGAGCCGCTGCGCGACCTGCTCGCTGAGGTGCTCGTCGCGGGCGGCCACCGCAATGAACTCCAGGCTGGCCAGGGCGAAGCCCTTAATGGCCGCGGCGATCTCGTCATTGCCGGAGATGTCCACCGGGGCCTGGTCGTAGGCGTTCCAGCCACGGGACATGGAGTCCTCGATGTTCTTGTCCAGGACCGCCAGGAACAGCTCGGCCTTGCCTGCGAAGTTGGAGTACACGGCCCCCTTGGAGAAGCCTGCGGCCCGGGCGATCTGGTCGAGCCGGGCCCCGTGGTAGCCGTCCTCGGCGAAGGCCGCGCGTGCGGCGAAGACGATGGCCTCGCGGGTCTGTCTCTGCCGGTCGCGCCTGCTGATCGGATCGGGAAGGTCGGTCACCTCTTGATCGTAGGGGCAGGTCCACCGGTTGCGCTCCCTCTCAGATTCAGATACTCTCGGTATCTACATACTGAGAGTATCTGAAAGGTGGTCCTATGTCCTCAGCCGCCCTGAGCATCACCGGTCTGACGCGCCGTTTCGGCGACGTCGTAGCCAACAACGACATCACCCTGACCATTGAGCCAGGCACCGTCCTGGGCCTGCTGGGTCACAACGGCGCGGGCAAGACCACGCTCGTCTCCCAGGTCGTGGGCCTGCTGCGCCCCCACGCCGGGTCCATCCACGTGGGTGGCGTCGACGCCGTGGCCGACCCCGCCGCCGCCCGCCGGGCCGTGGCCATCCAGCCGCAGACCCAGACCCCCATTGACGGCCTCACCCCCAGGAACGCCGTCGAGATCACCGCGCGTCTGCGAGGCCTGAGCCCGGCGCAGGCCCGCGCCGCGTCCCTGGCGGTGGCCGAGGAGCTCGGCTACACCCCCTGGCTCACCCGCCGGGCGCTGCCCGAGGGCGGGGGGCTGTCCGGCGGGATCCGGCGCCTGGTCGGCTTCGCCATGGCCGCCGTCGCCCCCACGCCTCTGCTGGTCCTGGACGAGCCCACCAACGACGTCGATGCCGCCCGCCGTCGCCTGCTGTGGGACGCGGTACGCCGTCGGGCCGACGCCGGGGCAGGCGTGCTGCTGGTCACCCACAATGTCGTCGAGGCCGAGTCCATTATCGACGAGCTGGTCATCCTCGACCACGGTCGGGTGGTGGCCAGCGGCTCACCGGCACGTCTGCGCGGGGAGGCCACCGGCCTGCGCCTGGAGCTCCACCTGGCCCCCGGCTCGGCCGACCCGACCGGCCTCGGCGAGACGGCTGCGGCCCCCGCCACGCCCCCCGTCCCCACGACGCCCCTGCGTACGGTGCGTGCCGGACGGCGGGTCCTGCTGACTATCGTCCCCGACGCCGCCGCAGCCTGCGTCACCTGGGCCACGGCCCTGCGCGAGGAGGGGGTCATTGAGACCTACGCGATCAGCCCCGCCACCCTGGAGGACGCCTACCTGGCCCTGACCTCCGAGGACGGTGCCGAGGACGACGAGGCGGCAGGACCGGGGCGCAGGGCCGCTTAAGGGCGCTGGCGTCGGCCACGGCCGACCGCTACCTCCATACATACCACCACAATCAAAAGGAGAATCTTCATGTCCGCACAACCCGTCGCAGTACCCAGCAGCACCCTCCATCCTCTCCGTGTTAGCGCCTGGACCTGCTACACCATGATCCTGCGCTGGAACCTGGGGTCGCTGGGCCCCATGCTGCCCCTGGTCGTCGTCGTCCAGGCCCTCCTGGCCGCGGGGGTCGTCATCGGCTTCGGCATGCTCATTCCCAATATCGACGCCGACACCAGCGGGACCGCCCTGTTCCTGTCCACCGGCGCCCCCACGGTACTGCTCATGACGGTGGGGCTGGTCATAGTGCCCCAGGCCGTGAGCATGGCGCGGGCCAACGGCACCTTCACCTACCTGCGCTCCCTGCCCGTCCACCGGGGGATCCTGCTGGCCGCCGACCTGACCATGTGGCTGGCGGTGGCGCTGCCCGGGGTGGCGGTGGCCGTGGTGGTGGCCCGGCTGCGCTTTGACCTGACGCTGGACGTCAACTGGCCGCTGCTCGTATCCACCTCGTTCCTGGTCGCCCTCATGGCGACGTCGGTGGGCTACGCGATCGCGGTGAGCCTGGCCCCCACGCTGGCGCAGCTGCTCACGCAGATCCTGGTCTTCTTCGTCATGCTCTTCTCCCCCGTCACCTTCCCTGTCTCCCAGCTGCCGGGCTGGTTCCAGACGGTGCACGACTGGCTGCCGGTGCGCCCTGCCGCCGACCTGCTGCGCTCCGGCCTGGCCTCACAGGCCTACGTGGCCTCCGCACGTGACCTGGTGGTCCTGCTGGTATGGACGACGGTCGGACTCGCCATCACCCTGCGGGCCCTGACCCGCCGGGCCTGACGGCCCGCACGCGTCTGGCGGGGGCGGGCGGCTCAGCGCGCGGGGCGGGCGTCACCCCTGCCGACGAGCAGGCCGTCCAGGCGGCGGGTCAGCGCGGGGCGGGCGGCTCAGCGTCCGCCGCGCCGGCTGTGGTACTGGGGGCGCGCACCGCCCTGCCTGGCGCCACCTCGGCGACCGGCCTCACCCCGGCCGGCACCAGCCTGGTTGGCCCCTGCCCGCCCGTGCCAGGAGGTACGCCCCCCACCGGCACGACCGCCCGCGCGTGAGGCTCCCGTCCCGGAGCCGGACCGTCCCCCGGGATGGGTCCGGCCCTTGGCGGGCCCGGCTGCCTGAGGACCGTCCTGGGAGCGGGGAGCGCCGCCGGCCGGGCGCTGGCCGTGCCCCGGGCCCGCGTGGTGGGCGCCCCGGCCCGCAGCACGTACCCCCCGACCGGATGGGGCGTGCGCACTCTTGCCCGCGCGCGTACCACCGCCGGGGCCCTTAACGGCCACGCCCTGGGGCATGTCGGCGACAGCCAGCGTCGGGGCGACCTGCCCCACGAGCCGGGACACGGTCTCGTCCTCGGGGCGGACCCGCTCGATCTCGGCGCGGATACGGGCCCTGTTGAGCAGGACCTGGACGTCGTGCCTCTGCTCGGGCAGGACCAGGGTGACCACGGTCCCCTCCGCCCCGGCGCGGGCGGTGCGCCCGGAGCGGTGCAGGTAGGCCTTGTGCTCGGCGGGCGGGTCCACGTGGACCACGAGCTCGACGCCGCTGACGTCAATGCCGCGCGCGGCGATGTCGGTGGCCACCATGACGTGGACATCCCCGCTGGAGAAGGCCCGCATGGCCCGCTCACGCGCGTTCTGGCTCATATTGCCCTGGAGCTCGACGGCGGGCACGCCCGCCTGGACGAGCTTGCGGGCCAGGCGGCGCGCCAGGTGCTTGGTGCGGGTGAACAGGATGCGCTGACCGGTCCCGGAGGCCAGGCGGTGCACCAGGGCGTCCTTGGCGGCCTTGTCCGCCACCTGCCACACGCGGTGCTCCATGGCCGCCACCGGGCTGGAGGCCGGGTCGACGGCGTGGTGGAGCGGGTCGTGGAGGAACTCCTTGACCAGGGTGTCCACCCCGTTGTCCAGGGTGGCCGAGAACAGGAGGCGCTGGCCGCCGGCCGGGGTGGCACGCAGGATACGGCGCACGCTGGGCAGGAAGCCGAGATCCGCCATGAGGTCGGCCTCGTCAATGACGGTGGTCTCCACCTCGTCAAGGTGGACCAGCCCCTGGCCCATAAGGTCCAGGAGCCTTCCGGGACAGGCCACGACGACGTCGACCCCCTTGGCCAGGGCCCTCTCCTGGGGCTTCTGGCTCACGCCCCCGAAGATGGTGGTGACTCCCATATCCACCACGCGGGCCAGGGGCTCAATGACCTCGGCGATCTGGAGGGCGAGCTCACGGGTGGGGGCCAGGATCAGGCCAATGGGGTGACCGGGGCGGGCCTTGTCCTGCTGCGCCAGGCGCTGGACCAGGGGCAGGGCGAAGGCCAGGGTCTTACCGCTGCCGGTACGTCCGCGCCCCAGGACGTCGCGCCCGGCGAGGGTGTCGGGCAGGGTGGCGGTCTGGATAGGGAAGGGAGCGGTGAAGCCGCGGGCCGCCAGGGAGGCGCTGAGGTCGGCGTCCACGCCCAGGTCGGCAAAAGTCTGAGATGTCATCGGTACCCTATTGTCCCCCGCACCGCACCGGGGTACCACCAGTGGTGCCAGATGTCACGCCCAGCAGGCAGGCCGTCGGGAGACCGCACTCACGACCACGCAGGGGCCTCCCGACCCGCCCGGGCACACACCACGAGGACCAGGTGGGCAATAGCTTCTGCCTACATGATCGTCGTTATACGCGCCCGCGCAGGCCGGGAGGCCCCGCGGAAGGGTGTAGGCCCTCTAGCTTCTTGGTCAGAAGTTGTTGACCCAGGCCTCACGATGCTGGGAGAAGAAGCTCAGGGGCTCGTAGATGACCACGAACTGCCCGCCAGCGGCGATGTCGGCTTCAAAGCAGACGTCACCGGTCGTACTACCGCCGTCAATGAGCTTGCCAGCCGACAGCATGTTGTCGCTGCCAAACAACGAGCTGTTGTCAATAGTCCCGGAGGGGAGCAGCATGCTGAGCTCAAGGAGGTTGAAGTCGATCTCCTTGCCGGAGGAGTTCTGAATGGTGACGGTGGTGCAGGCAGTCTGCTTAAAGGTCGAGTCACCGGCCTCCAGCGGGGTGGACGTAATGGTCACGCCCTTGGCGGTGATGGACTCGCCCGCGTTCACCGCCACGTCGCCCTTCTTGATCCCGTTGTAGGTGGTCGTGGACTGAGGGTCGCCTGAGCCGTCCTTGCTGCCGGGCTCGGGCTTCTTGGAGTCGCCGTTCGCGGCGGACTCCGCACCGGCCGACGTACCGGAGTCGGCGGTGGGATCAGACTTCTTGGAGCCGTCGCCCGTGGCCTGGACGGCGATGATCAGGACAATGATCACGGCGAGGACAATGAACCATTTCTTCTTCCAGAAGGGCTTCTTCTCAGGAGGCGCCTGGACGTAGACGACCTGTGGCTGCTGAGACGAGTCGGGCTGGGTGGGCTGGGCCATGACATACTCCTTGTCACTGTGAGCCGCCGGGGAGGGATGCGCTGAACGATCCCCCCCCCAGCCGTCCTGCGCAAGTCTTTTTTTGGGGTCTTCCGGCGTCGCAGGAGCCTCCTGTAGTCACGTTTTTATAACGTGTCGCGCCCTCACGGCCGCCGCCTTCCCGGGGAGGGCGTCCAGGGACGGAAAAAATTGATTTCGTCGTCCTGGGACACAAGGTCAAGAGGCTTTCCCTATAGGTCCCAAGAGCCTGCGTCCTCGCAGGTAAGACCCCATGCCGGGGGGCGGACCGAGGGGGCGGGCGATCACGGGCGCGAGGAGCCCCCGAGACGTAGCGGGTGCTGGCCCCCGCATTAGGGTGCGGATGATCCCGGGCGCGGGGCCCTCGGCCGTCCTCGGGGGGTCGCAAGCCGTCGGGATGGGCGGCCGATCACGGGCGCGAGGCCCTCACCTGCCAGAACACGCAGTCCCCGGGGCAGCTGGCGACACGTCCTCGGCAGGCCCCCGCGCCCCGGCCGTCTCACCGCAGGAGCGCCGTCGCCAGGAGCACCACGGGGACGAACCCGGCAGTAGTCAGCAGGACGGCGTCGCGCGCCAGGGACACGCCGCGCTCGTAGCGGGAGGCGTACATAAAGACGTTCTGGGCGGTAGGCAGGCTCGCGGTCGTCACAGGGACCAGCAGCTCCGCCCCACGCAGCCCCAGGAGGCTGCCGACCAGTATCGCCAGAAGCGGGCAGACGAGAAGCTTCCAGCCCACGGCGCACCACAGGGCCAGCTCCTCGGGGCCGCGCACCGGCCGCCCGTACCCGTCCGGCCTGCCGCGCCTGCCTGAGTACGCCGCTCCACCCCCGTCGCCCGCCTGCCCCGGGGCCGGAGGGGCTGGCGCAGGTGCCGGTGCTGCCCCGGGGAGCCCGGCGGCGTCGGGCACGTGGGCGGCACTTCCGGACAGTCCGGTGGCGTCGGACGAGTGGGCGGCGCTCCCAGGCGGTCCGGGCGCTTCCCCGGAGGGCCCGGGCTCCCGGCCTGGGCCAGCAGAGGCCGGGGGCACCACCACCCCGCCGCGGCGCGAGGCCCGGGAGTCGGCCAGGGACAGACCTAGCGCCAGCATCATGAGGGGCACGGCCGTACGGCCCAGGAGGTCGAGGACCGCCTGGACGTGCCCTCCCCCCAGGTGCTCCAGGTCCACGCCCGCGACATTGACCAGTACCCCGGACAGGACCCCGACCAGGAGCGGGTTGCGCGCCGGGGCCGTCAGGCGGGCCCGACGTGAGGACCACGCGCCCGGACGTGAGGACCGTCTTTCACCCGGCTGCATGCCCGTGCCGCCCAGGGCTCCCCCGGACCCCACCGTACCCGGCGCCGTCGTCCCACCCTGGCCGGGGCCAGCGGTGACCCAGTCCAGGAGGGCGAAGGACACCGGCGTGATCACCAGGAGCTGGAGGAGCAGGACGGCGGCCACGGGCGTGGTGTCGCCCAGGACCAGGAGGGCCACGGGGATGCCGAGGTTCGCGGCGTTGACGTAGGAGCAGGCCAGGGCCCCGATGACCGCGTCGGCAGCCGGACGCCGCAGGACCAGCCGCTGGAGGAGGGCGGCCCCGGTCACGGCCACCAGCTCGGTGCAGACGACCGCGGCCGTCCGCCCCGAGGCCACCGCGCCCAGGTCGGCGCGTCCCAGGGTGGTGGCCAGGAGGGCGGGGGTAGCAGCCCAGAAGGCGATCCGGGTCAGGACGCGGTCCGAGCCGACGGGCACGGCACCCGTGCGTCCCAGCACCCAGCCCACGGCAATGACCACGCCGAAGACGCCCAGCCCGCCCAGGACCTCACCCACGGCCCGGCCTCCTCACGGCTCAGGCCCCCACCGTCTCCAGGTCCACCCAGGTGGCGGCGTGGTCGGAGACCAGGAGGGTCGTACTCCCCCAGTCCCGGGCGACCAGGTGCACCCCGGGGGACGGGGCGCCAGCGGGCGCACCATCCACGCCTGGCACCGCACCCGCGGCACCCGGCACCACACCACCCACGCCCGACCAGCCCGCACCACCCGCGTCCCGGGGCCCCGGCACCAGGGGCCGGCCGTGGGCGTCCAACGGCCAGGGGTCGGTGAGGACGTGGTCGATACGGTAGCGGGGGCCGTCAGCAGGGTAGGTGGGGCCCTCCCCCAGGAGGCGGCCCACGCCCAGGGAGCGGACCTCCTCAGGACGCAGGTTGAGATCCCCCGCCAGGGCGTGGGGACCCGGCAGGCGGGTCAGCGCGGCCCAGGCGCCGGCGAGCTGGGCGGCGGCCACGTCCGGGCGGGTGGCCAGGTGGGTGCTGCCGACGGCGAGACCACCGGCCCCGGGCAGGACCCCCGTCGGCAGGCTCACCTGCGCGGCGAGCAGGACCCGGGCGGTCGATGTCTCCAGGCGGTAGGAACGCGGGTCCAGGGCCGCACGGAGCCGGCCCCGGCCCGCCGCCCCACCGCGGCGCGTGAGCAGGGCGGGTCCCCGTCCGAGCCTGCGCACGTGCCAGGCGGCCACGGGGTAACGGCTGATCAGGGCGTTGCCGAAACCGGCCAGGGGGCGTCCGGCGGCCGCGAGCGCCGGGCCCAGGACGTCGTCACCGCGTCTCGTAAGGCCGGAGCGCCGGGGGCGACGGCGCAGCCCGGTGACGCCGCCGGCGTAGGTGGCGGCGAGGCGGTGGTGGGTCCATCCCAGGGCCGAGGCGAGCTCGGCGACCTGGTTGAGGCGGCCCGAGCGGGCCTGCCCCAGGTCCACCTCCTGGAGGGCGATGACGTCAGGCCCCAGGGCGGCCAGCTGCCCGGCCAGGGCGACCAGGACCTCGCGGGCCGCCCGGGGGTCCCGGGGGTCGGCACCCGGGCCTGCGGGGGCCGGGGCGAGCGCACCGAGCTGGGCGTGCTGGAGGTTGAGGGTCAGCAGGCGCAGCACGTCGTCCCTCAGGCCTGGCCCACGTCCTGGGCGGCGGGCGGGTCGTCGGGCCGGGGGCCGGGGGAACGGCGCGGGGCGTCGTCGGGCCGGGCCCCTGCCTCCTGGAAGGTCAGGCTCACGGAGTTCATGCAGTAGCGCTGGCCGGTGGGGGTGTGGGGGGCGTCGTCGAACACGTGGCCCAGGTGGCTGCCGCAGGTGGCGCAGCGCACCTCGGTGCGTACCATGCCGTGGGAGGTGTCCCGGGTCAGGGTGACGGCGCTGGAGGCGGCCGGGTCGTAGAAGGAGGGCCAGCCGCAGTGGGAGTCGAACTTGGTGGTGGAGCGGAAGAGCTCGGCGCCGCAGCCGCGGCAGCGGTAGACGCCCTCGCGGTGCTCGTCCAGGAGGTCCCCGGTGAAGGGCCGCTCGGTACCGGCCTCACGGAGCACGTGGTACTCCAGGGGGCTCAGCAGGCGCCTCCACTGGGCGTCGGTACGGGCGATCGCGGCTGGGTCCAGGGCGGGCTGGTTGTCTGTCACGGTCCCATAGTGGCGTGGCGGGCCTGCCGCGCGCGAGTCGACAGCCACGGGCTCAGGACTCGGGGTCCCGGCCCGCTCCCCACCTCCGGGCCGGGCGCCCGTCCCCCCTGGGCAGGATGGAGGTGCGGCGGGGCTCCTCGGCACCCCTGCGCGGCTGCGTCGTGCCGCCGGGGTGGGCCGCGGCTGGCGGGGTGGCGGCGCTGGGGTCGGCGGGGACGGGGGTGGTGATAATGGTGTCGTCCTCCCCCCGGCTGGCGGCAGCCTGCGGGCTGGTGGCGTCCTGGGCCTCCTGCGGCCTGGCACCCTGCTGGTCGGCGTCCTGGCCGGTGGTCGGCTGCGCGTCGTGCGGGCTGGTCCCGGTGTCGGCCGGGGAGGTGCTGTCCCCCGGGGAGGCGGGACGTGTCGTGCCGTGCGCGACGGCGTCGGTCGGGGAGGCGGTGACGGCGGGCATCTCCCGGGTCCTGGCCTGTTCCAGGAGCGCCTTGCTCTCCGCCCCGCTCATGACCTCGGTCTCCTGGAGGACGTCGTCCGGGCCGTCCTCCTCCGCCCCCGGGCGGATGAGGCGCTGGAAGGCGCTGCGGCGGCGCTTGGCGTCACGACGCTGCTTGCGCGCCAGGGAGGCGCGCCAGGAGGAGGCGCGCACCCGGGCGGCCTCAATGGGATCCTCGCTGACGGGGGCCGCCGCGTCCTCCGGCTCGGGGAGGATCTGCGGGACCGGGCCGCCGCCGCCCGGGGAGGACAGACGGGCGAGCTCCTCGGCCAGCCGGGCGACCTTCTCGGGGGTGGGGTCGGCGGAGACCTGCACGGTGTCCACCTCCACGCGGGTGCGGGGCAGGGCGTAGGCGGCCTCGGTCTGGAGCCAGGCCACCAGCTCCTCGCGGACGTGGTTCTTCAGGCTCGCCACCGCACCCGGGTTGGGGCCGGAGACGGCTACGCGCACGGTGACGTACTGGGTGGAGGTGTCAATGACGTCGAGGCTGGCCTCCCGCCCGTCCCAGCCCGGGGTCGCCGCCAGGACCTGGTGGAGCTGAGAGCGCAGCGCGGAGACCGGCACCCTCCAGTCCAGGGACATGGTCAGCGACCCGGTGACCTGGTTGCCGCGGCGCGACCAGTTGGCGAAGGGGTGCTCGGTGAAGTACTTGGAGGGCAGGATGAGCCGGCGGTCGTCCCAGATGTGGACCACCACGTAGGTCAGGGTGATCTCCTCGATATTGCCGTTCTCCCCCTCCACCACGACGATGTCGTCCACGCGGATGGCGTCGGTCATGGCCAGCTGGATGCCGGCGAAGACGTTGCCGAGCATGGACTGGGCCGCCAGTCCGGCGATGACGGAGATGAGTCCGGCGGAGGCCAGGAGGCTTCCCATGGCCACGCGAGCGGCCGGGAAGGTCATGACGGCACCGACGATCCCGCAGATGACGATAATGACCTCGGCCACGCGCCGCAGGATCTGCGCCTGGGTGGTCACGCGCCGGGCCCGGCCCTGGTCGCTGTTCTCACGGGCGTGGCTGACGGTGGTGTCCTCCACCACCCGCACGATCCCGGTGCCCAGCCAGGCGAAGGAGGCCACGACGGCCAGCAGGAGGGAGTGGGTGACCATGGAGGCCCACTTGGGGGTGGCCACCTCGGCCTCCAGGCCGGCGATCCAGACCTGGGCGGCGATGTAGGCGCCGCTGGTGGCGCCGGTGGCGTACAGGGGCAGGTGGCAGTGGTGGGAGAAGCTCAGCCACATGGGCTGACGCCGTCCCATCCTGCGGGCGACAATGAGCACCAGGATCCCGACGACCAGGCCGATGAGCGCCCCTACCAGCAGGTGCCAGGCCAGGGTGAGGGCGTCCACCGTCACCTCGGCCACCTCCGCGACCGTCTTGACCGCGTTGCTGGTGCTGGTGGGTGTGGGGGTCGGCGCGGGCACGGGACCGGACCCGTCCGTGCCCGATCCGGGTGTGGGGGTGGCGGTCAGGAGAAGAGGGACGGACCAGGAGGGTGGGACGGCGGACAGCAGGCTGGCGACCATGGGCTCACCCTAGGGGCCGGGGGCAGGCCCCCGGCGCAGGCCTCGCCCGGGTCTAGGACACACCGGGCCGGTGCGTGACCCAGCACATACGCCACCGCGCCCCGGCGCACGCGCCACACAGTGAAGGCCCCTGGATCCTTGTGGGTTCCAGGGGCCTGGTGGCTCCGACCGGCGTCGATCCGGTGACCTTTCGATTTTCAGTCGAACGCTCTACCAACTGAGCTACAGAGCCGTGGGACGAGACCGGCCCGATCACTGCTGACCGGGCCGACCAATCCGCGACCTCGACGGGACTTGAACCCGCGACCTCCGCCGTGACAGGGCGGCGCGCTAACCAACTGCGCCACGAGGCCATTGATATGAAACTGTGCTCCACTGGCACGGATGGTACCCCCAACGGGATTCGAACCCGTGCTACCGCCGTGAAAGGGCGGGGTCCTGGGCCGCTAGACGATGGGGGCCAGAAGCCCTTGGCGTTGCCGCGCCTGGAACGGGTAGAACACTAAGGGTCCGGAATCGGGAAGCGCAAATCGATCTCACGTGACACCGCTCACGGCCCGCCTCGGGCGGGACGGGACCGCTGCGACCGGGCCCGGGGAGGGCCGGGGCCGTTACCGGGCCCAAGGCCGCTGGCCGGGCGGGACAGGGCGGGCCGGGGCGACGCAGGGACACACCCCGGAGTAGCCTGCCAACCACGATGACGCCGCCTCGTACCACCCCGCCACCACGCCCGACCCCGCCCAGGGCACCGCGCCCGACGCCCTCCAGGCGTTACGAGCGCCTCCGCGTCCCGCAGACCTCGCCACGCTACCTGCCCCAGGCCGACGCACCCCTGCCCGAGCCCCCGGCCGACCCCGCGGGGCCCGACGCCGCCACCCGCGCCACCCGCCACCTCCTGGCCTGGCTGGCCCGCCGCAGCACCGGCATCCTCCTGGCCGCCACCCTGGCCGCCACCGTCGCCGCCGTCATCCAGGCCACCGTCCCCACCTTCCTGGGCCTGGCCCTGGACTCCGGGGTCGGTGACGGGCTGAGCCGGCGCGTGTGGCTGCTCAGCCTCACCCTCCTGGGGCTGTTCTGCCTCTACGCCGTCGCCGACACCATGGCCATGTACCTGGCCGCCCACGTGTGGATGCGGACGGCCTTCGACGTCCAGCGCCTCGTGGGGCGCCATGCCGCCCACGTGGGCGCCGCCCTGCCCCGCCAGGTCTCCACCGGGGAGGTCGCCGCCGTCGTGGCCGCCGACGCCGAGTCCATCGGCGTGTTCTACGAACGCCTCCCCCAGCTGATCGGGGCGGCCCTCTCCTTCCTGGTGGTGGCGGTCCTCATGCTGCGTACCTCGGTGACCCTGGGGCTCGTCGTCCTGGTGGGCATGCCCCTGACCGCCTGGATCACCACCCGCCTGGTCAGCCCCCTCCAGAGGCGCCAGAACGTCCAGCGCGAGGCCCAGTCCGCCCTCACCACCATCACCACCGACGCCGTCGCGGGCCTGCGCATCCTGCGGGGGATCGGCGGCGAGGAGGTCTTCGCCCGCCGCTACCGGGACGCCTCCCAGGAGCTGCGCCGCCGGGGCGTCGAGGTGGCCGGGGTCCAGTCCGTGCTCATGAGCCTCCAGGTGCTCCTGCCGGGCCTCTTCGTGGCGGTGGTCATCTGGGCCTCCGCGCGCCAGGCCCTGGCGGGTCACCTGAGCGCGGGCGGGCTGGTCACCTTCTACGGCTACACCGCCTACCTGTCCTGGCCCCTGTGGGTGTTCTCCGAGACGGTCCAGGAGCTGGCCCGCGCCCGCGTGGGGCTGCGCAAGCTCGCCCGGGTCCTGGCGGTGGCCCCGGCCGCGGGCAGCGCGGCCGAGCGTGAGGACCTCGACGCGACCTGCGCCGACCCTCTCACCGGGACGATCGTGGACGAGACCTCGGGACTGGTCCTGGCCCCCGGGGCCATGACCGCCGTGGTATGCGCGGACCCGGACGCCTCCGCCGCCCTGGCCACCCGCCTGGGCCGCTTCGACGACGGCCAGGGCCGGGTCACGCTGGCCGGGCGGCCCCTGACCGACATGCCCCTGGCGCAGGTGCGGGCCTCCGTGGTGGTGTCCGGGGCCACCGCCGAGCTCTTCACCGGGACCCTGCGCGAGGCCCTCGACGCCCGCCGCCCCCTGGGGGCCCGACCCTCAAGCCTCCTGGACCTCGTCCGCGCCGAGGCCTCCCGCGTCGGGGTGGCGGCCGCGGACCAGCAGGTCCACCAGGCCCCCGCCCACGCCGAGGGCGACGAGCGCCTCCTGGCCGCCCTGGAGGTGGCCGACGCCGGGGACGTCCTGTCCTCCCTGGAGGCGGGCCTGGCGGGCATGATCACGGAGAAGGGCCGGTCGCTCTCGGGGGGCCAGCGCCAGCGCGTGGCCCTGGCGCGGGCCCTCCTGACCGAGGCCCCCACCCTCGTCCTGGTGGAGCCCACCAGCGCCCTGGACTCCCACACGGAGTCCCGGGTCGCCCGACGCCTCCGCCGGGCCCGCTGCGGACGCACCACGGTGGTCGTCACCGAGTCCCCCCTGGTGCTGGAGGCCTGCGACGCCGTCGCTCTCCTGAGGGAGGACGGCACCGTGAGGACCACGGGGACCCACCGGGACCTGCTGGCCCAGGCCCGACGCGGCGACCCGGACGCCCTGGCCTACCGTGCCGTGGTCGCCCGGGCCGCTGGCGAGGAGGTGGAGGCCTGATGCTGCCCGTCGCCCCCGGCCCGGTGGCCCTGCGCAAGACCCTGGGCATCATGCTCTCCTACCGGTGGCGCCTCGCGGGGGTCCTCACCCTGCAGGTCGTCGCGGTCCTGTCCACCCTGGTGGCCCCCCAGCTCCTGGGGCGGCTCGTCACCCGCGTCTCGGGCGGGACCGCCACCACCGGCTACGTGGACCGGGTGGTGGGGGCCATTGTGGTGGTCACGGTGGCGGGCGCGGTCATCAACCGCTACGCCCAGATGCGGGCGCGCGTCCTGGGCGAGTCGGTCTTCGCCGACCTGCGCGAGCGCATGATGAACCGGGTGGTCCACCTGCCCCTGAGCGCCGTGGAGTCCGCGGGCACCGGGGACCTGGTGGGTCGCACCACCACGGACATCTCCCGTATCGAGTTCCTGGTGCGCACCGGCGTGCCGCAGATCCTGGTCTGCGTGGTCACCATCGTGCTCACCATCGTGGCGGCCACCGTCTCCAGCCCCCTCCTGGCCCTGGGGCTGCTCGTGGTGGCGCCACCGGTGTGGGGGATGATGCGCTGGTACCTGCCCGTGGCCATCCCCACCTACCGGGCGGGCTCCGCCGCGACGGCCCGTATCAACGGCACGGTGACCGAGACCGTCGAGCACGCCCAGACGGTGGACGCCCTGGCCCTGGGCCAGCGCCGTCAGGAGGCCGTGCAGAGGGCCGTGGCCGAGGCGTGGTCCCTGGAGCACCTGGGGGTCTGGCTGCGTCGTCGGCTGTACCTGGTCCTGGACGTGGCGTGGCGCGCCCCGGTGGTGGTCATCCTCCTGTGGGGCGCCTTCCTGGCCTCCCGGGGCGTGGTGGGCCTGGGCGCCATCACCACGGTGGCCCTCTACGCCATGGAGCTGCGCAAGCCGATCGGCCAGCTCATGTTCTGGATCGACCTGGTCCAGGTGGCCCAGGCCTCCCTGTCACGCATCCTGGGGGTGGAGGAGGTGGCACCGGACCGGGTCCCCACCGGTCAGGTGCCCCAGGGCACGCAGGTGCGCCTGGAGGGCGTGTGCTTCTCCTACCGGGAGGGCCACGAGGTCCTCCACGACGTGAGCCTGGACCTCGTGCCCGGGGAGCGGCTCGCCGTCGTCGGCCCCTCCGGGAGCGGGAAGTCCACCCTGGGACGCATGCTCGCCGGCATCAACCCGCCGACGTCCGGGACCGTGAGCGTGGGCGGGGTGAGCCTGACCGACCTGTCCGAGGCCGAGCTGCGACGCAACGTGGCCCTCATCACCCAGGAGCACCACGTGTTCTCCGGCTCCGTGGCGGACAACGTGCGCCTGGCCCGCCCCCAGGCCGACGCGGCCACGGTCACCGGCGCCCTGGAGGCCATTGGTGCCATGGACTGGGTGCGGGCCCTGCCCGAGGGCGTGGACACCCTCGTGGGCTCAGGGCACCTCGCGCTCTCCCCCGCCCAGGCCCAGGAGCTCGCCCTGGCCCGCCTGGTCCTCCTGGACCCCCACACCCTGGTCCTGGACGAGGCGACCAGCCTGCTGGATCCCCGGGCCGCCCGCGTCCTGGAGCGGACCCTGTCCACGACCCTGGCCGGGCGCACGGTGGTGGAGGTGGCGCACCGCCTCTACACCGCCGCCGACGCCGACCGTGTGGCCGTGGTCATGGACGGGCGGATCGTGGAGCTGGGCACCCACGACGAGCTCGTGGCGGCGGGCGGGGAGTACGCCTCCCTGTGGCGGGCCTGGAACCAGGGGTAGGCGCCCGGCCCGCCCCCGGCCCGCCCCCGGCGTGTCCCGGTCTCCGCCCGGCCCGGCCGGGGACGGGGCTGCACGTAGGGACCTGTTCGTGAGAACCTTGTGCCCATCACGCGCCCGGCCGCCCCGCGGCCGACCACCGTCACGTCAAAGGTTCGCAGATGAGTCAGCAGTCCCCCGCACCCCCGCACCCGCCACAGGACACTGCGCCCCAGCCCGGGCTCGGCGAGCTCCTCGCCCGGATGTCAGACAACATGATGGGGATCCTCCGCGGTGAGATCTCCCTGGCCAAGGCCAGGCTCCAGCGCCTGGCCAAGGTGGGCGGGCTCGGCGCCACCCTCCTGAGCGTTTCCGGGATCCTGTTCCTGTTCGCCCTGGGCTTCCTGCTGACCGCGGCCGCCCAGGCCCTGAGCCTGGTGCTGCCCGCGTGGGCCGCCTCCCTCATTGTGGTACTGGTCCTGCTCCTGGTCGCCATCCCCCTGGCCGTCACCGGTCTCAAGCGCCTGCAGCAGGCCAAGGCCCAGGCCGACGGCCTCAAGGACACGCCGGCCCAGCTGCGCGACGACCTCCAGGCCGTCAAGACGGCCGTGACCACGGGCCTGACCAGGGACAAGGAGAGCGACTCATGAGCACCACCCCAGCCGGACCGCCCTCGGGCCCCCAGGACGTCGAGGCCGACCTGGCCAGGCGCCGGGCCGCCCTGCTGGCCGACGCCCAGGCCCTGGGCGAGTTCATCGCCCCCGCCCACGTCAAGGCCATGGCCAGCGAGGCCGTCAGCAGCCGGGTCACCCGGATCCGCACCCGCGTCACCGAGGCCCTGAGCCCGCAGCGTCTCAAGGCCAGGGCCACCCGCCTGGTCGACGACGCGCGCGACGGCGACCCGGCCTCCCTGTCGCTCCTGACCGGCCTGGCCGCGAGCCTGGCGATCCTGAGCACCGTCGCCCTGGTCAAGGCCCTGCGCCGCTAGGACCTTCGTCCGGTGGCGGCCACCGGGCCCGGCGACCCACGGGTCGTCGGGCAGGGCGGTCTCGCCGTCGGGGCCCGTGCGTGCCGCGCGACACGTCCACGCCGGGGCCCATTGAATGGTGCATTCCGGGGCCAACGATGTACGGTAGCCCCACGACACATTTGCCCAGTGAGAGCGCGCCCACGTGCGCGCCAAGAGATACGTTGGAGGGGGTCGAGCCTATGGGGCGCGGCCGTCAGAAGGCCAAGGCGACCAAGGTCGCCCGCAAGCTCAAGTACTTCAGTCCCCAGACTGACTACGCGGCGCTGGAGCGCGAGCTCTCGACCTCGTCCGCGTCCTCCGGTCCGGACACTGACGAGGTCGACTACGAGGAGCTGGCCTCTAAGTATAACGTCGACGACGATGATTGGGGCGACCAGGGCAAACGCTAGCACCCTCTCCTAGGCCGTCTCGCACGACGAGGGCCGTGGGGTGCCGTGCGCCTGCGCGCCCCCGGGCCAGCCCGGGTAGGGGCCTGGCACCATGTGCCGCCCCCGCCCCGGGCCCCGCCAGGACCCACCGTGGCAGGGGCGCCGTGCCCTGGAGGTGCCCCCGGATCCCGTACCCGAGGCCCCTGGCCGTCCCGAGGAGGCGTCCTGGGACCCTGCCCCGGGCGGGCCCCGTCCCCGAAAGAGCCCTCAGGTGGTGCGGTAGGTGCCGTGGACGTCGACGGCCCCGCCGTCCACCCCCTTGGTGCCCGACACCACCCGGCCCCGGGGTACGTAGTCCGTCCCGGCGTGGACGGCCCCCAGGGTCCAGGCGGGGATCCCGGCGGCCCGCGAGGCGGCCAGGGCGTCATCGAGGGCCTCGGGCGCGACGACGGCGACCATGCCGACCCCCAGGTTGAGGGTCCCCTCCAGGTCGTCCCACGGCACCGAGCCCGCAGCCCGGACCACGTCGAAGACCGGTGGTACCGTCCAGGACCCCCGGTCCACGTCGGCTACCGTCCCGGCAGGCAGGACCCGGGCGAGGTTGGCGGCCAGGCCCCCGCCGGTGACGTGGCTCAGGGCCCGCACCCCCTCGCCGAGCCCCGGCTCGGCACCGGGGTCGTGCAGGGCCTGGATCATGCCCAGGCAGGCGGTGGTGTACAGGCGGGTGGGCTCCAGCAGCTCCTCGCCCAGGGTGCGTCCGAGCTCGGGGACTACCCGCCCCAGCTGCCAGCCGGCGTGCTCGATGACGCGCCGCACCAGGGAGTAGCCGTTGGAGTGCAGGCCGGAGGAGGCCATGGCCACCAGGACGTCACCGGGGCGCACGCGCTCGGCGCCGAGCACGCGGTCGGCCTCCACCACGCCGGTGGCGGCGCCGGCGACGTCGTACTCCTCGGGGCCCATGAGCCCGGGGTGCTCGGCGGTCTCCCCACCCAGCAGGGGGGTGCCCACGGCGGCGCAGGCGGTGGCCACGCCGCGGACGATGTCGGCGATGCGCTCGGGGACCACGTGGCCGCAGGCAATGTAGTCGGTCATGAGCAGGGGGCGGGCCCCGACCACCACAATGTCGTCCACCACCATGCCCACCAGGTCCGCCCCGATGGTGTGGTGGACGCCGAGGGCCTGGGCGATGGCGACCTTGGTGCCCACGCCGTCGGTGGAGGTGGCCAGCAGGGGACGGCGGTAGTCGCGCAGGGCGCTGACGTCCACCATGCCGGCGAACCCGCCCACCCCCCCGACGACGGCCGGGGTCATGGTGGCGGCCACGCTCGCCCTCATGAGCTCGACGGCGCGGTCCCCGGCGGCGGTGTCCACCCCGGCGGAGGCGTAGGTGATGCCCTGGCCAGGACGGTCGGGCGTCTTGGGGGAGGTCTGGCTCATGGGGGCTCCTTAGGATCTCGGAGGGGTGGTCGTGGGGCTGCCAGCGGCCAGGTCGGGGCGGCTCACCTCCCGGCTGGTGCCGCCCCTGCCGGGGGCGCCGTCCGGACGACGGCGGTAGACGCTGGGGACGTGGGAGACGGGCAGGGAGCTGACCGGGGTGCCGCCGGTGGGGACGGTCGTGGGGTAGGAGCCGGTGAAGCAGGCCATGCACAGCTCGGAGGCCGCCTGCCCGGTGGCCCGGACCATGCCCTCCACGGAGAGGTAGCCCAGGGAGTCGGCGCCGATGGACCGGCAGACCTCCTCCACGCTCATGGAGGTGGCAATGAGCTCGGCGCGGGTGGCGAAGTCGATGCCGTAGAAGCAGGGCCACGTCACCGGCGGGGAGGAGATGCGGACATGGATCTCGGCGGCCCCGGCCTCGCGCAGCATGCGTACCAGGGCCCGCTGGGTGTTGCCGCGCACGATGGAGTCGTCCACCACCACCAGGCGCTGGCCCTCAATGACCTCGCGCACCGGGTTGAGCTTGAGGCGGATGCCGAGCTGGCGCAGGGTCTGGGTGGGCTGGATGAAGGTGCGCCCCACGTAGGCGTTCTTGACCAGCCCCTGGGCGTAGGGGATGCCGGAGGCCTGGGCGTAGCCGATGGCGGCGGGGGTGCCGGACTCGGGGGTGGCGATGACCAGGTCGGCCGCTACTGGGTACTCCCGGGCCAGGGCGGCGCCCATGGCGTTGCGGGCGGCGATAATGCTCCGCCCGGCGATACGGGTGTCGGGGCGGGCCAGGTAGACGTACTCGAACACGCAGCCGGCCCGCTTGGCCACGGCGAACCGGCAGGAGCGCACGCCGTCGGCGTCAATGCGGAGGAACTCCCCGGGCTCGACCTCACGCACGAAGGTGGCGCCCACGATGTCCAGGGCGGCGGTCTCGGAGGCCACCACCCAGCCGCGCTCCAGCCGCCCCAGGACCAGGGGGCGCACCCCGTGGGGGTCGCGGGCGGCGTAGAGGGTGCGCTCGTCCATAAAGACCAGGCTGTAGGCGCCCCGCAGCATGGGCAGGACGCGACGGGCGGCCTGCTCCACGCTCAGCGGGGCCTGCGCCCGGGCGACGTCCTCGGGCGGTTCCATGCCGGCCTCGGCGACGTCGGCGGCGGTGTCCCAGCCGTCCACCTCCCCGCGCTCGGCCACCAGGCTCATGAGGGAGGCCAGGACGGCGGTGTCGGTGGAGGAGCCGCGGCCGAGCTCACCGGTGAGGTCCTCCCCGGAGGTGCGGAAGACCGCCTCCATGAGCTCGCGGGTGTTGGTGAGGTTGCCGTTGTGGGTCAGGGCCAGGGTGGAGGAGGAGACGGGCCCGAGCATGGGCTGGGCGTTCTCCCAGGTGGTGGCGCCGGTCGTGGCGTAGCGCACGTGACCTACCGCCTGGTGGCCGGTCAGGCCGGTCAGGGTGTTGTCGTCGAACACCTGGGAGACCAGGCCCAGGTCCTTGTAGACCCGGATGCTGACCCCGTCCGTGGTGGCGATCCCGGCGGACTCCTGCCCGCGGTGCTGGAGGGCGTACAGGCCGAAGTAGGTCAGGCGGCTGACCTCCTCACCCGGGGCCCACACGCCGAACACGCCGCACTCCTCGCGGGGCTTGGGGTCGTGCAGGACGTCGGTGGGACCGGAGGCTCGCCCACGGCCGGGGAGCGGCCGGGCAGGGGTGGGGTCCGGGGCCCTGGTGGGACCGGAGGCTCTGGCGGGGTCCGAGACGTCCTCCAGGACGTTGGCGGGGTCCGACGGCGCCACCGGCCCCAGGGGGTCGCACGCGCCGAGGGTGGTGAGGGTATCGCCTTCTCGCACCTGCCCAGTCTTGCACACCTGCGGGGTGGCTGCCGGGCCGCCCAATCACTCTCCCGCTCCCCCAGCTGCCACACCCCCACCCAAAGTGAACGTGCTCTCGGGCAGGTGGACGCGCCTCCGGGTAGATGAACGCACTTTCGGATGGTTGAACGCGCCTCCGAGCAGGTGGACGCGCTCTCAGGTGGGTGAACGCCGCCTGAGGTAGCGTTTACCTACCCGAGAGCGCATTTATCCCCCCGCGAGCGCGTTCACTCCTCCGCGAGCGCGTTCACTCCTCCGCGAGCGCGTTCACTCCTCCGAGAGCGCGTCCATCCACCTGCGAGCGCATTTACCCGCCCGCGAACACGTTCACCGCATCAGGAAGACGCTTGCCACCCCAGGATGGCGCGCATCGACGCAGAAGAGCGCCCACCCAAGAGCACGTCCACCCGGCAGGCGACCCACCGCCGTCCGGCACACCGATGCCCAACCAGCGTAGAGCTCCCTACAGTCACGCATCCATCGCTTGACAACATGAGCATATGTTGACCATCATAAGACATGGACTTACGGCAACCTTTAACGATACCAACGGTCGTCTCTGGCGCCGACCTTCCGGACGCGCTACCAGCACATGCTGTCCGTCTCGCGCGAGGCCAGTACCTTCTTGCCACCGTTCCCCCTCCCGCCTGGGCGCAGCAGCGGGAGGTCAGCCTGGCACGCCTCCTGGCAGTCAGTCGCGCCGCCCGCACACCGGTGCGCTTCTCCCACGAGTCCGCCGCCCTCCTGCACGGCGCCTGCCTCTACCGCCAGGAGCCTGACGTCCACACCACTCGCCCCACCTCCTCCGCCCGGACCTCTGCCCGACTGCCAAGCATGGTCTACGGCGGCCCCCTGACTCGGGAGCGCCCTCAGGGGCAGACCCCGGGCACGTCTCAGAGCTCCTCGCTCCTGAGGGGTCGTGAGGTGCGGCACCGGCGGCACACCCTGGCGGTCCCGGACTCCGACGTCACCCACGTCTACGGCCTGCCGGTCACGACGCTCCCACGCACGATGGCGGACTGCCTCCTGGATCTCCCCTGCCCTGACGCCCTCGTCATCGCCGACTCCCTGCTGCGCATCGCCGCTCGTCCTGACCGCTTCCACCCGGGCCCGGAGCGACAGCGGGTGCGCGACCTGCTCCGGGAGGTGTCCACACGCATAGAGCAGGCGTCCTGCCGACGGCGCCGGTTGCGCGCACGCCGCCTGCTCCCCTTCCTCAGCCCCTGGGCGGAGTCGCCCGGTGAGAGCGTACTGCGGCTGGCCCTGCTACGGGCGGGCGCCCCCGAGCCGGTGGCCCAGCACCCGGTCCAGGTCCGGGGAAAGTGGTACTTCCCGGACCTCGCCTGGCCCGCGCTCTGCCTGGGGGTGGAGTTCGACGGCGCCGTAAAGTACGCGGATCCGGGCACCCTGTACCAGGAGAAGCTCCGCCAGGAGCACCTGGCCGGAACAGGCTGGAGGCTGGTACGTGTGAGCTGGAACGACCTGCGCGGCGACGACGCGGCGCTCACGACCCGTCTGCTCCAGTGCCTGCCACCCGGGACGGCGTTCGAGCTCACGCCCCGGGCCTGGATGCGCTGACCCTGCGCCCATCACCCGCCCCTAGACGGCGGGCCCACGCTGGTCCTGTGCCGCTCCCAGACGGAGGGCTCACACTGACCCTGCGCCCGCCCCCAGACGGGGGGCTCGTACCGGGCACCCGTGTACACGCCGGTAGCGTGCCCGCGCCCGCCCCCAGACGGGGGGGATCACACTGACCCTGCGCCCGCCCCAAGACTTACCCGAGAGGGTCGGACACGCCTACGGCGGGCTCAACCGCGCCCAGGTCCGGGCTCGCCCCGTCCGCACAGCTGACTCCACGCCCAGGCACCCCACCCACCTGAACGCGCTCTCAGGCCGGTGAACGCGCTCTTGGGTAGATAGGCGCGCTTCCAAGCAGGTGAACGCGCTTTTACGCGGATGAACGCCGCCTAATGTGGTGTTCACTAACCCGTGAGCGCGCCCATCCCCCCAAGATGGCGTTCACCTGCCCAGAAGGACGCCCAACTTCCTGAGAGCGCGTTCAGCCCATGGGACCCGCTCGTCTCCGGTTGGCCCGCCGCCCTCGCCGCCAGCAAGCTTCTCGACCTGATGGGACCCGCTCGTCTCCGGTTACCCCCGTCAATACCCACCCCTCAGGCACGCAGGAGCGGCAGGTAGGGGCTGAGGTCGCAGCGCTCGCCGGAGGCGGCCAGGGCGCCCGACGCCATCGCCTCCTGCCAGCCCAGGCGTCCTGTGGCCAGGGCGAGCCAGGTGGCGGCGTCGGTCTCGACGACGCTGGGCGGGGTCCCTCGGCGGTGTACCGTCCCGGCTACGGCCTGGACAGCGCCAAAAGGTGGCACGCGGACCTCCACGCTCCGTCCGGGCGCGCAGGCGGCCAGCTCTTCCAGGGTAAAACGCACGGCGGTGGCCGTGACCTGCCGGGGCAGGGACTGGCCCTCCTGGGCCGCTGCCCACTGCCGAGCCGCGCGGGCCCCGTCCTGAAGGCTGACTCGTCGTCGTGCTGCCATGGCCCCAGGCTAGCCCCGCCCACGACAGGCCCCGCAAGACCCTGTCAGGAGCTGACCACGGCGTCCATCGGGAACCCCCGATCTGCTGGACGATGGTCAGGACGAGCTTGTCCCTGACCACGGCGTCCATCGACGTCGCACCAGCAAGACCTCGCCGGGAGCAGTTGGTGGCGGCCTGGCGGTCCTGGTCGGGCTCCCCGGCCTCACGAGCAGCTAGTACCGGAGGGGTCTCACGCTCCCGGCAGCACCGGGCGGCCGTGTCCCGCGGCCCGCCGCCCGCGGCCCCCTGGGTCCACGCTCCCGGCAGCACCGGACGGCCGTGCGGCCTTTGGTGAAGGGCGGCAGCGCGGCCTCACGCCTTGGCAGCACCGGGCCGACCGGCCCCTGGACACCCTGGCCCTGGCCCAGGCCGCACGCTCCCGGCAGCACCGGGCGGCCGTTTGGTGCAGCCTAAGACTTACGTTTGGTGCAGCCTGAGACTTGGGGTGCCGGGTACAGGCTGCGACGGTGCTGACGCCAAGACTACCGAGGACTCCCGCAGGGGACTGGGGACAAGCAGCTATCAGCTCTTAGGGCCTGGGGTGACGAGAACCCCGCAAGGGACTGGGTAAGGGACTACCGATGGTCCGGCGCGCCGGACCCTGCGATGCCCGCAGGGGCCGGGTGAGGGGTCACCTGCTACCCCATGAGTCACGGTTACTGGGCGATGCCCGCAGGGGCCGGGTGAGGGACTACCAATGGTCCGGCGCACCAGCGGAGGATCTCCGCAGGGGGCTGGGGACGAGGCACCTGGGCCCAGTCGGGCAGCAGCACACGACCCCCGCAACTACCCAGGCACGACGCCGCCCGGTGACCGTACCTGACGGTCACCGGGCGGTATTGCAGCCCCGGTCGGGCCGGGTGGGGAAAGCCCGACCAGAAGCGGCTATGAGGCGGGCACCGACGAGCTCATAGTCGGTGACCGCGGACTCGGCCCCCACGTGGACACGAGGCCCGGGCCAGGCTGGTCCTTGCGCACCCCGAAACGCAGCTCGACCCTCACGTGGGCACGAGGACCGGGGCGGCGGGCTCGCGCGCAGTGCGCACTGTCCAGGGGCTTCTCACGCGGCCGCGGGGCCAGGCGGGTCGAGGACGGCCCGAACTAGTCAGCACGGTGACCCTCACGCAGCCACAGGGGCCAGTACCGGAGACACCCCGGGCGACCAGGCCCTCGGCGAGGAGCCGACCCTACGCAGCCGCAGGGGCCGGGCTCTTCTTCTTGGCGGACTTCAGGACCACCACCAGGGCGGCGGACACCACCATCCCGGCCAGGATCGCCAGGACGAAGCCGAGGAAGTTCTCAATGGCGAAGAACACGAACACCCCGCCGTGAGGTGCGCGCGACCCCACGTGCATGGCCATGGACAGGGCGCCGGTGACGGCCCCGCCGGCCATGGTGGCCGGGATAATGCGCAGCGGGTCGGCCGCGGCGAAGGGGATGACGCCCTCGGTAATGAAGGACAGTCCCAGCAGCCAGGCGCTGCGCCCGTTCTCAACCTCGGCCTTGGTGAACAGGCGCGGACGCAGGAAGGTCGCCACGGAGATCGCCAGCGGGGGCACCATACCGGCGGCCATAACGGCGGCCATGATCTCCATCGTGGGAGGGGAGTCCGGGTTCAACCCCGCGGTGGCAAAGAGGTAGGCGGCCTTATTGACCGGACCACCCATGTCGAAGCACATCATAAGGCCCAGGATAACGCCCAGGATCATGGCCGAGCCGCCACTGGACATGGAGGTCAGGCCGTTCTGCAGACTGGTCATGAGAGCCGCCAGGGGCTTGCCCAGGAACATGTACATGACCGAGCCGACCACCAGGGTGGTGCCCAGCGGGATAATGACCACGGGCATGAGCCCGCGCAGCCACTTGGGCACATTGAGCCCGGCCAGCCAGGCCGCGAAGTAGCCGGCGAGGATACCGCCGATCAGGCCGCCGATAAAGCCCGAGTTCACGGCCAGGGCCACCGTGCCCATGGCGAAGCCGGGGGCGATGCCGGGGCGCCCGGCCAGGCCGAAGGCGATGTAGCCGGCCAGCGCCGGGACCAGGAAGCCCATGGCGGCCTGCCCCAGCAGCAGGAAGATCGAGCCCACGTAGAGCAGGAGACCGCTGGAGTGCGCGGCCCCCGCCACCTCGCCGGGCGGGTTCCACAGGGTGTAGTCCTTGAACACCGTCTGGGCCACCGACTGAGTGGCATCCTTGGGGTCGGTCAGGGCGATGTCGTAGCCACCGAGCAGGAAGCCCAGGGCGATGAGCAGACCACCGGCGGCCACGAAGGGGATCATGTAGGACACGCCGGTCATGACGGCACCCTGGAGGCGCCGCGCCCAGTGCTCGTCCTCCTCCTCGGCGGCGGCCTCGCCACCCTCACCGCCTGCGGGGACCCGGGCGGCGTCGGGGTCCTTCATGGCGGCCAGGGCCTGGTCCACGAGCTTGCCCGCGTCGTTGACGGCGGCCTTGACCCCGACGTCGATCACCGGCTTGCCGGCGAAGCGCTCACGGCCCTTGACGGGCAGGGCGTGGGCGAAGATGACGGCGTCGGCCTTCTCAATGAGGGCGGGGTCGAGCCAGTCGATCTTGCCCGAGCCCTGGCCCTCGATGTGGACCTCGACGCCGCGCTCCTTGCCGGCCTGCTCCAGGGCCTCGGCGGCCATGAAGGTGTGGGCGATGCCGGTGGGGCAGGAGGAGACGCCCACGATGACGGTCCCCTTGCTGCCCGCGGGGGCCGCGTGCGAGGTGGGCGCCGCCGTGGAGGCGGGAGCCGCGTCGGCGGGGGCGTCCTCCAGCAGCTCGGGCTGGACCTGCTGGGTGACCAGGCGGACGACGTCCTGGGCGGTGGGGGCGGCGCGCAGGGCGTCGGTGAAGTCGGTGCGCATGAGGCCGCGGGCGAGCTTGGCCAGCAGCTGGAGGTGGAAGTCGTCGGCCCCGGCGGGGGCGGCGATCATGAAGATGAGGTCGGCGTCCCGGTCGTCGGCGGCGCCGAAGCTCACGGGCTCGGCCAGGCGGGCGAAGCCCAGGGAGGGGGCGAGCACGTGGGGGCTGCGGCAGTGCGGGATGGCGATGCCCCCGGGGATACCGGTGGGCGCGGTGGCCTCACGGGCCAGGGCGTCGGTGGCCAGGCCGTCGGGCGAGCTGGCGCGGCCGGCGCCGGCCACGACGGAGGCCAGGAACTCGATGACGTCCTTCTTCTCCTTCCCGGGTGAGGCGTCGAGGGCGACGAGCTCAGGCACAATCAGTGGTACCTGCTGCGGTGCTGGTGACATTGTTCTTTCCTTGTGGGTCGGGTGACGAGGCGCTCGGGGTGGGGTGGTAATGAGTGCTGACGATCGATAATGAGCGGCGGCTCAGTGGTGCTGGCGACGCGGGGGCGCAGCCGCCGGGACGGCCGCGGCCCGGAGCCGGGCGCGGCGGGCGCTCACAGCGCGGTGACGACGGAGGCCAGCGAGGGCAGGTCGGCGGGCGTGGGCAGGGTGGTGCCGGGCAGGCTGGCGGCGGCCGAGCCGTAGGCCATGGCGGTGGACAGGCGCCGGGACTCGTCCCCGCCGCGCACGTCGGCCAGGACGTAGCCGGCCACGGAGGAGTCCCCGGCGCCGACCGTGGAGACCACCGGCACCCGCGGGGCGGTGGCGTGCCAGGCGCCGTCGGGGGTGACGAGCACGGCTCCCGCCGCGCCCAGGGTGGCCATGACGGCGCCGATCCCCAGGTCCACCAGGACGCGGGCGGCGGCGGCCACGGGCTCCAGGTCCCCGGCCATGGCCCCCTCCTCCAGGTCGGTGGCGCCCACCCCGGCCAGCTGGGCGAGCTCCTCGCCGTTGGGCTTGATCAGGTCCGGGGCGGAGCCGGGCAGGGCGGCGGCCAGGGCGGCCAGGGGGGCATCGGAGGTGTCCACGGCAATGCGCACCCCCAGGGGGCGCAGGAGCCCCACTAGGCGCACGTACCAGTCCACCGGGGCGCCGGGCGGCAGGGAGCCGGACAGGACCGCCCAGTGGTGCTCGTCCGTGGCGGTGGGCGGGGCGGAGGCGAGGGCCTCCAGCAGGGCGTGCTCGACGGCGTCGACCTCCTCCGCACTCAGGCCCGCGCCGGGCTCGTTGAGCTTGGTGGTGGTGCCGTCGGGCTCGGTGACGGCGGTGTTGACGCGGGCCGCCCCGGCCACGGGCACGGGCAGGGCGGTCAGGCCGGGCAGGCCCAGGGCGGCGATGGCGGCCAGGAGCGGGTCGTGCGTGGCGGCGGGCAGGACGGTGGTGACGGGCTGTCCGGAGGCGGCCAGCACGCGGGCGACGTTGACCCCCTTGCCGCCGGGCTCCACGGTGACGGAGGCCAGGCGGTTGACGGCGCCGCGCAGCAGCGGGCCGGGCAGGGTGACGGTGCGGTCGAGCGAGGGGTTGGGCGTGAGTGTGGTGATCATGTGGTGAGGACCTCTGCTCCGGTAGTGGTGATGGCGGTGTGGAGGCTGGTGGGTAGGGGGCGATCGGTGACCAGGACGTCGATGGCGTCCAGGGGGGCGAAGGAGACCAGGTGCTCCTGGCCGACTTTGGAGGAGTCGAGCAGGACCACGACCCTGTCGGCGGCCGCGACCATGGCCCGCTTGGTGGCGGCCTCCTCCGGGTCGGGGGTGGACAGGCCGTGACGGGCGCTGAGCCCGTTGGCCCCGATGACGGCGGTGTCCACGCGCAGGGTGGCCAGGGTGGCCAGGGCCTCGGGGCCGACGGCGGCCTGGGTGAGGCCGCGGACCTGACCGCCCAGGATCCGCACGCTGAGGTGCTCCTGGGGGGCCAGTGCCGAGGCGGTCAGGACCGAGGAGGTGATAATGGTCAGGGGCATCCCGGGCGGCAGGAGGGGGACGAGTGCGGCCACGGAGGTGCCCGCGTCCAGGATGAGGCGGTCGCCCGCCCCCAGGTCCAGGGCGCCCACGGCGACCCGGGCCATGGCCCGCTTGGCCTGAGCGTGAGACTGCTCACGTTCAATGACGGCGGTCTCGGGGGCGGCGACGGCGGAGGTGGCCACCGCCCCGCCGTGGACCTTGCGCAGAGCGCCGCGCCGATCCAGGGCGGTCAGGTCCCGGCGGATGGTCTCGACGGTGACGCTGTGGCGCTCGGCGAGCGCGGTGACGCTGACGCGGCCGTTGACGAGGACCTCGTCGACGATGGACTCCTGCCGCTCCTCAGCGCTCATCTGCCCCACGACTCCTCCTCCCTTGGATCATCGCCCGATCGGACGCCGATAAGAGGACTATAACGCCCGATCGGACATGTAGCCACACGATTTCGGACATTCCGGCCTCTCGGTAGGTGATTTGCACCACTATCATAGTGGTAGCGCGGCGATTGTTCACCTCTTACGCCGACGGCGTGGCCAGGGCCCCGCGGCACCCCCAGATCCGTGAGAACGGTACTTGTTCGCCGTGAGAACGGTACTTATTTGTCGCGAGAACGGTACTTGTTGCTCGTGAGAACGGACGAGGTGGCCAGCCGCCGCCGCGCCCTCGCGGCCCCGGGAGCACCCTCCCCAGCCGGGACCGCCCTCGTCGTCCTTGCGCCTGCGCCTGGAGAGAGCACCCCCCAGCCAGGAGCACCACGCTGGACGCGCGGACCGGCCCCCTCACGGTCTTGGGCGCCATGACGACGTCGGTCCGCCTCTGGGGCACGTGCGAACCGGCCCGCCGCCGACGGCCTGGCTACCAGACAGGCTGGCCGCCTCTGGGGCACGTGCGAACCGGCCACAGACCAGCCCGCCGTGGGCACAGACGCAAGAGCCCCCGCCTGGGACCCTTTCAAGCACTAGCGCCAGCCCGCCGTGGGCACGGACGCGAGAGCCCCGCCACCGTACGGTCCGCGCGGTGCGCCGCCGTCACCATGGGCACGGACGCGACGGGTGACCGTCGCCCCGGACCTCAGAGGCCCGGCAACTGTCACCGTGGGCACGGACGCGACGCCGCCTGGACGCACGAAGACCGGGCGACCCTCCGCAGGGTTACGGAGAGCCGCCCGGTCAGGTCGAGGCGACCAGCGAGGACGGAGACGCCGTCCGGGCCCAGGCCGCAGCAGGACCGCCTCAGCCGGTCACGGGTCAGGCACAGGGCCCGTTCTCGCGGCCAATAAGTACCGTTCTCGCGAGCAATAAGTACCGTTCTCGCGACGAATAAGTACCGTTCTCACGGCCAACAAGTACCGTTCTCGCGAGCAATAAGTACCGTTCTCGCGGGGCGGGCTGCCGGGGCGGGCGAGGCGGCAGACCTCAACGGCAGGACCTCAGCAGCAGGACGTCAGACGATGCCGTGGGCGATCATGACGTCGGCGACCCGAGTGAAGCCAGCGGCGTTGGCACCCAGCACGTAGTCGCCGGGGCGGCCGTACTCCTCGGCCGCGGCCACGCAGGAGTCGTGGATGTCGGTCATAATGGCGTCGAGCTTGGCCTCGGCGGTGGCGAAGTCCCAGCGGGTGCGCCCGGCGTTCTGCTCCATCTCCAGGGCGGAGGTGGCCACGCCGCCGGCGTTGGAGGCCTTGCCGGGGGCGTAGAGGATCCCGGCGGACTGGAAGGCCTCGACGGCCTCGGGGGTGGAGGGCATGTTGGCGCCCTCGGAGACCACGGCGCAGCCGTTCTTCAGCAGGGTGGCGGCGTTGGCGCCGTCGAGCTCGTTCTGGGTGGCGCAGGGCAGGGCGACGTCCACGGGCACGTCCCACACCCGGCCCTGGGTCACCAGGCGGGCGCCGGGGCGGCGCTCGACGTAGTCCTTGACGCGGCCACGCTCGACCTCCTTGACCTGCTTGAGCAGCTCCAGGTCCACCCCGGCCTCGTCGACGACGTAGCCGGAGGAGTCGGAGAAGGTGATCGGCTTGGCACCCAGCTTCTGGGCCTTCTCGATCGCGTAGATGGCCACGTTCCCGGCACCGGAGACCGCGACGGTCTTGCCCTCCAGGGTCTGGCCCCTGGTGGCCAGCATGGACTGGGCGAACAGGACCGTGCCGTAGCCGGTGGCCTCGGTACGCACCAGGGATCCGCCCCAGGCCAGGCCCTTGCCGGTGAGGACCCCGGCGTCGTAGGCGTTGCGCAGACGCTTGTACTGGCCGAACAGGTAGCCGATCTCACGGCCGCCCACACCGATGTCACCGGCGGGCACGTCCGTGGACGGGCCGATGTGGCGGGAGAGCTCGGTCATAAAGGACTGGCAGAAGCGCATGACCTCGGCGTCGGAGCGGCCGTGGGGGTCGAAGTCGGAGCCGCCCTTGCCGCCGCCGATGCCCTGGGCGGTCAGCGCGTTCTTGAAGACCTGCTCAAAGCCGAGGAACTTGATAATGCCGACGTTGACGCTCGGGTGGAAGCGCAGGCCGCCCTTGTAGGGGCCCAGGGCCGAGTTGAACTCGACGCGGAAGCCGCGGTTGACGTGGACAGCCCCGGCGTCGTCGACCCACGGCACGCGGAAGATGACCTGGCGCTCGGGCTCGACAATGCGTTCCAGGAGCGCGTCGTCGGCGTAGTGGGGGTGCTTGGCGATCACCGGGTCGAGGGACTCCAGGACCTCGCGCACCGCCTGGTGGAACTCGGCCTCGCCGCGGTTGCGCGCGACGACCTGCTCGTAGACCTTCTCAACAACGTCCTGCATGGGGGCTCCTTCGTGTACCGGAACGGTCCGCGCAGGAGCACGTCGTCGGGCAGGCGGTCTCCCGCGCTGGACCCGAGCATCCCACCCAGCCGTTTACTGAGACGAAATATCCCGCCCACTGGTCTCGCAGCGTATGGGGCCGACGGACGGCGATCCCGCCCCCGGCGACGTCCTCCTGAGCGGCTCCACGAGCTGTGGGGCCGACGGACTTCTTCCAGGGCAGCAAGGCCGGTGCGGTGCTGGTCTCGCAGCGTATGGGGCCGACGGCCCCGGCACCCTAGCGGGCCCCGCGACGTCCAGGCGCCGGGATACCGGGGAGCGGCACGCACAGCACCACCGACCCCGGCAGCCTCACGGGCACCAGGACCCCGGCGTTTTCGCCGCCGGGGTTCTCGCCGTCCAGGCAGCCTTACGGGCACCAGGATCCCGGCGGAGGTCTCGGACGCTGAGCTCCCCGGGCTGCGGCAGCCTCACGGGCACCAGGATCCCGGGCACCAGATGGCACCCTTCCCCGGAATCCCCGGGCAGCCTTACGGGCGCCGGGATACCGGGGACCGGCCCGCTCCTATACTCCCTGCCATGACCGCCACCCACCGCTACACCCACGGTCACTCCCCCGCCGTCCTGGCCAGCCACTCCCACCGCACCGCGGCCGACTCCGCCGCCTACCTCCTGCCCCACCTGCGCCCCGGGATGAGTCTGCTCGACGTCGGCTGCGGGCCTGCGACCGTTACCGCGGACCTGGCCGAGGCGGTCGCGCCCGGGCGTGTCGTCGCACTCGACGGCGCACCGGCGGCACTTCACGCGGCGCGAACCACCCTTACGGCACGGGGCCTGGTGGACCGCGTGGAGCTGGTCGGCGGTGACGTGCACGACCTGCCTCTGGCGGACGCCTCCTTCGACGTCGTCCACGCCCACCAGCTGCTCCAGCACGTGGCCGACCCCGTGGCCGCCCTGAGGGAGATGCGCCGGGTGGTGCGAGCGGGCGGGGTGGTGGCGGTGCGCGACTCGGTGTACTCGGCCAAGGCCTGGTACCCGCAGCCGCCCGCCCTGGAGCGCTGGCGCCAGGTCTACATGGCTACGGCGCGGGCCAACGGCGGGGAGCCCGACGCCGGCAGCCGCCTGCTGTCCTGGTCCCGCGCCGCGGGGTTCGGCCAGGTGCGGGCCTCGGCGTCGACCTGGTGCTACGCGACGCCTGAGCTGCGGGCCTGGTGGGGCGGGACCTGGGCGGAGCGCTGCCGCTCCTCCTTCGGCCCGCGGGCGGTCGAGCTGGGGCTGACCGACCCCGATGAGCTGGAGGAGATGGCGCGCGCCTGGCAGCAGTGGGCCGAGGCGGACGACGGCTGGTTCGTGGTGGTCCACGGCGAGGTCCTGGCCCGCCGGTAGCGGGACGGTCGGCGGTATCGGGGCGGCTGGCCCCCGCCGGTAGCGGGACGGCCGCCGGCGGGCCCGGGCGCCCCGCTGCGCTGGCCCCCCATCCCGCCGTCGGCAGGCGCGACGGAGATAGCCGGGCGCCCCGCTGCGCCAGCCCCCCGCTCACAGGGCCGCGTAGTCGGCGTCGTCGACCGGCTCGAGCCACTCGTTGGAGGTGTTCTCCCCCGGGACCGCGAGCGCGATGTGGGCGAACCAGGAGTCGGCCTTGGCGCCGTGGCAGTGCTTGACGCCGGCGCGGGTGAACACGACGTCGCCGGGTACCAGCGAGACGGCGTCCTTCCCCTCCTCCTGGTACCAGCCGGAGCCGGCCGTGCAGATGAGCACCTGGCCGCCGCCGCTGGTGGCGTGGTGGATGTGCCAGTTGTTGCGGCAGCCCGGCTCAAAGGTGACATTGTGCACGCCGACGGCGCACTCGGGGTCGGTCACCAGGTTCCTCAGGAAGCTGTCCCCGGTGAAGTAGCGGGCGTAGGCGGTGTTGGGCTCGCCCTTGCCGAAGACGTTCTCGGCGGCGAAGACGGACTCGTCAGCGGTGGCGGTCATGATGGTTCAGGCTCCTTAAGGCTGCGCGTGCGGCGGGCACGACGCCGTCGCGCGGGTACGACGCCGGCGCGCGGGTACGACGCCGTCGTGGCGGTCCCGCGTGCCCTGCCAGGTTAGGACCGTCCCCGGCTCCTGGGCCAGGGCCGGACGTCCTGGCGTACGTCGACCACCACATTGCCCGGAGGTTGGCCCGCAGGGCGGCGAACGGACACGCATCGCCCTGCCACGGCTACGCAACCGGCTGGGTCGACCCGCAGGGCGGCGAACGGACACGCGATCCACCTTCCCGCTGCGCCGCCTCGGGATTGCCCCGCAGGCCGGCCTGCCGGACGTCCTGGCGCGTGTCGACCACCATCACACCCGGGACGCACCGCCAACTGGCCACCTGGAGCGCCGCGATCTGGCACCCTGCCGGTGTGCCTTCCTCTCTCCACGCCGCCCTGGCGCGCACCCTGACCGCACGCTCTGTCCTGGACCGACCGCTCACCCGCCGTCACCGTATCGACGCCTCCCAGCTCCGTGCCCTCGCGGGCGTGGCCCGCTGCGGGGACCTGGGGGCGCGCAAGGTGCTCGAACTACCCGCACTGGCCGACCTGGCCGCGACGACGGCCTCCCAGCTGCGCCTGCCCGACGGCGCCGGGTGGAGGCTGGGCCAGGCACTCGGGCACGCCCTGGAGCAGGGGGTACGACTATGGCTGTGCGAGGTGCCGGCCGAGGCGGTGCCCCTGATTGAGCGCACGCTCGGGGAAGGGCTGGTCCACCTGGTGTCGCTGCCCGAGCCCGACGGCGTCGGCGTCGAGCTCGGCGACGTGCCCGCCGCGGCCGCCCCCGCGCCCGACGGAACGGTGGTCATCGCCTTAAGCCCCCTGGCGCTGCTCCTGGCGCTGGCCGACGGAGGGGTCGAGTCGCACCGCTACCTGCGTACGGTGCTGGTGGGCCTGGACACCCTGCGCTGCCCGGCCCGGGCGGTCCGGGCGCTGGAGCGCGTGGGCGTGGGGGTGGTCCAGCGACCGCAGGCGCTGCGCCTGGTGCGCAACCCGGTGGCGCTGGCCTACCTGGTGGTGTTCGTGTACTCCTCCCTGCGGGCCCTGCCGGTGGCCTTCGTCCCCGGCTTCCAGGGGCGGGTGTGGGTGCTGTGGCTGCTCGACGTCCTCACCGCCGTGCCCTACACCTGGGGCATTGTGGAGATGGTGGCCGGGCGCCGGATCCGTCACCGGCTCCTGGGGCTGGCGGTCACGATAGTGACCTTTGTCATTCCTTATGTGTACTTCTGGTCCACGGGCCGCGACTACCCGACGGGCGTGATCGTGACCATCGTGGCCATGGTCCTGGGCACGATCGCCCTGGAGGGGGCGCGGTGGTGGCGTGACCACCTCATTGTCCAGGGCCTGGAAGGGGCGGAGCGGGCGGGCGCAAGCCGGGTGACCCTGCCGGTCCGGGCCCCGCTCACCGACCTCAACCTCGCTCCGGGCGGCGCCCACAGGCCCGAGAACGCACTCGCCTAGCCTCGCGGTGAGTTCACTCACCCCGGCGTCCACCCAGCCTCGCGGCAGGCCGCCCACCGACACCCACCCCTCTCTTCCCTGTCCGCGAGAACGGTACTTATTGCTCGCGAGAACGGTACTTGTTCGTCGTGAGAACGGTACTTATTGTTCGTGAGAACGGGGGGTGCTCGCAGTGGTCCTGCCTGGGCTGGTTGGTGGGTGCGGGTCGGGGCGGGTGTGCCGGGTGCCGGCGCCCGCAGCGGGTGGCGGTGGGCGGGCTCGTCCCAGGGGCACCAGGCCCCGCCTGCCCTGTCGCTGTGTCTGCGCGTCGGGCTGGGTTGAGGCGCCCTGGCGGACGGCCCCAGGGCAACCCAGGGGGCGTGCCTGCGCGTCGGGGCCGAGTGGAGGTGAACGCGCCCTGGGGCAGGTAGACACCATCTCACGGGCACGGACGCGCTTCCGTGCTGGTAAACGCTAGTTAGAACGGCGTCCACCCGACCTAGAGCGCGTTCACCAGCCTCAGAGCGCGTTCACCAGCCTCAGGGCACGTTCACCTGAGGGCGCGCGAGCCCAGTTATCCGGTGCCAACGCCCGCAGTACGGTCGGGACCGTGGGGAGGGCGGCTAGAACGGTCGGTCACGGGCAGGCCGGTCCGGCAGCAACCCGACCCACCATCCCGGCGGGGGCGGCCTGAGGCGTGGGACCCACCACAGCGGCCAGCCCCCGCCGACGACGCAGACGGCCAGGCGGCCGTCGTCCCCTAGGGGCCAGCAGCACGTCAGCACAGGTCACGAGGACCTCCAGGAAGGCGACGCAGACGCGCCAACCCACACCCCGGCCGAAGACCCCCCTCAACCCAACCACCCACAACGTCCACGACAAGACACGCCAGACACCAGGCCGGGAACCCCCAACCCAACCACCTAGAGAAGCACAACCAGGACACGTCACCCACGGTCACAGGCCTAACAACGAGCACCGCCCGTTCTCACGACGAACAAGTACCGTTCTCGCGACGAATAAGTACCGTTCTCACGGAAGGGCAGGGCGGCGGCCCCTAACCAGCCCCCGCCCTGCCCCTACCGGGAGAGGCCGGGTGGTCAGGCTAGTCCTCGTCCTGCCGCCCCCGGACCGAGCGCAGCACGCCGACGACCAGGAGCCACAGCCCACCCCCCACGGACAGCGCCACCGCCACCGCCGGCCGCTGCGGGTGGACGGCGACCAGCCAGGCGGTCCCGACCATCCACCCGAGCACTGCGAGGAGGTTGAGCGCCCGGAAGCGCCTCACGCGGGCGGGGTGGACGTAGTAGGTCGGAATGAGGGTGAGGACCACCAGGACCACCGTCCCGGCCACGTTGAGCCAGCCGGGGCTCCCCAGCACCCACATCATGACGGCGACAATGTTCCAGGCCGCGGGGAAGCCCACGAAGTAGTTGTCGCCGGACTTCTCCCCCTCGTTGGCGTAGCAGAACATCGAGGAGACCAGGATCACGATAAGGAGGGTGCCAGCCACCGGCCTGGGCCCCATGGGCAGCTTGAGGTACATAAACAGCGCCGGGATAAAGGTCCAGGTGAGGTAGTCGATAATGATGTCCAGCACACTGCCGTCGAACCAGGGGACGACCTCCTTGACCCGCACGCGGCGGGCGAAGGTCCCGTCAACGCCGTCGACGACCAGGGCGAAGGCGAGCCACAGCCACATCCAGGCGATCTGGTCGTGGTTCATGGCCAGCAGCGCCAAGGTCGCGAAGGCCAGCCCGGACATGGTGAAGGCGTGCACCCCCCAGGCAAGGAGCCGTTGCGACAGGGGGGCCGGGGTGGCGGGCAGGGGGGATTCAGGGGTGGGAGGCACGATCAACCTTCTTGAGAAGCGACGGGAATATAAGGGCAGGGGCCCCGACGGCGCTACCCCACGAGGGAGCCGCACCCGGAGCCGGTCCGCGGGATGCGGCCCCACGCTCTAAGCATATTCACAGCCTCGGCCACGGGGCCGTGAGCCCCGGGCGACGCACCGCCCGGCCAGGACTCCGTCGGCATGGCCCGGGACAACCGCCCCAAAGCACGTCGCGAAGGTCGAGGCGCCAGCAAGGCTCGGCCCGGGAGCCCTCGCCCCTGCCCGGAGGCGCGCCCCGGCTGGGAGCCAGCCTGGCCCCTGGGGTGCCGGGTTCCTCCCGGGCCGGTGCCCCAGAAGCACGCCCTGGGAGCGCACCACCCCGGAGGCGCGCCCGGGAACCCTCGCCCCTGCCCGGAGGCGCGCCCGAGGACACACCCCGGCCGGGAGCCAGCCTGGCCCCTGGAATACCCGAGTTCCTCCCGGGCCACCGCCCCGCGCAAGGAGCACAGGTCCGCCCAGGCAGGGCGGGCAGTCTACGTGGCGCAGTGGCGGCCAGGAGCAGCCGGTCCGGTCTCCCGGGCGGCAGGCGGGCCACAGCCACGTCCGCGTCCTGCTCGATGGCCCCGGACTCGGTCTCCCGGGCGGCAGGCGGGCCACGGCCTCACCCCGGGAGGGCATCCTCCAGTGCCGGCGCTGGTGCCGGGTGGGCGGTCCGTGCCGCACCCCCAGGAGGGCCTCACGCGGGCACGCCGGAATCGCCGCCGGGGGCGTGCCGCACCCCCCGCCCCCAGGAAGGCCTCGGCCGCCCCAGGGCGCGCTCAGGAGGCCTGGTTGTCCTGGGTGGGCCAGCCGTTGGCCGTGCAGCCTCCCTCACGGGTGCGGCTCTGCTGGGCCATGGTGGGCGACTTCAGGCCGGGCCCGGCGCAGAACTCGTGCTCGTGGCCCAGGAAGTGGCCGACCTCGTGGTTAATGACGTAGATACGGTAGGAGTCCACGTCCGGGAAGGTGGGGGACCCGTAGCTCCAGCGGTCGGAGTTGAGGACCACGTTGTCGCCGTTGCGGCAGTTCCACATGCTGATCGTCTGCAGGGGGGCGCACAGCGTGTCCACCATTGGCGGGGAGGCAATAGACAGGGTGAAGTCCGCCATGTCGGGGTCACTGACCTGCTCGAAGGAGACCCCCTCCACAGTGCGCCAGCCGCGGTCGTCGTTGAGGACGCCCTGGATGGTGGCGGCCGCCGTCGCGCCGTCCACCCCGGTGCCGCCCTCGACCCGCAGAACGTAGCGGTAGACCGTGGCGGCCCCCGGTTGGGAGGGTGGTACCGGGTCGGTGAGGGTCCAGGTCCCGTCCCCGACGACGTCACTGTGGGCGAATCCCTTGTCGTCGGTCCGGGGGCCAGGGCTCGGCGTGGTCCCGGGGTCGGGTGCGGCGGAGGCCGCGACGTCGGCCGTGGCGGGAGCCGGGGTGCCGACCGCGTCCGCCTGGGGCTGCGCCGTGGTGCCGGGGTCAGCGGGGACGGTGGCCTGGGTGTCCTCGTCGCCTCCGACCCAGGCGCGCACGCTGAGGCCGACGAGCGCGACGACGGCCAGGAGCACCGTAAGGACGAGGAGCGCCCGGGGCCAGGACCAGGGGCGACGGTCCGTCTGCCCTGCCGGCCGGTCGTCGCCCGGGGTAGTCGTCTCTGAGGCGGTCATCTCTGAGGTGGTCGGCTCCGGGGCGTGGCCGGTGCGCGCCTGGGTCGGGCGCCTGTCCCGGCCTGTCATGGGGCGGACGGGTCGGCGTGGGGGGTGCGGGAAGGATGGGGGCATGGCCGCATCGTAGGCGCCTGCACCCGATGGCGCCCAACGTCGGCGCACTCTGCCGGGGCGCCAGCTGGCCTACGGATCCCGGTCCAGGGTCAGAAGGAGGTTCTCTGGTGCTGCCTGGTGTTGGACCTGGTCCCCGTACGTGTTCCACGAGGTTCCGGTCGGGTGCTTATAGCGTGAACAGGAGCGAACAGGGGCGCAGCTGGCCCGGACCTACCAGTCTCGGGCCACTGGCCCGGACCCGTACTCCCGGGCCCGTACTAGCGCGACCGAATGCTCCCCTGGGGCGGGTGGTGAGCCGCGTTGTTGCCCGGTCCGGGGTCTGCGCGAGGCCACCACCACGACCCCTGCGCCCCGCACCGCCTCACCACCTGGTCCGGGACCCGCCCTGGGGTGAGGAGGGGGGAGTACGCAGGGCCCTGGTCGCAGCGGGTGGCCTGCCTCGCCTCGGGAGGAGGCTATACGCGGCGGTTATGCACGGCCCCGGTGGTGGCGGGCGGACAGTTCTGTCGCAATCTGAGGATCAGAGCCGACCCCACACTGTTTTCATCTTTGTGCGCCCAATGTCCACGCAGGTCAGGGGCCTGGACCTCGACGCGGGCGAGAGTGGCCCTCGTTCTGATCCTCAGATTGCGACACGCACACAAAACCGGGCCAGCAGACAGACGGCAGACTGCACAGGACACCGCATAAACCTATCCAGATTCGCGCAGGAGGAAGCTAGAGAGCCCCGCGGTGCGGGGTGCTCCCTGACCTGTCGAGGGGGCGAGCTTCAGCTCTTTTGAGCTGGTCTTAATGCACCTAGCGGTGCGGGGTGCTCCCTGACGCGACCCCCGCGACGCCGAGCCCGCTGGCGACCCGTCTTAATGCACCTAGCGGTGCGGGGTGCTCCCTGACACCATCATCATTTTTGTCATTCTCATCCTTTCCAGCCTTAATGCACCTAGCGGTGCGGGGTGCTCCCTGACCACCCAGGAGCTGCGGCGCCCCGCGCTGGGGGCTGGGTCTTAATGCACCTAGCGGTGCGGGGTGCTCCCTGACTTTGCGGCCGGGCACCTGGCGGACGGGGCTGACACGTCTTAATGCACCTAGCGGTGCGGGGTGCTCCCTGACTGGCTCGCTGCTGGTGGGAGGACCCGCTGATGATCACGTCTTAATGCACCTAGCGGTGCGGGGTGCTCCCTGACTGAGAGGACGAGAGAGATGACGCAGATCATGGATCGTCTTAATGCACCTAGCGGTGCGGGGTGCTCCCTGACGCCGCGTGCCTCTGCCGCTGGCCGTGGCCGAGGAGTCTTAATGCACCTAGCGGTGCGGGGTGCTCCCTGACCGTCCCGGCCTCGTGCCGGTGGGGCCGTGTGCCGGGGTCTTAATGCACCTAGCGGTGCGGGGTGCTCCCTGACGATGTCATCTCCTTTGACGATGTCCTTAGCCACCTGTCTTAATGCACCTAGCGGTGCGGGGTGCTCCCTGACCGCTGCGGGCGACCTGCCCCGGGAGACCCCCGTCATGTCTTAATGCACCTAGCGGTGCGGGGTGCTCCCTGACGATGTCATCTCCTTTGACGATGTCCTTAGCCACCTGTCTTAATGCACCTAGCGGTGCGGGGTGCTCCCTGACCCCTGCCTCTGGGAGCCGCGTGATTGCAACGTTTCCAGGGGCTGGATCGCCACCGGCCTGTGGAGGCCCTTCCGGAGGTGGCCGGAACGGGTCCATTTCTACCACCTTTCGTTGGTATGACGCCACTCGCCACCGACGGCCCCGGGAGCGGATCCGGCGCCGGCTTTGGACGAGACCATGCGGAAAAGTGGCAGTCAGGAGGGGTGTCCCGCACCACACTGGTGGTGACCAAAGTCACATATTTGATCAACCTCAACCCTGCGGGCACCCGCACGTGCGCCCCCTCCCCTCACCAGATCCCCCGGTACAGGCCCCCGTCGTCGAGCGCGGGCGCCGTGCCGTAGACCTCCACCCGTCCCGCACAGGAGACGCATCTTCCCGTATCCGACCCGCCAGAGGGCGGAGTCCCACTCCCTCCCGAACAGGACACAAGACAGAGACGGACCACGTCATTAGGCTCCTCAGCACAGCACCAGAACAAACCCTCATCGTGAACCCACTTATACGGGGCAGATCAGACGTCAGGAGGAGCCTCTCCGCATATGACTCAAGGGTGGCCTCTCGGATACCGTCCTGTGCCACCCCTGCCCCCACGAACAAAATAGTAGCACGCGCCCCCCACCCGCACCAGTACACCCAGGAGACGCCCCGGTCCCCACAACTAGATCGCGTTCCGTTCACACCGTACGTGATCGCGTCCCTGCGGGAGCCAGTCACGGACACCCGTTCTCAGCACGAACAAGTACCGTTCTCACGACGAATAAGTACCGTTCTCGCGAGTGTCGCAAGACCAGGTCAACGGGCCTGCGGAAGACCTCCCCCAGACAGTCGGCAAGATCCTCGACCGCCCAGCTAAGAGCGCACCCCGGCCTCAGCGTGCGCATTAGACCTCCAGGCGCGCGGCACCATAGCTGTCAATACAGCTCGACCACACGCGGAGCATCGACCAGCTTCTCCACGCGGCCGAGCATGCGAATATCGTCGGTACGGGACAAGACGCACTGGCCCCCCACCCCGTCGGCTCACCACGGCTCTGGGACGCAGTCGACCTCGCCCTGGCCGCCACGGGCGGCACCATCTCCTACGTGGCGGAGCTGCCCCCTCCACCACTTCACCCAGGCCGCCACGGGCGGGACCCTGCTGTCGGACACCCGGCTCGCACACGGTCGCGGACCCGGGACCCCGCCGGTGCGACCCCTTGCTACCCGGCTCGGCCCGCGACGCGCTAATTGCTTCCCAGTGGTGCAAGGGGCGCCCGGCTCGGCCGCGCCCTCATTGCACGAAGTGGGCCCCTCAGTGGGCACCCCCGTCCGCGCCCGGCTCGGCCGTCCGCTGCGCCTCCACCTGGGGCGGCGTGACCGGCACCCGCGCCCGTACCCGGGGCTTGGCCCAGGGTGGACAGGATGGACTGCCCGGCGGCGTCGGCCCGGCTCAGCCCCACCCCTACCAAGACCGTCTCAAGGCGGCTCAGCCCCTCCCACCCGCGCCCGGCTCGGCCCGCAGGCAGCCCTGGACACCTCCTTCCGCCTGACCTGGGCTCGCCAGTACCACGACTCCTCCATCCGTAGGTGAACGCCTTCCTCAGTAGGTGAACGCTCTCCTCAGTAGGTGAACGCGCTTTCGGTTATATGAACGCCGCTTAGGGTGGCGCTCATATAGCTTTAAGCGCGTTCACCCGCGGGACAGCGCGTTCACCCGAGAGGAGGGGCGCGACGTCGGGCCGGGGCCGCCCAGCAGACTCACCACCGACAAGGAAGGCAGGACGCCGGCCGGTCGCGGGGGCTGGACCAGGAGGCAGGCTCACCACCGACAAGGAGGGCAGGGCCGCCAGCAGCTTGGCACAACCCGCCCTAGAAACGGTAATACCGGTTATACTCCCAGCGTGAAGACCGCGATCTCCGTTCCCGACCCGCTTTTCCACAAGGCTGAACAGCTCGCACGCCGCCTGGGGTGGAGCAGGTCGCAGCTCTACGCTCAAGCGGTCCGTGAGCTCATTGCCCGTCAGGGTGACGACCCGGTGACCGCTGCGCTCAATGACCTGGCAGACGAGATGGGCGCCGAGACACCGCCCTCGGCCGGGCGCGCGCTCATCCAGGCAGGAGCGTGGGAGTGGTAGCCCGGGGCGAGATCTGGTGGGCCGACTTCAGCGAGCCGGTGGGCTCAGAACCCGAATACCTACGTCCAGCCCTCATTATCTCCTCCGACCGCTTTAACCAGTCACACATTTCCACGGTTATCGTTTCTGCGATCACCAGCAACATGCGCCTGGCCGCGGCACCGGGCAATGTCGAACTCGAGCGGGGAGAAGGAGGTGTGCCGAAGGACTGCGTCGTGAACGTGTCGCAGACGCTCGTCGTGGACCGTTCCAGGCTGGTCGACCCCGTTGGCACCCTGCCCGCCCACCTCCTGGCACGGGTCGATGACGGGCTGCGGCTGGTCCTGGGGCTCTGACCACGACGCGGGGGCTCGGTACCCCCGCCCGCGCCCGGCTCGGCCTCACCCTTGCCAAGACCGTCTCACCGCCTCAAGGCGGCTCAGCCCCTCCCGCCCGGCTCGGCCCGCAAGCAGCCCGAGGCCGCCCACAGCCCGAGCGCGCCGCTGGTGGTCGCCAGCGCCAACAGGCTCACCCCCCAGAAGGAGGGCAGGGCCGCCAGCAGCGGGCCGCCGACAATGCCCGCGAGGGTCGAGCCGGCGTACATGAGCACGCTGGCCAACGCCGAGACCGTCCCGCGCGCCGAGGTGGTCAGGGCCTGGAGCAGGTTCATCATGACGGGGAAGAGCACGCCGCCCACGGTGAAGGCCCCGGCGAGCAGGGCGACGCCCACCCAGCGGGTCGGGCTGGCCGCGACCACCGCGTAGATGAGGAGGTAGCAGACCGAGCCGCCCAGCAGGGCGCGCCCCTGGCCCGCTCGCCGCACGACCCGCGGCCCGATCAGGGCGCCGACGGTGTTACCGGCCCCGAGCACGATCATGGCCCTGGCGATACCGGCCTGGTCCAGGTGGAAGTCGCGGGCGAACCAGGTGGCGGCAAAGGACAGGACGGCGAAGTTGCCCACCTGGAACACGAGGTAGGCCCCGAAGCGCCCCAGGGCGCGCGGCGTGCGGGCCAGGGCCGCGTACTGGGCCAGGAGCCCTGTGCGCACCGTGCCGCCGTGCGGGGGCACAGCCGGGAACCACCGCCACAGCGCCGCGGTGACCAGGGCGCCGCCGGCCCCGACGACGACAAACGGGTCGGAGGTCGAGCGCACCGCCAGCAGGCTCCCGGCCGGCACGCCCAGGAGCTGGGCGATGGTCAGGCCCGCCGTCGCCGTCGCCATGCCCGGGACGACCCGCTCCCTGGGCATGACCTGGGCGATCGTGGCCCAGATCTGCGGGGAGGCGACCGCGGCGGCGACGCCGGCCGCCAGGCGCAGCCCCAGCATGGAGGTGAAGGACCAGGCCAGCCCGGTCGCGGCGGTGGCCACCGAGAACGCCGCCATCCCGGCCACCAGGGCCGTCAGGCAGTAGCCGACCGCGTAGGCCGAGACCATCCAGCCGGCGCGCGCGGGCGGGACGGCGAAGCGCGCGGACAGGGCGGGCAGCAGCGGGGCGACCAGGAAGGTGTCCGTCCCCACCAGGAGCATGACGGCGAAGGACAGTGCGGGAACACGTCTCATGGGAGCCTTTCCGCACGGACCGGGCGGCCCGTGCGGAAGGACGTTAAACTCTGACACTAGTGTCAAGGTCAAGACCGCGGCGACGAACCGCGGCGGGGACAAGGGGACGAGAGGACAAGGTGACGAGGGAGGGCGCGTGAGGATCGGGGACTTTGCGGCCCGCGCCGGCCTGACGGCGCGCCAGGTCCGCCACTACAGCGACGTCGGCCTGCTGCCGGCGGCACGGCTGGGCAACGGCTACCGCGACTACGACCCGGCCGACGTGGGGCGGGCCCGCCGCGTGCACGCCCTCATCGCGGTGGGGCTGAGCTGTGAGCAGGTGCTGCCGCTGGTCGGCTGCCTGGGCAGCGACGAGGCCGCCGCCTGCCCGGCCACCAGGGCCGCCCTGGCCGCCCAGCTCGCCGCCGTCGAGGAGCGGATCGAGCGCCTGGAGGCCGCCCGCCGCCTCCTGCGTGAGCGGCTCGACGCGCCCGCGCGGTCACGCCCGTGACGGGGACTGATACGGCAGAGCTGAGGCCGGGCCATCTGCCGTGCGCGCGGTCGCGCCCGTGACGGCAACCGAGCTGGGTCCTCGGCGTGGCGGCCCGATACGCCCGCGCTCACCGGGTCGCGCCTTAGGCGCCGCGCCTCACGCCGCCGGAACGGCCTCGCCGTCCCAGTCCGGCCCGGCTCCGAGCAGGAACTCCCACTCGCGCACGACCACTCCCCCGGAGAGCTCGAAGACGTCCAGGGAGCGGCGCCCCTCGGAGTCGACGAGCAGGGTGGCGACCACCCGGCCGTCCGCGGACTCAATGGACTGGTGCACGCGGAAGCGCGCGTCGGACCCGGCGTAGGCCGCTCTCACGGCGCGCACGTAGTCCTCGCGCCCGGCGACCGTGCGCCCGGCAACCGTCCACGCCACGTCCGGGTGGAGGAAGCCCGCGTAGGCCTCCCAGTCCCTGCCGTTCTCGGCCTCGAAGAACGCCTCCAGGGTCTCGCGCGGCCGCGCAGGGACGCGGCTCTCCCCGCTGGGCCCGGCGTCGGGCCCAGCAGGCGCGACGGCATCGGGCCCGCCCTGGCCGCCCCCGGCACCGCTCACCCGAACAGCGCGGGCAGGGTGGCCTCCACGCTCTCGCGCAGCTCGGCCAGGTCCAGTACCAGCGGGCGCCCGGCCCCTCCGTCGGCCAGCAGGTCGGTGCCGGTGACCACGAGCAGGTCCCCCCCGGTGGTGCCCAGGCGGGCCCAGGCCACGTCCTCGGCGTCGGCGGCCGCCTGGACGGCGGGCAGCAGGGCCTCGGGGACGGCCACGACCGCCCGCGCCCCGGACTCGGAGAACAGGGCGGTGAAGTCGTCCACCTCCTCGGACTCCACGCCGGTGAGGTCCACGCTGGCCCCCACCCCGAAGCGCAGGCAGGCGTCCACGAGGGTCTGGATGAGCCCGCCGTCGGAGCAGTCGTGGGCGGCGCGCAGGAGCGGGGAGCCGTCCGGGGCGCTGGCCCCGGACAGGGCCGTGAGTACCCGCCCCAGGGCCGCCTCGGCGTCCAGGTCCACCTGCGGGGGCATGCCACCGAGGTGGTCGTGGACCACGCGGGCCCAGGCCGAGCCGTCCAGCTCCGCGCGCGTGGTCCCCAGCGCCACGACGGCCAGGCCCTCCTGGCGCCAGCCCGAGGGGTTGGCGCGGCGCACGTCGTCCATGACCCCCAGGACGCACACCACCGGGGTGGGGTTGATGGAGGAGTCGGGCAGGCCCTTGACCGCCCCGTGGGAGTTGTACAGGGAGACGTTGCCGCCGGTGACGGGCACGCCCATGGCCCGGCAGGCGTCGGCCAGGCCGGTGACGGCCTCCACCAGCTGCCACATGGCGTCGGGGTCCTCCGGGGAGCCGAAGTTGAGGCAGTCGGAGACCGCCAGGGGGCGGGCGCCCACGGTGCACACGTTGCGGTAGGACTCGGCCAGGGCCTGGGCCGCCCCGGTGGCGGGGTCGAGCTTGGTGAAGCGCCCGTTGGCGTCGGTGGAGATGGCCACCCCGCGGCAGGTGGCCTCGTCCACGCGGACCACGCCGGCGTCGTCGGGCTGGGACAGGGCGGTGTTGCCCCGCACGAACCGGTCGTACTGGCTGGTGACCCAGGTGGTGGAGGCCTGGTTGGGGCTGGTGACCACGGCGCGCACCTGCTCACCGAGCGCCGCGGCGGTGGCGGGACGCTCCAGGCGGTCGGTGGTGTCGGCGTTGAGGGCGTCCTGCCAGGAGGGGCGGGCGTAAGGGCGCTCGTAGGTGGGCCCCTCGTGGGCCACGGTGCGCGGGTCCACGTCCACGATCCGCTCCCCGAAGTGGTCGATGGTCAGCCGCCCTGAGGCGTTGACCTCCCCGATGACGCTCGCCTCGACGTCCCACTTGTCGATCACCGCCATGAACTCCCCCAGCCTCTCGGGGGCGACGACGGCCATCATGCGCTCCTGGGACTCGCTCATGAGGATCTCCCCGGCACTCAGGCTGGGGTCGCGCAGGAGGACCTTCTCCAGGTCCACGTGCATGCCGCCGTCGCCGTTGGAGGCCAGCTCGGACGTGGCGCAGGAGATGCCGGCGGCCCCCAGGTCCTGGATGCCCAGGACGAGCCCGGCGGCGAAGAGCTCCAGGCAGCACTCAATGAGGACCTTCTCCATAAAGGGGTCGCCCACCTGGACGGATGGCCGCTTGGCGGGCACGCCGTCCTCGAAGGACTCCGAGGCCAGGATGGAGGCCCCGCCGATGCCGTCCCCGCCGGTGCGCGCCCCGAAGAGCACCACCTTGTTGCCCGCCCCGCTGGCGTTGGCCAGGTGGATGTCCTCGTGGCGCAGCACGCCCACGCACAGGGCGTTGACCAGCGGGTTGCCCTGGTAGGAGGGGTCGAACTCGGTCTCACCGCCGATATTGGGCAGGCCCAGGCAGTTGCCGTAGCCGCCCACCCCGGCCACCACGCCGTGGACCACGCGGGCGGTGTCGGGGTGGTCGGGGGCGCCGAAGCGCAGCTGGTCCATGACGGCCACGGGCCGGGCGCCCATGGAGATAATGTCGCGCACGATCCCGCCCACGCCGGTGGCGGCCCCCTGGTAGGGCTCCACGTAGCTGGGGTGGTTGTGGGACTCGACCTTGTAGGTCACCGCCCAGCCGTCGCCAATGTCGACCACCCCGGCGTTCTGCCCCATGCCCACCAGCAGGTGGGCGCGCATCTGGGGGGTGGTCTTGTCCGCGAACTGGCGCAGGTGGATCTTGGAGGACTTGTAGGAGCAGTGCTCAGACCACATGACCGAGTACATGGCCAGCTCGGCGGCCGTGGGACGACGCCCCAGGAGCCTCCTGATGTCCTCGTACTCCTGCTGCTTGAGCCCCAGGTCCTTCCACGGCATCTCCCGCTCGGGGGTGGCCGCGGCGTCCTGGACGGTGTCCGGGGGGACGACGGCAGTGGTCTGGGTGGTGGGCGCCATAGGTGCTCCTGAACGTGGAGGGTAGAGCCAGGCCCTGAGGATACCGTCGGCCCCGGCAGCACCAGGTCAGGGCCGACGGCGTGGCGCAGGGCGCACCCGCGGCGCGAGACGCACGGCCCCGGGCGCCCTCTCAGACGAGGCTGCCGTCCTTGGAGGCGAGGATCATAATGAACTCGACAAAGGTCCAGAGGCCGTTGACCGAGTAGACGATCCAGGCGATGATGAAGGGGACGGTCGTCGTGATGCTGTCCTCAACATACGAGTACGAGTACGGGTACGAGTAGGGGCTGACGACGTACGAGGGCTCGTAGGTGGCAATGCTGATAATAAGGAGGATGAGCCCGATGGCGAAGAGGACAATGTGCCCGATCGCCTGGGCGGTCTGCTTCCGGTAGAAGTTGTGGGCCCCGAACCAGCCCAGGAAGAAGGCCAGGAGGGCCGCGGTCGACTTGGACCTGGCGTTCGGGTTCTGCGGGTACAGGTAGGGCTGCGCGTACCCGGGCTGGGGGACGTAGCCCTGGGGCGCGTAGCCCGGCTGGGCGGGATAGCCGGGCTGAGGAGCGTACCCGGGCTGGGGGACGTAGCCCTGGGGCGCGTAGCCCGGCTGGGCGGGATAGTTGGGCTGGTAGAAGGGATCCTGGCTCATAGCCTCTCCTCAGGGTCGTGGACGGTGAAAGACGGTTGGTGCAAGGGCGGCGGCGCAGGCCCGGCGCCCCGGAGGACGGCGCCTTTAGGATCCGGCCGTCGGCACGGGGACGCGCCCGGTCAGGGCGGGTTCAGGTGAGCCTGCCGTCGTCGGACACCAGGACGATAATGAACTCGATAAAAGCCCACAGGGCGTTGACCCCCAAGACAAACAGGGAGCCGAGCGTCAGGAGCCCGACGGTAAACTCCTTGTCACTCCCATTCGGGATGTAGGGGTCATTCGCCACCATGACAAGGGCGGTCACGAACAGGGCAATGGCCAGCACCGCCATGACGAGGTGGCCGATCGCCCGGCCGGTCTGCCTCTGGTAGAAGTTGTGGGCCCCGGCCCAGCCCAGGAAGAAGGCCAGGACGGCCGCGGCCGCCTTGGACTTGGGCACGGCGTACTGGGGGTCGGCGTACATGACGGCCTGGCCCGCGTAGGGCTGGGCGGCGTATGCCTGACCAGCATAGGCCTGGCCCGCGTAGGCCTGGCCCGCGTAGGGATCCTGCGCCGAGGGCGCGTAGGGGGCGCCCGCCTGCGGTGCGGAGGGCGCGTAGGGCGAGGCGCCCGAGGGGTCGTAGGGCTGGGGAGCGTAGGGGTTCTGGCCCACGGTTCCTCCTGGGGGAGATAGGGACGGACGCACGGTTCAGGGCACCATTCTGGCAGCCCCCGGCACCCGCTATCCTGGCACAAAACGAGACACGACCCCCGCAGTGCTGCGCATCACAAGAAAAAGAGGCAGGATTTGGACTATGAGAACCATTGACGTCGCCCCCCTGCACCTGGCCGACCTCGCCTCGCACCTGGACGAGGTCGCCACCCGCCGCCTGCGTGACGGGGTCGAGGCCGCCCACGGCCTCCTTGACGGCCGTACCGTGTGGACCGTCACCCCCAACGCCTCCGCGGGCAGCGGCCCGGCGGAGATCGTCGCCCCCATTGTGGGATACGCCATTGAGCAGGGCATTGACGCCCGCTGGCTCATCCTGGACGCCCCCGCCGAGTTCCTCACCATCTCGGCCCGGCTCCACGCCGGCATCCACGGCGACCGCGGCGACGGCGGCCGGCTGGGGGAGAAGCAGCGCGACATCTACGAGCACGTCCTGAGCTCCAACGCCGAGAACGTCGAGGGGGTGCGCGACGGCGACGTCGTCATCCTCCACGACCCGCCCACGGCCGGCCTGGCGCGGTTCTTCAAGGCGGCCGGCGCCACCGTCGTGTGGCGCTGCCACCTGGGCACGCAGGACGCCGGCGAGGCCGGCCAGCACGCCTGGGCCTTCCTGGACCGCTACCTGGAGGACACCGACCTCACGGTCGTCTCCTGCGAGGAGTACCGCCCGCCCTTCACCGAGGTCGAGCGCTGCGCCGTCATCCCGCCGTCGATCAACCCCGACAGCCCCAAGAACCAGGTCCTGGGCCTGGACGAGGCCTGGTCGGTGGCCCGCCTCTCGGGGGTGTTCGCCGGTGAGCCGCCCTTTGAGGCGGTGCCCTTCGTGCGCGAGGACGGCCGTCCGGACGCCATCCGGGCCACCGCCGACGCCGCCGGTCAGGTCACCGGCGTCAACCTGCCGGTCCCGCTGGGCTCGCGCGTGGTCACCCAGGTCTCCCGCTGGGACCCGCTCAAGGGCATGGAGGAGCTCGTGGAGGTCTTCGCCGCCCACCTGGCCGACCTGCCCGAGGACACCCACCTGCTCCTGGTGGGCCCGCAGCCCGACCCGGACCGGGAGGCACAGGCGCAGCGGGTCCTGGAGGAGGTCCTGGAGGCGGTGGACCTCCTGCCCCGCTCAGCGGCCCGTCGCGTCCACGTGGCGGCCATCCCCGCGCGGGACCGGGAGGTCAACGCCGTGACGGTCAACGCCCTCCAGCGGGTGAGCACGGTGGTCACCCAGCGCTCCCTGGTGGAGGCCTTCGGCCTGACGGTGGCCGAGGCCATGTGGAAGAAGGCGCCCGTGGTGGCCTCGGCCGTGGGCGGTATCAGGGACCAGGTGGAGGACGGCCTCACCGGGTGCCTCGTGGATCCCGGCGACGGCGCCGCCTGGGCGTCCGCGGTCTCCAGCCTCCTGCTGTTCCCGGAGCGGGCTGGCGAGATGGGGCAGGCGGCCCACGAGTCGGTGCGCCGCTCCTTCCTGCCTGACCGCCACATGCTCCAGCTCATTGACGTCCTGGCCCAGGCCATCGACATCGCCTGAGGGGCCCGCGGGCCGGCCGGTGGGCAGGCCCCAGGCGGCCTAGCCCCATGAACCCGGTTACCGTACCAGGACGACTCCGCCCCCTGGCCGCCACCAGGGTCCTCGTGCTCGCCTGCCTGGCGACCACCTGCACGTGGCTGGTCCTCGCATCGGCCTTCACCGAGTACTCGTTGCACCTCAGGCTCATGCCCCTGTACTCCGCGGTGACGCTCGCCGTCTCGCTCTACCAGGCACGACAGGGCCGGGCACCGTGACTGGCCCTGGCCGTCGGCATCCTGGGGACGTACGACGCCGTGACAACATGCCTCTTCCTCTACTACGAGCTCACCGTCCTCCTCCCCCCGTACTACGTACTCAGTCTGGGCCTGACCGCCCTCTGCCACCAGGCGGTCCTGGTGCTCCACGCCCTGCTGGTCCTCGTCGCGCTGCCGGCCACGAGGACCGCGCCCGCGCCTGCCCGCCACATCCTGGTCCTGCGGGCGGGGGCCACGGCCCTCGGTCTTCTCGTCATTAGGACGGTCCTGGCCTGTCCGCTCACCCTCTGGGAGGACTACTCCCGCTACGGCCGCCTGTCCCCTGACGCCATCCTCACCCTGACCACCGGCATGACGTGGAGCACCGTCCTCGGCCCGCCTCTGGGGACAGCCAGGCCCGTCCCCCTCCTGCCAGCCTCCGTCACAATCCTGGTCGTCCTCGGCGTCCTGGCGGTGGTGCCCCTCCTGGACCTGCACCGGGCGTTCCGGGACCTGCCCGAGGCGGACCCGTCCCGGGCCCGGATCCGCAGGATCCGGACCCTGCTGTCAGTCGCCGTCGTGCTGCTCACCGCCCAGGTCCTGTGGGGTGACTGGCTGGCACACGGGTCCGTGTTCAACAACCAGTGGACCTGGCTCACCCACGTCCTGTCGGTCTTCCTCATGCTCGCTGCCTTGTGCGGGCTGTGGGGGGTGCCGGGCGGGCCGCGCGACCCGCGCACCGGCAGGTGCCTGGTGGTGGTACCAAGGACCTATCACGCCACGGCTGACACGCTCGCGGTCTGGAGGACCCTGGGCGGAGGTCCCCTCCGGCAAGGATCCCCCGGCACTGACCAGGACCCGCGCTACCGGCTCCCCTCGCCGTCGGTCACCTTCTGGGTGTCCTGCCTCACGGGTCCGGGTGGCCTGGTCCCGCTCATAAAGGGCAACGCCGCCGCCCAGTCGGAGGGGATCCTCACCTTCTCCTACCTGGTCGCCTTCGCCCTGGGGACGGTGACCTGCGTCCTGCTCGTCACCGTGGCGGTGGTGGACTGGCACCTCGTCATCGGCCCCCTGCCGTTCTAGGAGCAGGCAGGGCAGCAGGGCCGCCCCCTGGCCCCCGCCAGGCCCCCACCAGGGCCGGGCACGGTGCGAGCCGGGCACGGCGTACGGCGGGCCCGGCACGGGCCTGGCCCCCACCGGTACGTGGGGCGTCAGGCGCCCACGAGGCAGCTGATCACGGACTGGAAGAGGCGCAGGCCGTCCACGCCCCGGCGCATGCCCGCCGGGCTGTCCGGGCCGAACCCGGGCTCGACAGCGTGCTCGGGATGGGGCATGAGGCCCACCACGTTGCCGCGCCGGTTGCGCACACCGGCGATGTCACGGGCGGAGCCGTTGGGGTTGGAGCCCAGGTAGCGGAAGACCACCAGGCCCTCGCCCTCGAGGCGGTCGAGCTCGGCCGGTGAGGCGATGAAGTTCCCCTCGCCGTTCTTCATGGGCACGACGACCTCCTCACCCTGGTCAAAGGACCCCGTCCAGGCGGTGGTGACGGACTCCACGCGCAGACGCTGCTCGGTGCAGACAAAGCGCTGGTGGTCGTTGCGGATGAGGGCCCCGGGCAGCAGGTGGGCCTCGGTGAGGACCTGGAAGCCGTTGCAGATGCCCAGCACCGGCATACCCGCCCTGGCGGCGGCCACCACCTCGTCCATGACGGGGGCGAAGCGGGCGATCGCCCCGCAGCGCAGGTAGTCGCCGTAGGAGAAGCCCCCGGGGACGACGACGGCGTCCACGCCGTGGAGGTCAGCGTCCTTGTGCCACAGGGTCACCGGCTCGGCCCCGGCCAGGCGCACCGCGCGCAGGGCGTCGACGTCGTCCAGGGTGCCGGGGAAGGTGACCACGCCAATGCGGGCGCCGGTCGGCGCTGGGGTGCTCATGGCTCAGGCCTCCTCGGCGTGCACGGAGACGACGTCCTCAATGATCGGGTTGGACAGGAGCTTGTCGGCGGCCTGGCGGGCGGCCTCCAGGTGCGCCGGGGTGACCGGGCCGTCCACGCTCAGCTCAAAGCGGCGGCCCTGGCGTACGGCGGTGAACTGGTCGAACCCGAGGCGGGGCAGGCTGCCCACGACGGCCTTGCCCTGAGGGTCCAGGATCTCGGGCTTGGGCATGACCTCGACGACAATGCGTCCCATCGGCTCTCCTCGGGGGAAGGTAGGTGTCTGCGCGATTCAGCCTACCTGCTCAGCGGGGGCGCCGCCCGTCCAGGCGACCACCGGGCCACTCGTCCCCGACCAGGTCCGACCGGGCTCAGGGGCCCGCCCCGGACCCGCGCCCGGCAGATCTCAGCAGGTCCCAGCGGGGCCCGGCAGACCTTGGCAGGGCCCGGCAGGCGGCCGGCCCGCCTCAGGATGCCGGGGTGCAGGTGCCCCGGGTGTAGCCGTAGGCGGCCAGGGCCTCAAAGGTCTGAGGGGTCGGCGGGGCGACGAAGGCGCCCTCCAGGTCCGGCGCGGGCACGGTGACGCTGCTCAGGGCCCCCTCGCGGGCCGTGGCGGCCGAGCGGGCCAGGGAGACCAGGTCCCACACACTGGTGCCTGTGTCCAGGGTGAGGTCCCCGGCGATGTCGTGGGCCAGGGCGTGGGCACGCAGCGGGTCGCGCACCTGCCGGGCCAGGGCCGCCAGGAGGGAGCGCATGACCGACGCGCTGAACTCGCTGCGACGTCGGGCCCCCTCCGAGGCGGGCAGGGCGGTCCACACCCCGTCCCGGAGCACCTCCGGGTGGCGTGAGCGCACCAGGGCCAGCGCGTCCACGCCGCTCAGGTGCTGGGTGCCGCCGGGCAGGTCCAGCCCGGCGCGGGCGTCACGCACCGGCTCGGCCACCTCCACGTCCACCCCTCCCAGGGCGTCCACGAGGCGCGCGAACTGGGCCATGTCCACCACCACCAGGTGGGTGGCCCTGACCCCCAGGCCGGTGCACAGCAGGTCCACGGTGGCCTGGGGCCCGCGAAGGTAGCTGGCGGCCAGGCGGTCCACGGTCCCGTCCGCCCCGACCAGCATGAGGTCACGGGGCAGGCCCAGGATCCGGGTCCCCTGGCTGCCGGGCTGGAGCAGCAGGACGACGTCGGCCCTCTGGCCGCTCACGTCCTCGGGGGCGCCGTAGCGTGCGGGGCCGTCGGGCAGGTCCTGGCGGGAGTCGGTGCCCACGAGGAGCCAGGTCTCCGGGGGCCCGCCTGAGCCGGTAGCGGCAGGGAGGGCCAGATCCACGTAGTCGGGCCGGTAGGCCAGGACAGCCAGATCCGCCCCCAGCGCCACCAGGAGGACGACCAGGACCACCGCCACGAGGGAGGTGAGCCCCCGCCACGAGCGCAGGGACGGGCGCCAGCGCCGCAGGCCGCCCCGCAGGTGCGGGCCGCCCCGTGAGAGGAGCCGCGGACGGCGCGTCGGGCCCGCGGCGCCGTCGGACCGGGGACGCCCCTCCGCCGGGGCCAGGGCCTGCGGACAGGTCCTGGCCCCGGCGGAGGAGTCAGGTGAGAGGGCAGCCAGGGGTCAGGCCCGACGCCGACGTGCGACGGTCACTGCCCCCACGCCGACGAGGACCGCGGCGCCCAGGGCCAGGGTGGCGTCGACACCGGTCCTGGCCAGGTCGCTGCCGCCGGGCTTCTTGGTCCCGCTGGCGGGCTGGGCGGAGGGCACTCCGGGGTCGTCGTCCTTGCTCGCGGCCATATTGCCGTCGCTGGCGCCGTTGGCGAAGCTGAACAGGCCGCCCGAGACCTTAATGAGGGTCAGGCTCGCGGCGGACTCGCCGTAGCGGCTCCCCGTCAGCACCAGCTTGTAACGGCCGTCCGGGACGCCTCCCGGTGCGGCCAGGGAGCCGAGGACCTTGCCCTCAGCGTCCACGGTGAGGGTGCCGACCTGGTAGGTGACGGACTCGTCAGTGGTGTCCACCAGGCTGACGGACACGGTCTCACCAGGGGTGAAGCCGTTGCCCCCGACGTTAAAGGACTGGGCGCCCACGGAGGCCCCCTCAATGGTGTAGGTACCAGTGACGTGGGTGTTGTCGAAGTAGATGGGCACGCTCACGGCCCGGGTGGCGTCGTTGTAGCCGTAGCAGCCCACGGACAGGGTCCAGCCGTCCTCGTTCACGTCGCCGCCGTGGGCCGTCACCATCTCGGCGATATTGAGCTCCGTGGACCAGTTGCCGTCCGGGTCAGGGCGCGTGGACGCGGAGACGTCCTGGAGGCCGCTCTGACCGTTGTGGAGCAGGGAGACGCGGACCTGCGGGGCGTACTCCTGCTTGTCCGGGTCCGTCGTCTTGGAGAACTCGTTGGAGCAGCCGGAGCCGTTGAGGACCACGGAGGTGCTTGCGGGGTCAAGCGCCTGGCTGCCGATGTGGACGGTGAACCCGTCCGTGCTGTTGTCGTAGGCGAGGGCCGGGGAGGCTAGCGGGCCGCTGGTGGCGGCCAGGGCCGCGCCAACGCTCAGGATGGCGGCGGTACGTCCGAGACGCATTGGTTCCTCCAGGTGGATATGGGATCTAGGACCAGGGACGTGGCGTGGGACAGGCCACGACGCAGCATGATTCTATCGTCCCCGAAGGCAGGGACAGGCCCGCTGACCGCCAGAGGTGACGTGACTCTCACAACGAACCGCGTGAGTCAGTACACCCCCAGCCAGTCAGCGGCCAGGCGTATGGCGGTGATCCCCCCGACGGCCAGGGCCGCCGTCGCCAGGAGCCAGGCGGGCCCCAGGACCAGGGCGACCACCGCGCACACCAGGGCGGCGGCGAGCATGAACCCGCCCACGGCCCCGGCCACGCCCGCGGGGGCGTGCCTGGAGGGGTCCACCGTCGAGGTCCCCATCATGGGCGTGGGCCCGGAGGTGACACGTACCCGCGGCGGCCCCCCGTCCTGCCGGCCCGCACCGGCGGGGCCCGCCCCCAGGAGCCGACGAGGGTCGGCGACCTCCACCGATCCGCTGGTCAGGCCCGCGGCGGCGTCTACGAGGGTCGGCGTCCAGCGGTCCGCCTCCCTGCGCACCGGGGTGCCTCCCGCCCAGGCGAGGTAGCCGGCGGCAGCGACCAGGCCCGCCCCTCCCAGGGCGGCCACCAGCCACGGCGGGATCCAGGGGTGCCCGGCCTGGGCGCTGCGGGCCAGGTTCATGGCGGCGCTGGTGGCCAGGACCAGTCCCAGGAGGGCGAAGACGACCCCCATGAGACGCTGGCGGCGGGCCGTGGCGCCCCAGGGCGAGCCCCGGCGCGGGGCAGCGGCGTCGGCGGGCCCGCCCCAGTCGGTGGCGTCCTGCTGGCCGCGAGCGCCGAGACCAGGACTCCCCCACCTCGTGGCGCCCTCCTGGTCGAGGTCGACGGCGTCCTGGTGGACCGGCTGGCGGGGGCCGCCCCAGTCCACGCCGGAGGCGGGCTCGCCCCGGGGGCGGCGGGCGGGCCGCTGCTGGCGGGCGGTCACGACAGCACCTGCCCCAGGACGGAGGCCAGTCCCAGGGCCAGCAGGACGAACCCCAGCGTGCCAGCCAGGAGCTGGACCAGCCGCGCCAGGCTCTCCCCGGTGGTGGTGCCGGCCAGGTGCTCGTCCGCCCACCGGCCCGGGGCGGAGGCGGCCACCAGGGTGGTCACGGGCCCGGAGACCACGTCCAGGGTGGTCAGCTCGCGGCGGTCGGGATCCGCCTCGGGCAGGGTGAGCTCACCGGCGACGGTGCGCAGGACCAGCTGGCCCGCGGTGTGCCCCGCGGCACGGCCCTCGTGATGCCCGCGGGCCCGGGACGCCGCCTGGGGCGACCCGTCCGCCTCCTGCCGGCCCCTGCGCCACCGGCGCCGGGTGCGTGCCGGGTCGTCCTGGCGGAGCCGGTCACGCCGGGCGGCCCGGGAGCGGACCCGGGCCAGGCGCAGACGCGGCGCGTTGACCACCAGGGAACGGGCCGGGACCCGCAGGACGGCCAGGAGGGCCAGGCCCACCACGACCAGGGAGGTCCCGCCGAGCAGGGCGGCGACCCCGTGCGCGCCCAGGGCGTTGCTGACCGCCGCCCCCAGGGCGAGGACCACGACCATCCCGGTCCCGGCCAGGACGACGACCAGCCCGGGACCGGGGCGGAAGGTGCGTTGGCTGGCGGCCTCAGGGGGCTCTGCCGCGTCGGCACCCGGCCCGGGCGGGCTGGCGGGCCCGGGCGGGGATCCCCGCCCTGAGGCCGTCGGCGGCACTGACCGCTTGGTCATGCCAGCGCCCTGCCGGTGAGCCGCTCGTAGGCCTCCAGGTAGCGCTCCCGGGTGCGCTCGACCACGTCGTCGGGCAGGGCGGGCGGTTCCTGCCCGCTGGCACGGTCCCAGCCCGAGGCCGGGGAGGTGAGCCAGTCACGCACGTACTGCTTGTCGAAGGAGGGCGTGGCCCGCCCCGGGACCCACGCCTCGGCGGGCCAGAAGCGGGAGGAGTCGGGGGTGAGGACCTCGTCGCCCAGGACCAGGGCCCCGGTGGCGTCCGTTCCGAGCTCGAACTTGGTGTCGGCCAGGATAATGCCCCGTTCCCGGGCGAGGAGCGCGGCCCGGGCGTACAGGGCCAGGGTGGTCTCGCGCAGGGCGCTGGCGGCGTGAGGGCCCACCATCTGGACCACGCGCTCAAAGGTGACGTTCTCGTCGTGCTCACCGAGCCCCGCCTTGGCGGCCGGGGTGAAGACCGGCTCGGGCAGGCGGGAGGCCTCGGTGAGCCCGTCGGGCAGGGCGACGCCGCAGACGGACCCGTGCTGCCGGTACTCCGCCAGGCCGGAGCCGGTGAGGTAGCCGCGGGCCACGCACTCCACGGGGTACATGTCCAGGCGGCGGCAGACCATGGCGCGTCCGGCGACCGGCCCGGGCACGTCCAGGCTGAGCAGGTGGCCCGGTACGACGTCGGCCAGGCGCTCGAACCACCACACGCTCAGGGCGGTCAGCACCCTGCCCTTGTCCGGCACGGGGGTGGACAGCACGTGGTCGTAGGCGCTAATGCGGTCGGAGGCCACGACCAGCAGGACGTCCTGGCCCGCCCAGGGGCCGTCGTCGGCGGGGACGTAGACGTCACGGACCTTGCCGCTGGAGCGGTGCTCCCAGCCGGGCAGGGCGGGGGCCTCAGGCAGGCGGGTGTCACTCATGGCCCCATCCTGCCACCAGGAGCCGCAGGCGGGCGCGGGGTGCCGGGCGCAGGACTGCACGGCGCGGGCGCAGCGGCGCGGCTCAGCCGGCCTCGACAGCGGCGACGACGCGGGTGCGCGCCCACATGCGGACCTGCGCGGGGGCGCCCCCGTAGCAGGCCCGCCGGACGCCCTCCCTCGCTGGTCCGTCCAGCTTCACGTACCTGGACCACCCGTCCGGGCCCACCAGGGTGAGGCCGTCGTCGTGGACCACCACCCCGTCAGGCGCCTGGCCCCTGTCCCAGGGCCCGTAGCAGTGTTCCACGTGAATCGTCTCAGGGCCCTCCAGCAGGTCGGCCCCGATCCTGCCGAGGGCCAGGAGAGTGGTCAGCACGCTCACCAGGAGAAGGACCGAGCCCAGGCCGACGGCCAGCACCCTGGCCATCTTTATCCTGAACATGGAGAGGAACCGCGCGTGCTCACGGTCCCAGCCTCCCGTCCCGGGCGCCGCCGCGGCCCTCAGGGTGTCCGCCGCCCCCGACTCCGCCCGGGCGACACGCCCCAGCAGGGGGGCGCTCAGGAGGACTGTCACCGAGACCAGGAGCATCCCCACGGGGTACAGGGCGAGTCGTACCAGGCCGAGGGGGCCCGTACCGGGGAGGACGCCGGGGGTAAGGAAGCAGAGGACCCCGCCGAGCAGCGTCGCACCTGCCACCCTCCACGGCGACACGCTCCAGGAGCTGACCCTGAGCAGACGGGTTAGACGCATGGCAGCATCATGTCACCCGTCCCACGGCACGGCCAAGAACACCTTCCGGGGCCGCAGGGGCGCCCCGCTGCTCCCGGCCCTTACCGTTCCTCCGGGGCCGCAGGGAGGCGCCACGAGGGGCGCGGCGGGGGCCGCAAGGGGCGCGACGTCGCGCCGGCCGGAGCGCGCCAGCAAAGAGCTAGCCCTCGCGCACCTCCAGGACGGGGCCTTTGGAGGGGTACCAGCGCATGGTGAAGGGGGCGTGCGAGGCACACAGGTACCGCAGCTGGCTATCCACGCCGCTGCGCACGGCCCCCGAGACGCTGACGTCCAGCTTCTCCCCTGCCTCGGTGAGCAGGTGCGCCTTGTACTCGCTGCGCGCCCCGGGGCGGCCCAGCGACAGGCACTGGGAGATCCTCAGCTCCTGCGGGCCGGCCACCAGCGACGACACGGTGGCGCCCAGGACGGCGAGGGCCCCGGTCCCGAACAGCACGGCCACGACCGCGATCAGGGTCCTCGCCCAACGCGGACCGCGCCGGGACCCGGCGGGGCCGGCCGCCCGCCGTCCGACCCAGAGCACGGCGCCGAACAGGACGCACCACAGCGTGGCAGTCAGGATGAAGGCGGCCCGCTGCACCCACCACCAGCCCCCGTTGACCGGGGCCACGAGGGCGGTGAGAAGGACCGCCAGGACGGCGACCACGGTACCGGCGACCCGGGCCCACGGCGGCCTCGGGCGGGTCGCCCCGGGAGCCTCCGGCAGCTCCCGGGGCGCTGACCGGCCCACGGGTCAGCGCCCTGCGGCGATGTCGGTGCGGTAGTGGGAGCCGGGCAGGCCCAGGCGCCCCACGGCCTGGTAGGCGCGCTCCCGGGCGGCCTGGACGTCGTCACCCAGGGCCACGACGGACAGGACCCGTCCGCCGGTGGCCACGAGCTCGCCGTCGTCACTGAACCCGGTGCCGGCGTGCAGGACGTGGACGCCCTCCACCTCCTCGGCGGCGTCCAGGCCGGTCAGGAGCCCGCCGGTGGTGACGGCGCCAGGGTAGCCGGGGGCGGCCAGGACGACGTCGACGGCGGCCTCGGGCCTCCAGGTGGGGGCGGGGACCTCGGCCAGGCGCCCGGTGGCGGCGGCGTGGAGGAGCTGGGCCAGGGAGGAGGTCAGGCGGGCCAGGACCACCTGGGTCTCGGGGTCGCCGAAGCGGACGTTGAACTCCACCACCCGCAGCCCCTTGCCGGTCAGGGCCAGCCCGCAGTAGAGCAGGCCGGTGAAGGAGGTGCCGCGGCGGGCCATCTCGTCCACGACCGGCTGGGCGACCTCACGCACCACCTGCTCGGCCAGGTCGGCCGGGGCCCAGGTCAGCGGCGAGTAGGAGCCCATGCCGCCGGTGTTGGGGCCGACGTCGCCGTCCCCGACACGCTTGTAGTCCTGGGCGGGGGCCAGCGGGCGGACGGTGGCGCCGTCGCACACGCAGAACAGGGAGACCTCGGGGCCGTCCAGGTACTCCTCGACGAGGACGCGCCCACCCTGCCTGGCCAGGCAGGAGCGGCCGTGGGCCAGGGCGGCGTCGCGCTCGGAGGTGACGACCACGCCCTTTCCCGCGGCCAGGCCGTCGTCCTTGACCACGTAGGGGGCGCCGAACCGGTCCAGGGCGGCGGCCAGCTCCTCCGGGGTGGAGCACACGACGGCGGTGGCGGTGGGCACGCCCGCGGCGGCCATGACCTCCTTGGCGAACGCCTTGGAGCCCTCCAGGCGGGCGGCCGCGGCGCCGGGGCCGAACACGGGGACACCGGCCTGGCGGACGGCGTCGGCCACACCGGCCACCAGGGGCGCCTCGGGGCCGACGACGACGAGGTCGGCCCCCATCTGGGTGGCCAGCTCGACGGCCTCGACGGGGCTGGTGGGGTCGATGGCGAAGTTGGTGGCGATCATGGCGGTCCCGGGGTTGCCGGGGGCGACGACCAGCTCGGTGGTCTCGGGGGCGTTGACGAGGGCACGGGCCAGGGCGTGCTCTCGCGCGCCGGACCCCAGCAGCAGGATCTTCACTCCTCCACCCTACCGGGGCCCTGCGCTCCCGGCAGGCGCACAGCCACCCACCGCCCCTCACCGCCCCGGCGGGCGCCCACCGCAGCCGCTGGCCCCCGCCGCGGCAACCGGTTACTCACCGCGGCCGCCGGCCCCCCACACGCCGCCGGGTCGAGCCTGGGACGCCTGGTCGGGGCCAGCGTACCGGCACGGCCGCCCACACGCCGCCGCCGGGTCGGGCACCGGCAGCGCGAGCGGATACCATCTACCCCTGTCACCTCCCTCCTACCCTCACAGCCGGAGGGCGCGCCGCCAGGAGGCGTGTCCCTGCCCGGCACCTACCCACCCCGCAAGGACACTCACGAGCATGGACCCCGAGCTGGAGCTAGCCAACCGTGTCGCGGCCCTGCTGGACCAGTCCCTGACCGAGACCGGCGTGCACCACTTCCTCCTGGGGGCGGCTACCCTGCTGGACTCCCCTCCCCACGAGATGCTCGGGCCGGGTATCCGCTTCCGCTGGTACGTGGACGAGCGCGTCATCGAGGTCGGGGCCGCCGCGAACCCGTCCACCGGCGGCTGCTCGGTGACCGTCTCCTCCTTCGACCGCGCCCCGGTCATCGACAGCCGCGAGCACGGCGCCTTCAAGCTGTGGACCCCCGGCAGCGGGCTTCCCTACCAGTGGCTGCTGGTGCTCGACGGCAGGGCCCGGGACTGGCTGCCCTACACCCCGGTCATCACCACCTGGAACGACCTGGACGACACCGTCGGCGACCTGCTCAACACGCTGCCCACCGACATCGCCCTGACCCCGCCGACCTGGCGCCGGCCGCTGGCCTACCGCTGGACCATGGGACCCCAGGCCCCCTGGGCGCAGGTCGCCTTCACCGGCGAGCCTGAGGGGGTCCGGGTCACCACCACCTCCCACGCCGGCGGCAAGAGCGACCTCCTGGTCCCCCGCGCCCTCCTGGAGAGGGGTGAGGTCTCCATGACGGACGTCATTGCGGGCATGGCCGGAGGCACCGCCGTCAGTGAGATGGATCTCATTGGGACCGAGGGGATCCTCACCCAGCCGTCCCGGAGCGACGGCGCCCCAGGCGGCCCGCCCGCCGGGTCCCCGGTCAGCACCCCTCGGACGGGCATGAGCCTGGAGGAGCTGCGCCAGCGCATTGCCACGGGCAGCTCCTCAGACGGGACTGACGACGGGACTGTCGACGGGACGGCCGGACCCGCCCGGCCCGGCCCGGTCGTCCCCTTCCAGCCCGGGATGACGATCCTCGAGGTCCTGGACGTGGTCGAGCAGATCCTGGCCGGCTCCCCCGCCGACGAGGTCCTCACCGCGGCGGGCGCCCGCCCCGCCCCGGTCCCCGGCGGGCCCGGGTACCGGGCGCAGGGGTGGTACGCCCGGCCCCGCTCCGACGGCCTGGAGGTCGCCGTCTCCCCGGAGCCCGCCGCAGGCACCTGCATATCGGTGCGGGACCGGGCGAACTACGCCTGGTATCTGGCCAAGACGATCGAGCACCGCTACGGCGCCCCCTTCGGGCTGCGGGCCAGCAGCACCGGGGCGTTCTGGCGCCTGTTCCAGGTGGGTGGGCAGGGTATCGAGGTGAGCTCCGGGACCGGTACGGTCACCGTGGGGATCAACTCCTTCGAGCACTTCCTGGCCCGGAACTACGCCTGAGCCGGCGTCCACGCGCACCAGCCCCCACGGGAGTACGAACCCCGCGGGAGCACGGGCCGCCGCGGCACGACGGCGCCCGGCCACCCTCTCGGGGTAACCGGGCGCCGTCAACAGGGCGGTCCAGGCAGGGGCCTACCGGGCTGGCCCCTCCGGGGATCCGGGCCCCTCCGGGGATCCGGGCCGGCCCAGGGCGTCCTGGCCCAGGGCTGCCCGGGCCAGCCAGACCAGCCAGACCGGCCTGCTCCGGGCCAGCGCCAGGGCCGGCGTCGGCTCAGGCCCTGGCGGCCGCGATGCGCTCGCGGAAGGCGGCGAGCTGGTCCTTGACGGCCTGGGGGAGCTTGTCACCGAACTGGGCGAAGTACTCCTCGGTCCCGTCCATCTCGGCGGCCCAGGCGTCGGGGTCGATGTCGTACATCTTGGCCCACTCCTCGGCACCCAGGTCCAGGCCCTCGAGGTTGAACTCCTCGAGCTTGGGGTAGCGGCCGGTCACGCCGTCGACGGCGCCCGCCTCGCCGGCGGCACGGCGCACGATCCAGTCCAGCACGCGGGAGTTCTCCCCGTAGCCGGGCCAGATGAACTTGCCGTCCTCGTCCTTGCGGAACCAGTTGACCTGGTAGACCTTGGGGAACTTGTCGCCGAGCTTGTCCTGCATCGTCAGCCAGTGGGCCCAGTAGTCGGCCATGTGGTAGCCGCAGAAGGGCAGCATGGCCATGGGGTCGTGGCGCAGCGAGCCGACCTTGGCGTCCAGGGCGGCGGCGGTGACCTCACTGGCCACGGAGGCGCCGATGAACACGCCGTGGGCGTTCTCGTACTGCTCGGCCACCAGCGGCACGTTGGTGGCGCGGCGGCCGCCGAAGAGGATGGCGTCGATGGCCACGCCCTCGGGGGCCTCCCAGTCGGGGCAGATGATCGGGCACTGCGAGGCCGGGGTGGTGAAGCGGCTGTTGGGGTGGGCGGCCTTCTTACCGGCCGCGGCGTCGGCCGGGGTGTAGTCGTTGCCCTGCCAGTCAATGAGGTGCTCGGGCAGCGGGGCGTCAATGCCCTCCCACCACACGTCGCCGTCGTCGGTCAGGGCGACGTTGGTGAAGATGGAGTTGGCCCTCATGGTGTCCATGGCCATCGGGTTGGTCTTGTAGGACGTGCCCGGGGCGACGCCGAAGAACCCGGCCTCGGGGTTGATGGCGCGCAGGCGGCCGTCGGGGCCGGGGCGCATCCAGGCGATGTCGTCGCCGATGGTCTCCACCTTGTAGCCCGGGATGGTGGGCTGGAGCATGGCGAGGTTGGTCTTGCCGCAGGCCGAGGGGAAGGCGGCGGTGACGTGGTACTGCTTGCCGGTCTTCTCGTCGGTCAGGCGCAGGATGAGCATGTGCTCGGCCATCCAGCCGTCGCGGCGGGCCATGGTGGAGGCGATGCGCAGCGCGTAGCACTTCTTGCCCAGCAGCGCGTTGCCGCCGTAGCCCGAGCCGTAGGACCAGATCTCGTTGGTCTCCGGGAAGTGGGTGATGTACTTCTCGTCGTTACAGGGCCAGGCCGTGTCCTTCTCGTGCTCGGCCAGGGGCGCGCCCACGGAGTGGGCGCAGGGGACCCAGGTGCGGCCCTCGTTGATGAGGTCCATGGCGGCGGCGCCCATGCGAGTCATAATGCGCATGTTGACCACCACGTAGGGCGAGTCGGTGATCTCAATGCCCAGCTGGGAGATAGGGCCGCCCAGGGGGCCCATGGAGAAGGGGATCACGTACATCGTGCGGCCCTTGTAGGTGCCGTCGAACTTCTCGTGGAGGATCTTCTTCATCTCGGCCGGGTCGTACCAGTTGTTGGTGGGACCGGCGTCCTCCTCCTTCTGCGAGCAGATGAAGGTGCGGGACTCCACGCGGGCGACGTCGCTGGGTAGCGAGCGTGCGAGGAAGGAGTTGGGGCGCTTGTCCGGGTTGAGGCGGGTGAACATGCCCGACTCGACCATCTCGCTGGTCAGCCGGTCCCACTCGGCGTCGGAGCCGTCGCAGAAGTAGACGTTCTCGGGCTTGCCGAGCTCGGCGAGGCGGACGGCGAAGGCGACGACGTCCTCTGGGGCGTTGGCCGGTGCGGCAGCGCGGACGTCCTGCTCAGACACAGTCATGTGTGGTCCCTTCCTGGGGGTGCTTGACTCTCGTACGGTCGGGTCAATCCTCTCCCATCTGCCAGGTCGGCGCAGGTTCTTAGGTCCTAAGGACCGGTCTTCGGCTCCCCGAAGCCCGGTGTTCTCCCCCACACACCCGCCCGGGCAGGCGCCCGGGAGCGTCCAGCAGTGCTGCGGCACCGGGGCGCAGGCGCGAGGGCAGACGGGTACGGCGGGCGCCCGGGAGTGCCCTTCAAGGATCCGCCATGAGAGAAGGCCGGGGCGCGAGTCGGCGGGAACGACTTGCCAGGCTCGTGGCCCGTCTCCGTAGACTCGTGCCCATGAGCACCCCCTCACACGCACGCCGCCTCGGCGCCGCCCTGCTTGTCCCCCTGACCCTGCTGCTGTCCGCCTGCGGAGCGCAGATCAGCTTCACCATCCACGACGACGACACCGTCGACTCCACCATACTGGTGTGGGACGAGACGGGCGCGGCCCAGATCAAGGAGAACTGCAACGAGAAGTCCATGACGAAGACGTTCGGCAAGCCCTCAGGGGTCACCCCCACCTACACGGTGACCGACCACAACGGCTCCCCGGCCTGCGAGATAAAGGCCCTCAACGCGCCCATCAGCGACAAGAGCGGGGGCAAGAGCGCCATTACCCACGCGGACGGTAAGTACACCTTCGTCATGGATATGAGCGACAATAAGAACTCCAGCGCGAGCACGTTCGACGTGGAGGTGAGGGTCACCTTCCCCGGTGAGGTCACCGAGGTCTCCGGCAACGGGACCAAGGAGGGCAACACCGCCGTGTGGAAGGCCGCGAACAAGGAGACCAGTGAGCTCAGGGCCGTGGGCGCGGACAAGGGCGGCTCGGCCGTGCTGTGGATCGTCCTGGGCGTCGTCGGCGCCCTGGTCGTCGTCGGCGTCATCGTGACCGTCGTCGTGGTCTCCCGCAAGAAGAAGCAGCAGCCCGGGGCACCTGTCTACGCCCAGCCCGGCCAGGGTGGCTACCCCCAGCCAGGTCAGCCCGGCGGCTACCCCCAGCCCGGCCAGGGTGGCTATGCCCAGCCAGGTCAGCCCGGATACCCCCAGCCAGGTCAGGGTGGCTACCCCCAGAGCGGTGGCTACCCCCAGCCCCCGGCCCAGTACTGACCGGCACCCGATCAGCTGCGTACCTGAGGGAGCCCCGGGAAGCACGTCCCGGGGCTCCCCCTTATTTTTGCCGCTCCCGGGGCTCCCCCTTTTGCCGCGCTCTTCCGTAGACTCCCGTCTATGAGTACCCCCTCACGGTCGCGGCGCCTGGGCGTCGCCCTGCTTACCCCCCTGGTCCTGCTGCTGTCCGCCTGCGGGGCGCAGATCGGCTTCACCATCCACGACGACGACACCTTCGAGCTCACCATGCTGGTGTGGGACGACACGGGATCGGGCACCCTGACCAAGGACACGTGCACCGAGTCGGCAATGGGCGGTTCGTCCGGCCTCCCCTCGGGGACCAAGCCCACCTACACCTTCACCGACCACAACGGCGCCCCGGCCTGCGAGATAAAGACGACCAGGGCGCCTATCAGCTCGGGCAACAAGGACCTCACCATTACCCACGCGGACGGCAGGTACACGTTCCTCATGTCCCACAGCGCCATCGAGAACATGAAGAAGGACCCGCAGACCGCCGCCGCCCTGAACCTGTTCCCCGTGGAGCTGAGGGTCACCTTCCCCGGTGAGGTCACCGAGGTCTCCGGCAACGGGACCAAGGAGGGCAATACCGCCGTGTGGAGCAAGATGGCTGAGGAGACCGGCGACCTCAAGGCCGTGGGCCTGGACGGCAAGCCCACGGCCCCGGCCGACAAGGACGGCTCCTCCGCGGCCGGGAGCTCCTCGACCAGCTCCACCAGCTCCGGGAGCTCCTCCACGCTGTGGATCGTCCTGGGCGTCGTCGGCGCCCTGGTGGCGGTCGGCGTGATCGTGGCCGTCGTCGTGGCCTCCCGCAGGAGGAGCAAGAGGCAGGCGGCGGCCCAGGCGGCCTACCCCTCGAGCTACGCCCCCCAGCAGGGCTACTCCCAGCCTGCGGCTCAGGGCGACTACCAGCAGCCCGACCAGTCCGCCTACCAGCCTCCGCAGTACTAAAGCCCTGTACTGAAGCCCGGCGCGCGAGCCGCTGCCAGCGCACGGGCGGGCCCGCACCTGCTGGTCACCTACCCCCCACGTGCAGCGAGCCGCTACCGACGCACGGGGCGGGCGCTGGCGCAGGAGGCGTGGTGGCGTACGAGCCGCTACCGGTGATAGGGGCGGGACCCGGGTGTCCTGGGCCCCGCCCCCGTCTCCGTAGACTTCTGCCATGACTACCCTCCACCTGCGCCGCCTCGGCCTCGCCCTGGCCCTGCCCGGCGTCCTCCTGCTGTCTGCCTGCGGCGTGCGCGCGGACTTCACGATCCACGACAACGACACCGTTGACTACGGCATGACGCTCTGGGACGACACGGGCTCGGGCGCCCTGACCAAGGACGAGTGCACCAAGAAGCTCGCGGGCACGGGCACCGTGCCCGAGGGGACCAAGGCGACCTACACCTTCACCGAGTACGAGGGCTTCCCCGCCTGCGAGATCAAGGTGTCCGGCGACTCACTGGCCAACTTCGCCTCCACCGGCAAGTCCGGCTCCATCACCCACGCGGACGGCAGCTACACTTTGACCATCCCCAAGGACGTCCTGAGCAGGGAGGCGGACATCGCCCCGGAGGCAGGGATCGAGGGCCTGGAGATGACCATCTCCGCCACCTTCCCGGGCAAGGTCACCGAGGTCTCCGGCAACGGCACCAAGGACGGCAACACGGCCACGTGGAAGAACGTCCTGGACGAGCCCGAGGACCTGCGGGCGGTCGCCGTGGAGGCCTCCGACACCACCATCCTGTCGGGCGCCTCCGGGCGTCTGCTCGTGGGCGGCATCCTGGTACTGGTCGTGGCCGCGGTCGGGTTCGTGGTTGTCCGCAAGAGGAAGGTGCTGGCCGCCCAGGCGGCCGCGGCCAGGACCGGCACCGCCCAGGGGGGCGATGACGCCCCGGGCACGTCCTCCTCCGCCCAGGACGACGTCTCCCAGGACCAGGACGGATCCCGGCACGGGTCCCCGGCGTAGCCCCGACCGGTGCTCGGCCTCCCGCACGCGCCCAGGAGACCGCCGGACACCGGATCCGGCGAGGCCGCCGGGTCCCAGCTCCAGCCGGGCGCCGGCACCGGGCCGGGCCGCGCCCCGCCGTGCCAGCAGGGCTCAGCCCATGAGGCTGCGCCGCACGATGGTGGCCTCCCGCCCGGGGCCCACGCCGATGGCCGAGACGTGGCAGCAGGCCAGCTCCTCGATACGCAGCACGTAGGCCCGGGCCGCCGGGGGCAGGTCCTCGAAGCGGCGCACCCCGGTAATGTCCTCGTCCCAGCCCTCCAGCTCCTCGTAGACGGGCACCGCGTGGTGGAGGTCGCTCTGGGTCAGGGGCATCTCGGTGGTGCGTGTGCCGTCGACGTCGTAGGCCACGCACACGGGCACGGTCCTGTGGCCGGTCAGGACGTCGAGCTTGGTCATGACCAGGTCGGTGAGCCCGTTGACGCGGGCGGCGTAGCGGGTCACCACGGCGTCGTGCCAGCCGCAGCGGCGCGGGCGGCCGGTGGTCACCCCGTACTCGCCGCCCTCGGCGCGCAGGCGCTCGCCCTCGGCCCCGGTCAGCTCGGTGGGGAAGGGCCCCTCCCCCACCCGCGTGGTGTAGGCCTTGACCACGCCCACCACGCGGTCAATGCGGGTGGGCCCTACGCCGGTGCCGGTGCAGGCCCCGCCCGCGGTGGGGTTGGAGGAGGTCACAAAGGGGTAGGTGCCGTGGTCGATGTCGAGCATGGTGGCCTGGCCGGCCTCGAACAGGACGGTCTGACCGGCGTCCAGGGCCCGGTTGAGCACGAGGCTGCAGTCCACGACCATGGGGCGCACCCGCTCGGCGTAGGCCAGGAGCTCGTCGGCCACGGCCTGGGGGTCAATGGGACGGCGGTCGAAGACCTTCTCCAGCAGGCCGTTCTTCTGCTCCAGGGCGCTGCGGACCTTCTGGCGCAGGATAGAGGGGTCGAAGAGGTCCTGGATGCGGATGCCCACGCGGTTCATCTTGTCCGCGTAGGTGGGGCCGATCCCCCGGCCGGTGGTGCCCAGCTGGCGCTCGCCGAGGTAACGCTCGGTGGCGCGGTCCAGGACGCGGTTGTAGGAGGGGATAATGTGGGCGTCGGCGCTGACGCGCAGCCCCGAGACGTCCTTGCCGCGGCTCTCGATCTCGGCGATCTCGGCGAAGAGGACCTCCAGGTCCACCACGACGCCGTTGCCGATAATCGAGGTGACCCCGGGGGTGAGCACGCCCGCGGGAAGCAGGTGGAAGGCGAACTTCTCCCCGTCGATGACCACGGTGTGGCCGGCGTTGTTGCCGCCGTTGAACTTGACGACGTAGTCGACGTCCTGACCGAGCTGGTCAGTCGCCTTGCCCTTTCCCTCGTCCCCCACTGGGTCCCAACGACGACAACGGCTGGCATGGATGCTCCCTGGTCTCATGTGCGGCGTGCCGGTGGGCAGGCCGTCCTCGAGCCTACCGGAGAGCGGGGCGGGAGGGGCGGCGCGCAGGCCCTAGGCCCGGGCGGCGCGCTGCCGGAGGCGGCTCATGGTCCTGCGTTGGAGGAGGGCGATGAGGTAGGCCTGGAAGGCCACCCCCAGCAGCACCGTGAACCAGGCCAGCGCCGCCCAGGAGCCGGGCACGAGCCAGGCCAGCAGGAGGGGCGCGGCCAGGACGCCCAGGCTCGCCGCCGTCAGGCCCAGGGCGCCCACCGCCAGGCGGGCGGCGTTGGCCAGGTGGCGGCCCAGGGGCGCGTCGAAGAAGGCCGTGAGGGGCACCAGCCACACGAGCACGGCCACCAGGAGGAGCACGCCGACCAGGACCAGCCCGGACAGCACCCCCTGCCCGGCCCGCCCCAGGACCAGGCGCTCCCACAGGGCCAGGGCGAGCAGGCCCGCCGTCGGCACCCACCATCCCAGGGAGCGTCCCAGCTCGGCACGGAAAGTGCGCCACCAGGAGGCTGCGACGCCGCCGTCCTGGCCGCGGGCCATGTCCCCGGTCACGCGGGCGCAGGCCGTCAGGGAGGCTCCGGCGGTCAGTACCGGCAGGCAGGCCGTGAGCGTCAGCAGGTTGACGACCACCAGGTCGGCGGCGGCGGACCAGGCCTGGTAGAAGGCCGAGTCGGGGCGGATGAAGGAGGCCACGGCGTTCCTTGTCGGTGGGGCGGGCGGTGACACCGGGGCGTTCAGCCCTTGACGGCGCCGGCCGCCACCCCCTCGATAATGTACTTCTGGCACGCCAGGTAGAAGGCCACGATCGGGATGACCGCCAGCACCAGCATGGCCATCTGCGCGCCGGTGTCCTTGTCCCCGTTGGATCCGATGAGCATCTGGATGACAATGGGGATGGTCTTGTAGCGGTCGTCGCGGCCAATGACCAGGTTGGGCAGGAGGAAGTCGTTCCACACCCACATGGCGTTGAGGATGGCCACGGTCACGGCGGTGGGCTTGAGCAGGGGCATGACCACCCGGAAGTAGGTCTGGAGCGGGGAGCAGCCGTCAATGTAGGCGGCCTCCTCGATCTCCAGGGGGATGGACCTGATGAACCCTGCGAACAGGAAGACGCTCAGTCCCCCGCCAAAGCCCAGGTAGAGGATGATCATGCCCCAGGGCGTGGCCAGCCCGAGCATGTCGGCCACCTTGGAGGTGGGGAACATGACCATCTGGAAGGGGGCGATCATGGAGAAGGCGAAGGCGTAGTAGATCGCGGACGTCAACCAGTTCCTGATGCGCGTAATGTAGTAGGCGGTCATGGCGGTCAGCAGCACAATGACGGACACGGACCCCACCGTGATGAACACGGACCAGCCGATGGCGCGTAGGAACCCGGAGAGCCGCAGGCCGGTGGCATAGTTCTGCAGGCCCGCGAAGGTGTCCCCGAGAGGGAACCCGAAGGGGTCGTCGGAGATGTAGAAGCGACCCTTGAAGGAGTTAACGAGGATAAAGACCAGGGGGACGATCCAGACCAGTGTCAGCAGGGTCAGGACAATGACGGCGGCGTCTCGTCTGGCACTGTACCGGGGAGGACGGTCGTGGACGAGCGTGCTGGTAGAGACGGTCTGGGTGGGGGCGCTCATCAGGCGTCAACCTCCTTGGAACGGGTGGCGCGCAGCTGGACGAGCGCCATGACGGCCACAATGACGAAGAAGATGACCGCCTCCGCCTGGGCCACTCCGGCCTGGTTCCTCTTGACGTACATGGTGTCGACGATGTTGAGGGCGACCATACGGGTCCTCCCCAGCGGGTTCCCGTCGGTCAGGGCGAGGTTCTGGTCGTACATCTTGAAGGTGCTGGTCAGCGTGAGGAAGAGGCAGATGGTAATGGAGGGCATGATCATCGGCAGGGTGACCTTGCGCAGGGTCTGCCAGGAGGAGGCGCCGTCGATCTGGGCGGCCTCTATGAGCTCGGGCGGCACGTTCTGGAGGCCCGCGATGTAGATGATCATCATGTAGCCCATGAGCTGCCAGTTCACCAGCATGACCAGGCCCGCCAGGCCCAGGTGCCAGTCGTTGGTGATGGTCTGGCCCCAGTACTTGAGGACGGCGTTGAGCATGGCCTGCCAGGTGTAGCCCAGGACCAGGCCGCCAATGAGGTTGGGCATGAAGAAGACGGCCCGGAAGAAGTTGGTGCCGCGCAGCCTGCGGGTGAGCATGTAGGCCAGGGCGAAGGCCCCCAGGTTCACCGTGATAATGGAGATCGCGGAGACCAGGGCGGTGAAGCCGAGCGCTGGGATGAAGCCCGAGCCCGGGTCCAGGGCCTTGAGGTAGTTGTCGCCGCCGACCCACTTCGCGTTCGTCAGCGCCTTGAACTTGGTGAACGACAGGTAGAGCCCCATAAAGAAGGGGACGACGAATGCGACGAGAAATGCCAGGAGAGTTGGTCCTGCGAATATCGGGAAGTAGTACTTCAGTGCCTTGGTCATGGGTGCCTCGTGGTGGGGCCGGCGCCTCGGTGCGCCAGCGGGTCGGAGCGGGGGGCGGAGGGGTGGTGGTGGGCGGCGGTGCCCGGCTGGCCTTGGCCGGGCACCGCCGCCTGGAGCTAGGCCGGTGCGCGGCTCAGGAGGCGGCCGCCTTGTCGGTCTTCCACTGGCTGGTGAAGAAGTCCTTGACCGCGCTCCACTCCTCCTTCCCGGAGGCGTACTGGGCCAGGTGCTGGCCGAGCTGCTTCTTGAAGTCCTGGCTGGGGAAGGTCTGGAAGGCCCAGGTGACCGGGTAGAGGTCGCTGTTGCCCATGTAGGTGACGACCTCCTTGCCCAGCGGGTCGCTGGGGGCCAGGTCGGCGTAGGCCTTGTAGGGCGCGATAATGCTGAGCTTCTCGGAGGCGAGCTTGGCCCCCTCGGGGTCCGTGAAGAGCCAGGTGAGGAAGTCCCGCGTGGCCTTCTGGTTGGCCTCCGTGGCCTGGGAGTTGACGGTGAGGTAGTTCTCCGTGCCGATGGCGATACCGGCCTTCTCCTCGCCCTTGACGCCAATGTAGATGGGCAGGAAGTGGATGTCCTCCTCCTTGACGGAGTTGCCGTCCACCTTGGCGATCTGCGACCAGGCCCAGTTGCCGTTCTGGATCATGGCGGCCTTGCCCAGGGCGAACTCGCTCATGGAGTCGGTCACCTGCTTGGCGGTGGCCTCGGTGGGGCTGACGGTGGAGTTGGCCAGGTAGAGGTCGAAGATCTGCTTGTAGTTGTCCGAGTAGGTCAGCTTGATCTCCTTGAGGTCGTCGACCTTGTCGTCACGGTACTCGTAGAAGACCGGGTAGTTGGCCAGGTGGGTCTGCCAGCGCCAGTCCTCCCCGGGGGCCAGGGACGTGGAGGCGAAGACGCCGTCGATGCCGAGGTCGGCCTTCTTGGCCTGCATGTCCTCGACGACCTCCTTGAGCTTGTCGAAGCCCTTGATCTCGTCCACGCTCTTGGCCTTGGCGCCCTCCAGCGCGAAGTACTTGTTGAGGATGGCGGCGTTGTAGATGATGCCGTAGCCCTCGATGGCCAGCGGGACGCCGACGACGTGGCCGTCGCCCTTCAGGGCCAGGGAGGCGTCGGTCAGGGCCTTGGCGACGTCCGTGTCGGACAGGTCGGAGGCGTAGTCCGACCAGTTGGAGTAGCCTACGGGGCCGTTGAGGTTGAACAGGGTGGGTGGGTCGGACTTGGCAACCTCAGAGGTGAGGGTCGCCTCATAGGTTCCGGCCGCGGCGGTCACCACCTTGACCTCGACGCCGGTCTTCTCCTTGTAGGTGGAGGCGATCGACTTGAAGGCCTCGTCCGCCTCGGGCTTGAAGTTGAGGAAGTAGATGCTGCCCTTGGCGTCGTCCGAGCCGGAGCCGGAATCGGAGCTCGAGCAGGCGGCGAGGGTGGCGGCGATGGCGAGGGCAGCGGAGCCGCTAAGCACTGAGCGGCGGGAGACGAGTCGCATGTAGTCCTCCTTTGGACAGGGACGGTGAGGCGGACCAGGTGGTTCGCAGGGGGTGTGGTGGCGGCCGGGTGCGGCTGCGTGCCGGGCGGGCACCGGCGGCGCGCCCGGCAGCAGGCGAATCGTCTCACACCGGGAGGCCGTTTCCTGCAAGATCTGCAAGATTGCACAAAAAACGATCATTAGTTGGCGTGATACCAGGTATTTTACGTTGTCGTTACTGAAACGTGAGACGGACGTAACAAGTTCGTCGCGCGAGGACGCGATCCGCTCGCTCACAAACACGTCATGAGCGCGCATACATCGCGGACGCGGTACCGCCTGAGACGCGGACCCCGTCCCAGCCGGCTCGGCACCCCGTCGCCACCAGCCGTAGCCCGGCCCAGGGCCTGCTGCCCCGCCCCGCATCTGGGGTGCTATGGCACCGCCAGCCCGCCTCGCCCCGCACCTGGGGTGCTGTGCACGGCCCCGGCGGTGGTGGGCGGACGGTTCTGTCGCAGTCTGAGGATCAGAGCCGACCCCACCCCGTTCTCACCTTTGTGCACCCAATGTCCACGCAGGTCAGGAACCTGGGGCCCGGCGCGGCAGAGAGTGCCCACCGCTCTGATCCTCAGACTGCGACACGCACACGAACCAGGCCAGCAAACAGGCAGCAGAACATCCAGGAGACCGCATAGAGCCACCCGAATCCGCGCCGCGAGAGACCAGGAACCCCCACCCCCCGCAAATCAACCTCGCCCCGCTCGCGCCATACGTCAAGACGCAGCCGTGGTCCCGTGCAGGTTAATGCCGGTAAGGCACAGCAGTGCGACGAGGCAGGCTGAGATGACGAGTACGGTTGACACTGCGGTGACTGCTACCTGTCTGTCGGTGCCTGCTGCAGGGTACGGTGGGGTCGTGCTCTCGGGACGACGGCGCAGGAGGACGTCGAGGACGGCGCAGAGGATCCAGCACAGGATCCCCAGCGAGACCGATATGAGAACACGTTCCAGGACTATCACCTCCACGGCGGCATCAGAACCGAGTGCCTGCACGGGGAAGAGCGTGAAGAGATGATGCACTGCACGTTGGCAGAGCAGTGACACCGGGGCTGGGAGCAGCAGCATCAGCCCAGCCCACCAGAGAGTGCGCTTGAGCACGGAGGCACGTTCACCCCAGTAGCCCAGAAAGGCGTCCACAGGTACCGCGGCAGCTGGGCCAGAGCCTGCCTCAAGTTGGGGCGCAGAACCATATTCCATGCTTTCATGAGGGCTCTCACAGAACACCGTCGCCTGTGCTTCAGATACTCTGTCGGCCATTCTCGACCTGATCCACCTCCAGCTGCGAAGTGGGTGCCACAGTATGTCCGCCAGGCTCACCCACACAACACCTAACACCCAGAGCAATAAGAGCGCGAGCAAGGTCCAGACATTCATTATGGATCCATTACCCCATTCCTTCCACGCAACATACAGCGACTGCGGGAACGGGCCACCGCGAGCGTCTCCCTCCCTCACGAGTTCGTAGATATAAGCCGCCAGGGGGTGAGAAAACCCAATAAATAACCTGGACTCCCACCGATCCAGCCTCAGTCTTCTGCCGAATATGCGCACCACGGCTCCTCCCATGACGCTCGGGAGAAACTGCATGATGACCAAGAACGCAGCGACAGCCAGGTTTAAGGTGCCATAGAACAGCTGCGCAACACGGTTATGATACTCTCCGGCCAGATAGATAACTGACACTACTATGGTGAAGCACAGGGCCAGCCCGCGTCCCCGGTCGTCATTATCTCTCACAGGATCACCATCCAAAGTTTCCTCGACATGATTCACAACCCGATAGCGAGTCAAGTACCAGAGCCCACAGCCGGGCCCTGACCCTCGTCCGCGCCATATCTCAGGACGTGACTGAGACCCCGTGCAGGCTAATGCCAATCAGGCACAGCAGTGCGACAAGACAGGCTGAGATGACGAGTACGGTTGACACTGCGGTGACTGCTACCTGTCTGTCGGTGCTTGCTGCAGGGTACGGTGGGGTCGTGCTCTCGGGACGACGGCGCAGGAGGACGTCGAAGACAGCACTGAGGATCCAGCACAGGATCCCCAGCAAGATCGACATGAGGATACGTTCCATGACGAGCACCTCCACATCAGGACTATCCAACCTGAACACTGCACGTCGGTAGAGCAGTGACACAGGGGCTGGGAGCAGCAGTATCAGACCGACCCACCAGAGAGTGCGCTTGATCAGGGAAGCACGTTCACCCCAGTAGCCTACAAAGGTGCCTGCAGGTGCCACGGCAGACAAATCGTGATTCTCTTTGACAGGAACCACGAAACCATATTGCAAGGCGTTCTGATGGCTCTCACGATACGCTGACATCTGCGACCTATATGGTAAACTGTTTATCCACGAGTCGATCCGGTGCCACGTACGACGCGGATGAGCCAATACGTTTGCCAGCGCCGCCCACACAAAGCCCATAACCCATGCGATCAGAAATACGGTCGGGGCCGCACGAATATCCTGGGGTCATTGTCCCAGTTTTTCCATGCGGCGTACAGCGACGTCATGAAGGAAGCTTCGGCGTGGGAGCATGACACCAAAATGTCGCACAAGTACATCCCCATTGGGAACGACAGCCCGATAAGCATCTTCGCCTCCCATCGCTCCAACCATATGCCCTTGCCGAACCGGCGAATCAGAATGCAACCGATGAGGCTCGGCGAGAACATGAAAACCAGACTGGCCAAGTAGAAAAGTCCTGGCCCTATGTCATACAACAGTTTAAAGATCGGATGAAGATCAACGGTAGCACCATACAAGCACGCCGCGGACGTCAGCACCACGAAGCAAACAACGAGCTTACCGGGTCGGAAGCTACTGTCCTCCACGCCTGTCTCCCACGTTCTCCTCGATACCCTGCAAGCTTCTAGTGTACACCAGGACGGCCCACGGCTTCACTCCGGCCCTCGCAGAGTTTGGAATACCTATCTTCAAAAGGAGCTCGAGACGCCATCAAGGTTAATGCCGATCAGACAGATCAGTCCGACGAGACAGGCTGATACGACAAACGCGGTTGACACCGCCGCGACCACCAATCGATTATCATTACTTTTTGTAGGGCGCGGCAGGTTTGCAGTTTCCACACAACGCAGGAGCGTACCGAAAACGCCACAGAGAACCCAGCATAGGGCACCCGCCAAGATCGACAGGAGTATGCGTCCTAAGATGAATGCTTCCGGATTTAGCGAGTCACCAGTCTCGTAAACCTGCGCGGAAGAAAACGCAAAGAAGCGGCAGACAGCACGCCAGTAAAACAGTGACATTATTGCAGGTGACATCAGGACCAGGCCGCCCCACCAGAGGACGCGCTTGAGCACAGAGACACGCTTGACCCACCATGAGCTTAAAGGCATGACCGCAAACATCACAACGATCGGACCAAGAAGTATTTGGATAGAATCTTCAAAATGCTTCTTGAGCGTCCCTCGTGTTGCCTGAGTCGCTCCTGTCGGCTCGGAAGTACTGTCTGTCCGTGACGGAGCTTTCCGCTGAGGATAACGTGGACGTGTTACTTCGCTCGCGAAGCCCAACCATATCATACCCAGCACCCAGATACCAAAAAACATGATCGGCGCTCGAAAGACCGCCGCAGAGCTGTCCCCCCATCCGTTCCAAGCAATATACATCGAGTAAAGGGAAAATCTTCGAGTAAGACGAAATCCGTCAAATATAAGTTGACAAATATACGACCCTAACGGATATGAGAGACTCATAAACATCACAACTTCACGAGAACGCAAACGATAGTTTCCGTCAACATAAAGAATTACAACGTACACGATAAAGTTTAGGATGAAAGGTACAATAAGAGCAGTTATACCGAAGTACGCAGCTACGTCAAAATACGCTGGAGCGACGCAAAATGAACCATGGACCAAACACTGATACTCAATAGACAAATCGCTCACACACTTTACAAGTGTCAGCGCAATGAAGTACGTAACCAGTCTAACTATAAGGTGATCTTCGTCCTTCACAATTTTGTTGCGAACATTCTTCTCGACGCTGTTCATGGTCTCTAGCATACACTAGGTTGTGCTGAAAATAAAGAGGACCACACAAAACACGCCCGCTCTGCATGCATGTTCTGGATGCGGGTCCGGTCCGCTCGGGATGCTGATCTTGGATCTTCTTCTGTCTCGCACGCAGCGCTGCTCCCCGTCTTGAGGCTCAGTTGCCCAGGTCCGGCACATCCCTGGGGACCCGTGGAGCAGATCCCCTTCCTCAAACGAGGAGTCCCGGAACGACGTTCCGTATAGCGCAAGAGAGACGGTTACGTCCCGTGGCTGCACTACAACGTCATCAAGGAGTTGGATTGTAGTACAAATCGATAGAGATTGAGAATAGGAGGATGATCACGGCAGCACTGAGCGCAAATACGGCGGACACAACGCAAATAACTACACGTTGTGCGATACTGCTTTTCGACATGGGGCCAGACTGCATATTAGAATAATATTTATAGCTAGCTTCATCTGAACTAAATAGAATGCAGAGAAGCCAAAGCAGGAGGCCAGCCACGAGCGTGGCAATGATACGTTCTTCTTCAATGACTTCCGCTAGGTCCGTTGCGGCACTACGACTCGAACCCGATGGCGGCACCTTGAGGGGGGAAGGGAAAACTGAGAAGAAATCATGAACTGCCGTCATGTCCAGAAATGACATCGGAGCAGGAGACAGCAGTACCAGTCCGCCCCACCAAAACGCGCGTCTCACCATAGGCGCGCGCCCGACCCACCAAGAGGCCTTGGATCGGGTATCCATATCTTTACTGCTCATGCAGCGCCCCCGTCTAACACGTGACTCCAGGCTCCCGCAGGTCCAGGAAGCATGCCTGGCGTTGGAAGTGGTGACGTACCGTCAGGCTCCCTAGTTGCTCGCCGTGGTCTCAGTGGCTCCGGTCAGGAGCGAGGGCCTCGCCCCCCAGGAGGGGCGGGGCACCTGGCAACCATTGTCCACCCTCCGGGCCCGTCAGAGGGCGTCACAAACGTTTAAGTTTTCGCCCGGCCTCCTTTTAGGCGCCTGACCTGCGCAGATACCGCAACCCACCCGGCGTTAGGTGGTCCGCAGGGCGTCGGAGGGCTGGATGCGCCCGGCCCTGCTGGTGGCCAGGGCCCCGCCCAGAGTGCCCACCACGATGCCCCCGACCACTCCCAGGGGCACCAGGACCGGGTCCAGGACGGGCTGCCAGTGCCGGACGATCGTGACGGCGAGGATGACCATGACCGAGGCGTAGGCACCCAGGAGCCCGCCAAGGGTCCCAATGGTCAGGGACTCGCTGAGAATGAGCGCCGTGAGGTGGGTGCGTCGGGCGCCAATGGCCCGGCGCAGCCCCAGCTCACCTGTGCGTTGGAAGACGGCGGTGGTCATGGAGTTGGTCAGCGACAGCACGGAGGCCAGGAGGGTGACACCTGTCAGGGTCAGGAGCATGGTGGTGACGTTGGACTCAATGGACTCACGCAGGCTCATGGGGTCCGGCGGCGCGTTCACGGTCACGCCCTGCGGGGCGGTGGGCAGCCAGGCCACCGGCGCCTGGGCGGCCACCTGCGGGGCGGCGCCGGGAGCCACCTTGATCTCCGCACCCGCGTACCGGGCCTTTCCGGTGACCTGGTCGGAGGCCATAATGACGGAGTTAATGAGCGTGACCTGCAGCCCGGCGTCCTTGAGGATCCCGACCACCCGCATGGGGACGCCGTCGACCCAGATCGCCGGGGAGGCCGCCAGGGGCCCGAGCTGGATCTGTGTGGCCACCTGGGTGCCGACGATCACCTCGCCGGGCCCCAGCGTGGTCACGGAGGGTCCGGAGCTGTCCAGGGTGAGGATGCTGGCGGGGACGCGCCCACCCACCAGTCCGACGACCTCGTAACGCTGGTTCCCCGCCTCGTTGGCGGCGTCCGTGGGGGTGGTGGCGATGGGGGCCTGCTCGTAGACGGAGTAGACGAGCACCTCCCTGACCCCGGCCAGGGAGCCCACCCGGTCCATGGCGGTGGTAGACAGGAGCTCGGCCGCGGGCGCGGGGTTCTGCATCAGGTCAGGTGAGGTCATGGCCACCCGCTGGTTGCGCTGGGCGTCAAAGATGTCCGATACCTGGCCTGAGGCCGTCTGGGAGAGTCCCATGGTGGTCAGGGCCAGGCCCACGCCCAGGGCGACGGCGGCCATGAGCGCCAGCGTCCGCCCTGTCTTGGTCCACAGTCCCCGCCAGGCGTCGGCCAGGGCGTCAGCCACCCGCACCCGTGAGTCCCGCCCCTCCGGGACGGGCACCTCCCAGGGCGGGGCCGCGGGCCGGTCCGGGCAGCCGTCCTGAGCGGAGGGCAGCAGGAGCGTGTCGCGCTCGTGGACGCCCGGGTCGGCGCCCGCCCGGCGGCCAGGGGTGCCCCGGGTGCGTCGGGCGGCGCGACGGCGCGACGGGCCGGTGCTGCGGGCCGGGGTCGCGGGGCTGGCAACGCTGGCGGCGCTGGCCGGGCTAGCGGCGGCACTACCGGCAGCAGCGGGGGCGACCGGCTCGGTGGTGTCGGTGACGACCCCGTCCAGGACCTTCAGGCGACGTCGGGCCCGGGACGCCAGGGCAGGGTCGTGGGTGACCACAATGAGGGTGGAGCCCCTGGTGTTGAGCTCCTCCAGGGTCTCCATCACGGTCAGGGAGTTGGCAGAGTCGAGGTTGCCGGTGGGCTCGTCGGCCACCACCACAGGGGCGCCCGAGGCAATGGCCCGGGCGATCGCCACCCGCTGCCGCTCACCCCCGGACAGGCGTGCGGCCCGCTCCCCGGCCTTGGCGGCCAGGCCTACGACCTCCAGGGCCTGACGGGCCAGCTCCCGGCGGCGGGAGGCAGCCAGGCCCCGGTACAAGGTGCCCAGGGCCACGTTGTCCAGCACGCTGCGTCCCTCCAGCAGGTGGAAGGACTGGAAGATAAAGGCGAAGGTGGCGCTGCGCAGGCGGGCCCGCCCGGCGTCGGACAGGCCGGTGGTGGGGTGGGAGTCAATGATGTACTCCCCCTCGGTGGGGACGTCCAGCAGGGCGAGCTGGTTGAGCAGGGTGGACTTGCCCGAGCCGGAGGGCCCCTCAATAGCGACGTACTCCCCCTGGCTGATCGTCAGGGACACGTCCTTGAGGGCCTCCACGGGTGAGGCGCCCCGGTAGGTCCTAGACACGTGCTCCAGGGTGAGGGTGGCCATTAGCGGTCCACCCTCACCTTGGCGCCCTCAGTCAGGACGCTGCCGGCCTCGGGCTCAGCCAGTGCGCAGGTGCCGGCCACGCAGCCGGAGACGGTCACCGTCACCTGGGTGAAGCCCCCGTCGGCCCCTTGGACCAGGACGCTGGAGGATCCTTGAGCGTCTGTGGCAATGGCACGCTGGGGCACGGTGAGGACACCGGTCAGGGGGGCGGTCAGGTTCAGGGTGACCAGCACGTCCTTGCGTCCGGCCCAGGAGGCGGGAATCTCCCCGCTGGTGGGCGTCAGGGAGGCCACGGATCCTGAGCCACCTGCCCCTCCTCCGGAGTCGCGGGAGCCCTCCTTGCCCGGGCTGCCTGCCCCCTCACCGCCCTGACCGGTGGAGTCCGGCTTCTTCTCATCCACTGAGGCCACCTTGACCGGCACGCTGGTACCGTCCAGGACGGCTGTCCCCGAGACCTTGCCGCTCCCCAGGCGGGCGGCCATGTTACCGGGGACCGGCGCGGTCAAGGTCATAGTGGAGCTGGACAGTCCCAGGGTGGCACTGCTGTCCGTCAGGACCGTACCCACGTCGGGAACCTGGGCGACCTTGGAGGGCAGGCCTGAGAGCACCATGACCTCTGAGGCCGGCAGCATGATCTGCGCGGCGGCCTTGGTAGCCGGGGCCGCGGCAGGCGCGGGGGTCCCGTCGTCCTTGTCGGCCCCGCCTTGTGCTGAGGAGGAGTCCCCGGGGCCGTCACCGGAGGCAGCCGGGCGCGTCGGGGCCTGGGAGCCGACCTTCTGGTAGAGGCTCTGGATGCAGGAGGCGGTCAGCGGCCCAAAGCTGCCGGTGGCCGTGATGTTGTAGCCCAGGTCCCTCAGGGCCTCCTGGACCATGGTCACGTCCGCACCGGAGTCCCCCTCACCAATGTCCCGGTACATGGGGAAGGTACCAGCCAGGGCGAACACCGGCCGGTCATTGACCCAGGTCACCACCTGGCCGCTGCTGAGGTCCTCACCCACGTTCACCCCGGTAGAGGTGACCACCGCGGTCCCGCTGGGGCGTGGAAGGGGCAGGCTGCGGGCCCCGCTGGCCTCAGCAGAGGCCATGACGGTGGTCTGCTCCTTCAGGTCACCACGAGTCACCTCCACCACGACGGCATTGGCGGAGGGCGGTGCGGCGGCTGCCTCGCGCTGTGCCGGGGACTCGAAGCGGGAGGCCAGTGCCCAGGTCCCGGCAACGAGTCCGACGGCGGCGACCACGGCCAGTACCGCCCACCACCAGCGCGCCCTGACGCCTTTCTCACGAGTGGCTGAGGAATCGGAGCGAGAGGTTCGGATGAGACGCATACTGGGTCCTAGGGGTGAGGTAAGGGAAATTCTACGGGGAGTACGGGGGCGGTAGACAGGTGGAGCTCAGACACCTCCCTTGGCGATAATCTCTCGGGCGCGGGCGGCCTCAGCCTGGTGCTCGGCTAGGACAGGTGCCAGCTCGGCGCGGTGGGCGTCCACGAAGGCCTGGCGCGTGTCCCACTCCTGCTGGTAGAGGGTGTCGGTCCACCCCGATGAGGCCCGACAGGCGGCGTCAGCACTCGCCGTAGCGATCTCATCAGCTGACGGCGTAGCGATCGGCCTCCAGTTCCACTTGTCCCGAAGGGACTCAGGAAGTCCTCCCGTGGAACCCGCGTCCCAGGGACGGTCCGGCAGGTCAGAGATCCCCAAGGGCGCCATGCACTCACGCCACGACGCAGCCGCCGCACTCAACTCAGGAGAGGTACGGTCTGTTCCCAGCCGGTTAAGCTGGGAGCTAATAGAGGAAGGATCGGCCTGGGCATCCTCAACCGACTTATTGAATCGCTCCTTAAACTCCTCCACACTTACCCCCGCCACAGCAGCCTGCCCCTCCAGGTTACAGATACTTAGCTGGTCAAGGAACCCGTCACCTCTTCCGGCATAAAGACTGCCTCCAGCGGCCTCGACCTCGTCCCTCAGAAGATCCCGAGGATCAGGGGCCTGATGGTATCCGAACTGGCTGGCAGTGGTCTCATTAAAGAAGGTGGAGATGCCGTCACCAGCAAGGTTGGCGGGCGGCGGGGCCGAAGCATCCATGCGCACACGATAGTCAGAGAACCCCGCCTTGACCATGCAGTTCCTGGCTACAGTACTTTCGGCTTGAAGGGTCAAGGCCATAGTCTGCCCACCATAGTAGGGGTCAGTGGGAAGGGTCCAGTGAGACTGGTCCTTCGTCACCTCGGCCCCTGTCGTCGTGACGGCGCTAGAAGCTACAACTGTAGATGGCGAGGTTTGCCCGTCAGGCGGCGCCGAGGCCCCTTGCCCGCTTGTCTTCCCTCCCTGGGAGCACGCCCCCAGGAACATGGTCATACCCAGCACGACAGCACAGATGGAACGCAGGGGTGAGCGACCGTCAGTCATTGCTTGTCTCCTTCTTCTGTCCCGTTGGCAGCCTGGGACAGTAGATCGCGTAGGCGGGTCTTCTCGGCGGCGTGGGCGTCAAGGGCGCGCTGCACGTCAGCACGGTGGGCGGCAATGAAGGCAACCTGGCGGTCCCAGGTCAGGTCGTACAGGGCCTGGTTCCACCCCGAGGACTCACGGCACCCGGCGTCAAAAGTCGCCACCTGGATCTCATCGGCACTGGCATCCCCCAGGGGCCACCAGTCCCAACGCTCCTTGAGCGACTCAGGCATATCACCATAGTTCTGCAGCATCCAGGGGGCACTGGGCAGGTCACTAATACCCTGTGGCGCCATGCACTCCACCCAGGCCTTAGCTTGAGCGGCCAGGGCAGGGTCGGAGTTACTGATCCCAAACTGGTTGAGCTCGTACTCATAGGACCCAGGCTTGCTCGCAACAGGCTCCCCCGTTGGAATAGGACCGTTTTCACGCACATTTGCCTCGTTCACGCAAGTATACATCTGATCCTTAAACGCCTGCGACTTGTCCTCGTAGTAGGAACGATCTCTGTTCTCGACACCACCCGAACTGTAACGGTAACCCGGATCCGGGGCCTTACGGTAACCGTACTTCTGTGCGATCGCAGTATTGAATAGCGCCGAGAAACCATGCGGATTAGTTTCCGGGTAGGGGACGTCAATAGAGGACAAGATCTCGTAGTCCGGGAACCCGTGCTCCAGCATGCACTCGTCCACCCACACATGCACTAGGTGAACCTGCAGCCTCAAGAGCTCCTCGTCATAGATACGGTCAAACGGGAGCGCCCAGGTACTAATGTCCTTAGTAACACCCAGCGAGTCCTCCCCACCAGACGACGAACTAGGACCCACCGACCCGCCATAGCTGGCCCCCGCAGTGGATGACGCCACACCGCCATCCACCGCGGTAGAGCAGGAACCAACCATTGTGCAGACAAGAGCCAGAGCGACCAAGCAGCCTAGCCCGGCCAGTCGAGTACCTTGCATCCGTGTCAGACATTCTTTCTCAACCGTCACAGACGTCCTCCTGTTAACACGACGGTGCGAGGCTCCCATAATACGAGATCCCATAATAGTCTTACACCCCTCCCTTGGCTATGATCTCGCGGGCGCGGGCGGCCTCGGCCTGGTGCTCGGCTAGGACAGGTGCCAGCTCGGCGCGGTGGGCGTCCACGAAGGCCTGATGCGTGTCCCACTCCTGCTGGTAGAGGGTGTCGGTCCACCCCGAGGAGGCCCGACAGGCGGCGTCAGCACTCGCCGTAGCGATCTCATCGGCAGAAGGCTTACCTGTCGGCCTCCAGCCCCACTTGTCCCGAAGGGACTCAGGAAGGCCCATAGACCCTGCGTCCCAGGGACGGTCCGGCAGGTCAGAGATCCCCAGGGGCGCCATGCACTCACGCCACGACGCAGCCGCCGCACTCAACTCAGGCGAATTAAGGTCCACAGCAAGTCGATTGAGCTGCGAGCCAATTGAGGAAAGATCTTCCTGGACGTCATCGGCCAACTTGTTGGACCTCTCCTTAAACTCTTCCACACTTACCCCCGCCACGGCAGCCCGTCCTTCCATATCACAAACGTCCATTTGTTTATGGAACTCCTTGTCCTTGCTGGCGAAGAGACCTCCAGGTCCAGCGGCCTCAATCTCCGCCTCTAAAACATTCCTTGGGTCAGGAGCGCGCCGATACCCGAACTGGCTGGCAGTGGTCTCGTTAAAGAAGGTGGAGATGCCGTCACCAGCAAGGTTGGCGGGCAGCGGGGCAGAGGCATCCATGCCCACTCGATAGTCAGAGAACCCGGCCTTGACCATACAGTTCCTGACCGCGATATCCCATGCCTGAAGGCTCAAGGCCATAGTCTGCCCACCGTAATAGGGGTCAGTGGGAAGAGTCCAATGAGACTGGTCCTTCGTGACCTCGGCCCCAACGCCCTCCACAGCAGAACTACCCGTAGAGGCTACCTGCCCACCAGGCGGCGCCGAAGCCCCCTGACCGCTCGTCTCCCCTCCCTGGGAGCACGCCCCCAGGACCACAATCACACCCAGCATGGCAGCACTAATAGAACGCAGGGACGAGCGACTGCCGGTCATTGTCTGTTCTCCTCATGAATAAGTACGTCGAACGGTTCAGGAACATAAAGCATTATGGTCGTCAATACTATTGCTCTCTGGGACGCAAACCGTTATAGACGATACCCGAGACTGCGAGGTACCTTCCTGAAGCCCCGAATCTGCACCGGGCCTCCCGTCGCCACAGTCGCAGTCGCCCTCGCTGCTAGGGCGCTACGACGTGTGAGATGGTCGCGATGCGGTACCTCCTACAAAGGATCATACACCTCTTACGTGTGAGCGCACCAGGATGACTCGACTTTTGACGAGCCTCCTGACCCATCTAGATGCGCGGAAATGACTCGACTCCGTAGCAACCAACCATGAGGTGCCACGTAAGGCACCTCATGGTGGAGCTCTGGGTCCTCTTACTCGTTCTACCTTATGCTCCTCCCTTGGCTATGATCTCCCGGGCGCGGGCGGCCTCGGCCTGATGCTCGGCTAGGACAGGTGTCAGCTCGGCACGGTGGGCGTCCACGAAGGCCTGATGCGTGTCCCACTCCTGCTGGTAGAGGGTGTCGGTCCACCCCGATGAGGCCCGGCACGCGGCGTCAGCACTCGCCGTGGCGATCTCATCGGCAGAGGGTTTACCCGTCGGCTTCCAACCCCACTTGTCCCGGAGGGACTCAGGAAGCTCTCTCGTGGAACCCGCGTTCCAGGGGCGGTCCGGCAGGTCAGAGATACCCAGAGGTACCATGCACTCACGCCACGACGCAGCCGCCGCACTCAACTCAGGAGAATTAAGATCCACACCAAGCCGATTGAGCTGGGACCCGATGGACGCAGGATTCTCTTGAACCGCATCTGCCGATCCTGTCGACTCTTGATGGCTCGCCTTGAACTCATCGACGCTCACCCCTGCCACTGCGGCCTGCCCCTCTAGGTTGCAGATGTCCAATTGGTCAAAGAACTCATTGCTCTTTCCACTAAAAAGGTCACCCCCAGAAGCCTCAATCTCCGCCTCCAGAAGATCCCTCGGATCGGGAGCCCGACGGTATCCAAACTGCTTCGCAGTGGTCTCGTTAAAGAGAACGGAGATACCGTCACCAGCAAGGTTGGCGGGCGCTGGCGCCGAAGCATCCATACGCACACGATAGTCAGAGAACCCCGCCTTGACCATGCAGTTCTTGACAACGGTCTCCTCGGCCTGAGAAGTCAGAGCCAAAATTTGCCCACCATAGTAGGGGTCAGTAGGCAGAGTCCACTGAGACTGGTCCTTCACCACCTCCGCCTCAGATCCTGCCACCTCGGAAGTATTATCAACGCCTGGAGAGTCCTGATTTCCGGAAATAGACCCCTGGGAACACGCTCCTAGAAATATTAGCAGACACGCAACACCAGTGAGTCCGGGACGTAGACGGGAACAATAATTAACCATGCCAACCTCTCTGAAAATAGGTGTGCTCACATAAGCAAATGTTTGCCTAACTGCACAAAGACCACAACGACACACAGCTATAGGGCACTCGATGTGCCTCCCAGATAATCTCAAGGGTGCGCGGAAGCAGGCCTCCGCGCACCCTTAAGACTCAAGCCCAACGCGACACAGACCCGTTTACTGCACGCCAGCGCATCCTATGACCGGTCTTTGCGCCATACTCACCGTCCTGCGTCAAGTTATACCTTCGCTGAACCTGCATGACCGCCCAGCGCGTTCCTCGACCATAGTATCCGTCAACGTCAACGCTCATACCTTCAGCCGAATTCAGGTTAAACTGGAGAACGGTGACTGCATTGTTGTGGAGGTCACTAATCGCGAGCCAGCAATAGCGGCTCCCGCTACGGTCTGTAGGCGAAGCCGTGGGCCAGCCATTGGCAAGAGTGATAAACCTCGACGAAGTGCACCTAAGGTTTGTCATTGCTGGCGTCACGTCCGCACTGAATGAGTTAGAAACGTCCGACTCTGACGCCTGAGCGGCGCCGGGGATCCCCACGATCACCAGTGCCGAGGCGATAGCGGCAAGAAGCTTCTTCCTGAACAACATGTTCGTCCTCCAAAATCATGACGGTCGCTCCTGCGACCTGAGTCCAGGATGGCACACGCAGCGTGAGATCCGCTACCGACAAATGTAGGTAGTTTCACCGTGACCCAAGCAGGGCAGCTTTCTGGATGATCTCGACACGAGTACGGCAGCCCAATCGGCGCCGGATCTCTACCAGGTCGTCACGTACGGTCGTCCTGGCATACCCAATGGCCTGCGCGATCTCCTTGTCCGTGCAGGGCGCGTGGAGGACCAGCATGTCGTACACTGTCCGCTGGCGCTTCGGCAGCTTCCTCACGCCCTCGAGGAAGTCCGCGTTCTCCTCCCGGAACCGGGCCTGCCGCCGGTAGCCCTCCACCAGGAGCCTCGTCGGCTCGGGGCCGAGCACCTGCTGCCCCTGGGAGACTGCACGCAGACCCCTGGCAATGTCGTCCACTCCCATGTCCTTGGTCAGGAACCCCATCGTCTCGGTGGCCAGGACCTTCTCCATGTAGTCCTCAGGCACCAGCCCCGAGAGGATGACAACCTTCGTATCCGGATAACGCCCAGTTATGACCTTGGTCACCTCAACGCCATCCATAGATGGCATAGCAATATCTACAAGTGCCACATCTACCTGACACTTCTCCAGCGCATTAAGAGCCTCACGACCGTCTCCAGCCACAGCGACCACGTTAATGTAGGGGACGGTGCCGAGGAGGCTGCTGAGCTGACGGCGGTACCCCTCGTCATCATCAGCCAGGAGTACGCGGACCGGCTCCTTCTTCTCCGAGGCAGCACCAGTGTTCTCAGTCATGTTCTTTCTCCTTGTCTAGCGGCACCTCATCGGTGCCGTGATCTGTTCCTACCCCTGCCGCGGGGTGCGGCAGGGCGACTCCAAGCAGCCAGTCGTCCTTCAGGGGCCCGTAGCTGACGTAGCCTCCGACCTGCTCAGCCCGGCGCGTCAACATGGTCAGGCCCATGCCGCCTTCCAGCCCCCTGCGCCAGGCCTCCTCAGGCGTGCCCGACGGGGCCGTCGTAGACCTGACCATGAGCTCGACCTGGTCCGGGTCAAGCACCACCTGGACCCTCACCGACGTCCCTCGTCCGGCGTACTTCAAGGCGTTGAGGCAGCCCTCCCTCAACGCCACCGCCAGTACCGACAGGCGGGGACCGTCAAGCACCTCAGCCAGCTCCTGCTCCGAGGGGACTGAGGGGCGGAGCTCAAGGCCGGCAGCGGCCAGGAGCGTCCTGTACTCCTTCAGGACCGCCACCCAGGACCCGTCGTCTCGGACCGCCTCAGCCGCCGGGGTGCTCGCGTGAATGATCTGGCGGATCTGCCGCATCGCGCTCTGGGCGTCGGCCAGGATCTGCTCCTCGCACACCTGCGTGCGGCCCCTAGACGGCTCGCGGATCAGGTACTCCGTGTTCACCACGATCCGGGCCAGACAGGCCACCACCGAGTCATGGAGCTGCGCGGCCAGGACCGAGCGCACCCGGGAGTCCTCGGCCTCCACCCTGAGACGCCAGTACCCGACCTGCTCGTCGGCCACCTGTAGGCGGTCCTTATAAAGACGGACTACCAGCCCGACCCCGACCCCCACGACGATCTGGAAGGACCACGCCACGAAGGGCCGGACACGGTCGGGGTCACCACCTATGACTGAGCCAGCCAGCAGGGCCGTGCCCGCTACGAGTACGGCCAGGTTCCAGCGACGTGCCACCCAGCCGCCGATCACCAGGACCGAGCCGATTGCCGGCGCCGTCAGCACGGCGACGTCGCTGGGAAGAGCGTTCACCACCGCCGTCACCACCAGGGCGGCACCGCCCGCGAGCCGTGGGTACCAGCCCGAGAGCCCCACGCAGACCGCTATAACAACTGAGGCGAGAAGAGTGAGCCCTGACGGCCTCTGGACACCTGGCGGAATCCAGTCCAGGACCAGGAGGGCCAGCGCCGCCCCCGCCGGGACCACCTCCCGACGAGCGAGGATCCGCTCTGCCTGACGCCGCAGAGGGAGCTGGCCACCAATGCCAGGCACCTGCCCGGCACTCATACCTGGCACCACCACAGCCAGGGGAAGAACCGGCAGGTCAGTGCCCCACCTCCACCCAGGGGGACCTCACCGTCCGGCAACGACGGGGAGGTGGCACCAACCGTGAGGAGCACGACCAGGACGAGGGAGACAAGGGAGGAAAGGGAGGGGATGTGGATGTACCTATAAGTCATGAGACCCTCTATCGGGGATAACTATACATCTATTTCAGTATCTCATGCAGAACGCTCCCGCGCAAGACACAGTTTGGTAACGATCGGGATTAGGTCGGCCCGGCCCCACCAGCGTGAGACCGGGCCGACCGTGTGGCTCGCGACCCCTAGGGCCGCGGCGGTACCGCCCCTTGCGGGCAGCTGCTCAGCGCTTGGCGGAGCCGACCGAGCCGAGGCGCTCACAGGCCTCGACCACGCGGGCGGCCATGCCCTCCTCAGCAGCCTTGCCCCAGGCGCGGGGGTCGTACTTCTTCTTGGAGCCGACCTCACCGTCGACCTTCAGGACGCCGTCGTAGTTGCGGTACATCCAGTCCGCGATCGGGCGGGTGAAGGCGTACTGGGTGTCGGTGTCGACGTTCATCTTGATGACGCCGTTGCGCACCGCGGTGGCGATCTCCTCGTCGGTGGAGCCGGAGCCGCCGTGCATGACCAGGTCGAACGGCGAGTCCTTGACCCCGACCTTGGTCTGGAGGCGGTCACCGAGGCGCTTGGCGACGTCCACCTGGATCTCGCCCAGGATCTCCGGGCGCAGCTTGACGTGACCGGGCTTGTAGGAGCCGTGCACGTTGCCGAAGGTCAGCGCTGTGATGTAACGGCCGTTCTCGCCCAGGCCCAGGGCCTCGATGGCGCGGTAGGCGTCGTCGGCAGTGGTGTAGAGACTGGCGTTCTCCTCACCCTTGATGCCGTCCTCCTCGCCGCCGACAGCGCCGATCTCGATCTCGAGGACGGTGTGGGCCGCGCGGGAGCGCTTGAGCATGTCCACGGCGATCTCAATGTTGTCGTCCAGGGACTCCGCCGAGCCGTCCCACATGTGGGACTGGAACACCGGCAGCTCGCCGCGCTTGACCTGCTCGGCCTCGATCTCCAGCAGCGGGTGGATCCAGCAGTCAAGGAACTTCTTGGGGCAGTGGTCCGTGTGGAGGCCCACGATGCCGGGGTAGAGGTCACCGACGGCGCGGGCGTAGGCGGCGAAGGCGAGGGAACCAGTGACGCGGTCCAGGCGGGAGGAGCCGGACCAGTAGGCGGCGCCGCCGTTGGAGATCTGGACGATACCGTCAGACTCGGCGTCGGCGAAGCCCTTGAGGGCAGCGGAGAGGGTCTGGGAGCTCGTGACGTTGATCGCGGGGATGGCGTACTTGCCAGCCTTGGCGCGGTCAAGCATGTCCGCGTAGGACTCCGGGGTTGCGATGGCCACTAGATGCCTCCTGAAGAATGGTGAGTCAGTGGTGCAGGGCTCATTGTTCCACGGATCGGCCGATCCTGGAAGCGGATCATGGTCCCAGGTCACACTTCGATGCTCTATTTTTTCACCCTGGGCGATGCCTCTTAGCACTCTCGGGTCGAGAGTGCCAGAATCGAGGTGTCCGGGAAGGGCGCGAGGCGCGCCCCTCCCGCCCGGTTCCCGGAGGCTCCGGGACCGTGACCACAGGAGGTGGTTGACATGGCAACACCGTCGTCCTTCGATCCCTTCCGCGACCTGGACCGCTGGCTCACCAACGGCCTGGTGCGCACCCCCGCGTCCGTGGGCATGCCGCTGGACCTGTACCGCAAGGGCGAGTCCTTCGTGGCCCACATCGACCTGCCCGGCGTCGACCCCGCCACGATCGACGTGGACGTGGAGGACCGGACCCTCACCGTGCGCGCCGAGCGCCCCGCCCGAGACGAGGACGGGGTCCAGTGGCTCGCCCACGAGCGTCCCTCGGGCACCTTCGCCCGCCAGCTCACGCTGGGCTACGGCCTGGCGCTGGACCGCATCTCCGCCACCTACACCGACGGCGTGCTCACGCTGACGATCCCCGTGGCGGAGGAGGCCAAGCCCCGCAAGATCGAGGTAGTGCACTCCAAGGCGGCCCAGCCCATTATCGAGGCCGAGCCGAAGGCCTGAGCCGGTCCGGCACCCCGGGCCTGGTGAACCCGACCTGGTGGGCCCGGCCTGGCGGGCTGGCCGGCACTTCGAGCCGGGCCCGGTGGGCTCGGTCTGGTAGGCGGCCAGCACCAGGCCCGGGGCAGCCGAGCCCTCTGACGGCCTGTCAGCCTCGCAGTGGGGCTGACAGGCCGTTCGCGGCTCTTGAGCCTCGGGGCTCGCCAGGAAGCGAGTCCCGCGCCACCCCAGGCGTCGCGGCCTGTGGGCCGCCTGAGGCAGCGACGCTGGCGTGGTCGCCTGAGGCAGCGACGCCAGCGCGGCCCGCAGGTCGCGGTCAGCCGGGGTCTCGGTCAACCGGGGTCACGGTCAGGACCCTGACCGTCCTGACGTCAGGGCACGTCAGTCCGGGGCGGGTCCGCCGTGCTGGAGGATCCAGGTGTGCATTGCCACCGCGGCCGCCGCCGCCACGTTAATAGAGCGGGTCGAGCCGTACTGCCCGATACGCAGGACGCGGGAGCAGCTGGCCAGCAGACCCGAGCTGATCCCCTCCCCCTCGCTGCCAAAGACCATCAGGCAGCGCTCAGGCAGGGACTCGCCCTCCAGGAGGCGGGCGCCCGGGACGTTGTCAATACCCACCACCTCGTAGCCCTCACGCTCCGCCCACGCCAGGAGCTCGGCGGCCTGGGGGTGGTGGGTGACGCTGAGGTAGCGGTTGGTGACCATGGCGCCACGCTTGTTCCAGCGGCGTCGGCCGACAACGTGGACCCCACCCACATTGAAGGCGTTGGCACTGCGCACGATCGAGCCGATATTGAGGTCCTGGCTGACGTTCTCAATGGCCACGTGCAGGCTGTGGGCGCGGGCAGCCAGGTCGGCACGGATCGCCTCCACCGACCAGTACCGGTAGCGGTCCACGACGTTACGCCGGTCCCCGGCAGCCAGCAGGGCCGGGTCGTAGCAGGGGTCGGTGGGCCAGGCGGCCTCTCCCCCGGGCCAGGGCCCCACCCCCACCTCGCGACGGTCGGCGGGGACGTCCTCCTCCAGACGTTGACGGTCGGCGGGGAGGTTCCCTTCCGGGCGCTGACGGTCGGCGGGGGCATTCCCCTCCGGGCGCCCCGGGTACGACGCACGCGGCCGGTACCCACCCTCGGGCAGGTCAGAGGCCGGGGCCGACCAGGTCACTGCGCTTCCCCGGGCGAGTAACGAGATCCCCTGAGAAACCCCTCGACGAGTGTGTCGTCACCGTGCGCGCCAGATGTCCTGACACGGCGGTTCAGTAGGCGGAGCCGGTCAAGGAGCCCGCGGGCCCCGTCCCGGGCGAACCAGGCCGGGACGTCGACACTACCCAAGGCAGCCACGAAGGACCGGCTCGGCACCAATGGCCGCCAACTCCGTGACGGCAGAACTATGCGCAGCACAGCAAAGTTTCCGAAATCAAAACCGGGTACGAGGCGTGATCACGAGGACGTGGTTCGCACCGTCGGACGTCTTCCTCAGCCCAGTCCCAGGTCGTCCAGGCCCAGGGCGGCGTGGTAGGGCAGGCCCGCTGCCTCGACGCGCTCGCGCGCACCGGTGTCGCGGTCCACGACCACGGCCACGGCCAGGACCTCGGCTCCTGCCTCCCGCAGGGCGGCGACCGCCTCCAACGGGGAGCCGCCGGTGGTGGAGGTGTCCTCCAGGACCACCACCCGCCTGCCAGCGACCTCCGGGCCCTCGATACGCCGTCGCATACCGTGGTCCTTGGCCGCCTTGCGCACCACGAAGGCGTCCAGGTCCAGGCCGCGGGAGGCGGCGGCGTGGAGCATGGCGGTAGCCACCGGGTCGGCACCCATGGTCAGGCCGCCGACGGCGTCAATATCCTCCGGCCCCAGGCCCGCCTCCTCCAGCATGTCGAGCATGACGTGGCCAATGAGCGGGGCGGCCTCATGGTGCAGGGTGGCACGGCGCATGTCCACGTAGAAGTCGGACTCCAGGCCCGAGGCGAGGGTGACCTTGCCGCGCACGACGGCCAGCTCCTCAACGAGCTGGGCGAGGCGGGCGCGCTGGGAATCGTTGGTACTCACGGCTTTTAGGTTAGGCGACGGCGTCACCCAGTGGCACCTCGGAGGCCTTGGTGCGGTCTGCTCTTAGGCAGCGGTCTGTTCTCGGGCAGTGGTTCGCTCCAGGCCAGCGCGTGGCCAACGACCTGATCTCGGGCAGTGGTCTGCGGCAGTGGCCTGCTCCTGGGCAGTGGCCTGCTCTCGGGCAGTGGCACGCCCCCGGCCAGCCGTAGAGGCCGGGCCGCATGCGCCGGGGGCGTTTGCGCTGCGTTCGGCTGCAGAGGCCAGGGGCGCACGACAGAAAGCCAGCCCGGCGGAGGCCTGACGGGAAGTCGGCCCGGCGGAGCCAGCCTAGGATGAAACTGGCCTGACGGAGTCAGCTCGGGAGGAGTGGCCCGTCAGGAGGCTGGCGGCCGCCACCACAGCACGGGGCCCGGTAGCGGCGCCAGACCTCAGCCCTCAGGCCAGGGCTGCGACAGCGGCCTCGTAGTCGGGCTCCTGACCGATCTCGGGCACCTGTTCGGCGTGGAGGACCGTGCCGTCGGCGTCAAGGACCACGACGGCACGCGACAGCAGGCCTGCCAGCGGCCCGTCGGCAATGGTCACGCCGTAGTCGGCCCCGAAGGTGGAGCGGAAGACGGAGGCGGTGACGACGTCGTCAATCCCCTCAGCCCCGCAGAAGCGGCCCAGCGCAAAGGGCAGGTCCGCCGAGACGCACAGGACCGTGGTGCCCTCCAGGGCGGCGGCACGCTGGTTGAACCGGCGCACGCTGGTGGCGCACACGCCGGTGTCAATGGACGGGAAGATATTGAGGACGAGCCGCTGGCCGCGCAGAGACGCGCTGGTCACAGGCGACAGGTCGGCGCCGACGAGCTCGAAGCCGGGTGCGGTGGTGCCGACGGCGGGCAGCTCCCCGACGGTCGTGACGGGGGCTCCGTGGAAGGTGATCTCAGCCATGACCCCATAATGGCAGGCCTTTAGTCCTATGCGCAATGGTCCGGGCCCTGGTGTGAGCCCCCAGGCAGTGGCGTGTCCCAGCCGAGGCCGCCGACCTGGGGCCTGCCGCGAGGACCCGGCGGCAACAGCACCGGCAGTTGCACATTCATCCATGGAGCGCCAGCAGGTCGTTGGCGCCATTGCAACGATTCGCTGACCCCGAGGCGGTCGGGAGGACTAATGAATGTGCAACGGCGTCAGTGTTGCACATTCATCCGTGTCCCAGGCCCTGACCCGCGCCACGGATCCGCATGATTCCGCGGTTCCAGCAGCCAGGGCGGCAGAAAGAATGTGCAACTCGGGCCGCGCCGACAATGCCTAAGGCTCAGGGCCGCGTGCCAGGGGCGGCGGGCCGGTGGGTGGCTTCAGTAGTGGGTGGCTGGCTCAGTAGCGGGTGGCTGACGAGGCGTGCCCGGCGACCCGGCGCACCAGCCACCGGGGGCTCAGACGCAGGAGAGCGGCCGCCGCCTGGTAGCGCAGGGTGGGGGTGCAGATGACCTGGCCCCGGCGCACCGCGTCCAGGGCCTGGCGGGCCACCTCCTGGGAGTCGGTCCAGACCAGGGATGGCCACACGTCCTCCATGTGGGCCCGCTCGTGGAACTCGGTGCGGGTCAGGCCCGGGCACACCACGGTGGCGCTCACCCCGGTACCCTTCAGCTCGGTGGCCAGCCCCTCGGTGAAGGTCCGCACCCAGGCCTTGTGGGCGGCGTAGGTGCCCATGGCCGTCAGGGAGGCCAACGAGGCGATATTGAGCACCGCGCCGTGACCGCGCTCCACCATGCCGGGCAGGGCCGCGTGGCTGAGCTCCATGACCGCGCCGACCATGACCTCCAGGGCGCGGCGCTCCCTGTCTACGTCCCCGCCCACGAAGGCCTGCCCCAGACCGAAGCCCGCGTTGTTCACCAGCAGGTCCACCGGACGACGGGCCACCTCCTGGGCGGTCCGTGGCCCGCGGGCCGAGCGGGCAGGGAGCCGGGAGCCCCCTTGCCGACCAGGGCCCTGGGGCCGCACGTGATCCCGGAGGCGAGCAGGATCCAGACGGGCGTAGCCCTGGGGACCGGTACCGCTCCCTGTCCCGGCGGGGCCGGGGCGTGTGGTACTTCCGGCCTCGGCAGGGTTGGGGCTCCCGGCCCCTGCCGCTCCCGTCCTCAGCAGGCGCTGGGCAACCTTCTGGCGGCCCTGCGCAGTGGAGAGGTCGGCGGGCAGGACCTGCGCCCCCACGCCCGCTACCTGGTGCAGGTCCTCGGCCAGGACGGCCAGGCGCTGATGGTCTCGGGCCACCAGGACCAGGTCGTGCCTGGCTGCGGCGAGCTGCCAGACCAGCTCAAGCCCGATCCCTGAGGTGGCGCCGGTGACGAGTGCGGTTCCCATGTCCCAAGGCTACGACGTCGCCCGCAACCTCCCAGCCGCCACTCGCGAGAACGGTACTTGTTCGTCGCGAGAACGGTACTTATTGCTCGCGAGAACGGTACTTGTTCGCCGTGAGAACGGGTGGCGCCGGGGCGCCTGTCACGTACCCGGCGTGGATCGGGACAGGCTACGGACCTCCCTGGGGCCAGGACCCCGGCCCGCGGGCACCAGGCGATTGCTGCGGCCTCCTGCTGGAGTGGCAGCAGGGCCACCGGCCCGCAGACACCAGGTCGTCTGGCTCTCGACGAATGCTGCGGCCACCCGGCAGCCCCTACCCACGGGCAACCAGGCCGACGACGTGCCCGTTGGCGGGCGCCTGCCCCACTACCCTGCCCCACAAAGCACCAGGTCACCGACGCCCTCCGTGAGGACGACGAGGACAGTCAGCCCCGGCCTGCGGGCACCGGCCTCCTCGACGTCGTAGTCCTCATGGGGCCTCTCGGTCAGCCCCGGCCTGCGCGGCACCAGCCACCACTCGCATGCGCCACCAGTGCGTGAACGACCACCTCAACCCGCACGGGCACCAGTCACCAGAGGTCGGGACGGGAGTGGTCCGACGGCCCCGGGCCCGGATCCGCAGACCGTGACAGCCCAGCCGCCCTCCCCTACCGAAGCGAACAAGTACCGTTCTCACGAGGAACAAGTACCGTTCTCACGACGAACAAGTACCGTTCTCACGACGAACAAGTACCGTTCTCACGACGAACAAGTACCGTTCTCACGACGAACAAGTACCGTTCTCGCGGAGAGGGGGCGGGTGGGACGGGGAAGGAGAGGCGGGCCAGGGCGGGGCGGGCAGCAGGCGGTAGATATGACGGTGCCCGCCACCACTGCTGGTGACGGGCACCGTCGGGGTCCCCACCCCAAACCTGTCAGCCCTTGACAGAGCCAGCTGCGAGGCCGGCCTGCCAGAAGCGCTGCAGGAAGAGAAAGATCACGGCCAGCGGGAGCACGCCGAGAAGGGCTCCCTGGAGAACCGCGCCATACGTCGGGTCGAAGTACGACATCATGCCGTACAGACCCAGTGTCACCGGCTTGAGCTCGGTGCTGTTGGTCACCATCATGAGCGGCAGGAGGAAGTTGTTCCAGGTCGCCACGAAGATGAACAGGAAGATCGTCACCATCGCGGGGGCCAGGAGCCGCAGCACCATGGTGAAGAAGATGCGGAACTCCCCGGCGCCGTCGATCCGGGCCGCCTCAAGCAGCTCGTCAGGCACTGACGTCGCAGCGTACATGCGTCCCAGGAAGACGCCGAACGGGCTCACGCAACTGGGAATGATAATAGACCAGATGGTGTCGGTCAAACCCAGGGAGTGCATCACAATGTACAGGGGGATCGTCAGCAGCGCAATCGGCAGGAGCAGTCCGCCCAGGACCGCGAGCTGGAGGACGTTGGCCCCCCGGAACTTGAACTTGCTCATGCCGTAGCCGGCCATGACGGAGATCAGCGTACCGATCACCCCGGCCACGGTGGAGTAGAACACGGAGTTGGCCACCCAGCGCCAGAACATGCCGTCGGTCCACGCCATGAGGGCGTTGTAGTTGGCCTTCATGGTGGACAGCGGGTCCTCGCTGAGGCCCAGGCTCCCCTCGCTCAGCTGGGCGTTGGTCTTCGTCGCCGAGACAATGAGCCAGTACAGCGGGAAGAGGAAGTACAGGAGGACCAGGACCAGGACGAGCCAGGTCGCCAGCTTGGCCCCGTCGGAAGGCTCCAGGGAACGGGCGTGGTCCGCCTTGCTGGGCCGGTACCACCGGCCGTCAGGGAGGGTGGCCATCGCGCGCCGGTCGCGGCGTAGCGTGGCGTCGGTGCTCTCGTCGTCGGTGGCATCCTCCTCCAGCTCGACGGCATCCACCTCCACGTCGTCAGTCACAGTGTCACTCTGAGTGGTGTCGCTCATGGTCGTCCTCACTTGTCCACACGGGTCTGGACGAAGGCGTAGACAGCCGCCAGGCCCCCGGCAACCAGGGCCATGACGATGGAGATCGCCGAGGCCATGTGCGGGTCGCCCGGAGAGGTCATCATGGTGTTGTAGGCCATCATCATCGGCGTGTAGTTCTTCCCCATCCAGGCCTGGGAGCTGGCCATAATGGTGGGCTCGTTAAAGAGCTGGATGGTGCCGATAATAGACAGCAGCACGGTGAGCAGGGCTGCCCCGGAGAGCATCGGGATCTTAATGCGGGTGGCGATCTGGAAACCGCTCGCACCGTCCAGGCGGGCCGCCTCGTAGAGGTCGGTGGGGATCGCCTGGAGGGCGGCCAGGAAGACCAGCATGTTGTAGCCGGTAAAGGTCCACGTAGTCATGTTGGCCATTGAGGCCAGGATAATGTTCTTCCCGAAGAAGTTAATGCCGGTCAGGCCGGTGAGGGGCCCCAGGTGCGGGGAGTAGATGTAGAGCCAGACCATCGCGGCGACGACACCGGGGATGGCGTAGGGGAGGAAGTAGCCCAGACGGAAGACCGTGACCCGCCTGATCAGGTAGGAGTCCAGGACCAGGGCCAGGACCAGGGCGGAGATAATCATGACCGGGATCTGGAAGGCCGCGAACAGGAGGACCCGTCCCATCCCGACCCAGAAGTCCCCGTTGGTGACCACCGCCTCGAAGTTGTCCAGGCCGGAGAAGGAGGTGACACGCTCCCCGCCCCCGTAGAGGCCGCCGCCCACGGACTTCGTGGTAAAGAAGGCCTGGTAGATGGAGACAATAATCGGCACCACGAAGGTGACGGCGAAGAACAGGGTGAACGGGGCCGCGAAGATCCACCCGTAGACGGTGTTACGGAATCTGCGCGCCCTGATCGCCCTGATGTTCGCGGCGTTTGCCGCTGCAGGTGCTGTGCTCATGAAGGTCCTTATGTGCTGGGGGATGGAGTCGCCGCGCGGACCGCGGACCGGGGATGGGAGGCCCTCAGCCTGCGGGCCGGGCCTGGGCCCAGGTGCCGGAGCCGCCCGTCGCGTCGGCCGACGCGGGGCTGTCCTGGACGACCTGGGCCCGGGTACCGGGCCCGGCTGGCAGCTGGCGTCCGGGGCGACGCCCTGGCCGCTCCGAACCGCCGCCGGTGGGGAGGCGGGAGCCCCACCTCCTCACCGTGGTGGGTCACTCCTTGACGGAGATCCCCTGGGCCTTGAGGGTGGTCAGCGAGGTCTCCTGGGCCTTGGAGAAGATGTCGGCGACCTTGGCGCTGCCGAGGGTGACGTTGCCGCCGACCTCCGCCATGGCGCTGGTGACCTTGGGCCATGTCGGGGCGTAGGGGAAGTTCGGGTTCATGGTGGCGTTGGCCTCGGCGAGGAAGCCGAAGACGTCCTGCCCGCCCCAGAGCTTCTTGAGGGCCTCGGGGGTCTCGGGCTTGCCGGTGGTGGCGGCCACCACCAGGCCCTGGGAGACGAGGGCCGGGATCTGCTGGTTGAACCAGTCGGCGAACTTGAGGGCCTCGGCGGGGTGCTTGCAGCCCTTGATGACGGCAATGGCCGAGCCGCCGTCGGCGCCGGTGGCGTCCTTGGTGACGCCGTCGAACTTGGGCAGGTAGGCGACCTGCCACTTGGTCTCCGTCACGCCGAGGTCACCGAGGATGAAGCCGGGCTCCCAGCCGGCGGCGACGGTGCCGATGAGGCTGCCGTCCTTGAGGGCGGCACCGAAGGCGTCGCCCCAGCGGCCATCGGAGGGGACGAAGATGAGGCCCTCGTCAAGGAGCTCCTGGTAGACGGTGGCGACCTTCTTGGAGATCTCGGAGTTGCAGTCCACCTTCCAGGTGGTGCCCTCCGGGGTGTACCAGGAGGCGCCGGCGGCGGCGGCCTGGCCGGACATGAGGTAGCCGACCTCGTCGCCCTGCCAGGAGGCGATGTACTTGCCCGAGGCCTTGGCGGTCTTGGCCGCCTCCTTGAGCTCCGCCCAGGTGGTGGGGACCTTGATGCCCAGGGCGTCGAAGGCGGCCTTGTCGTAGATGTAGACCAGCGGGCCGGTGTCCTGGGGCAGGCCGACGACGACCGAGTCGAGCTTGCACTGGGCCATGGGACCGGCGGCGTAGTTCTTCTCGTAGCCGCCCTCCTTGAACTGGGCGGCCACGTCCTCCAGGTCCCCGGCCAGGAACTCGGCGGCGATCTCGCCGTAGCCGACCTGGGCCAGGTCGGGGGCGTCACCGGACTTCACGGCCTGGGCGATCTTGGCGTAGGACTCGTCGGCCTTGCCGTCGAACTTCTTGGCCGTCACCTGGATGCCGGGGTTCGCCTGGTTCCACTGGGCGACGACGTCGTCGACCTTGGTCATGCCCTCCTTGTCGGGCAGGCGGTGCCAGTAGGTGATCTTCACGACCTCGCCGCTGCCCGCGGCGCCAGAGCCGCCCGTGGTGTCAGACCCGCCCGTGGCGGAGGTGTCCTTCTTGTCCGAGCCGCAGGCGGCCAGGGTAGCCAGGGCGGCGGCAGCGATGCCGCCAGCCAGGACCTGGCGGCGGGATGCGTACATGGTGGTCTTCATGGGAACCCTTCTCTGTAAGCGCAAGACCGAGCTCCCGTGCTCGGTCTTGATCGATTGCCATGTGAAGCGCTTGACTCCACGCACAGAGTACGAAGTGGCAGGCATCTCGTCAAGTGCGTTGTCTGACCTCCTGGCGGGAATCTGGCCGCGTACCGCGCCTGCCTGGGCAAAAGCACATCAGTGCGGTGCGCCACAGGGGGTGCTGGCGTCCCGCACGTGACGAAACCGCGATTTCTGGCGGCCCGCGCGACATCGAGGGGCGGCCGGGAGATGGCACCGGGCCAGGTTACCGGGCTCTGTCCCCAGGGCCGCCGCGCCCCCACCGACGAGGCCTTACGCAGCCTAGGGCCTCACCGCACCGGGCTCGCTGCCGGGGGCAGCCAGGGGCGAGGCCTCACGCAGCCTAGGGCCTCAGCCCCCTGCCTCCAGGGCGCCGTGGTCAGTGGCCACACCACCCACACCCCCGGACCGCTCGGCCCCCTGCCTCCAGAGCGCCGTGTCCTTGACACCTGTCCCACACCATTAGGCTGCCCCCATGCGCCTGGCAACCTGGAACGTCAACTCCGTCCGCACCCGCACCGAGCGCGTCATCCGCTTCCTGGAGCGCCAGGACATAGACGTGCTGGCCATCCAGGAGACCAAGTGCCGCCCCGAGCAGTTCCCCTACCTACCTTTTGAGGCCGCTGGCTACGAGGTGGCGGTCCACGGGCTGGACCAGTGGAACGGGGTGGCGATTGCCTCGCGCGTCGGCCTGTCCGACGTCGTCACCTCCTTCCCCGGACAGCCCACCTGGGTCGCCGGCCAGGGGAAGGAGCCCGTGGTCGAGGCCCGCGCACTAGGCGCCACCGTGGGGAGCGCATCAGGCACCACCGGGACCACTGGGGTCACCGGGATCGGTGGGGACAGCGGGACCGCCAGGGACGCCACGGCGACCGGCGTCCCACGCCCGGTACGGCTGTGGAGCCTGTACGTCCCCAACGGGCGCGAGCTCACCCACCCCCACTACACCTACAAGCTGGAGTGGCTGGCCCGGCTGCGCGACGCCGTCGGCTCCTGGCTGGAGGCCGACCCGGACCTGCCCCTGGCCCTCGTGGGCGACTGGAACGTGGCCCCCCGCGACGAGGACGTGTGGGACGTGTCGGCCTTTGCGGGAGCTACGCACGTCTCGGCGCCCGAGCGGGAGGCATTCGCAGCCTTTGAGTCGGTAGGCATGAGCGAGGTGACTCGCCCACACGTGACCAACTACACCTTCTGGGACTACCAGCGCCTGCGTTTTCCCCGCAACGAGGGTATGCGCATTGACTTTGCCTACGCCTCACCGGCCCTGGCCGCGCGGGTGGTAGGAGCAGCCATTGACCGCGACGAGCGCAAGGGCAAGGGGGCCTCGGACCACGTGCCCGTCATTGTCGAGCTGGACTGAGGGGCCCAGGACGCGGGACGGCCTCGGCATTGACGACCCCGCGGTCAGGGACTCGGAGAGACCCGGCCCCAGACGCCAGGCGGCCTCATGCGTCTGGACGCCGTCGGCGTCGGGCGCGATCACTCCCGACCCCAGACACGGGGTGGTCTCATGACTGTGCAACACCACCACCCGGCACCCGACCCCCGCACCACCAGCAGGCGTCGCTCTGGCCAGCCACTGTCGCACTCGGGAGGGCCCCGACCCCAGCACCGCCAGCAGCCACCCCGGGCACCGCAACTGGGTCCCGCCCTGCCCGCACTGCACAGCACACAGCGGAACATTTTGTGCAGAAGGTAACCGATTGCACACAAAGCGACCTAGATTCGTCACTTTCTACACAAAACGTTACCTTGTGCACAAAATGTCACCCTGTACACAAAACGTCCCCGCACACCACTCCCACCCACACGACCAGGAACTCCGACCCCCCACAGACAGAACCCACCCCAGGAACCTCAGACCAACCCCAAAGACCCCACACACAACCAGCCCCCCACCCCACCCACACCACAAACACCAACCCCACGAACAAGTACCGTTCTCACGACAAACAAGTACCGTTCTCGCGGAGAGGGCGCGGGCCTCACAGGGCCAGGATTTGGTCGCACAGGGCTGGCCAGCTCGCCTTGTGGACGGCACCGAAGGGCTGCTCGCCCAGGAAGACGGCCTGCCGCCCGGCCACCGGGTCCACCCACACAAAGCTCCCGGACTGCCCGAAGTGCCCGAAGGTCGCCGGACTGTTGCGGCTACCAGTCCAGTGGGGGGACTTGTGTCCGCGCACCTCCAGCCCCAGGCCGAAGCCGTTGGGCACCTGGCGCCCGTAGCCCGGCAGGACGCCGTCGAGCTGAGGGAGGAAGGGGGTGCGGGCCAGCGCCGCCAGGTCGGCCGAGACCAGCCGGGGCGCGGCGAGCTCACGGGCGAAGACGGACAGGTCCGCCGCCGTGCCGCTGCCCGAGTACGCCGGGGAACCGGGCACCAGGACGCTGGCCATACCCAGCGGCTCCAGGACGGTGGTCTCCACCCAGGCCTCCAGGGGCGTGGCCGTGGCCTCCTGGAGCCGCTGACCCAGGATCTCAATACCGAAGTTGGAGTAGACGCGCCGGGTGCCGGGGGCGGCCAGGACGGCCGGGGAGTCAAAGGCGACGCCCGAGGAGTGGGACATGAGGTGCGCAATGGTGGCCCCGGGCAGCCCCGGGCCGGCCGGGTCGTCCAGGGCGAGCAGGCCGCGGTCGACGGCGACCAGGGCCGACCAGACCACCAGCGGCTTGGTGACGGAGGCCAGGGGGTGGACGGCGTCCACGTCCCCGGCGCGGGCAATGACCTGTCCGTCCTGGGTGACGACCAGGGCCGTAGGGAGGCTGAAGGCTGACAGCGCCGGGAGGCGGGCCGGGTGGGCGCCGGGGGCGGTGGACGTCGTCTGGTCCGTCATGGAGCGATGCTAGCCCGCGCCGGGGCGCACCCGGCGCCTGGGCCAGTCCTGAGCGGCGGGTCCTAGTGCAGGGCCAGGCGCTGCTCGTGGAGGACCTCCAGGACCGGGGACTGGGCGGCCGGACCCTGGCCCAGGGCCCGCACGATCTGGGTGGTCCAGGCGTCCACCCGGCGGTTGGCGTCCCGCAGGTCGTAGTACTCCTCCACGCGGGCGTCGTACTCCTCCAGGGCGGCCTCGTCCAGCTCGGGGTAGGAGTCGACGGCGCAGGTCACCGCACGCGGCAGACGCGGCTTGTACTGGGGCTCCTGGTCCGGGTGCCCCACGAGGAGGCCCAGGACGGGGAAGGTGCGCTCAGGCAGTCGCAGGGCCCGGACGAGGCGGCGCGGGTCGCCCAGGACGCTGCCGAGGTAGACCGTCCCCAGCCCCAGGGACTCGGCGGCCACGACGACGTTCTGGGCGGCGATCACGGCGTCCTCCATGCCGGCCAGGAACAGGTTGGTGCGCTCCAGGGGCTCCAGGTCGGCCCCGGCGCGCTGGCGGATGAGGGCGTTGCGGTACAGGTCGACGACGAAGACCAGCAGCTCACCGTGTGAGCCCCCGACGTAGGGCTGGCCGGAGGCGGCGTGGACCTCCTCGCGGACGGCGGGGTCGAGCACCCGGATAATGGTCAGCTGCTGCTGGAAGCCGGAGGTGGCGCTGTGGCGGGCGACGTCCAGAAGGGTGTCCACCACCTCCGGGGCCAGCGGCTCGGAGGTGAAGGCGCGGATGGTGCGGTGGGCCATCTGGGTGGCGATCGTGCTGTTGGTGACGGCGGTGGTCTCGGGGGTGGTCAGAGCTGCTCCCATGGGCAGAGTGTAGGCCGCCCGCGCTGACCCACAGGGTACTTTGGGGCAGAATTCCGGGAGCCAGCGCGAAGACGCACGGCCGTGCCCCCGAGGCGCCCCCGGGCCTCTGGTCGGCCCGCACTCCCACAGGCCGACGAACGGCCGTGCCCCCGGGGTGCCCCGGGCAGCAGGGAGCTCCGTCTGGCACGCACGTGGGACCGGGGGTGCCCCCAGGGCGCCCCCGGGCAGCAGGACCGGCCACCTGCTCACCACAGGTGGCCGGTCCCGGTCTTTTACGGGCACGGCCCGGGTCCGCACCCCATAGGGCCTGACTGTGAGGCTGGCCCCGGTCCCCTACGGGCGCGGCCGGACCCAGGCGTGGCCGGACCGCCGCGGCAGGCGAGGCTGGCTGTGAGGCCGGTTCCGGCCCCTCACGGGCGCGGCCGGACCGCCACCCGGCGGCTACTTGGCCCGGAGGACGTCGCGGTCGCCCTCGCGCACCACCACCAGCTCGCCGGCGGGAACCTGGCCCGACGTCGTCTCCGTGGAGGTCAGGGCGGTCTGGTAGAAGGCCGTGGTGCCACGCACCAGGGCCAGGGTGTCACGCCCGTCGCCGTCCCAGTCGCCGACGTAGGCCCGGTCGGTGGCACGCCCCAGGGAGACCGAGCCGGCCGGGGCCGCGGCGACCGCGTTCTCGTTGTAGAAGACCGTGCGGCTGCCTACGCGCACCGCCCAGCTCTTGGTCCCGTCGCCGTCCCAGTCGCCCAGGAAGGCGGTGCCGCGGTCCAGACGCACCATGGCCGACACGAAGGCCGGCTGCTCAGGCTCCGGGGACGGACCCGGCGTGGGGCCAGGGCTCGGCTCCGGGGACGGCGTGGGCTGGGGCCCGGGCGTGGGCTCGGGGCTCGGGGACGGCTGGGGCGTCGGCTCAGGACCGGGCTCAGGGCCCGGGCTCGGGGCTCGGGGACGGCTGGGGCGTCGGCTCAGGACTGGGCCCGGGCTCGGGGCTCGGGGAGGGCGTGGGCTTGGGCGTGGGGGAGGCGGAGCAGGTGGCCCCCACCCGGATCTCAGCGGCCCCGCCGAAGGCGTTGCCCGCCTGGGAGCTCAGCTGGACCATGCGCACGTAGGCCGCCTGGCGGACCTGGGAGGGATCCAGGTTGACCGCCTGGGGCGCGTCGGTGTCAGCGAGGCTGCCCTCGTGGACCACGCTCCAGTCCTGGCCGTTCTCGGAGACCTCCAGGCGGTAGTCCTTGGCCCGGGAGTTCTGGTTCCCGGAGCGCCTCGTGTACTCAAAGCCCGTCACCTGGCAGATCTGGCCCTGGGGCAGGCCCAGGGTGATGTGGTGCGGGAACCCGGGGGATCCCCCCTGCCACTGGGTGTGCCAGAAGGTGCTGGGGTCGCCGTCGATCGCCGCGGTGGCGGGGCCGTTGGGAGGCGTCTCACCGGTGCGTTCCTCGGAGTCGGCCTCGGTCAGGGTCAGGGAGCCCGCGGGCAGCGGGTTCTCCAGGGCCACGCGGCCGCCGGTGACGTTCACCGCCACGTCCACGTGCCGGTCCCCCTGGGAGAAGCGCAGGGTCTGCGGCCCGCTCACCAGCGAGGCGGGGGCGTTGACCCACTGGCCCGTGCGCGCGCCGGTGGCGTCCATGCGGAACTGCCCCAGGCGCGTCTCACCCACGGTAATGTCCACGTAGGAGCCGGGGGCGAACCCGGTGACCCCCATGGCGTAGCGGCCGCCCACGGCCAGGTCGGTGACGGGGACCTGGGCCTGCGGGGTCACCGAGGGATCCCAGGGCTGGGGCAGGGACGGGTTGGTGGCGTCGTCGGCCACGTGGACCGTGGTGGTCGCCGTCCTCTCCCCCAGGGTCAGGGTCAGGGTGTAGTCCCCGGCGGCGGCGTAGGTGTGGCTGCCCAGGAGCCGGTACAGCCCGGAGGCGTAGTAGGGGTCACGCGGCCGGTCCGTGGTGACCGTGGCCGTCGTCGGCTCCGTGCCGTCACCCCAGTTGACGCTCACCGTGGAGCCCGGGCTCAGGCGGGAGGCGGAGACGCCGTCGGCGTCGGCGGTGGAGTCCGGGGAGACGGCGGTGGAGTCGGTGACGGTGCCCGGGGCGGCGAGCACGCCCACGGGGACGGTCGCCTCCTGGCCCGGGCGCACGCTCAGGCCCGCCGTGGCGGCCAGGGACGCCTCCCAGGTGACCTGGGCGGTGTCGTAGAAGTTGGTGCCCTCCATGGTCCAGCGCGGCCCGATGCCGCTCAGCCGGCCCACGAAGTTGTCCACGTCACGCCGGGCCTGGGGGGTCCAGCCGATCTCGGCGTGGGCGGCCGCACGGCCCCACATGAGGAACTCGTTCTGGTCCCCGCCGCGGACCGTCTCGGACCACAGGGCGGCCTCGTTGCCCAGGATGCCCGAGTCGCCCACGCCCGGGATAATGCTGGCCGGGTCCCACTGGTAGTACTGGCGCACGTCGCAGGTGCCCGAGCAGGCCCAGGTCAGGCCGATGGGGGTGGAGGAGTGGTACTTCTGGTCGATGTAGGACGTGGCGCCGTTGGAGACGACGACCTTGGCCCCCTCCTGGTTGACCGCGCGGGCCACCGTGGTCTTGTCCCCGATCCAGTACTGGATGCCGTCACCGGTCTGCATGGTCGTGGCCGCGGCCTCCGACCAGCCGATGGGGCTCTTACCGGTGTCGCGCACGGTCTGCAGGATGCGGCTCAGGGTCGCGTTGTACGTGGCCTGGCCGTAGCGGCTCAGCATGGAGTGGGGCTCGTCACCGCCGATGTGGAGGAAGCGTCCGGTGGTCATGTCCGCGAGCTGCCCCAGGACGTGGCGCATAAAGGTGAAGCTGACCTCCGAGTTGGGGTCGAGGTAGGAGTAGCCGACGTTGCCGGTCCCGTTGGCCGGGGCGGTGGGCTCCTCGGGCGTGCCCGGGTGGGAGGAGCCGGCCGTGTTGAGCTCGGAGACGGCGTGCAGGGCGGCGTTGGTGTGTCCGGGCAGGTCCACCTCGGGCACCATGGTCACGAAGCGGGAGCTCGCGTAGGCCACGATGTCACGGAACTCGGCCTGCGTGTAGTAGCCGGTACGGCCCAGCTCCTGGGAGGCCTGACGGTCGTGGGTGTTCATGGCCGTCTTGCCGGAGACCTCGGTCAGCCGGGTGTAGTCAATGGTGTCCCCGGCCTCACGGCCCTCGTTAGTGATCTCGACCCGCCACCCCTGGTCGTCAGCCACGTGGAAGTGCACGTAGCTCATCTTGAGGTTGGAGACCTCGTCAATGATCTTCTTGACCTCGTCCACGGTAATGAAGGAGCGGGCCGGGTCGATCATGACGGCGCGGTACTCGTAGCGGGGCGCGTCGGCGATGCTCACGGCCGGGGCCGCCCAGGTGGTGGACAGGGCGGTGGGTGAGGCGGCGGCGGCCGGCAGCAGCTGGAGGAGCGTGCGGGTGCCGTTGAAGAAGCCGTGGGCGCTGGTGGCGGTCACGACCGCACCGGTGTCGGCCGTGGTCAGGGCGTAGGCCTCGTCCCCGGTCTGCCCCGGGACCTCGCCGTCGCGCAGGACGACGTCGTGCGCACCCGGCGTGGCGGAGGACACGACCTCCAGGGGGTAGCCGGTGGAGGCGCGCAGCTCGGTGGCCAGGATGTCGGCGACGCCGTGGGCGGCGGAGGCCGTCGCGCCGTCGAGCACGATTCGGGACTCGGCGCTCAGGGTGAAGGGCGCCTGCGTGACGGAGTTGTCGGTGAGGCTGACGGGCAGGGGGACCAGGTGGAGGCCCGGGGACGCCTGGGGCGGGTCGGCGGCCTGGGGGTCGTCCCAGACCTCCAGCTCGTACAGGGAGACGCCGTACTTGGTGTTGTTAATGGGGGTGCGCTCCTCGGCCTGCATCTTGACGTAGCTCCACTGCTCAGAGGCCTGTGCGGCCGACAGGGTCTGGGTGTCCGTGGTGGCGCAGGTGGGGCGGATCGTCTCCGAGGCCCGCTGCCAGGTCTGGCCGTCCTTGGACACCTCGAGGTGGTAGGCGGCCGCGCACGCGGCCTCCCACTTGACGGTGACGTGGTCGATCGTCGTGGGACGGGCCAGGTGGACGGCGAGCCAGGCCTGGTCAGTAGTTCGAGGACCACCGGGAGTCTCCGCTGGCGACGCCGTCGATCGCCTTGTCCGCGAGCCACCGGTCGGTCAGCTCGGTGCCCGAGGAGGTGACGTCCGCCCCGGCGCTGGCCAGGGCCACGTTGTGCCCGGTGGCGGCAGGCTCGGCGACAACGGCCGGTGGGGTCGCCGGGAGCGCCTGGGTAGGGGCGGTGGCCGCCAGACCGGTGGCGACCAGCGCCGTCGCGCCCAGGAGGGCGGCGGCTCGGGCGAGGCGTCGGCGCCTCGCAGGAAGGGGTCTCATCATATGCTCCTTTGCAGAGAGGACAAATTGGCGAATGTTTTTAACTGTATTTAATATCTCCGGCACGTCTCAGGACGTCCGAGCCGGTCCGGGATGTGGCCGGTCCGGAGTGTGTTGTACGCGCGTGCTCCCAGGTGACCGTGGCACCTTGCGGACCCTGGGCGGGTCCTCGTTGGCGGACGGTCCCGGGCCCTGCCCCTCCCGTTCTCACGGCGAATAAGTACCGTTCTCACGGTGGGGCGGTGGTGGGGGCCGCCGCCCCCGGGGGCGGGGGGTTACCTGGCTATGAGGACGTCGTGGTCGCCCTGGCGGGCCACCACCAGCTCGCCGGCGGGCACCCGCCCCGCCGTGGTAGCACTGGAGTCCATCACCTGCTGGTAGAACACGCTCCTACCCCGCACCAGGGCCAGCGTGTCCCGACCATCACCGTCCCAGTCACCCACGAACACCCGGTCCGAGACCCTCCCCAGAGACAACGACGCCACCGGAGCAGCCAGAACCGAGTTCTCAGAATAGAACACCACCCGACTACCCACACGCACACCATAAGACCGAACACCATCACCATCCCAATCACCCACCAGAACACTCCCCGACCCATCAGCAGCAACCCGAGCCACAAACACAGGCATCACCCCAGGAACCACACCCCCACCACCAGACGACGAAGACGCCGACACAGAAGGAGAACCAGACCCAGACGCAGAAGGCGACGCAGACGCAGAAGGCGACGGAGACGGAGAAGAAGACGGCGCAGACGTAGGCGAGGGAGACACAGAGGGCGACGCGGACGGACTGGGCCCCGGCGTCGGGTCAGGTCCCGGCGTCGGGTCAGGTCCCGGCGTCGGGCTGGGCCCGGGTGAGGGCTGCGGGCGGGTCGGGACGGTGCTGGAGTGCACCGGCACCAGGCTCACGGACTCCGGGCCGGCACCTGCCTCCTTGGCGGCTACCGCGAGCGCGATCACGTTGTCGCCGTGGTGGTTGAGGAAGGCCGAGGGGATGGTGAAGGAGCTCTGCGGTCCCGCGTCACCAATGTAGACGCCCGTGTTCCAGCCGTTGACGAACAGCGTCACCTGGGAGTGGTCCGCCCGGGCGGGGAGGCGTGAGGAGCTCACGTCCAGGTGCCAGGCGGTGTCCTGGGAGTCGGGGACGTCGAGGGTCACGTGGGAGCGGTACCAGGTGACCCCGGGGCGGGCGGCGTGGAGGTCGTCGGTCCTCTCCCAGGAGGAGTCCTGGAGGGCGGGCATGTGCCAGCCGGCCCTCTCCCCGCCCAGGCCGCCGTTGTTGTAGACGGTGCCCGAGGGGTTGGTGGCGGCGTCCCTGGCCGAGGCCGTCGTCGCTCCATTGATCCTCCAGGTCACGGCGCCCTGGGCGTCCAGGGCGGCGTCGTAGAGCCCACGGTTCTCCTTGGACTGGGACAGGCTGCCCCAGGCGCCGTTGTTCCAGTCCAGGCTCAGTCCCAGGTTGTTGACCAGGACCGCGACCACGACGCGCTGCCCGGCCCTGACCGCCCCGGCGGGGGCCTTGACCGACTGCCAGTCGCCGGTGGCGCTGAGGGCGCCCGCGTACTGGCCGTTGACCCAGACCTGCGCGAAGCCGGGGTTCCTCCCCTGGGCCGGGGCCCCCTTGGAGGCGGTGGCCTGGAAGGAGAGGGTGGGGTCGGAGCTGGCCGCCGTGTAGTGGGCGCGGTACCACACGCTGCCGGAGTGGAAGCCGTAGTGGTTGGAGTCCAGCACGACGCCGGCGTAGGAGCCGGGTCCCTGCTGGTTGCGGTCGCGGTTGCCGGGGTAGCGCAGGATCCCGGGGTAGTCCTCGGACTGCCGGGAGGTGGTGGCGTCGGCGCTGGTCCAGGCCGAGTCGTCGTAGTCCGTGGCGGCCTCGGCGTCGTCGGTGGCCGAGACGAACGACAGGGCCTGGGGGGCGACCTCCTGGGGGCCGGGTGCGGAGCCGTGGGCCGTGCCCGAGCTCACCTCGCCCAGGGGCGCGCCGTTCCAGGTCACCGAGCCCACCCCGGCGGGGGCGACGACGCTCAGGTCACCGGCCTGTTCCAGGGAGCCGGTGATGTGGGCGACGCCGTCGGCGTAGTGGACGGTGCGGCCCACCTCGGCGCCCTCCACGGCGGTGGTGGTCAGGACGCCGTCGCGCGTGCCGTCCAGGAGCCAGACCCTCTTGGCGCAGGTGCGGTCGATAACGCGCAGCGTCAGGGTGTCGGCGCTGCTGGTGGCCCCGGCCCTGGTCACCGTCACGTTCAGCGGGGTGCTGGCGGTGTGGCGGTAGTTCAGGCGCAGCTCGCCGCGGGCGGCGTCCCAGGTGTGCTCCACGCCCTCACCGGTGACGGTGGGCTCGGCGTCGTAGTGCAGGACGGTCTCGCCCTCGTCCCCGGCGCGGCCCACGAGGTACTGGAGGGGGCCTGCCTGGGTGTCGAGGGGAGCGCCGAGGATCTGGGAGGTGGTGTAGTACAGCTCGTGGGTGCCGATCCTCTGGTCGGCGGTCAGCAGCAGGGCGTCACGCCCGTGGAGGGTCAGGCTGGTGCCCTCCTTCTGGGGGACGCGGGGCCAGCTGACGGTGCCTGGTTCCGTTCCGCCGGAGCCGGGCAGGGCCGAGGTGTCGGGGTAGTAGCGGATGGCGTCCAGGGAGACGAAGGTGTCCGAGGAGCCGGGGAAGGGGGTGCCGTCGACCGTGACGCGCACGGTGTGGGAGGCGGGCGCCTGGTCCTGGGGGGCCCGCCAGGAGAAGACGGTCCTGACGGGTTCGGTGCCCGTGACCGTGGTCTCCTGGGTGCGGCCCACCACGGTCCCGTCCACGCTGACCGTGGCCGAGCCGTGGTTGCCGGAGAAGGGGGCGATGAGGTCCAGGCCCACGCCGGTGAAGGTGTACTCGTAGGAGTCGCCCGTGGTCCTGGAGAAGGTCTCGTTGCCGCCCAGGTCGCCCTGGGTCCAGGGCCTGCCCGAGGCGTGGGTCCAGGAGCCGGTGTAGGTGATGGCGGGGTCGTCGTCGCCCACGGTCACCGGCTGGGCGGCCTGGGGGGTCACGACGTCGAAGGCGTCCAGGCCCAGGACCGCCCCGGAGGTGTTGGTCACCGTCACGGTGTGCTCGCCCTGGGCCAGGTCGGTGGCCTCGAAGGCCACGAACTGGGTGGGCTTGTTCTGCTCGGTGTCGACCCTGGTGGAGGAGACGGTGACGGGGTCGGCGTCATCGACCCTCACGGTGAACTCGCCGTGGTCGGTCCCGGTGCTGGTGACCAGGCGCACGCCGGTGCCGGTGAAGGTGAGGGCGGCGGTGTCCCCCGGGGTGGAGGAGCGGGTCAGGGTGGCCTTGGAGGCGGTGGTGTCCTCCACCTGCTGCCAGGAGCCGGTGTAGGTGATGGCGGGGTCGCGGTCGTCGTGGCTGAGGGAGTGGGTGGGGCCCGTCCTGCCGGTCCCCAGGCTCAGGGGGATGGTGAAGGTGGTCTCGGTGGTGGAGTTGGAGTCCCTCAGGCGGGCCGCGATGGTCCGGGTGCCGTGGCCGGTGACGGAGGTGGAGGTGTCCGAGGCCTGGCGCGAGTAGAGGCTCACGGCGTCGCCCTGGTGGTCGGCGGGCGCGGGGGCCTCCACGGCGTCCATGGAGGGCAGGGCGGGCACGCCCCTGGCGTAGTAGCCGATCTCCTTCTGCACGGCCGACTTCTCGGTCATGACCCGGTCCTCGGTAATGCCCGCACCGTAGTCGTAGGAGGTGAAGCCCGACGCCGGGGAGCCGGTCCACCCCCAGTTGGTGCCGCCGAATCCCATGTAGAAGTTGAAGGCGGTCACCCCGTTGCCGATATTGTTGACCCCCCACTGGCGGGTGAAGTCCGGGTCGGTGTACCCGTAGCAGTCCGAGGCGTTGTAGGAGGCGCCCCAGGGGGTGAAGGCCCCGCCCTGGGACTCGGTGATGAAGTTGGGGCTGCCCGGGGCGTAGGCGTGGAAGGCGGCCTCGGAGTCCCTGATGGCGTTGCGGGGCGCGGAGCAGTTGAAGCCCACCGGGTAGGAGTCGTAGGCGTAGAGGTCCAGGCCGGTGGCGGAGGTGTCCGACATGCGCCCGCCCAGGCCCCAGTCGTTGTGGAACAGCGGCACGGTGATGCCGTCGGCCCGAACGTGCCGGGTGAGCTCGGCCAGGAAGGCCGTGTCCGCGCTGTTGGCCTCGGTGAGCTCGTTCTCCACCTGGTAGAGCAGGACCGAGCCGCCGCCGTCGGTGACCTGGTGGCGCCTGATAATGGCGTTGACGGCGCTGAGCCAGGACTTGGAGGCGGCCAGGGCCCTGGCGTCCGTGGAGCGCAGGCCGCCACCGTAGTTGGACATGTAGGCGGGCAGGCCGCCCATGGAGATCTCGGCGTTGACGTAGGGGCCGGGGCGGGCGATGACGTAGAGGCCCTCCTGCTCGGCCAGGGTCAGGAGCAGGTCAATGTCCTTGACGCCTCCTGGTGTGAAGTCGAAGTCACCGCCCTCCTCGCTCTGGTGCATGCCCCAGAACATGTACAGGGAGACGGCGTTGTAGCCGTTAGCGCGCATCTTCTGGAAGACGTCGCGCCAGCCGTTGACGTCCGGCAGGCGCCAGTAGTGGATCTCCCCGGACCAGATGTTCAGGCGCGTGCCGTCCACCATAAAGGAGTTCTTGTCGAAGGTGACGGTGTGCGCGTGTCCGTCGTTGCCGGGGAAGAGGATGTCGGCCGCCTCGTAGCGGGTGACGGAGGCCAGGCCGGGGTGGCTCACCGGGGCGGCGGAGGTGGCAGGGGCCAGGAGCCCCGCGCCGCTGGCGGCCAGGGCTGTGGCCAGGACGGTGCCAGCGGCTCGACGGCGTGACGACGGTGTCATGCTCACTCCTGGGGAGGGTCTAGGGAACGAGGTGCGGGCGACGGTGCCCGCAGGACGGTGCGGTATGCGCGAATGTGACGGATTGAAGGCGGCAACGCTGCCGATCAATCATGAGTTGAACCTAGCATTGGGGATTCCGCCACGTCCACAGGGAGGTGGGAGGGGGCAGGCGCGCGTGCGCGGTGGGCGCGCGGCGGGCGCACCAGGGACGTCACCGACTGGCGGTCGGCAAGAGCGTGCGCGGCGGGCGCAGGGCGGGCGGGCTCGGCACGGCCCGGCGCGGCGCGAGTGGGTGCAGCACGGGCTCAGGGCGGGCGGGCCAGGCGGGCAGGCGCGGGTTGAGGCGCGGGCGGACAGGTGGCGGGCACGAGGCTAAGGCAGGCGGGTGGTGCAGGGCGCCGGGCAGGACCCGCCTGGCTACGATGCGGCTAATGCCCTTCTACCACCGCGCCCCCCACGACCGTCAGCCGTTGCGTCCCCTGGTGGCCCCCGGCCTCCCGGCACCCGACGTCACCGGCGCCCGGCGGTGGCGGGATGTGGGCTACGCCGTCGTCGACCTGGAGACCACCGGCCTGTCCCCCACCGCTGACGCCATCCTGGAGGTCGGCGTGGTACTCACTGACGCCGACGGGCAGGTCGAGCGCAGCTGGTCCACGCTCATTGACCCCGGCCCCCTGACGGGCGTGGGCCCCACGGCTGTCCACGGGCTGCGCGCCCAGGACCTGGTGGGGGCGCCCGCCCTGGACGACGTCGCCGACCTGCTGGTGCGTGACCTGGCCGGGCGGGCCGTCGTCGCCCACAACGCACGTTTTGACGTCGGGTTCCTCACCCAGGCCCTGGGCGGGGGGCACATGCTCGACGTCGGCGCCAGAGTGCCGCGCGTGTGCACCATGGAGTGGGCCCGGCACTTTATGACCACCCCCTCACGACGGCTGACGGCCTGCTGCCAGGCGGCCGGGGTCGTGGTCGGCCAGCACCACACGGCGCTCGACGACGCCTACGCGGCCGCTGGTCTCCTACGCCACTACCTGGGGGTGGGACGCCGACGGGGCGAGGAGCCGGTGGTCTGGGCGCGTGCGCTCATGGAGGCCGCCGTCTTCACCGGATGGCACTGGGACGAGGGGCGAGCTGGCCGGGGGGCCGGGATCCTGGTGCCGCGCACCGCACGTCCCGACGGCTTGTGAGGACCTTGGGCGACGTAGCGGGAACGGCAGCCAGGTGAGGTAGCCGGGAGGTGATGACCCTGGACGCCGGGGGCGGGAGGTCCGGTGCGCCCCCGACCTGGCCGCTAGTCGTAGGGCCTAGGCGACGTGGGCAGGGATCCGACCTTGTCGGCCCAGAGTGTCTCGGCTCCCTCCCCCACCGCGGGGGACGGCGCCAGCCAGGGCCCGGTCGTAGAGGCGGCACGGGCCCCCTCCACCACGGGGGACGGCGACGCCCTGTGTCTACGGTCAGGGCGGCGCCCCCAGCCGTGAGAACGGTACTCGTTCCCCATAGGAAATAAGTACCGTTCTCGCGACGAATAAGTACCGTTCTCGCGACGAATAAGTACCGTTCTCGCGGGGAACAAGTACCGTTCTCACGGTGGGGCGGGGGCGGGTGGGCCGCCGCCCCCCAGGCGGGGGGGCTGTTACCTGGCTATGAGGACGTCGTGGTCGCCCTGGCGGGCCACGACCAGCTCCCCCTCGGGCACCCGCCCCGCCGTGGTGGCACTGGAGTCCACCACCTGCTGGTAGAACACACTCCTACCCCGCACCAGGGCCAACGTGTCCCGACCATCACCGTCCCAGTCACCCACGAACACCCGGTCCGAGACCCTCCCCAGAGACAACGACGCCACCGGAGCAGCCAGAACCGAGTTCTCAGAATAGAACACCACCCGACTACCCACACGCACACCATAAGACCGAACACCATCACCATCCCAATCACCCACCAGAACACTCCCCGTCCCATCAGCAGCAACCCGAGCCACAAACACAGGCATCACCCCAGGAACCACACCCCCACCACCAGACGACGAAGACCCAGACGCAGACGGCGAAGGAGAAGAAGACACAGACGGAGAAGAAGAAGGAGAAGGCGACGGAGAAGAAGACGGCGTTCCAAAGAGGTTGATCTCGGCCGCCGACCCGTACTCCACCGATCCCTTGGCCTGGTCGGTCCTAATGACGAACTGCACGCAGTCCACACCGGTGGCGCCCTGGAGGTCGATAGTGGTCTGGACGGGCTTGGTCAGGGTGCCGGAGGCCGCCTGACGCCACGCGGAGTCCTCCGCGGGGCAAGTACCGTCCGTGGAGCGGGCCACATTGACGACGTACTGCTCGGCGACCCCGTTGAGGTTGTCCGTGCGCGGCACGTAGCCCAGGCGGGTGACGTCGTAGAGGGCGTCGATCTTGAGGGTCACGTAGTGCGGGGGCTGCGCCACCGCCCCGGACCACTGGGAGTGCCAGAAGGTGCTGGTGTCGCCGTCGATCACGTTGGTGGCCGGGGAGTACTCCCCGCCTCCCAGGTTCTGGCTGGAGAAGCCCCCGATGGACAGGTGGCTGCGGTCCACGTGGTCGGGATCGTCCACCTTCAGCCAGACCGTTCCCGTGGAGGCGGCGCCCGTGGAGGTGGTGAAGGTGGCCGTCACCTCCACGTAGCCCTGGCTCAGGGCCCCGGCGGCAATGGTCAGCGGGATGTCCACCTTGGTGTAGGCCCCGGGGGCGAGGTCGCTGACCGTGGCGCCCTCGGCGGTGACCCCGGTAGGCAGGTCCAGGCTCACCACCCCGGAGAGGGTGTCGGCGCTCTGGTTGGTCACCCACACGGAGACGGTCGCGTGGGTGCCCTTCGTGCTCAGGCTCACCTCGTTGGCGGACAGGGGGGCGCAGACCCCGCCGAGCCAGGACATGGAGAGGCGGTTGTAGGAGATGGTGTTGCCACCCTCCTCGGTGGCCAGGCCAATGTGCCCGTCGGACTGCACCGCGATCGTGGTGTACCCCACGTGGCCGGTGTTGTAGGTCTTGGCCGAGGCCCAGGTGGCCCCGTCGTCGCAGGACATCTTAATGGTCCCGTAGGTGCGCCCGCTCCAGGTGGCGGAGTTGGTGAACAGGAGCACCTTGGACTGGGGGCTGCCAGCCGGCGCCGAGGGGTAGGCGCGGATGACCTGGCCGTTGTTGGTGGGGTCCTTGAGCTGGTAGTCCGGGGTGACCTCGCCCCAGGTGCGGCCGCCGTCGGAGGAGCGGGCGATCTTGCGGTACCCGCCGCCGGCGTTGTCACGGGAGTTCAGCAGCAGGGTGCCGTCGGAGAGCTCCACGACCTTGTTCTCGTCCATGCGCGTCCCGAAGGCCTCACCGGCCTGCCAGGTGGCGCCGTGGTCGTCGGAGTAGACCGAGACGGCCTGGATGGAGCCGTCGTCCTTCTTGATCGTGAACTGCTGGACCAGCCGCCCGGCGTAGGCGCCGTACTTGAGCTGGATGCCCTGGCCGGAGGCCGCGAACCGGGAGATCCAGGAGGCGTCCGGGGTGACCTGGGGGGTGATGACCTGGTGCTCCCAGGTGTAGCCGTTGTCCCGGGAGACCGAGACCTCCGCCTGGAGGACATTGCGGTCATTGACGTCGGAACCGGCCTGGGAGCCGAAGAAACCGGTGTTGTAGGACTTGACGTGGAAGTTGAAGATAGCGCCGGTCTGCCAGTCCACCACGTAGGAGGGGTCGGAGAAGCCCACGCGGGTGTCCCGGGAGTCCTTGGATCCCTGGTGGACGTAGGTGGGCTCGCCCCAGGTCACGCCGTTGTCCGTGGAACGGCGCTGCACGATGGAGTTGGGGTTGGGGGCGTCACCGCCGCTGACGTCCCAGCCGGTGCGGGGGCGCTCGTCGTAGGAGACCAGCAGGTCGCCGTTGGGGGCGGAGGTAATGGCCGGGATACGGTAGTTGTTGGCGCTGGTGTTGGCGGCCAGGACCGTGGAGCTGGTGAACTCCGACGGCAGGGAGGGATCCACGCCCGGCTCGGTGGCGGGCTGGGCCGGCGGGGGCGTGAAGGCCACCGGCAGGGCGGTGCCGCTCAGGGTCCGGGTCTGCAGGACGGCGCCGGTGGCGGGGTCCTTGGCCTGGAGGGTGATCGACGGCGTCCAGGCGCCGTTGCGACCGTCCTCGTCGGTCATGACGTGGCTGAGGTCCTTGCAGTTGTAGACGCCCGCGGCCCCCGTGGGCAGGTTCCTCCAGGTGCACTGGTCGGCCAGGTCGTCGAAGGAGGAGCCGGTGGCCTCGACCGTGATGACCGTGCTGGCCAGGCCCTTGACCCGGATCTGGTAGGTGACCTGGTCCCCGACGGCGTAGGTGTCCTGGGGGGTCTGGTTGGTGAAGGACACGACGTCGAGCATGGGACCGGTGACGGGCACGGCCGGCCCGCTGACGGCCTCGGAGGTGGTGGCGGTGCCGTTGTAGCCCACGTCCAGGGTCTCGTAGGCCACCGACGGCGTGAAGCCGCCGGAGGCGAGGTCCTCCTGGGTCACCACGTGGGTGGCCTGGCCGTTGCACTCCCGGGTCTGGCCAGCGGGGAAGTTGGTCCACCGGCACGCCGAGACGCCGCCGCCCAGGTTGGTGCTCCTGACGCGGAAGGCGGCGGCGTCGGACAGGTTGCTGGTCACGGAGATGTCGAAGGTCATGACGTCACCGACCGCGTAGATGCCGTCCTGGGGGGCACCGGACTGGGTGATCGTAATGTCCATACGGCCGTCAGGGGTGGGGGTCGCCTGCGCCAGCGGCGCGGCAGCGAGCCCGGTCGTCACGAGGGCGGCCGCGCCCAGGAGGGCGGGTAGTCTCCTGAGTCTGCTGAACCGGGTGGACGTCATCGTTGTCATGGATGCTCCGTTCTTCTGCGGTAAGGCGGCGCCGCCCCGAGCAGCAGTCAGATCCTGGTTGTCTGACAACCAGGCCAGGATAGCCGAGGCACGGGCCCCTTATCGGGCCCTCCCTCCCCCCCCCACCCCCCTCATGTGCCAGGTCTCACGGGCCGTGGGCCCAGGGTCCCGGGGAGGGGTGTGGCGGACGACAGGGGGCAGCAAGCTACCACGCCTTACACGTGCTCACATACGGCGTTCTACTTTAGTTGCGTCTTGAGTATATTACAGATTACAGGTGGTGGCGGGTGGGTGCCCGGGGGCTGCCGGGCACCCACCCGGCGGGGGCCGGGCCTCAGCCCTGAGGACGGGCCCGGTCCAGGTCGGCCCGCGTACCGGCCACCGTCTCCGAGGAGGTGGGACTGACCTGGAGGAGGACCGTGGAGCCGCGCACCAGGGCCAGGGTGTCGCGCCCGTCGCCGTCCCAGTCGCCGACGTGGACCTGGTCGCCCTTGCGCCCCAGGGACAGGACGACCGCCGCCGAGGCCAGCACCGTGTTCTCGTTGTACAGGATCACGCGGGTCCCCACCCGCACGCCGTAGGTGACCACCCCGTCGCCGTCCCAGTCTCCGCGCAGGATGGTGGCCTGCGCGTTGGCCCGGGCGGCGGTGACGAAGGCGGGCTCGGAGCCGGGCGTGGGCCCCGCGGTGGGGGCGGGGGACGGCGCGGGCCCAGGACTCGGGTCAGGCCCAGGACTCGGCGTCGGATGGGGCGTGGGCTCAGGGCCGGGACTCGGGTCAGGCCCGGGGCTCGGATCGGGAGCGGGGCTCGGGTCGGGGCCGGGAGCGGGCGGGAGCGCGGAGGCCCGCAGCCCGATCTCGGCGGCGCTCATAAAGGGCATGCCCTCGACCTGGCTGGTACCCACGAGCCTGACGTACTGCCCGGTGGCGTCAAAGGCGATGGTCTGCGGCTCGGCCCTGGCCCCCAGGGTGCCGGTGGCCACCGGGGAGCCCCAGTTCTCGCCGTCGTCAGAGACGTAGATCTCGTACCCGGCCATCCACCCGTTGCGCACCCCTGAGCTCGACCCGGTGCGCGGGGTGTAGACCAGGCCGCAGACACGCTGGCGCTCAGGCAGGCGCATGGTCACCCAGTGCGGGTAGGCGTCCTGGGCACCCGACCAGCGGGTGTGCCAGAACGTGCCGGGGTCACCGTCGAAGGCGGCCTCCAGGTGCCCGTTGACCGGGCCCTCGCCGCTGGTCTCCTGCGAGCTGGTGGCCACCGGGGTGGGCGTGACCAGGGTGCCGCAGGTGGCGACCAGGGACGCCTGGAGGACGCGCTCGCCGCCGTCCCACCTCACGGTGAGCGGCAGCGTGGCGGGACCCGCGGCGGTGGTCGGCTCAGCGGTCAGGGTGAAGGTGGTGCTCTCCCCGACCGCCAGCTCGCTCCTGCCGCCACCGGCCTGCCCCACGCTCCAGCCCGGCAGCGACCCGGCGGACACGCTCAGGGCGCTGACCGCGTTCGCGGTGTGGTTGGTCACCGTCACGCTGACCGTGGAGGGCTGGCCGGGGGCGGCCGGCGCCGGCTCCACGTCCACCGTGGTCCCCGGGGTGAGGGCGCCCGCGCTCAGGCGCCAGGTGGTGGCGGTCATGTCGGCGGGGAGCTGGACCAGGGCGCCGGGGTCCAGGGGCCTGGTCAGGTCCACGTGCTGCTCGGAGCCGGTGGCGACGGCCAGGTCCTGGTTGGTCAGGGCGTTGCGCAGCACGTAGGCGTCCCCGGCAGGCAGGAGCTGCCACTTCTGGGTGTTGCGCTCGCGGGCGGTCTCCCGGCTGCCGGGGTCGGACCACCTGACGCCCACGTCCGCGCAGGGGACCATGGAGGTGGAGGCCCCCACCTGGGTGACCACGGACAGGTGCCGGGTGCCCTCGGTGACCGCCAGGCAGGTGCCGGTGGCCTGGGAGCGCAGCTGGTAGTAGTGGTCCGCGGTGGGGGTCAGCGTCCAGGCGTCGGAGCCCGCGGGATCCGCGCCCGCCCCCTCCGCGCCCGCCCCCAGGACGGCGTCGGAGCCGGTGGCGGTGAGGGTGTAGGTACCGGCCTCCACCGGCCTGCGCGCCACGTTGTCCCACAGGGGGTTGCGCCCGACGGCGTCGACCGAGCCCTTGAACTGCGCCCAGTCCATGCCGCCGTGGGAGGCGGTCCAGGTCATCTGGGAGACGAAGCGCAGGCTGTCGAACACCTCCTCCTCGACCTCGTTCTCCGTCTGGTAGACGGAGTCGTCGGGCCAGATGGAGAGCTTCGCCCCGGTCACCATGGGGTTGCCGGGGTCGATACCCGCCCCGGGGAACCTGCCGACGTCCCAGTCGCTGTTCCACAGCCGCTCGGAGTCCATCTTGTAGAACGTGGCCGAGCGCGACCAGTACAGGGCGTCGCTGGCGTTCATGACGCGGTAGCCCCGCCCGGCCAGGACGTCCGCCCTGACCCCCGAGGCGTACCAGAACTCCACGGTAATGTCCCGGTCCAGGCTGACCACGTTGGTGGGCACGACGCCGTCGTTCCACATGCGCAGGCTCTTGCCCCTGGCCTTGACGTGGGCGTTGACCTGGTTGACGAAGGCGATAAAGGCGTCGTTGACGGTGGCCCCGGCCCCGTAAGTCTGCTCGGCCCACCGGGCCAGGGCGGGGAAGTCGGCCGGGCTGGTGCCGATCATGTACTCGTCGGCACCCATGTGCCAGTACCTGGTGGTGAAGACCCCGTCGTACTCGTCCACCAGGTCCAGGTAGTACTGGACGGCCTGGGGGTTGGACAGGTCCAGCATCTCGGGGTGGCGCCTGCCGTCGCGGTCCACGAGCTGGTACTCGGGGAGGTTCTCCAGCCAGATCCCCATGTGCCCCGGGGAGTTGATCTCGGGGATGACGTCGATCCCCAGGTCCCTGGCCCGGGACACCAGGCGGGAGACGTCCGCACGGGTGTAGTAGGACCAGGTGTTGGCCTCGGGGTGCCTGTCGCTCTTGAGCTTCATCTCCAGCAGGAGGTGGTTGAGCTTGAGGTCGGCCATGTCGGTCAGGAGCCGGTCGATCCAGTCGCCCTGGATATTGATCTGGCAGGCGCAGGCGGTGACCCCGCGCTCGGCGTACCTGGGCACGTCCACCGCGCTGCCCGCGGGCAGGACCCGCTGCTGGCGGAGCATCTGCCCCACCGTGCGCGTGCCGTAGAACACGCCCCGCGCGTCCGCCCCGGTGACGGCAATGCCGTCGGCGCTCACGCGCAGCTCGTAGCCCTCGACCCCGAGCTCGGCCAGGCGGTCGGGGTCCAGGCTCAGGGAGATGTCGCCCGCGTCGGGGTCCTGGGGCGCGGTGGGCACGGCCTCGCCGGTGACGGCGCGCAGCTCGCTGGCCAGCAGGTCCCGGGTACGGGCCAGGTCCTCAGAGCCGACGACGCGCGTGGCCGAGGTCATGGACCAGGTGCCCGGCGCCGCCTCCCAGCTGGTCAGGCTCGGTACGGTGGCGGGCAGGGTAACGGGGGCGTCCGGTGGGGCGGGGTCCGCCGCCGCCACCGGGCCGAGGGCCCCCGCCAGGAGGCTCAGGCCGGCGACGGCAGTCAGGGCCCGTGGGATGGGTCTCATGGTGCTCCGATTCGTCAGTGATTACGCACCGGCGGGCAGGGAGCCACGTCGCCCCCTCACCCGCGCAAGGTCTGGTAGGAGGCAGTGTATCGAAGGATTCTGATCTTTTCGAGGCCGAACGCTCAGGATCGCTTAAGAGGCCTGTCCGACGCCGAGATCCACGAGAAAGCCGTCCTCGTCCGCCGCCACCCCGTTGACGGCGCCCAGGATCGCCACCACGAGCTCCTCAATGAGGTCCCGGGCCCGGGCCCGCTCCCGGCGCCGGCTGCGCGAGGACGGGGGCCGGTAGGCCTCCGAGGCGTCCCGGGGCCGCCACCGCAGGAAGTACTGCACGACGCCGCCACGGGCCCAGGGCTCACCGGTCACCGCCAGGGGCAGGCTCTGGGCCTCCCCGATACGCACCTCCACCGAGCCCCAGTCGTCGTGGCCCTCCTCCACCGGCGTCGCCAGGGCGTAGCCGTCCAGGACCTGGGTCAGCGGCTGCCCGGAGCGACGCGCCTCCATCTCGGCGCGCCCGGCGGCGGCCCGGGCGTCCTGGGCCTTGCGCCAGGCGTCGTCGAGCCGGTCCGCCCCCAGGGTGCTCGCCACCCGCTCCAGGGCCTCCGGGGTCAGGGTCGCCAGGCCCGTGGGCCCCTCGACGGGGACCACGTCCATGACCGCGCGGATCGAGGGGGCCACGGCGGACAGGACCGCCTGGGCGCCGTCGGGGTCGAGCCACAGCGGGGAGTAGACCGTCAGATCCACCGAGGACTGCGGGTCCGGGACCACCAGGGTGGCGTGGTTCTCACCGTCCGGGCCCGGGGCGGCCAGGCGCAGCCCCCCGGCCAGACGCCGGGCGATAGCACGCAGGCGGGTCAGGGCCACCAGCTCCAGGCCCTCGGGCTGCCCCAGGGGGAAGGCGTCCGAGAGCGGGTCCACCCCGGTCAGCTCAGGGGGCAGGGGGCCCGAGCGCTGGGCACGGCAGTGCAGGAGCATGACCTGGCTGACCCACTCAGGCAGGCGCAGGAGCCTGCGTATCTGCACGTCCAGCCTCCAGGGGCCCTGGAGCTCGGCCCCGGGGGTCAGCTGGAGGCGGGAGGCGCCGACCCACCCCGCCTGCGGGTCCAGGGAGACGGCCAGGGACTCGACCTCGTCGGGGCTGACGTCGTCGGCCAGGACAAGGAGGTGGTGGTCGTCCACGAGCCCCACCGGCAGCATGGAGGAGGCCGTGAAGGTGGTGGTGTCGGTGGGAAGGGATATAGCAAGGTCGTTCACGGGCGTTCCTCCTCGGTCTTCGTCAGGGCGGGACAAGCGGTGTGGCTGGGCGCGGCGTCGGCGGCTCCGGAACCGGGCACAGCTCCGGGGCCGGGAGGCTGGGCGGCCTCGGGCCCAGGGGCGGGTGCGGCAGCCGGGCAGGGGCTGGGCTCGGGCGCTGCGTCGGGACCGGCGTCAGGGGCCGGTGCGGCAGCCGGACCGGGCGCGGCGCCAGGGACCGCGGGAGCGTCCGGGCCGAGGGCCTCAGGCACCCGGATCCGGTGGAAGCCCTGGTAGGAGCGCGACGCCGTGGGACCGCGCTGCCCCTGGTAGCGCGAGCCGGAGGCGCCCTGGCCGTAGGGGGCCAGTGCCGGGGAGGAGAGCCGGAAGAAGCACAGCTGCCCCACCTTCATACCCGGCCACAGCAGGATCGGCATAGTGGCGGTGTTGGACAGCTCCAGGGTGACGTGCCCCGTGAAGCCAGGGTCGATAAAGCCCGCCGTGGTGTGGGTCAGCAGGCCCAGGCGGCCCAGGGAGGACTTGCCCTCTAACCGGGCGGCGACGTCGTCAGGCAGGGTGACCCGCTCGTAGGTGGACCCCAGGACGAACTCCCCCGGGTGGAGGACGAACGCCTCGTCCGGCCCCACGTCCACCAGGTGGGTGAGGTCCTCCTGGGCCTGGGAGGGGTCGATCACCGAGTAGCGGTGGTTGTCAAAGAGGCGGAACCACCTGTCCAGACGCACGTCAATGCTGGCAGGCTGAACCATCTGCGCGTCATACGGGTCCAGGGCGACCCGGCCGGCGTCAAGCTCGGCACGGATATCACGGTCGGAGAGCAGCACGCCCCGAATTGTGCCACCACCGGGGGCGGGTACGCCGTGCGCCGGGCCCGGCGCCAGGGCAGGACGTCCTACGTCGCCCCGCCGGGGGCGCGTGCCGCACGCCCCTGCCGGCGCGCGCGCCCGGGCCTACCCGGCGCCCGCACACCGCGCAGGCGGCCCGCCCGCCGCGCACCGCGCCCAGCGGCCCCGGGCGCCACCGGGCCCCCTGTGCCCAGTATCACCATACTGACACGGGTGAAAAGGGCCTACGACCCTCACGTGAGGACACCGGGTGCCTGCTGCCGCCCGGACCGGGCGCCCGCGCCACGTCAGCTATGACCGGTACCACCACACGCCGCCACGAGGCGACTTGCGTACCCGGGCCCAGGGTGCGCTATGCTCATCTGGCGCCGCCGGCCACGGCCTACGTGGTAGGCGCTCGCGGGTGTAGTTCAATGGTAGAACTTCAGCTTCCCAAGCTGACAGCGCGGGTTCGATTCCCGTCACCCGCTCCACGAGGCCGCCGGGCCCGCCTCCCGGCCCCTGCCTCACACCCTGGACCCACCTAGCTCAGATGGGATCGCCGTCGGGTAGGCCGCCTCCTCCACGTCACCAGAACCCCGCCCCGGGCTCAGAGGGGAGCCTCGACAGCCCCTGGACCCACCCGCCTACGCCGTCGTGGCACGCGACAGGACGGTAGGGTCCGCTCCATGACCTCTTCCCGGCTGGTCGTGGCCGCCGCCGTCCTCGACTCCCTGTCCGCCCCGGGCGCCCTGCTGTGCGCCGCCCGCTCCTACCCGGCCGAGCACGCCGGGCAGTACGAGTTCCCCGGAGGGAAGGTCGAGGCCGGCGAGACCCCGCACGAGGCCCTGGTGCGGGAGCTGCGCGAGGAGATCGGGGTCCCGGTCAGGCTCGGGCCCGAGCTGCCTCCCACCGACGGCTCCCCCACCTGGCCCGCCATGCACGGCTACCGCATGCGGGTGTGGCTGGCCGAGGTGGCCCACGGCCTGGCCCCGGTGCTGGGCGACGCCCACCAGAGCCTGGACTGGGTGCCCCTGGAGGAGGTCGCGGCCCTCCCCTGGCTGCCGGCGGACCTGCCTGTCGTGTCGGCCCTGCGTAAGGCCGTCGCGCACCCGCGCACCGGGGCGTAGCCGGGGCCGAGCCAGCAGGCCACCGGGGCCGAGCCAGCGGGGCCACCGACGCCGTCCGGCCCGTGGACCGGGCCCCACGTGGACCGGGTCCTGTCGCAGTCTCAGTCAGGATGACCCCGCCCGGGACCCCGGGCCCCACGTGGACCGGGTCCTGGCCGAGGCCCGCAGCACAGTCCGGCCCCTGCGGAGACCCCCGGATACTGACGAAGACCTCACAGGTGTCACCAAGGCCTTATGGATTAGGCTGTCCTTATGCCGAAGATACTGGGTCACTCACTGGCCGAGCACCGTGAGCGCACACGCAGTGCTCTCTTTGACGCCCTGGGCAGGCTCATGAGCCGCCAACCCTTCGACAAGATCACCCTGTCCGACGTCGCCGCCCAGGCCGGGGTCGGACGCACGGCGGTCTACAACCACTTCGCGAACAAGGAGGACCTCCTCCTGGCCTTTATGGAGCACGAGGCCGCCCGGTACTCCCAGGAGCTGTCCCAGGCGCTCGAGGGCATCCAGGACCCCGTTGACCGTCTGCGCGTCTACGTGCGCCAGCAGGCCCTCATTAAGCGCGACTACCACTTCCCCGCGACCGGCCCGCTGAACACCTCGGTCTCCCGGGCGACCGCCGGGCGCCTGCGCGCCCACGGCGAGCTGCTCGTCCAGACCCTCGCCGCAGTCCTCACCGACGCCATGGACTCGGGCGCCATCCCACCCCAGGACCCCCGCACGCTCGTCTCCCTGGTCCACGCCTGCGTCATGGGGGGCCGGCCCACCCCCACCGAGCCCGCGGCCCGCGAGGCCTACCTGGCGGCCCTGGACACCTTCGTCCTGCGCGCGGTCGGCGCCGCGGTGCCGGACCACGCCGTCCCGACGGTGCCGCCCTCGCACGTCGAGGAGCCCGCCACCCCGGTGCCACCAGCAGGTGCTCGCTGCCCGGTGGCCCACGTGGCCTGAGCCCGGCGACCACGGACCGGACGCCACGGGACCGCACAAGCTGCCCCCGCACCTCAAGCCGCGGTAGCGGCGACCTACCAGGGGCGCCTGGCCCCGCCCCCGCCGGGCTGCTGGGGGTTACGGGTCTGCAGGCGCGGGTCGAGGGTCGGCCCACCGGGCCTGGGGGTGGGCGACGGGCTGGCACTGGCAGACGGAGTCGGCGTGGGCGTGGAGCCCGGGCTCGGGCTGGCACTCGGATCCGGAGTGGCGCTGGGGTCCGGACTGGCGCTGGGGTCCGGGCTCGGGCTGGCGCTCGGATCCGGGCTGGCGCTGGGGTCCGGACTGGTACTGGGATCCGGCGTGGAGTCGCTGCCGTCCTGGCCCGAGGGCATGGAGCAGTCGTCGAGCGCCGTGACGGCGGCCTGCTTCTGCTCCTCCACGGCGGCGGAGTCGCCGGCCTCTTGCGCCTTGGCGGCCAGCAGGACGTGCGCCACCGCCAGGTTGCCCCGTACCAGGCACTCCGGGCTGTCCGGCTTGGCCACCTGCACCTGGGTGCCGTCCGAGGTGGTCCCGGTCTTGCGCGGGGCCCTCGGCACCACCTTCAGGGCCCGCTCCAGGTCCTTGACCGCGGCGTCGACCTGGTCGTCCACGAGCTCGGCCGTGCCCAGGTTGTAGCGCACCCGCCACTGCTCGAACCAGGGGTTGAGCCGCTCCACCGTGCGGTAGTAGCGCACCGCGTGGGCGGAGTCCTTGGCAATGGCCGCCCGGTGCCCGGCAAAGGTCCACCCCCACACCGCGGCCAGCCACAGGGACAGCGCCAGGGCCAGCAGGGCGGGCAGGACGCCGATGACGAAGCGGTGGCGACGTCGGGTCAGGCGGGCCTGACGCGCCCGAGGATCCTCCGGGCCCGGGTCCGCACGGGGCTCACGCGCCTGGGGCCCCTGGCCCCCGTCGTCCTGCGCGGTGCGGTGCCTGCTCGCCCGGTGCAGCCTCATCGGCGGCCTCCTGTCTGCGTGGGGGTCAGTGAGGAGCGGGACACCAGGCGACGGGCGGCCACGTCCGCCCGGCCCAGGCTGGCGACCTCCCAGATGAGCAGCCCGGCGGCCACGACCCCCAGGGGCCACACGACGTAGCGGCTGGAGCGACGGGTGCGGTCCTCCTCGGTGGTCTTGCCCTCCACGCTCAGGTCGGTGAACTTGCTCGTGGGCTCGTCATTGGTGCCGGTACGCTGGATATAGGTCACGCCCAGGGCCGAGGCGAGGGCCGAGAGCGCCTGGGTGTCGGGCACGGAGACAGCGTCCTTGCCGCTGGGGTCCTGGATGAGGGGGGCGTCGGTGGCACCGGTGCCGGTGTTCTGCCGCATGGTGCCCCCCTCCTTGGTGCCGTAGCCCAGGACGGCGCCGCCCTGGATGTAGCCGGCCACCGTGGACCAGCTGGGGTTAATGGTGCCCGGGGTGGCGCCGTCCTCGGTGGACTCCCCGTCGGACAGGACGTAGAGGATCCGCGAGCCACCGGGACGGTGCTCCTTGGCGTCGGAGAGGATCTGGGTGACCAGGGGCAGGGCGCGGTCCACGGAGGAGCCGGAGGAGCGGGAGGAGATCTCCGGGGTCAGGTTGGCGATCCAGGTGGTGAGGGCCTCGACGTCGCTGGTCAGGGGCAGCTCACGGGCCGCCGTGGAGTCCAGGGCGATGACGGAGAAGCGGGCGTCGGCGTAGGCGTCACGGATGGCGGTCAGGTCGGCGCGCACCCCGTCCAGACGGGTCCCCTTGCCCCCGTCCCAGTCCTGGGCGGCCATGGAGCCGGTGCGGTCCACCACCAGGTAGACCTCGATGCTGGAGACGGGGACCTTCTCCTTGAGCTCCACGGAGGGCCCCGCCAGGATGACCGGGACCAGGGCGGCCAGGGCGCCACGGCGCCACCAGCGCCGCCAGGCCCCCGGCTCGGCGCCGCCGTGGCGGATCCACCTGGCGCCGAGCCACAGCAGGACGGCGTAGGCCACGACCAGCAGGACGATGACGGCCACGGGGACCATGGGTACGAAGGTCATGCGCGCCTCCAGACGGCTCCGGCGAGCAGGACCAGGACCGCCCCGGCGAGCACGACCGCCCAGACCTCGGGGACGTCGGTGGTGCGGACCTGGGTGTTCTCCCGGGCCTCCTTGACCTGGGTGCTCTCGACCTCGTTGACAATGGTGGAAGTGGCGTTGGGGTCGTCGACCTCGTAGAAGAGCCCGTTGTGCTCGAGGGTGACGTTCTTGATCTCGGTGCGGGCGGCGTCGATATCGGCCTGGGTGATACCGGGGTCCAGGTTCTTGGCGTCCACGCCGAACAGGGTAATGAGCTTGATATTGTTCTGGGTGGCGAAGTCCGCGGCGGCCTGCAGGGAGTAGATCTGGAGGTGGTAGTCGTCGTAGACCTGGTTGTCGGTGGCCAGGATGAGGATCCGGGGCCGGTCCTTGACGCTCTGGTTGCCCATGGCGGCCGCGCACGAGGCCAGCCCGTCCCCGTCCAGGGAGGAGGCCTTGATGTCCCTGTTGGTGGTGCCCGCGAAGGTCCGCGCGTAGCGCTGGTAGGCGGGGTCGTGGTACGTGGCGGTGCTGGTGTCGAAGTCCAGCGCGTTGGCCACCTCGGTGAGCTGGTTGCGCAGGGTGTCGTAGTCGTCGGTGAGGGGGACGATCGTCTGCGCCGTGTTGTTCCAGGCCGTCAGCCCCACCCTCTCCCCCTCGAAGGAGTCCACGAGCGTGCTGAAGGTCTTCAGGACCTTGGCGTCCACCCCGATCATGGAGAGCGACACGTCCAGGCAGAGCATAATGTCGCGGTTGGCCAGCTGGTCGTTGCGCACCGTGCGGTGCACGGGCCGTCCCGCGATCCCGGCCGCCGCCACCAGGGCCACCGCCACCACCCCGCCCAGGGCCGCGTAGGTCCAGCGCCGGAGCCTGATCCGACGTCGGACCGCGGGGGCGGTCAGGAGCCCGGCGGAGTTGGCCACCCGCCGCAGGCCCCGGCTCGCGGCCAGGCGCACGGCCTGGCTCCCCAGCACCCCGGCGACGGCCAGGCCCGCCAGGACCAGGCCCGCCAGGACCAGGGCCCATGCCAGCCAGCTCATTACCATCGTGTCACCACCTCCATGGTCTCGTGGACGGCCTCCAGGGCGTCGGCGCGGGTGACCGCGTCAAAGGAGGGCTGCTCCCACACGGTCAGCAGCTCCCCGACGTACCCCAGGGGGTTGCGGTCCACGGGGCGACGCCGGGAGCGCAGGAAGCGGATACGGTCGATCACGCTGCGCCGGTCGGCCCCCTGGGCCAGGTCGAGGATCTCGGCCACCGTGAGCGACTCCATGGGGGTTCCGGTGCGCTGGGTGGCGAAGCCCCGCAGGACGGCGGCCAGCTCCAGGTGGAGGTCGCGCACGCTGAGCTCACCGGCCTCGTAGGCGGCAGCGGCGTCCTGCACGCAGCCCAGCCACCGGCTCCGGTCCCCGGGCGCCAGGGGGATGTCACCGACCCGGGAGGAGGTGTCCCGGGCGGTGCTCACGAACACCCAGACCAGCCAGGCCGTCACCAGCAGCAGGCCCACGATGGCGGCCATGATCCACCACAGGGGCATGAGGACGGGGGAGTTGAGCGTCACTCAGATCACCCGCCGCCTGCGGGAGGAGGCCAGGCGCTGACGGCGCAGGAGCTCGGCCAGGGCGGGTACGAGGGTCGATGAGGAGGTCACGGTGGTGTGCTCCAGGTGTCGGGAGTCGAGGAGGGCGGAGACCTGGCCGCGGCGGGAGGCGTCGGCCCCGGCCATCTCGGCGGCCAGGGAGGCGTCCTCACGCAGGAAGGCGGGCAGCTCGTGGACCATCTCCACGTCGCGGCTGCGGCCCTTGCCGGGGGCCACCGGCAGGTCGTCGGCCACCTGGACGACCATGAGCTCGTGCTGGACGCTCAGGCGGCGCAGCCAGTCGCTGGCGGAGGCGTCCGGGTGGGAGGTGTCGGTGACCAGCGCCACCAGGCTGCGGCGTCGGAAGGTCGTGGAGACCCGCTCCAGGACGCGCGAGACGTCCGAGGCGGGGGCGGCCAGGGGGTCGAGCTCATCCAGGTGCCACAGCTGGCGGGCCATAAGGGTCAGGATCATCTCGGCGTGCTCGCTGCCCGAGCGCGGGGGGCGGGAGACCAGCCGCTGGGCGTCCCCGGCCACCACGGCCACGGTGTCCCCGCGCATCCGGGCCAGGTAGGCCAGGATCTCGGCGGTGAAGAGGGCCAGGTCGCGCTTGTCCTCCCCGCTGGGGGCCTGGGCGCCCATGGTGCGCCCGGTGTCCAGGGCCAGGACCAGGGGCAGGTTGGACTCCCTCTGGAAGCGCTTGATGACCGGCTTGCCGTTGCGGGCGGTGGCCTTCCAGTCGATGTCCTCCACATCGTCCCCGGGCCGGTAGAGGCTCAGGTCGGAGAAGTCCTGGCCGTGCCCCACGAAGATGGAGCGGTTGCGCCCGTCCAGCAGCCCGGAGGCACGCCGGACCACGGGCAGGCTCATACGACGTCGCACGCCCGCCAGCCGCGAGCCGCGGCTGGGCCGGGGGACGGACTGCTCCTGGGGCGGGTAGAGCGAGGAGGCGCCGGAGGGGCTGGGAGCTGACATGGGCGGCTGGCGGTCCTGTTCTCAGGGCGTGGGGACGGCCTGGAAGACCGCGTCGATAATGGACTCGGGGGCGACGTCGTCGGCCAGGGCGTCATAGGTCAGGACCAGGCGGTGGCGCAGGACGGGGTGGCGCAGGAGGCGCACGTCGTCGGGGGTGACGTAGCCGCGGCCGTCCTGGAGGGCGATGGACTGGGCCACCTTCATGAGGGCGATGGCCCCGCGCGGGGAGGCGCCCACCCGCACGTGCCGCTCGATACCGGCCACCGGGCGGGGCCCCGAGCCCCGGGTGGTCCCCACCAGGGCCACAATGTACTGGCGGATGACGGGGGCCACGTAGACGGCGTTGACCGCCTCCTGGAGCCACATGACGTCACGGATGGAGATCGGGGGGTGCTTGATCCGCCTCTCGAACGCGCCGCTGGCGACGCGCTCCAGGATGTCGGCCTCGTCGGCAGGGCTGGGGTAGGTCAGGACCTCCTTCATGAGGAAGCGGTCCATCTGGGCCTCAGGTAGGACGTAGGTCCCTTCCTCCTCAATGGGGTTCTGCGTGGCCAGGACCATGAAGGGGGTGGGGAGAGGGTAGACAACACCGCCGATAGACGTCTGACGCTCCTGCATGGCCTCCAGCATGGCTGACTGGGTCTTGGCGCTGGAGCGGTTGATCTCGTCCAGGAGGACAATATTGGCGTGCACCGGCCCCAGCTGGGTACTCATCTCACCGGTGGAGACATTGAGGACCTGGGTGCCGATAATGTCGTTCGGCATGAGGTCGGGGGTGCACTGGATACGCCGGAACGACCCCGAGACGGCGGCGGCCAGGGCCTGGGCCGCCGTGGTCTTGGCCAGGCCGGGCACGGACTCCAGCAGCACGTGCCCCCCGGCAATGAGGGAGGAGAGCAGGGCCACCCGCAGGCGCTGCTGTCCCACCACCCGCTCGGAGTAGACGCTGGCGACCTTGGACAGCAGGTCGTCGGCCCGGTCCAGGTCCGAGGCCGACAGGGTGGAGTGGGAGGAAGAGGGGGTGGGGGCCGGTGAGGTGGCCGCCGCGGGCGGGAAGCTCGGCGCGGCGTGGCTGCCAGCACGGCGCCGGGGATCGGGGGTGGTCATATACGGTCTCCTTGGTGTCTGCCAGAGACTAACCTGTCACAGGCGCCGGGGCACCTCCACACGCACCTCGGCTACGATATAGGCCAGATCCCAGTGGTACCGCGCCACCCCTGGAAGTGGCCGGGCCGCGGTACACCCCACCCACATAAGGACCTCAATCATGTCCCAGTCTCAGGCTGACCTCCTTGCACGTGCCTCAGACCCCAACGCCCCCCTGGAGGATCTCCACCGGCTGGCGCAGGACTACCCGGGACTGCGGCCAGCCATCGCCGCTAACCCGAGTACCTACCCGGCGCTGCTGGAGTGGCTCGGCAGCCTCGGCGACCCGGCGGTCAACGCCGCCCTGGCCGCCCGCTTCGGCGGCGCGGACCCCTCGGAGGCGGCCACCATGGCGATACAGAGCCCCAGGCCGACCGCCCAGCCGGGCGTGGGCACGGACACCGCCATCAGGCCCGGCCCCCCCGGCCGGGACACCAAGGTCATCCCCGCCCAGGACTCGGCCCAGCTCGCCCAGGACCAGTGGGCGGCCCAGTCCGCCCAGTCCGCCGCGGCAGCCACCACCAGCATGGGCGCGGTCGGCACCCCGGAGCCGGTCCACTACAGCCGGACCTACACCCGCCCCACCTCCTCCGTCGTCCCGGTGGGCCCCGCCGTACCGATCAGCCCCGGGGCGGGCGCCGTTCCGGGGGCCGGGACGGGGGCCATGGGCCCGCAGGCCGACCTCCTGAGCGGCCAGCAGGACATACTGGAGGAGCACCACCAGTCCAACGCCGTCCTGTGGGTCCTCACCGGCGTCGTCGTGGTACTCGTGGCAGGCACCCTGACGTGGTTCCTCACCGCCAACAACCGCAAGCCCACGGCCGTCCAGACCACCTCCAGCACCACCCAGGAGGCCTCCGTCCCCCAGACGACCGCTACGACCGGTGCGGGCAAGCCCACCCCGACCCCCAGTGCCACGCCCACGCCCACGCCCACCGCCACCCCCACCGCGCTGCGCTACCCGGCCCCCGCCACCGCCCAGCAGCTGTCGAGCTTCACCGCCCCCAGCGGCAACATCACCTGCCGCCTGGACGGGGACACGGCCTCGTGCACCATTAAGGAGTACAACTTCACCGCCCAGGGAGCCTCCTGCTCGGCCAGCTCCAAGCCCTTCACCAGCTCGGTGGGCAAGTCCGGCCAGGCCACGGGCTCGTGCTCCCAGTCCTTCTCCCCGGTGGGGGTGACCCTGGACTACGGGGCCAGCGCCAAGAACGGGACCGTGGCCTGCACGTCCGACGAGTCCGGGATCACCTGCTGGAGCCAGATCACCGGGGAGGGCTTCACCATGGCGCGCAACGGCGCCAACTCCACCCACCGGTGAGCCCGGTGACCTCGAGCTATGCCCGGATCCTGAGCAGGCCCGGCGCCCTCCAGTTCTCGGCCGCCGGCTTCCTGGCCCGCTTCCCCATGTCCATGGTGGGTATCTCCACCATCCTGACCGTCCAGTCCCTCTACGGGAACTACACCTCCGCCGGCGGGGTGAGCGCCGCCCTGGTCGTCGCCACCGCCGTCGGGGCCCCGGTCCTGGCGCGCCTGGTGGACGCCCGCGGACAGTCCCGGGTCATGCTGCCCGCCGTGCTCGGCTCGGCCCTGGGAATGGTGGGGATGATCACTGCAGCCGGCCTCCGGGCCCCGCTGTGGGTCCTGGTGGCCCTGGCGTTGGTGGCCGGGGGCCTGGGCGGGTCCATGGGTTCCCTGGTCCGCTCCCGCTGGACCACGGTGCTGGACAGCCCCGACGACATCCACACGGCCTTCTCCCTGGAGGCGGCCCTGGACGAGGTCGTCTTCGTGGTGGGGCCGGTGGCGGCCACCGCCCTGTGCACCTCCGCGGCGCTGCCGGTGACCTCCGGGTGGGTCGCCGCCCTGTGCCTGCACCTGGGAGGCGGGCTGTGGCTCCTCTCCCAGCGTGCTACCGAGCCCCCGGCCCACGGCCCGGGACCGGCGTCCGCCTTGAGCAGACCCAGGCGCTCGCAGGGCCGGGCGGCCGGGCGGGACCAGGCGGATGCGCAGGACCGCTCGGCCGGGCGGAGCCAGGCGGCCGACCCCGCGAACGGGCGGAGCCGGGCGGACAGGGCAGGCCCCGGGCCCGACGCGACCGCCCTCCACCCGGGGCCGTCCCGCACGGCGACGTCGGCCCTGAGGCACGGCGCGGTCCTGGCGGTGGTGGCCGTGTTCCTGGGCAGCGGCGCCCTGTTCGGCGCCAATGACGTCACCGCGGTGGCCTTCGCCACCGAGCAGGGGCGTCCCTCCTCCTCCGGCTTGGTGCTGGCGGCCTGGGCGCTGGGTTCCCTGAGCGCCGCGCTCGTCTACGGCTCACGGACCTGGGCCTGGCCCATGTGGAGGCAGTTCCTCGTGGGCGTCCTCGCCCTGGCGCTGGGTGCCTCCACCTTCATCCTGGCCGGCTCGGTCCCGGTGCTCATGGTCCTCATGCTGGTCACGGGCACGTCCATCGCCCCGACCGTTACCGTGGGCAACCACATCGTCCAGGCGGTCACCCCCCGTGACCAGCTCACCGAGGGCCTGACCTGGGTGGGTACCGCCATGAACGTGGGCGTCTCCCTGGGCTCGCTGCTGGCCGGCCGCCTGGTGGACACCCACGGCTCCCGCGGCGGGTACGTGCTCGTGACCGTCTTCGCCTGGCTGTCGGTGCTCGTGGCCCTGGCCACCATTGGCGTCGTACGCCGGGCCCGGGTCCACCACCACCTGCCGGAGGCGTAGAGATGCCCGGAACACCCTCCCGGCGGCCCAGGGCCACCCGCCCGGACCCGACGGCGTCGGACCCAGCGGCCGCCCCGGCAGAGGGCGCGGCGCCCGCACCGGCACCGGGGGCAGCGGCGGCAGCCCCGGCAGCGGGCCCGGCACTGGCGCCCATCTCGGCGCCCGCCCTGACACCGCCGTCCGCACCGGCACTGAGCCCGGCGGCAGCCCCGGCGTCGGGCCTTATCCGCCTGCTGGCCACGACCCTGGGGTGGGTGGGGCTGCTGGCGTCGGCCTACCGGTGGGCGTGGAACACCGACGGCTCACCACGCTTTATGCTGGACGCCTGGATCTACCACCACGCCGTGGAGCAGTGGCACGCCGGCGGCAGCCTGTACGACTGGTACGCCAACCCCGCCGACCACCTGTGGCCCTTTACCTACCCTCCCTTTGCCGCGTGGGCCCTGACGCCCCTGACCACGGTGACGCAGGACCGCGCCTTCCAGGTGGTCATGCTGCTGGCCACGCCCGTGTGCATGGCCGTGACGGCCTGGGCCTGCCTACGGGCCCTGGGAGTGCGGCGGTGGGCCGGGGCGGCGGCGCCCTGGCTGGGCCTGATCGGCGTGCTCACCCTGGAACCGGTCTACAAGACCATGGAGTACGCCCAGGTCAACGCCGTCCTGGCGGCCCTGGTGGCGGTGGACCTGCTGGCCGTGCCCGCCAGCTCACGCTGGCGCGGGGTCCTGTGCGGCCTGGCGGCCGCCTTCAAGCTGACCCCGGCCATCGCGGTCGTGGTGCTCCTGGTGCGCAGGCAGTGGCGGGCGGCCGCGACCATGGTCGCGACGGCGTCGGGCGTGACCCTGGCGTGCTGGGCCCTCAGTCCCCGGGAGTCCGCCCGGTTCTTCCTCCAGGCGGCCTGGGATCCCACGCGCGCGGGCTTTGCCGAGTACGCGGGCAACCAGAACCTCAAGGGGATGGTGGCCCGAGCCCTGGTGGGCGACGAGAGGCTGTGGACGCCCCTGTGGGCGGTGTCGGTCGTGGCGGTCACGGTACTGGCGGTGCTCCTGGCCGTCAGGACGGACGCCCTGCGGCCGTCGCGCCAGACGGGGCTGGTCCCGGGTGGTGCGGCGCCGGTTCCTGGCACGCCAGCTCCGGGCAGTACGGCGCCGGCACCGGGCAGTATGCCGCTGACACCGGCACTGGGCACCGCGGCTCCAGCACCCGACACGCCAGCCCCAGGCAGTGCGGCGCCGGCACCGGGTGACCCCTGTGCGCGTACCGGGCGTGAGCACCACCCCGCCCCGGGTGGTCCCCGACTGCCCGACGCCGAGGGCACGGTCCTGCTGCTCCAGGTAGGGGTGGTCATGGGCCTGGGGCTGCTGGTCTCCCCCATCTCCTGGTCCCACCACTGGGTGTGGTGCCTGCCCATGGTCATGGGCCTGGCGGCGGCGGCCTGGCGCTGGCGCAGCGGCGTGCTGGGCCTGTGCGCGGCCACGGGCTGGGCGGTGTTCGCCCTGGCAATGCAGTGGTGGTTCCCCAACCAGAACCACCTGGAGGCGGGCTGGACCGCCCTCCAGCGCTGGGCCGGGTCCTCCTACACCCTGTGGGCCCTGGTGACCGGGGTCGCCCTGGCCTGGGAGGTGAGGCGTCGGGCTGCGGCGGACCCCGGTGCCTGCCCTGTCCCGACCCGGCCGGACCGCAGTACACACCCTGCCCCGACCCAGCCGGACCGCGGTACCCGCCCTGTCCCGACCTGCCCAGACCCCGGCGAGGCAGACCCGGTACCACCTCGGGAGCCCTTGTGCGGGCGTCCCCAGGACACGCCCTGAACTGCGTGGTCACCGCGCCTCAGGGGCGTCGTCGGCAAGCCCCCTAGACTTGACGGCGTGCCGATCTCCGACATCCCCCGCGCCGTAGAGAACCGCTTCCGCCGGGACATTATCCCCGTGCTACGGCGTCATGGCTGGCGGCCCCGCATCGTGCCCTACGACGGCTACGGCTCCTCGGTCCACCCCCTGGAGGACGGGCCGCAGGCCGCGGGCGGCGCTCGGCACGGCCCCGCCACCGGCGGCACCCCCGACGGCCCCGACAGCACCCCTGGTGTCACCCCTGACGACCCCGGGCGACGGAGCACAGGCACGCCGCCGTCGGACATGGCCCGGGTCCTGGCCCGGGTCGTCATGCGCGACCCCGGGGCCCCGGCCGAGGGCCCGCTCTTCCGCTCCCTGCCCGGGAACATGGCGGAGGCTCGCGACCTAGCACTGACCAGCCTGCTGGAGGTCCAGCGCGGGTGGCGGCTCTTTATCGACCTGCCGGTCCCCTTTATCCCGGTGACCGTCACGCTGGGGGCAGCGAGCGTGCGCACCCGGGCCGACCGCTCGGGCTGCGTGGACGTCGTCCTGCGGGGCCACGGCCTGCCCCCGGGATGGCACCAGGCCACCATCCAGGCGGCGGGCAGCACGGTGACCGCCGCCGTGCTCGTGGTGGCGCCGGGGCCGCGCCTGGGCGTTATCGCCGACGTGGACGACACCGTCATGATCACCCACATCCCCCGCGCCCTGCTGGCCACGTGGAACTCCATGGTCAAGTACACCTCGGCCCGCCAGCCGGTTCCCGGGATGGCGCGGATGCTCACCGACGTGCAGACCGCCCACCCGGGCGCGCCGGTCTTCTACGTCTCCACCGGTGCCTGGAACGTGCTGCCCACGCTGCGGGCGTTCTTCGAGCGCCACGGCTTCCCCGCCGGCCCCAAGCTCCTGACCGCCTGGGGGCCGACCAACACGGGCTGGTTCCGCAGCGGGATCGAGCACAAGCGCACCCAGTTCCGGCGCCTGCTCATTGACCTGCCGGAGGTGGTCTGGCTGCTCGTGGGCGACGACGGCCAGCATGATCTCCTGCTCTACGGGGAGCTGGCGCGCGAGCACCGCAACCGGGTCGCCGCCATCGCCATCCGCCAGCTCACCCCCGCCCAGCAGGTGCTCGCGGGCTCCCTGTCTGCCCACCCCCTGGGCCAGGGCCCGGAGGCGCAGATCCTTGACGAGGCCGGGGTCCCGGTGGTCTTCGGGGACAACGGCTACGAGCTGGCGTGCCTCCTGCCCCCCGAGATCCTGCCGGGGTGAGGTGCAGGGGCGAGTTGCACATTCTTCTTACGTTCCACGATCATAAAGTGGCAGGATCACGCGGAATCGCGGGCCGGGGCGGGGACTGGGAACAGGATGAATGTGCAACTCTGACGCCGTTGCACATTCATCCCGGATCCTGGAGCCCGTGGCACACTACGGATCCGCATGATCCTGCCGTTCTATGATCGCTGATTGTAAAAAGAATGTGCAGGCGCTCAGGAGGTGGTGCGGATGGTGGCGGGAACGCTGACCGGCTCCGAGGCCGCGGGCTGCGCCGGGCGGGAGGAGAACAGGCGCTCCTTGACCGCGTCGGCGACCTTGTCGGTGACCGCCTCGCCCTGGGAGCGCACGGCGTTGACGATCCTGGTGCTGACGGCGTCCACGCGGGAGCGGACGAAGGGCTGCTCCATGACCCGGACGGCCCTGGCCTTCATGCGCTCGTACCGGGCACGGCCCGCACGGGTGCCCAGGACGTAGCCGGTACCGAGCCCGAGGGCGAAGATGAGTTTTCCAGCCATGAGGCCTCCTGGTGGTTGGTCGCCCACTGCGGCGGGGCGGCGGGACTGCCCAGCGTAGTCGGCCTGAGGTCGCTAGCCACCCCACGGCCTGGCGGGTGGTGTTCGCCTCCCGCGTGGCCCCAGGCGGCGGGTACCCGCCGGACGCTGGGGCCTGGGGCTGTTGGCCGCCTCATCGCCTGGGGCTGCTGGCTGCCACTGGCTGCCGCTGGTCGCTGCGCCGGGCCCTGGGGCTGCTAGCCGCCTCGTCGCCTGGGGGCTGCTGGCCGCCGTCGTAAAACGCCACCTCGGGGAGGTGGACGCCGTCTCAGGCAGATGAACGCTACTTTGGGCGGGTAAACGCCATTTTGGGGAGATGAACGCGCGCCTAGATGGCGTTCACCTCTCTGAAACGGCGTCCACAGCCTTAAGATAGCGTTTACCTCATCAAAACGGCGTTCATCTACCTGAGGTAGCGTTCGGCCCGGCGACAGGGGCCTCCCCACGACCACCGGCTCGCTGGCGGTCGAAGGGGCCTACCGTGCGGTACGGGCCCACCTGGGACATCGGCGGCACCCGGGGCGGGCTGAGAATCGGCAGCCCCTGAGAGGCGACCTGGGCGGAGCCTACCGTGCGGTACGGGCCGCCTCGTAGGCGGCACCGACAATGCCCGCGGTGTTGAGCAACTTGGCGGGCACAATGGGGGTGCGCAGGTTGAGCAGGGGCAGGAACTTCTCGTGCTTCCTCGACACGCCCCCGCCGACGACGAACAGGTCCGGGCTGAAGAGCATCTCCACGTGGCTGTAGTAGCGCTGGAGGCGCTTGGCCCACTTCTTCCAGCTCAGGTCCAGGAGCTCCTTGCAGTGGGTGGAGGCGCGGCTCTCGGCGTCGTGGCCGTCGATCTCCAGGTGGCCGAGCTCGGTGTTGGGCACCAGGGTGCCGTCGACAATGACGGCCGAGCCGATACCCGTCCCCAGGGTGGTGACGATAGTGGTGCCGGGCACGTCCTTGGCGGCACCGTAGGCGACCTCGGCCAGCCCGGCGGCGTCGGCGTCGTTGAGGGCGTGGGAGGGGCGCCCCAGGACCCGGGTCATGAGCTCGTCCACGTTGACCCCCTCCCAGGACTTGTCGAGGTTGGCCATGAACACGACGGTGCCGCGCACGATCGGGGCGGGGAAGGTGATGCCCACGGGCACGTCCGGCCCGACGCCGAGCCTGTCGATAATCGCGCGGCAGACCTGGGCGACCGCCTCGGGCGTGGACGGCTGGGGGGTCTCAATGCGTACGCGCTCACCGATGAACTCACCGGTCCCGAGGTCGACCAGGGCGCCCTTGACGCCTGATCCGCCAATGTCGATCCCGCATGCCACCTGGGTCATCGCCCGTCTCCTGAGACTCGTCGGTCGGTACGGGTCGAGGATATCGGAGATCGACGCCGTCGGGGCGCGACTTTGTGGAACCGCAAAGGCTCAGGCCGACCAGCCCCCCGGGCCGCCTGCCGCGGACGACCGCACCAGGGCCACTGTGCCAGCCGGCGGGCGCTGGCCGCCCTGGAGGCCCTGCCAGCGCCGGGGGCCGCTGGCCACTGCCAGCCGGCAGGCACCAGCCGCACCTTACGGGGCGGTGACGAACACCGTGGGGGGCACCCCGTAGCGGGCGTAGGTCTCCTCGCAGGCGTGGCAGGGGCCAATGGGCTTGCCCTCGGGTGAGTGGGTCCTCACCCTGGTCACGGTCTCGGGCAGACGGTCGACACCCTTCTCCTGCGCGGCGTTGACGAGCAGCTTGTAGACGGAGTCGACCCGGTACTCCCAGCGGCCGAAGGGGCCGCCCTGGCGGACCGCGTTGTCCAGCCAGGCCTCGTACCAGGCCAGGAAGCCGGGGGCCACGAGCTGGAAGCCGTCGTCGCAGGCGACCGAGTCCAGCCACACGGTGCCGTCGGCGAGCTTGAGCACCCACCGGGCCCCGCAGCCGGCGTCGGCCAGCTGCCACCACCTGTCAGAGAGGGGCCGGGGTGCCAGGCCGTAGCCGGGGCCCGCCCCGTTGGCGGCGATCGTGCCCAGGAACCAGGACATGTCCCCCGGCAGCCCGGGGACGACGCCGCCAGGAGCCCCCAGGCGCATGCCGTGGTGGCGGGCGCCGCACCAGCCGGCCTCGCTGCGCGGGTTGTCGGCGCAGGCACGCAGCATATTGAGCGTGTGCTGCAGGCCGTCGCGGGTGAGGACGGGCGCTGGCTCAAGCGGCTCCAGGACCGCCCACTCGCGCAGCATGCGCATGCCCGAGCCCCCGGCGTGCCTCCGGGCCAGGGCCTCCAGCACGGCGGCCGCGGCCGGCCAGTCGCCCATGCCGAGCTTGGTCTCGCTCGTCGTCGACCGCCCGGTGCCCATGAAGCAGCCCAGGGCGACGAGGTCGTCCGAGCGCGTGGCCGGGACCGTCCCGCTCTCCAGCACGGCCCGGGTCAGCGCCGAGTACCCGCCGAGGGCCCGCCGCAGGCCCTCCACCTCCTCCATGCCCACGCCCATGCTGCGGTCGAGCCGACTCACGGTCACCCGGTAGCGGCGAGCGCCCACGCGGGCCTCGAACTGCTCGACCTCGGGGTCCTGCGTCCTGATCAGGTCGGGACGGCCGATGGCGGTCAGCAGGACGGGGCCGAAGGCGCAGGCCCAGTTGCAGCCCGCGGTGACCACGGACCCCTGCGCGCCGGGACCGTACCCGCTGGCGGTCACCAGGGCGCCCGTCTCCCCCAACCGCCCGCCCTTGACCTCCAGGAAGATGAACGCGCCGTAGGGCGGGTCCGGGCGCATGTCGTCGACGACGCACTGGATGCTGGGCATCCCCTCCCCCAGCTCGACGACCTGCGCGCCGTCGGTCTCCACCACGCGCGCGCCGTGGAAGTGGCTCGCAATCACCTCGGCGAGCAGGTGGTTGGGCTCGAAGGACTGCTGGTCGTTACCGCTCATGCGCCCCATCCCATCATGTTTCCGAGCGCGACAGGCCGTGTCTGCCCGGTCCTGACGCCGCCTGCTCGCAGGTCCTCGGGGTGGGGGCCGGTGTGGCCGTTGCCGAGGCCGACCCGGGGCAGTCACAGGTCCTCGGGGTCAAGGGGTCGGTACCGGCGTCGTCTCGTCTCCTGCCGCCCCGCCCCAGGCCGTCTGCCCCACCGGCTGGGCTCGCCGTACGGACGGCGCATGAGGGCCCGGCGCCACCCGGAGCCGGGGCCACCCCCGCGGGACGGCGGGCCGCCGACCTCCCCGGTGCGACGTCGGGCCAGGCGGCGCTCCCGATCCCCGGCCACCGGCAGCTGCCAGGAACGCCAGTAGGCCATGAGACAGGTACCGGCTCCCACCACGGTAGCCACCAGCATGGCGTAGGCGTCGGGCAGGCCCGCGGCCACCAGGGCCACCATGGTGGCGGCCGAGCACAGGGCCGGGACGGCGTAGAGCCGGTTGCCGCCGAAGACGCTGGGGGTCTCACCCACCGAGACGTCGCGGACCATGGAGCCGCCCACCGCCGTCAGGGAGCCCAGGAGGAGGGCGGGCATCACCCCCAGGCCGTTGGACAGGGCCTTGGAGGCCCCGGTGGCCGCCCAGGTGCCCAGGACGACGGCGTCGGCCACCACCAGGAAGCGGCGGGCGAGCCGAGAGGTGAAGGGGACGAACCAGGCCACCAGGGCCCCGGCGCAGGCGGTGTAGAGGTAGTAGGGGTCCGTCAGGGCGAAGGGCGGGCCGGCCTGGATCATGACGTCGCGCAGGATGCCGCCGCCGGTGGCCGTCAGGATGGCCAGGACCACGAAGCCCACCAGGTCGAAGTTCTTGCGTCGGGCAATGAGCCCGCCCAGGATGCCGTTGAGCAGGACGCCGCACAGGTCCAGGAGGCGGAAGGTCTCCGGGAGGGTGTCGGGGACGGGCAGGGCCAGCGGGCCGGGAAGGGACGGCAGGGACAGGGCCGGCAGGGCCGACGGCGTGGCGGGCAGGGCCGTAGAGGAGGCGTGGGTGAGCGCGGCGGGCAGGAGGTCCAGCACGACCCACACCCTATAGCGCGGGCGGGGCCGTTAAGACCGGCGTGGGCGGGGGCGGAACCTGCCTGCGGGGCCAGCACGCGGGGCGGGTGCCCAACCGCGCCGAGCAGGGCGGGGGCCGTCGGGACGCCTTTGTCCGCGAACCCGGAGGAGACAAGCGGGACCGTCGGGTAGCGGGGACCGGCGCGGCAGGCGCCCGCCCCGGTGCCCGACGGGCAGCCGAAACCTTGATTCGCCGTCGCCCCGCCCTGAGTGGAGCATAGTGGTTGTGACCCGCGTAACTCCTGCCGCCGTCCGCCCGGCCCCGTGCCCCTCCAGGCGCTACCCCCCGCCCACCGACCTCTCCCGCTACGCCTGGCTGTCCATTGGCGCCGCCCTGGCGACCATTGCGCTCAAGGGCACGGCAGCCTGGGTGACCGGCTCGGTGGGCCTGCTCTCGGACGCGGCGGAGTCGGTGGTCAACCTCGTGGCCGCCGTCGTGGCCCTCGTCGTCCTGAGGATCTCCATCAGGCCCGCCGACGAGGACCACCAGTTCGGCCACTCCAAGGCCGAGTACTTCTCCGCGGTGACCGAGGGCGTCATGATCTTCGTGGCGGCCACCTTCATTATCGTCTCCGCGGTGGACCGCATGATCACCCCGGTCATGCCCGAGCAGCTGGGGATCGGCCTGGTGGTGTCGGTGGTCGCCTCCTTCGTCAACGGCGCCGTGGCGTGGGTGCTCTACCGCGTCGGCCGCCAGGCGCACTCGACCACGCTGGTGGCCGACGCCAAGCACCTGGCCACCGACGTCATCACCTCCGCGGCGGTCCTGGTCGGGGTGGGGCTCGTGGTGGTCTTCGACTCCCCCGTGCTCGACGCCGTCGTGGCCCTGGGGGCCGGGCTGAACATTATGTGGACGGGCTACCGGCTCATCCACGAGTCGGTCGCCGGCCTCATGGACGCGGCCCCTGACGCCGAGCTGCTGGCCCGGGTGGAGTCCGTCCTCGAGCAGCACCGCAACCCCGGGGTCATCGACTTCCACGCCGTACGGGTGCGCGAGGCGGGAAACCGCCGTTTCATGGACCTGCACGTCCTGGTCCCGGGGGCGTGGAACGTCAAGGAGGGCCACGACTTCACCGAGTCCCTCATTGACGACCTCGTGGCCGCCGACCCCGACCTGCGCGTCTCGGCCCACCTGGAGCCGATCGAGGATCCCAAGAGCTACGAGGACGTGGCGGACATCTGACCGCGCGCTCGCACTCCTCACCTGACCGCGCCTGCGCGCCCCCGCCTGACCGCACGCCCTACCCAACAGCGCCCACCCCCGCCTGACCTCGCACCGACCGGGCCGACGTGCCTTACCACACGTCCCGCCTCGGCGCATGTTGACCGGGTGCGCACCCGGCAGCCCGACCGGGTGTGCGCCCCGACCGCGGGCCCGCACCCGACCAGCCTGACGACACCTGGCCCCGTCCCCCTCTCCCGACCCGGGCTAACCGGCTCTGACCAGCGCAGTCACGCTTACAGACGCACCAGGTAAGGGGGTATCAACCCCACGTCGCCGTCATGAACCCCACACGCGACACGGCCGCGACCTTCCGCGTGCCGCCCCCGGAAGCGTGCTCATGCGTGACACAATTCACCCATGAACGCGACGAGGCTCCCCAGGATGCTGCCCTTACGCCACCCCTCCCCCGCACCCTGGCGCGCACCTGACCACGTGGTCGTCGAGACCTGCATGGAGAACATTGACGGCGTGCGCGTCTCGGCCCAGGCCGGGGCGGACCGTGCCGAGCTGTGCGACAACGTCGCCGTCGGGGGCACGACGCCGTCGATCGGCGTGGTCGAGGCCGCCATTATCGCGGCCGCGGAGGTCAAGGCCGAGCGCCGGGCCCGGGCCGGCGCGCACTGGGCGGACACCCCGGAGGCCGAGCCCTTCGGCCTGCGCGTCATGGTCCGCCCACGGGGCGGCTCCTACGTGTTCGACGCCGACGAGGGCCGGGCCATGATCGCCGACGTACGCCGGATCGCCTCCCTGGCCGCCCAGCTGGCCGAGCACACCCGCCCCCAGGCCACCGGGGTGGTGGGCCGCACCCTGCCCCCCGCCGTCGAGCTCGGCTTCGTCACCGGGGCCCTGACCGAGGACGGGGAGCTGGACCGCGGGCTGGTGCGCCTCCTGGTGGACATGGGCGACGGCGCCCCCGTCACCCTCAACCGCGCCATTGACCACGCCGCGGACCTGGAGCGGGCCTACCGCTCCGCCGCCCGCCTCGGGCTGACCCACGTCCTGACTGACGACGTCCGGGGGCGCCGAGGGCACCGGCCTGGCCCGGCTCACGGCCCTGGAGCGCCGGGCGGCCCGGGCGGGCGAGCCGGCGCCCCGGGTCATTGCCGCGGGCGGCGTACGGCCCCAGACCATGGCGGCACTGATCGCGGCCAGCGGCGTGCGCGAGCTGCACCTGTGCTGTCCGGCACCGGCGGACGGCCGACCAGGACCGCACCGCACGGAGCAGGCCCAGGTGCGTGCCGCCGTCGAGGCCGCCCGGGCCCTCCCCCTGCCTGACTGACCCCGTCCGCCTCACCCCACCCCACGATCCCCGCGCGGGGGCGTCTTGCGTACCACCGGCGAGCAGCCCCCACGGCCACGACACCTTGTCAGGGTCACGCTGCCAGCGCAATGGGATCCACGACCCTATGACCCGTTCTTTGACCTCACCTAGGTTGGATCTCATGACTGACATCCGCATGGACACTGCTCGAGGGGTTACCCTGGCGGGCACGCTCATGCTGCCCAAGGACGCCGTCCCCCTGGACCTGGAGCTGCTGGAGGCCGACCTCGAAGCCGGTCGGCCCGCCCCCAGACGCCAGGAGGGCGTGGTCGTCCTGGCCCACGACTTCCTGACCGACCGGCACGGCCTGGACCACCGCCTGGACCGCATGGCGGCGGCCTACCGGGAAGCGGGCCTGGCCACGCTCGCTTTCGACTTCTCCGGGCAGGGCGAGTCGGACGACGACGTCGTCACCCTGTCCAGCGAGACCGAGGACCTCCAGGCGGTGGTCGGCTGGCTGTCCCTGCGGGGGTTCCGACGCATTGCCATCCACGCCAACGGCTTCGGGGCCACGGCCACGCTCCTGGCACGCCCGGACCTGGTGCGCACGGCGGTAGCGGTGGGGGCGATCACCGGGCCGCAGTCGATCCTGTGGGACCAGGTCTTCTCCTCCGTCCAGCTCGACGAGCTGGAAAGACACGGCCTGACGCGGCTGCGTGACGACAACCCCAACAGCCGCCAGTGGAACCTGCTCAGCAAGGAGACCCTGGCCGACGTCTCCCTCCAGACCCCGGAGCGCACCATGGGCGACCTGCCCTGGCCCGTGCTCATGCTCCACGGCGCCCTGACCGACGAGTTCCCGGACACGGCCGACACCGCCGCCGAGGGCTTCTCCCTGCTCCCCGACGGCAGCCAGCTGGTGCAGGTCCACGCCGGGAACGTCAACGAGGCCCAGGAGGAGGTCGCACGCCTGGGGGTGGAGTGGGTCCAACGCCGCCTGCGCTAGCCCCTCGCCGCCCCAGCCGACCCCGGCACGTACCGGGCCTGGCCGCACCGTCCCGCACTCGCACTGGGGCTGACCGTGCTGGGCCCGCTTACCGGCACGCACCGGGCCCGCTCGTACCAGATCCCGCGGCCCGCTCGCACCGGGGAGGACGGCCGCCGCACCGGGGGCGTTAGGGCGCGTACTTAAGCAGGTGAGTCCCCGGCCTCGGCGAGCTGCTCCATGCCGGTCTTGCGCGACAGGGGCTTCTCCTTGAGGAGCAGCGCCACCAGGCTCGTGGTCACGAACAGCGGGATCATCCAGGCGAAGATCGGGCTGAGCGCCTGGGCGTAGGAGCTCGCGACGGCGTCGTGCAGCACCTGAGGCAGGGACTCCACCAGGGCCGGGGTCAGGGAGGACGTGTCGGCGCCTCCGCCCTGGAAGCGGGCCAGGGCACCGGCCACCGCCGGGTCGGAGCCGGCGACCAGCGCCCCGATCCGATCGGCGAGCCCGGAGGTCAGGTTCGAGGAGAAGGCCGCGCCGATGAGCGAGACGCCCAGCGAGACCGCCACCTCCCGGAAGAAGTTGTTGCCGCTGGTGGCCGTGCCCAGGTGCCGGGCGGGCACGTCGTTCTGGACGACGGTGACCAGCAGCTGGAAGAACAGGCCGATGCCCGCGCCCATGACGAAGATGGCGGCCGAGGCCTGCCACGCGGGCGACGCCGTCGTGAGCCGGAAGAGCCAGAAGGCGCCCGCGGCCGCAATGAGCGCGCCGAGCACGGGGAAGACCCTGTAGCGGTCGTTGCGGGCCACCAGGACGCCCGACAGGATCGAGGCGAGGAGCATGCCGATGGTCATGGGCACCAGCAGCAGCCCGGAGACGGTGGCGGAGTACCCGTAGACCATCTGCAGATAGGTGGGCAGGTAGCCCATGACGCCGATCATCCCGCCCATGGCGAGCATGCCCACAATGGTTGAGATGACGAAGGTGCGGTTGGTCAGGATCGACCAGGGCAGGATCGGGTCGGCGGCGCGCTTCTGCACGAGGGCGAACAGGCCCCAGCACACGACGCCGGCGGCCCCCAGGCCGATGATGACCGGGCTGGTCCACGCGTACTGGTTGCCGCCCCAGGTGGCCATCATGACGATGGCCACGGCGCCGGCGTCCATGAGGACCAGGCCCCACCAGTCGATGGAGCCGGTCAGGCGGCGGCTGGGCAGGCGCAGCACCACGGCGATGGCGGCGAAGGCCAGGACCCCCAGCGGCAGGTTGATCCAGAAGGTCCAGCGCCACGAGACGGAGTCGGTGAGCCAGCCGCCGATAAGGGGCCCCAGGACGGAGGCGATGCCGAACATGGCCCCCATGGGCGCCATGTAGGTGCCGCGCACGCGCGGCGGGATGAGGTCACCGGTGATCGCCTGGGAGGAGACCATGAGGCCGCCGCCGCCCAGGCCCTGGATGAAGCGGTAGACGATGAGCTGGGTCATGTCCGTGGCGGTCCCGCACAGGGCCGAGCCGACCAGGAACAGGCCGATAGCCACCAGGAACAGGTTCTTGCGCCCCACCAGGTCGCCGAGCTTGCCGTAGACGGGCATGGCCACGGTGAGGGACAGGATGTAAGCGGTGAGGATCCAGGCCATATGGGCGGCCCCGCCCAGGTCGCCCACGATGGTGGGCAGGGCGGTGCCCATGATCGTCTGGTCCATGGCCGACAGGAACATGACGACCAGGAGGGAGGCGTAGACCGCCCAGAAGCGGCGGTCGGGGCGGAAGTCGCCTCCCGCCTCGGCAGGACGTGCGCCGGTGCTCTCCGACGCCGTAGCGGACTGAGTCACGAGTAGTGCCTTTACGTGTTGAATGGGCGGAATGGTTTGAGAAATCTGGAGCTGTCCCGGTGGCCCGCTGACCGGGGCGGGGCGGCTGAGCGGCCGGGACTAGACGGGACCGGCCGGGACCGGATGGTGCCGAATGGAGCGGCGAGTCAGTGGCTGGTGACTGGCCGCCGGCTGCCCGACGGCTGCCCAATGAGCGGCTACTGGGAGGTCGGGGCGATGATCTCGCCGATGGCACCAGTCACGGCGCGCACGGCGTCGGCCAGACTGAGGACCGGGTCGGACTGCTCGCCGACCGATACGGTGGCCGGCTCATGACGCCCCCCGGTCCGACCGCTTCCAGTGCCGGGCCCGTCCGGGATGCCGGCCTGCCGGTCATCCGCCGGGCCGTTGGCGCCATCGTCGGCGTCGCAGGAGGCGGCCCACATGCGGATCGCGGCCTTCTGCACCGCACTGGACAGCGCCAGCACGGCCCTCACCTGGGGGGCGGAGGAGGGCAGCCCTAAGCGCCTGGAGGCGGCGTCCTCCAGAACACGCTCGACGGCCTGGAAGCGCTCGTGCACGGCGCGCTCCACCTCGGGGTTGTCGCGCACGATCTGGGGGAAGGACATGAGCCAGGCGCGCTCGGGCTCCAGGGCCTGCGCGCCGGAGACCAGCAGCGTGCCGAGGTCCTCCAGGAGGGGGCCGCTGCCGGCGACGAAGGCCTCGATCGCCTCGGGCTCAGGGGTCTCAGGGCCGATGACGAGGAGCTCGACCTTGGAGGAGAAGTGGTTGAAGACGGTGCGCCGCGAGACTCCGGCGAGAGCGGCGACGTCGTCGATCGTCATGGCGGTGTAGCCGCGCTCACGGGTCAGCGCCAGGGCGGCCGCCCGGATGGCGGCACGAGTCCGCCGCGTGTGGGCGGCGCGCAGGTCGGTTCGAGTCACGACCCCAATCATGCACTCAGTGCAGAGTTGCACTCCATGCAGAAATGCGCGAGGTTCATCACGCGCCGGCGACCCGGCAGGGGCCCCGTCGATCCGTCGGAGATCGCCGCCCGCGGCTCACACGCGCCAGGACGAGGCCGTCCGCCACTCCTCCATGAAGCGCGCAAGCAGGCCGCCCGCGGCCTCGAGCTCCGCACGCGTCCCGACTTCGGCCACGCGCCCGCCCTCCATGACCACCACGGTATCGGCCACGGCGATTGTGGCCGGACGGTGGGTGACGACGACGGTCGTGTAGTCACTGCGCACGCGCCCCAGGGCCTGGACCACGGACCGCTCGGCCTGAAGATCCAAGGCGGAGGTGGCCTCGTCCACGAGGAGCAGGTGAGCGGGCTTGGCCAGGGCGCGGGCGATCCCCACGCGCTGGCGCTCACCGCCCGACAACTGGGAGTCCCACTCCCCCGCGGGCGCCTCCCACCCGTGCGGCAGGCGGGCGACGAGTTCGCCGACCTGCGAGTCTTCGGCTATCCGTTCCAGGTCCTCATCCGTCAGAGCGGGGTTGACGGCCAGGATGTTGTCTCGCACGGTGCCGGCGCCGAGCACGGTGGTCTGGAAGACCATGGTGGCATTGGCGGTCAGCTCATCGGCGGTGGCGGCCGCGCCATCGAGCGCCACGGTTCCGCCCGCGTAGGGCAGTACGCCCGCGAGCGCTCGCAGGAGGGTGGTCTTGCCCGAGCCGGAGCGACCGACGATCGCGGTGACGGTCCCGGGCTGCAGGTTCAGGTCAACACCTCTGTCATCATCGGCGTTCCCCAGGCCCACCGTCCCGTCGGGGTAGGTGACGCGCAGATCCCGCACCGTGATCAAGGGCGCGTGATCCAGGGGCTCGCCCCTGTTCATGGCCGGGGCCTCGACCAGTTCGCGCACCTCGGCCAGGGAGCGTCGCAGGGCCAGCAGTCCGCCGACAGCCCCGGAGACGACCGTGACCTGCTCGATCACGCGCAGCAGGATGATGACCAGAGCAGCCGCCCCCGCGCCATCGACCCGGCCATCGGCATAGGCCCTCCAGGCGGCGAACGCGAAGCCGCCCATCACCATCTGCATGGCGATACTCAGCACGAGCTGCCCGGGCACCTGGCGACCCAGGACCCGCAGTGCGCCCGATCGGCTCTCCTCCATCGCCCGGTCCACCGCTCGCCGTCCGAGGCTGATGCGGCGGGCGGTGCGCAGGGAGGGCTGCGCCCAGGCGAATTCGAAGAGGCGCGAGTCGAGCTCCTCCATGGCGTCGGAGAAGACCTCCTGAGCGCGCGCCTCCCAGGTGGTGGACAGCCACAGGGCGCCCAGGACAATCGCTCCTCCGCCGACGGTGACGGCGCTCAGGGCGGGACTGATCGGCAGCAGGCCGATTCCGAGAGCGCCTATGAAGACGACCGCGCCCACCAGGGGGCTGATGAGCAGGAGGAGTGCCGAGGTGGCCTCGATGGCGCCCGAGGAGACGAGGGTGCGCAGCCGTGCGATCTTGGCCGAGGTCAGGATGGAGGCGGGCCAGGTCATGATGGCCCGGGGCGCGCTGCCATGAATGGTCCGCATCACGCGAATTCCCAACCGCAGTCCCACTCGGGCATTGACGACGTCGAGGCACCAGGCCACGGCGATGAGCGCCACGAGGACGAGCAGCCAGCCGCCAGCGGAGGCCGGATCGGGACCGAGGAGTCGAGAGAGAATGGGCAGGAGGGACAGGACGGCGGCGGCCTGAATCACGGCCGATGCGGCGGTCAGAACGACGAAGGCCCAGAAACGGGCGCCTCCGCCGACCACCGCGTGCAGATTCCTCAGCATGCGGGATCCTCCTGCCCCTCGTGACGCTGGTCAGGGTCGCGGTCGGGAACGGTAGGGCCGACGGCGCCGACGGTGCCGACGGCGCTGGGGCCGTCAGGGTCGTCAGGGCCGTCAGGACCGACAGCAGCGGCCCATAGGGCGGCATAGGGGCCGTCGTCGGCCATGAGCGAGTCGTGCGTCCCCGTCTCGACGACCCGCCCGTGCTGCATGACGACGATCCTCCCGGCATCGCGGATGGTGTGGAGTCGATGCGCGATCATGAGAACGGTGCGCCCCTTCAGAAGGGTGCTCAGGGCCTGACGGATCTGGAGTTCGGAGTCGGGGTCGGCGGAGGCGGTGGCCTCGTCGAGGATGACGACCGGGGTGTCGGCCAGGAGGGCCCGGGCGATCCCGAGACGCTGACGCTCCCCGCCGGACAGGCGGGAGGAGTCCACGATCGTGTCGTAGCCCTGGGGCAGGGCGGTGATGGTGTCGTGGAGGCGGGCGGCACGGGCGGCGGCCTCGATCTCGGGGCCGGTGGCGTCGGGACGGGTGAGGGCGATGTTGTCGCGGACCGTGGCGCGAATGAGTTGGACGTCCTGGAGAAGGATGCTGACTCGGGCGTAGAGCTCATCCTGAGTCAGGCTGCGCAGATCGACGCCGTCGAGGGTGACGCGCCCGCCCTGGGGGTCCCACAGCCGGGCCAGGAGGGCGGCGACCGTGGACTTGCCCGACCCCGAGGGACCGACCAGCGCCGTGACGACGCCGGGCTCCAGGCTCAGGCTGACATCGCTCAGCACGGGGTGGCCGGCGTCGTAGGCGAAGGTGACGCTCTCCAGGGCGAGGCGGCCGGGACTCGATCGGGAAGATCGGGAATCGGAGGGCGGGCCGACGCCGCTCTGGGAGGGCGAGGGGGCGGGCGCCGCGGCGAGCTCCGGGGTGCCGAGGAAGGTCTCGAGGGCGTCGCGCGCTTGGAGGCTCGCCATGAGCGCTCCGATGCTGGTGGAGATGCCCAGCAGCTGTCCCCCGAAGGAGGTTCCCAGGATGAGGAAGGGCAGCAGCTCGGCCGCGTTCACCCAACCGGGGATCATCATGAGATAAGCGCTTACCAGCAGCAGCCCGAGAACCGTGGTGGGACGGTTGAGCATGACGGCGATGATCTTGACGGGACCGGTGCGCATCTGCCAGTCGGCGATGAAATCGCCCGCCTCGGACAGGGTGCCGGGGAGGTCCACGACGGAGGAGGTTCCAAGTACCCGCGCCTCCTGGCGCGAGGAGATGAAGGTCTGGGTCTGTGCGCTGATCCGGGAGGTGTAGCGCTGGGAGCGGGCGACGTTGTCGGCGTCGCGCCTCATGATGCAGACCATGACGATGACATAGGCGAGGACCGGCAGAAGGAGAACGAGCGCCAGCCGCCATTGGACGCTGAAGAGGTAGATCAGGACGATGAGCGGGGTGGCGACGACCCCCACGCAATCGGTCTCGGCATGGGTGACTACGTAGTGGAGGGAGTTCACGTCGTCGCCCACGATCTTCTTGACCTCTCCGGAGCCGCGGGAGGCGAACCAGCCCAGCGGCAGTCGGGCGAGCTTGTCCATGAGCCGACGGCGCAGGGAGGCGGAGAAGGCGGCGTCGTACACGTGGAGCGCCATGACGAGTGCGGTGGTGCCGACGGCGGCCAGGTCGTCGATGACGCGCAGGCGCTCAGCAAGGGCCTCCCCGGTCACGCGCTTGAGCGGACGCGGCGCCACCCCCAGCTCGCGGAGACGGCCGGCCCAGAAGGGCTGATCGCCGAAGAAGGGGCGGATGATCTGCGGAGTCCCCGCATGGAGCGCGGCGCCCACGGTTCCCACTCCGCCGTGGTGGACGACGGCCGCGGCCCTCGGCAGGAGCCCATCCAAAGGAGCCTCCTCGATGGCGAGGACGTCATCACCCCCGACGCGTTCAACCCCGCCCATCCGGCCAGGAGGATCCCCCTGCGCCCCGCACGGCGCAGGCCGTCCACCACCTCTCGGGCGAGCCGCGCCGGGTCGCCGTGCATCATGCTTCCGAAGCCGACGACCACGGGTGGCGGCCCGGCGGCCAGGAAGCGCTCGACGTCCGCCGGAAGAGTCCCGGTCGCACGCGACCGCCAGAACCCGAGGGGGCCCTGGGAGGGGCGCCACTCGGGCGGCGCCGCCAGCAGACGGGGGCTCCAGGCGCTGAGAATCCCCCGCGAGGCGATGATCCTGGAGAAGGGGATCGGGCGCGTCGTGAGACCGAGACGCGTCGACCGCCACTGAGCCACCATCCTTCGCCATGGCGCCTCGGACGCCCCGACCAGCGACCAGGAGGCGCGGCGCAGGGACCGCGGCGTCCCGGCCGGGGCGAACGGAACCTGGAAGTCGCTCGTCGGCGGCCCGGTGGGGATGAGTTGAGCGGGCAGCCCGGGGGTTCCGAGTCTCTCCGCGATGCTCGCTCCGCCCAGGGCCTTCTGGGTGAAGACGACGACGTCGGCCCGACCGGCCTCCTTGTTCGCGAGCTCAGCGAGATCGTCCAGCCACCGCCGCATCAGCGGCCGTATGCGACCCAGCGAGAGCGCGGCCCGGACCGGCCCCGCCCCCACGAGGTCGTCCTGGAGATCGAGGATGCTGTCGTCCAGGCCGACGAACTCGACGCCGAAGCGCGTGGCCAGGTCGCCGAAGCGCCTCGGCGCGGCGACGACGGGGCCGGCCCCGGACTCGGCGAGGGCGCAGGCCAGCGCCAGGAACGGCTGAACGTCACCGCGACTCCCAGTGGTGATGAACAGCGGTCTGCTGCCGACGATCGGCGAGGACGAGTCGGTCGTACCCATTGGCCCGCTCTCTCTCACCGTTGAAGCCTAGCGGCTCGACCGGCCCGCCCGTCCTCGGCCGGCGGGCCGACGCGAAAGCACTGGCGCCCCTGCACGACTGCCCGCCCCACTGCTACGGTTTCCGGCATCAGCGCCCCCGTCGACGGAGGATGAGACGATGCAGCTCACCACGAAGCAAGTCCTGTGGTGCGGGATCACCGCGCTTCTCCTGAGCGCGATGAGCATCGCCTTGATCGTCATCCCCCTGGAGGTCTTCGATAACGGCCTCCTCATGTGGGCACCGACCGCGTCGATGGCCCTCGCACCGCTGCCCCTGGTGATCGGCGCCCTCGGACTGGCATGCCAGCGCGACCTGCTGCCACCGAGCCATACGTCATGGGCCGCCGCCATCTCAACGCTATCGCTGATTCTCGCTGCCATTGCGCAGGTCTCGTGGACGGCGGCGTTCACCGCCGCCGACGTCGGCGATCCCATCCCGGTCTCCGGGCGTCTCTACGTACCGCTGGGCCTTGCGGCCTGGGGACTGGGAGCCGCGGCGATCGCGATCGTTCTCGACGGCGTCATCGCGGAACGGCTGCGCCCGAGGCCGCGCATGATCATCGGAATCGGGACGGGCGCGTTCCTAGCGCCCGTGGGCGGACTGGCCCTGACGATGTCCTTGTTCACGATCGCCGGAGCCTCCATCGTGCTCATGGTCCTCGCATTTTCCCGCGGGCGGGGAGTCCAGCCCGTGACCGAACCATCCGAATCGACCGATCCGCCGCAGACGCCGGTTCAGCCACGGGCGACCGCCGCCCCGTCTCCCGCGAGGACTCTCACGAGAACCCGATGGGTGCGGCCGCTCGGTGCCTGCGCCGCCCTTCTCGGACTGGTGGGGCTGGTGGGAATCGGCTGCGCGGCCGTGCGCGCGATGCTTCCGTCGTCGATGGCGCCCGATCTCATGGTCGCAGGCGTCCAGGTCGGACTATTCGCCATCCTCCCCCTGCTCGCCGCGATCGGTCTGCGGTTCTCGGACCATTCGCCGTATGCCCCGATCCACACCTGGGGTCCGATCGCGCTGGCGAGTCTGTCGGTGGTGGCGATGGCGATCGCGGAACTCCTGGACTCACCCGATCTCGACTGGATCGCCCTGGCCATGGTCGTCTCGGCCGCTTGCGGCGGCACCGCGATCGGCTGGACCATCATCCGCAGAGCGCGCATGTCCGCAGTGCGACGCGCCATTCTGGCAGTCGCCGCGGGACTGCTCTACACGCAGCTGCTGGCACTGGGAATTCCCTCCCTGACAACCCATGCCGCGCCCGCCATCCCCCTCGTCGGCGGGCTCATCCTCGCGTGCCAGCGCCCCCGCACGACATCCGCGCAGAGGGCATGACCTGCACCGGGCTCCGCGTCCCGCCCTCGGCACAGGCGGGAATCCTCGTTACGCTTGAACTCCAGGACCATCATCGCGTACTTCCAGCACAGTGAGCCCGGAATGAGCTACTTCATGTCTCCTCAGTATCCTCGCCCCGGCCCCAGCGACGACAGCGCCGGCAGCCCCGCCACCGATAGCAGCAGCAACGGGGACGCGACGAGCGCCTCCCCCGCCTATCGCATGGGGATGAGGCTCGGCAGGAAGACGGCAATGGGATGCAGCATCACTTCGCTTCTCCTGCTCGCCCTGACCCCCGTGTCCCTCGCCGTCTTCCTGGCCGGCACGTCACTCGTGCAGGCCGACGCCGATGATCACCTCCTCCGCTGGGTGACAGGCGCATCCGCCTCCCTCAGCGCCGCCTTCCTGGCCATCGGGCTTCTCAGCCTCGCCCGCGAGCGCGGCTGGCTGGCCCCACGGCACGCTCTTGCCGCCGCAATCACCTCCGTCATATCCGGCGTCATCGGGGCCGTCGCGAATATCGCCATGACGTTCAGCTACGACGCCAAGAACCTCGGCGCCCCCGAGCCGCTGCTCGGTCACCTCGACATGACACTCAATCGTGCCTCCTGGGTCGTGCTCGCCGCCGCCGTGGCGATCGCCGTCAGCGGTCTGACCGTCAGCAGGCGGCTGGACCCGGGACTGCGCGCCGTCGCCGGGATCGCAGTGGGCGCGCTGCTGGCACCGGCAGTCTGGATCGCCTTCTCATTCCTCTGGATGTACGCCATGGCCGCTCCGGTGGTGCTCCTGGTCGTCTCGACCGCTGATAAGAAGCCGGCACGGCCACCGGCCGCGGCAGCGCCGTGGGCCGCAGCACCGCGGGTCGCGGCAGCGCCGCGGGCCGTGACGACCAGGAGGATCATGAGGGACCTGCCGCAGATGGACCTGCCCCGATGGAGAGTCCGGTCGATACGGCTCCTCGGCGCCTGCGCCACGGCGCTCAGAGCAGTGGCGGCCGCGTGCGTCATCATGAGGATCATTGGGATTTCCGCCGTCGCCCCACGGGAGGTGCTCCTGACGCTCGGAGTTCCGGTCGGCCTCATCACCTTCATCCCCCTGCTGATGGCGCTCGGCCTGTGGGTGTCCGGGCGCTTCTCCCGCCCCGCGGTGCACGTCTGGGGACCGGTCGCGCTGGGGAGCGCCTCCGCCATCGGACTCGCGGTTCTGTACCGTCTGGAGGCATCGGGCACGGGTGCCGTCTCGACGTTCCCGGCCCATGCGGCGGTGGCGTCGTGCTGCGGGGCGGCTCTCATCTGGGTGGTACTCGCCTGGTTCTCCCTCAACCTGGCGTCACGGATCGTCGGAGGCATCGGCCTGGGGCTGATCTGCATGGTCCTGGCCGCGACGATGTTCCGGGACGCCATCTCCGTCCCCCCGGTCCTCGGTCTCGTCATCATCTCCATGTCGCCCGGTCTCCTCTCCCCCGAGAAGCCCCGACCGGCGGCGTGAGCGCCCGCCGGACCGACCCGCATCCGCGGTTGAGTTAGTAGCATCGACCCATGTGCTCCAACGACACGACGCAGCCCCGCTCGGGCGTCCCGGCCATCACACGGCGCGCTCTGCCGGTTCAGGATCGGGCGGCGCTCCAGCCGGAGGAGCCGCCGGTCCCCGACTGGTACGCCAGCGATGAGCGCGCATTCGCCGACCATGTCCTGGCCGTCCTCAACCGAGTGATCCAACCCGCCGGTCGTCCGGGAATCATCGCGGTGGACGGGCGCAGCGGCTCCGGCAAGACCACCGTCACCTCACGACTGACCTCCGTCGTCCCCGACGCGCAGGTGCTGCACATCGACGACCTCGACTGGAACGAGCCCCTGTTCCAGTGGGATCACCTGCTCGTCGCCGCACTCACCGAGCTGCGCCGGAACGGATCCCTCGATCTCAGGCCCCCGGCATGGCAGCGCCACGGACGCGAGGGTTCCATCACCATCACCGCGGGCGCACCGCTCGTGATCGTGGAGGGCACGGGCTCGGGGATGCGCGCGGTGGCCGACCTCGTCGATATCCACATCTGGATGCAGACCGACGACGAGGTCGCCGAGCGGCGCGGCATCGCGCGGGACATCGACGAGGGCACGAACGGCGACGAGCAGGAGTCCGTGGAGTTCTGGCACTGGTGGGCGCGCAGCGAGCGCCCGTTCTTCGCCGCCGATCGACCGTGGGAGCGCGCCCGCTTCATCGTCTCCGGTCAGGCCCTGCCCGGGCTGGCGGATGATGAGATCGCCTGGGCGGAGGGGCCGTTGGCCCGGTCCTGAGCCGATGGCGCCCCGCGAGGCTCCGCCGATCCGCTCCCGATCCCCTCCGCGCCAGTCCCCGTCGGACCCGTCAGCCCCGGTGCCCGTACATGAGAATGCGGGAATCCGCGGTCAGGATGAGGACGGGATTGCTATCGACTGATCCTCGGGGCTCCCCCGAGTTCTCCTCCCAGTGCATCTCTCCCGGAGTATCCAGGTCCCACAGCCTTCTTCCGCTATCAATGCTCCTAGCGGTCACCCGCCCATCGGAGTCGCGGGTCATGACGGCACCGCCTCTCGCCTCCCACTCGTCGTCCCCAATATCCGCACTCCACACGATCTTATGACGATCCTCGCCCTCACCATTCTTCCGAACGGAGACCATGCCGCCCCCGGAGACCATGACCCAGTATTCATCACTCTTCTCCGAGAGCCCTCCCATCGTCGTCCCCGCCACGGCGCCCTTGCCCACTTCGATTCCGTCCGTGAAGGCGTTCTCCACACGAGAACCGCGCAGATCGACGACGTCATAGGTCCACATCGACCCCTCACGCCATTCCCCGAACTCGCCGTCCGGAGTGACGCACCATCGAGTGCGCCCCCCATTTCTCCAGAGGACCGGCCTCGCTTCGTCCGCGGGCGGAGACGTCGGCACCTTCTCCGCCGGAAGCGGGACCACGCTGAAGACTGTTCGATGAGGAGGAGGGTAGGACACGTCCACCTGACTCCACTCCGACCCGCACGCCTCGTCGCCCGACAGCAGCGGGCCGCTCTCGCCAGTCCTCTCCCGAAGATCGCCGAAGCGCTGGTCGACGATCTCCCCGGTGTCCACCGCCGACAGGACCATCCACCCGTCAACAACCACCGCGGCCAGCAGATCGTGGTCGCCCACACCGGTGTGGGGGTCCACATCCTTGAAGCTCGTCCCGGAGGCCTCAGCGCACGGAGTCGGGGGCGGCGACCACGGCAGGATCACGACGCGATCCCTCTCATCGATCCACATCACCTGGTAGTCCTGGGACCGGCCGTCCACCGGTGGCAGGAGATACGTGATGCGCTCCTCCTGATTCTTGCTCACCCGGTAGTCATCGGACGGAAGCGCCGTCAGCACGGTCGTAGTCCCATCGCTCTCCGAGATGCCCACGAGCTCTCCACCCGTCGAGCACCGGAGCTCCGGACCGTACGGCACACAACGCGGTCGGGAGTCGGTCAACCACGCGTCCCACCGCACCTCGGCCGTCGCAGCATCCAGGGCGACGATCACGGATGACGCCCCATCACTCATCCCGACGTAGGTCACCGACGACCCGGGCTCATGAAGCGTGCTCCGCTCGGCGTCACCCGACAAGGGCACGATCCGCATCCTCTCCCCATAATCCGAGGCGTTGAGATCGAACAGGACCTCCGGCTCGTCTGCGACCGGATCGTATCGGGGGGAGAATGAGACGAAGGAGATAACCGCCTTCGTCATAAGAGCGACGCAGGCGAGGCAGAGCACAATGAGGCAGATCAGTACTGGACGCCGACCTCGACGACCGCTCACGATCGCCCTCCCCCTGCTCGCCGCGGATATCGTGCCATCGGGGAGAATTTCCGCCCGGATTCGATCACACTATGAATCGGAGAGCCGAGGCGTCAAGGATCATTCTCCCCATGCGCGAAGGACTCCACATCGGCATATCGAGGCATCACCGCGCGCGTCGCGTGAGCGATCGGCCGTCGGGCTCTTCGCGTGCCGGAATGCGGATCCTTGCCCGCCTCTACTGCTCGCCCACGCGTTCAGCGGCATGACCATCGGCGCCCTCGGCCGCCCCAGCCCCATCGGCCTCCCCGGCCACGGCCCCCTCGGCATCGGCGACCTGCTCCATTCCGTTCTTGCGGGACAGGGGCACCTCCGGCAGGAAGAGGGCGATGACGGCCGTGGCCGCGAACAACGGGATCATCCAGCCGAAGATCGGCAGGAGCGCATCGGCGTAGGAGCTCGCAACGGCGTCGCGCAGGGCTGCGGGCAACTGGTTGACGAGGGCAGGCGTGAGCGAGGAGGTATCGGCGTCGCCGAACCGAGCCAGCGAGTCCAGCACCGTCGGATCAGAGCCGGCGGCCAGCGCCCCGATCCGATCGGCCAGGCTGGAGGTCAGACCGGAGGAGAAGGCCGCGCCGATGAGCGAGGCCCCCAGGGAGACGCCGACCTCGCGGAAGAAGTTGTTGCCGCTGGTGGCCGTGCCCAGGTGCCGGGCAGGGACGGCGTTCTGCACCACGGTGACCAGGAGCTGGAAGAACAGGCCGATGCCCGCGCCCATGACGAAGGTGGCGGCCGAGACCTCCCAGACGGGCGACGTCGTCGACAGGCGCGAGAGCCAGAAGGAGGCGCCGGCGGCGACCAGCGGGCCCAGGACCGGGTAGACCTTGTAACGGTCGCTGCGGGCCACCAGGACGCCGGAGAGGATCGAGGAGGAGAGCATGCCCAGGGTGATGGGCACCAGGAGGAGACCGGAGGCGGTGGCCGAGTACCCGTAGACCATCTGCAGGTAGGTGGGCAGATAGCTCAACACGCCGATCATCCCGCCCATGGCGAGCATGCCCACAATGGTTGAGATGACGAAGGTGCGGTTGATCAGGATCGACCACGGCAGAATCGGGTCGGCGGCGCGCGATTCCACGAAGGCGAAGAGCCCCCAGCAGATCAGACCCGCAACCCCCAGGACGATGATGACAGGGCTGCTCCAGGCGTACTCGTTGCCTCCCCAAGTCGCCATGAGGACAATCGCCACAGCCCCGGCATTCATGAGAATCAGGCCCCACCAGTCGATCTTCTCGGTCAGCGGGCGGGTGGGCAGGCGCAGCACGATGGCGACTGCGATGAAGGCCAGGATGCCCAGCGGCAGGTTGATCCAGAAGGTCCAGCGCCAGGAGACCGAGTCGGTCAGCCGACCGCCCACGATCGGCCCCAGGATGGAGGCGATACCGAACATGGCGCCCATGGGGGCCATGTAGGTGCCGCGCACGCGCGGCGGGATGAGGTCACCGGTGATCGCCTGGGAGGAGATCATGAGACCGCCGCCGCCCAGTCCCTGGATGGCCCGGTAGATGATGAGCTGCATCATCGAGGTAGCGGTGCCGCACAATGCCGAACCGATCAGGAACAAGCCGATAGCCACCAGGAACAGGTTCTTGCGCCCCACCAGGTCGCCGAGCTTGCCGTAGACCGGCATGGCCACGGTAATGGCCAGGATGTAGGAGGTCAGGATCCAGGCCATGTGCGCGGCGCCGCCGAGGTCCCCCACAATGGTGGGCAAGGCGGTACCGACGATCGTCTGATCCATGGCGGACAGGAACATGACCACCAGCAGGGAGGCGTAGACCGCCCAGAAGCGGCGGTCGGGGCGGAAGTCGCCCCCGGCCTCGGCAGGGTTGGTGCCGGGGGGCTGCGACGCCGTAGCGGACTGAGTCACGAGGTAGTGCCTTTACGTGTTGAGGGTACAGAGTGGTCTGAGAGGCCCGGGGGCGGGCACGACGCCGCCGCGACCGGCCGGGCCTGCGCCGGACCGGGTGGCGAGCCGGGGCCTGCCGGCCGCCGCGGGGCGGCAGGTGCGAGGACCTCGTCAATAGCGGCGGCCACGGTGCGCACGGCGTCGGCCAGGCTGAGGACCGGATCGGGCTGACCACCGGGCCCGGCAGCCCGCCCCTGGCCAGCCCGGGGCCGGTCAGTGCCCGCGTCGGCCCTCCCCTGGCAGCTAGCCGTGTCGGGGGCCGGGTCGCTGGTTTCGGGTGTCGGGCCGGGGACCGGGCCGCCCGTGCTGGCTCCTCCCGGGCTGGGGGCGGGGCCGCTGGCCGGGCCGGGGGCGGAGTCGTCCGCCCCGCAGGAGGAGGCCCACATGCGGATCGAGGCCCTCTGCACCGCGTCGGCCAGCGCCAGGACGGCTCTCACCCGGGGGGCGGAGGCCGGAAGCCCCAGGCGCCTGGACGCGGCGTCCTCCAGCACCCGCTCGACGGCCTGGAAGCGCTCGTGCACGGCGCGCTCGACCTCCGGGTTGTCCCGGACGACCTGCGGGAAGGCCATGAGCCAGGCGCGCTCGGGCCCCAGGGCCTGCGCGCCGGAGACCAGCAGCGTCCCGAGATCCTCCAGGAGGGGCCCCTTGCCGGTCACGAAGGCCTCGACCGCCTCGGGCTCGGGGGGCTCCGGGCCGACGACGAGGAGCTCGGCCTTGGAGGAGAAGTGGTTGAAGACCGTGCGGCGGGAGACCCCAGCGAGAGCGGCGACGTCGTCGACCGTCATGGCCGCGTAACCGCGCTCGCGGGTCAGCGCCAGGGCGGCCGCCCGAATGGCGGCGCGGGTGCGTCGCGCGTGGGCAGCGCGCAGGTCGGTCCGAGTCACGACACCAATAATGCACTCAGTGCAGAGTTGCACTCCATGCAGAAAGTGCGAGATCAGTCACCCGTCGGTGAGCCAGCCGCCCTGGCGGTCGCGAGCGCGTCGACGGCCAGGGCACGAAGGGGCGGGCGCGCGGCCAGCCGCCCTAGGCAGTCCGTGAGCGCGTCTCCTCCCAGCCGGGCACGCGCCCCGGCGGGCCACCCCATGACCGTGAACACGCCCGGCACGCCGAGGCGCGAGGCACCCCGGTGGGCCCCGGGCCCTACTGCTCGGACTCGTGGGCGGCGTTGAGCTCGTCGAGGGTCCGGGACCTCCCCAGTGCCCTGCCACGCATCCAGTAGGCCTGGGCGTGGAGGGAGTCCTTGCCCAGGCCGTGCTCGCGCTTCAGGAAGGACTTGGCGCGCCGGGTGGCGCGGGACTCGGCGCCGATCCAGGCGAACCAGCCGGACCAGTCGCGCCCGGTGACGGCCTGGACCAGGCCCCGGCCGTCGGGGAGCTCGTCGACCCAAGCGGCCGTGACCACCGGGCCGTCGGGCAGCGGGAGGGTCTCGTCGAGCGGGTGGTGGCGCTCCAGGTAGGCCACCAGGGGGACGTCGTCGGGCACGGTGGCCGCGATCGAGGTGATGGCCGGGTAGGAGGTGAGGTCACCCAGGAGGAGGTAGCCAGCCGGGGGCGGGTCCATGAGGGCGAAGGGCCGGGCGCCGAAGCGCTGGGCCACGAGCTGCTCGCCCGCCTCGCAGCCCGAGGCCCAGTAGGAGGCCGGGCCCATGGGGTGGTGGAGGACGAAGTCGATGGCGAAGGTGCCGGCCCGCGGGTCGGGGTCCACCAGGGTGTAGCCGCGCTGGTGGAGGGTGGAGGGGGCGTCGGGGTTGGGGAACCACAGGCGGATCCAGGCGCTGGGGTAGAGGTCGCCGTCGGACAGCAGGGTGTCGGAGCGGAAGTGGATGCGCACGAAGTGCTCAGCCAGCTGGGTCCTGCCGGTGACGGCGACGACGTGCTCCTTGGCGCCGAGGAGGCGCAGCACAGCGCCCTGGAATCCCTTGCCCATAACGACCTTTCAGGTAGGTGAGATGGGGGTCATCATATCCAGGGCCACAGAGGAGACAGGGTGAGACCAGGCACACCCTGGTCCGGGGGAGGCCGGGGCGACGGCGGAGCGGGGCAGCCATGCCGGGGCCGGAGGCGCCGGAGGGGACCCGAGGAGCGCCTGCCCACGGGCGGCCGTGCCGGGGCCCGGGGTCAGGGGCCCAAGAGAGGCCCGGGACAGTCGGGCGGCCGACGTGCAGTCCCGGGCCGCGCCACGCCCCAACACGCCGGTTATGGCGCCACAACACCTTCAAGGCTAAAGTGACACCAGGATTGCAACAGAGCATGCATAAACCTATGCATAAAACGGAGGGGAACCATGGGGCACTGGGTCGACCAATTCTGGAAGGGGCAGATGACCGCGTTCGCGCCCACGTACCGGGACCGCGACCGCCGTCGGGGCACGTACAACGCCTACGTGCCAGGGTCCCTGAGCGAGGCCTCCCTGACCTTGAGCGCGACCACGCAGCTACTGGCGGCCCAGGCGGAGGCGCGCGTGAACCACCTCAACGCGTCGCCGGACGTGGCGGCGGCCGGGCAGTTCCTCCTGCGCAGCGAGGCCATTACCTCCTCGCGGATCGAGGGGATCACCCCCACGGCCCACAACGTGGTCCTGGCCGAGCTGGGCCGCCACGAGAGGGTCAAGGGGGTGACCCCGGAGGCCCACGACACCGTCCGCCACATTATGCTGCTCAAGGGCGCCACGACGCGGCTGGCCCGCACGCCGCTGGTGACCATGGCCGACCTGCTGGAGCTCCACGACGGCCTAATGCCCACCTCGCCGGACCACCACGGCCTGAGGCTGACGCAGAGCTGGCGCGGAGGCACCTCCCGCAACCCGCTGGACGCCCGGTTCGTCTCGCCGCCCCCCGAGCTGGTGCCGGAGCTGACGGAGGACCTGCTGTCCTACCTCAACGGCGCCGTCCACGCCCCGCTCATCCAGGCGGCCCTGGTCCACGCCCAGTTCGAGACGCTCCAGCCCTTCGTGGTCGACAACAGCCGGGTGGGGCGGATGCTCATCCAGATGGTGCTGGCGCGCCGTGGGCTCCTCACCGGCGCCGCGCTGCCCATGAGCCTGGTCATGGAGACCATGCGCTACAGGTACGTCGAGGAGCTGTACCCGACCTACGAGCCCGGCCAGGCCGAGGAGACCGGGACGGAGGACCTCGGCGCGGGCCACGAGAAGTGGATCATCCTCTTCCTGACACTGGTGATCCTGGCCTGCGACGAGGCCAAGCGGATCGCCGCCGAGATAGCGGACATCCGGGCCGACTGGGAGGAGCGGCTCCAGCACTGGTCCGAGCAGAACAATGACAACCGCGCGCTGCGCGAGGGCTCGGCCGCCTCCCGCATCCTGCCCGACCTGCCGGGGACCCCGATGCTGACGATCGGCACGGCGGCAAAGACCTACGGGGTCACGCGCACCGCGGCCGCCCGGGGGCTGGAGACCCTGGTGACCGCCGGCATCCTGACCACGGAGAAGGTCGGCTCGCGCCTGCGGGCCTACACAGCCCCCAGCGTGGTGAAGGCGATCACGTGGGTGGACAGCCGGCTGGAGAGGAAGCTCGCCGCCGCCCGCCTGCCCGCCCCGGCCAGGCTGGGCCCGGAGACGTACCACGGTGTCGACCGGGCTAGCCGCATGCCTCAGAGGCAGAGGAAGTCGACGACGACCTCGTAAGGGAGCGTCCGGAGCGCATGGCGGCCGCGGAGGCTCAGGTACCCGGCGCGGAGACGCGGGCACCCGGCGGTGGCCGTTGGGAAGCCCGGGCGCCCCGCCTCTCATGGACGTACCGGCATCGCCTACCTAGTAGCTCCCGGACCGCCTGCCGGGACCGCTCTCCCGCGGACGTACCGTCACCGTCCCCGAAGCCGGTCACCTAGACTGGCTGGCGAAGTTCGCACCCGGCAAGGAATACGAACGTGAAGATACTGATCCTCGGCGCCACCGGCCCGACCGGCCGCCACGTCCTGGCGAACGCGCTCAAGGCCGGCGACACCGTCTCCGTCCTCGCTCGTCATCCTGAGGCGCTGGCCGACGTCGAGGACCGGGTCACAGTCTTCCAGGGGGACGCCACCCTGGCCAACGACGTCGCCCGGGCCGCGGAGGGGCAGGACGTGGTTATCGTCACCCTCGGGCGCGGCAGGTCGCTGAAGCCGGAGGGCCTGTTCACGGGGGCCGCCACGGCCGTCGTCGAGGCGATGCAGCGTACGGACGTCAAGCGCCTGGTCTGGCTGTCCGCCTACGGCGTGGGAGAGACGATCCGCACCGCCTCGCTGCTCCAGCGCCTCGCGTATCGCACCCTTGTGCGCAGGATCTACGCCGACAAGGCCGCGTCCGAGCGGATCCTGCGCGCCAGCGGACTGGAGTGGACGATCGTCTACCCCACCGTCCTGACGAACAACCCGGCACGGGGCACCTACCGTGTGGCCGAGAGCATGAAGATGCGGGGGATGCCGCGCATCAGCCGTGCCGACGTCGGCGCCTTTATACACAAGGCGGCGCACGACTCCGCCTGGATCCGCCGGGACGCGGTCATTACCGACTGACCGGGCCCGGGCGCCTCTTCCATTTCGGTGCCGAGCGTGCGGGGAATGCCAGCCCGCACGCCGGGGGCCGGGGTGGTAGCCAGGCAGGACCAGGAGCTCCCGGCCCCGGGCTCGACCGGGCCCGGGGCCTCTTCCATTTCGGTGCCAAGCGTGCGGGGAATGCCAGCCCGCATGCCGGGCGCCGGGGGCCTCTTGCGGTGAGGGCGAGTGCTGCGGTGAGGGGGCGGGCCAGTCCGGAGCACCAGGCACCGGGGACCACCGCCCCTCGCGGGTGCGACAGGTGCTGCCGTGCGTACCAGCGGCTTCGCTGGGGGTGTGCCAACTCTTGCGGGTGTGCCATACTGGGGTCGTGGCCGTGCGAGTGGAGCTCACGCGATTCCGGGTGCTACCCGGGCGAGGCGGCGTCGTCGAGGAGTGGATGGCCTTTCTGCGCGATCACGAGCAGGCCGTCCGCCAGACCCTCGGGCCGGAGCACATGCACGTCGAGACGATCTTCTCCGAGACGGTCGACAGCGTCGAGTACCTGTACTGGTACTCGGTCCAGGGTGAGGGTGGCGACGACGTCACCTCCAGCGGGCACTGGCTCGACCGGGCCCACCTCGACTACTGGAGGCGTTGCATTGACCCGTCGTTCCCGCCGGAGGACCTCACCGTCCGCCAGCACGTGGTGACGGCCGCCGTCCAGGACGCCATTGACGACCTCTGACTTTTTTGTGCGGGGCGGGCCTGGCGTCAGGGGCGAGCCGCACGTCAGTCTCCGGCGGCATCCCGTCCCAGCCCTCTCCTTCCACACGGGGCGGGCCGCGAGCGGATGCGCCCGGGTTCGACGCCGAGCCGGGCCCCTCCCCACGGGGGCGGGCCCATTCAGGCTGGCCGCCTCAGGTCTCATTGGCCTCGTCGTAGAAGGCGAGCTCGACGAGGTTGCAGTCGGGGTCGCGCACGTACAGGTTCCGGACGGGGCCGAGCGCGCCCGCGCGGTCCACGGGCCCGAGCTCGACGGGCATGCCGCAGGTCTCCAGGTGCGCGGCCGCGGCGTCGATCCCGCCGACGGCAACCAGGCACAGGTCCGCGCTGCCGGGCTCGGGGCGGGCGGCGTGCGGGACGATCGGGGCCCGGGCATCGTGGAGGTTGATCTTCTGGTCGCCCAGCCGCAGCGCGGTGCGCCCCTGCCCGAAGGTGATGACCTCCATCCCCAGGACGCGCGAGTAGAAGTCGACGGCAGCCTCGATGGAGGCGACGGTGAGAACGAGGTGGTCAATGCCGGTGATGCGCACAGGAGGATTGTCCCGCCGTAAGTCCCACGACGAAACGCCCCGCACCAGAGCGGTGGGAGCGGGTCGCGGCGCCGCAGCACTGCGGGAGCAGGGTAGCTGCCCAGGACCTGTGCGTTCGGGTGGCCCGCAGCCTCCGCAGGGCCGAGCCAGGGGCCGCTGACCCGCTGGCAGGCCCGGCCGGGGGCCGCGGGCCCAGTGGCAAGCCGGTCAGCGACCGCGGTCAGGCCGTCGGCCGGCCCGGACGGCGGAGTCGCACATTCTTTCTACAAACCGCGATCAGTAAACGGCAGGACCACGCGGACCCGCCTATCGGCCCGGGCCCCAGGGGGCAGGATGAATGTGCAACGACGCCCCAGCCCCGACGAGGCACACCACCAGCAGGCGTCGCTCTGGCCAGCCACTGTCGCACTCGGCAGGACCCCGCCCCTCCGCACCACCAGCAGGCGCCCCGCCCACCGCAACCAGGCCCCGCCCTGCCCGCGCTGTACGGCACACAGCGGAACATTTTGTGCAGAAGGTAACCGATTGCGCACAAAGTAACCTAGATTCGTCGCTTTCTACACAAAACATTACCCTATACACAAAACGTCCCCACACACCACCCCCACCCACACGACCAGGAACCCCAACCCTCCACAGACAGACCCCACCTCATCCACGCCTTAACTCCCTCAAGAACCTCAGACCAACCCCAAAAACACGACACACAACCAGCCCCCCCACCCCACTCGCACCACAAACACCACCCCCACGAACAAGTACCGTTCTCACGAGAAATAAGTACCGTTCTCGCGAAGAGGGGCGGGGCGGGGAGGGCGGAGCCGTGCCTCGGCCTCGTCTAGACTCCTCCTATGTCCTGGGACGCCCGGTCAGCAGCCGCGCTCATTACCGCTCTGAGACGCAGGCACCACGACCTCACCGAGGTGGAGGTCAAGAGTGCTGCCGCTGGCGTCCCCGCACTGGGGCCCACGCTGTGCGCCTTCGGCAATATGCCCGAGGGCGGGACGATCATCCTGGGGCTGGACGAGTCCCGCGGTTTCGCACCCACCGGCCTGACCGAGGTCTCGGCCCTGGAGCAGGCCGTGGCCGCCCAGGCCCGCTCCGGCGTCGTCCCACCGGTCCAGGTCAGCTTCACCCAGATGGAGGTTGACGGCTCCGCCACGCTTTTCGTGGACGTCGCCGGGCTGCCGCTGGCCGACCGCCCCTGCACCTACCAGGGACGCGCCTACCTGCGCCAGGCCGACGGCGACTACGAGATGAGCCAGCAGGAGCGCACGCAGGTCGAGATCCTCAGGCTCACCAGCCGTACCCGCGTACACGATGACGCCACCCCGGTTGACGGCTCAGGCCTTGCCGACCTGGATCCGGATCTTCGTGCGACCTATACCGACCTGGTCCGACGCACCTCGAGGCGCCTCCAGGGTATTGACGAGGAGACCCTGCTGCGCCGCACTGGTGTCCTGGAGCCGCACGGCGACAGGCTGACGCTGGCGGGGGTCTACGCGCTGGGCGAGTACCCGCAGCAGTTCATCCCGTCCCTGAGCGTGACAGCAGCCGTCCACCTGCCGCGCGACGGCGGCCCCAGGCTACGCGACCTGGTGCACCTGAGCGGGCCGCTGCCCGTGCTGCTGGAGGACGCCATGGCCTGGGTCGAGCGGAACACCAGCAGCGCGGTGGCGTACCGGGACGACGGCCACGCCGTCGACGTCCCCGAGATCCCCCTGCCCGCGGTACGCGAGCTCACTGCCAACGCGCTGGTCCACCGCAGCCTCAGCCCCACGACCCGCGGCAAGCAGGTGGACATCCGGCTCAGCCGGGACCGGCTGGTCATCACCAACCCCGGTGGCCTGTACGCCCTCACCACCTCCCAGCTGGGGCACCCCGAGGGACGGTCCGCCCCCAACGAGTTCCTCTACGCTATCTGCCAGCACCTGCGTGGCCCCGACGGGATCCGCGTCGTCGAGGGCGAGGGCGGAGGTATTACGGAGGTCCGCGAGGCCCTGCGCGGGCACGGGCTGGAGGCGCCTGACTTCTACGACACGGGGGTGGCGTTCACGGCCGTGGTCCACCGGCCCCGGCCCGAGCAGGCCGGGCAGGGCCCGAGGACGCCGCACGTGGTCCTCACCCCGCAGTCCGCACCCAGTCCGGGCGAGGCCGCCCCAGGACGCACCGCGGTCTGAGTCCGCTCGAGCCAGAGGGCCTCGACAGGCCCACGAGACACCCAATGAGGAAATTTTTTCCTGATTTTGCCCTATATGCTACTATGTGACCATGTTGTTGGACTTCTCCGTGGTCAACTACCGCTGCTTCGCCGACGAGGCCGTCCTGGACCTGACCCGCAGCAGCCTCAAGACCCTCACCCCCCGCCCCGGCTCCTCCTGGGAGGACGAGACCTGGCGCGTCGCCGCCCTCTACGGCGCCAACGCCTCCGGCAAGTCCACCCTGCTCGACGCCGTCGAGTGCCTGCGCGACGCCGTGGGCGGCCGCCGTGGCCTCCTGCACCAGCCCTACCTGCTGGACACCGAGCACGCTACCGCCCCCACCTCCTACACCATTGGCTTCACCCACGCCGACCAGCGGTTCCGCTACAGCGTCGAGGCCCACTCCTGGGGCGTGGCCCGCGAGGAGCTGTGGACGGCAGGCCCCCGCTGGAGGAGGCTCTTTGTCCGCACGCAGGGCCCCGAGGACGACAGCCCGGTCATTGACGCCGGTCCCACGCTCCGGGGCGCCACCGCCGAGGTCCGGCGCATTACCACCGTCGAGGACCTGTTCCTCGCCGTCGCCCTGCGCTACCGTCACGAGACCCTGGCCCCGGTCGCCCGCAGCCTGCGCGCCATGCGCTCTATCCACCACAGCGACAGGGAACGCGAAAGGTGGTTGCGGTGGATCATGGGGCACCTGGACGACAGGCCCACCCAGTGGAGCGAGCTCAGTAATGCCATGGCGCACGCCGCCGACCTGGGCATTACCCGCGTCGAATTGGAGGAGCGGGAGATCCCCCCGCAACTACTGGAGAGCCTGAGGAATATCGCGAGGAAGGACGACAAGGACGAGGTCAGGATCCCCGAGGAGGTAATCCGGGATCTTCAACGCTCACTCGTATTCGTCCACACGGGTGCGGACGGACAGGAGCACCGCCTGGGCATAGGTGCCCAGAGCCAGGGTACGCTCACCTGGTTCACCACCATCGGCCCAGCGATCGAGGCGCTCCGACTCGGACAGGTCCTCCTGGTCGACGAGCTCGACGCCAGCCTGCACCCCGCGCTGACCGCCGAGATCGTGGAGATGTTCAAGGATACCGACCTCAACCACTCCGGCGCGCAGATCGTCTTCACCACCCACGACACCTCCCTCATGGACAACTCCCCCACCCAGCTCCTGGAGAGGGACGAGATCTGGATGTGCGAGAAGCACGCGGACGGCTCCAGCGAGCTCTTCTCCCTGGCGGACTTCACCAGCACCCGCAAGGGCACCAACAAGCAGCGCCGCTATCTCGTCGGCGCCTTTGGCGCGGTTCCGCGGGTCGATACGTCAGGCATCCGCCGCATCCTGACAGAGGGCCTGGAGGGGGACTGACATGGCCTCACGGCGCCCGCGGCGCACCGAGCGGCGCACCGTTCTCCTCGTCACCAACGGGAAGAAGACGGAGAAGTCCTACCTCACCCACCTCAAGATGATGGTCGAAAACGATATAGCGATAACCGTCCGCTCTGTCAACGGGCCTCCCGAGACCGTCGTCAAGGAGCTGAGAAGAAAACGCCCTGACATTAGCTGCTTCGCCGAGGTCTGGGTCGTCGTCGACCATGACGGCACTGACTGCCGCCCTTTTCTCGACCAGTGCCGGAAGCTGGACAAGAAACACAGGCGGACCTCGGTCCACGCTATCGTGTCTGTCCCCTGCTTCGAGGTCTGGCTCAATGCACACTACGGACCTGTCCGCCGCTACCAGGACCAGGCCGAGGCAGGTCGTCACTACCAGGAGCTGACCGGACTGCCTAAGAGGCAGTGCAAGGAGATCCCCGAGGACTTCCCCTGGGACGCCATGGCAGAGGCGGCCGGGCGCTGCTACCTGCCGCCGGGCTCCCTCCCCGAGCCGGACACCCAGGGAGAGTGTCCCTCAACGACAATGCCCTACCTCCTCAGGAGCCTCGGGCTCATCCAGTAGGAGTTGCACATTCTTTCTACAAACCGCGATCAGTAAATGGCAGGACCACGCGGATTCGCCTATCGGCCCGGACCCGGGAGGCAGGATGAATGTGCAACGCGGGCGCCGTTGCACATTCATCCTGTTCCCGGACGTCCCCGAGGGCGGGAAACCGCTGGAACTACGCCACCACCCCTGCCAGCACCCCAGGATGAATGTGCAACACCACCCCGGTCCCGACAGACCGCACCACCAGCAGACACCGCTCCGGCCAACCACTGTCGTACCCGGGAGGATCCCCGGCAGGACCCCGCCCCCACCCCACCAGCAGACACCCCGCCCACCGCAACCAGGCCCCGCCCCACCCGCACTGCACGGCACACAGCGGAACACTTTGTGCAGAAGGTAACCGATTGCGCACAAAGCGACCTAGATTCGTCACTTTCTGCACAAAACGTCACCCTACGCACAAAATGTCACCCTGTGCACAAAACGTCCCCGCACACCGCTCCCACCACGACCGTAGTGCAGGAGGCAGCCTGCGCAGAACGCTCCCACGCCAAGTCCGTCTCAGGATCCGTTGCCCGTCCTCAGGCCGCTGGGCGTGAACCCCGTGCCCGTCCAGGTCAGGTCGATACTGCCCGAGCCCGTGGAGCACAGGTGGCAGGAGCGGTCGCCCGCGGTCTCCTGGTTCACCCACTCCAGGTGGACGGTGCTACCGGAGACCGTGACCCGGGTGACCATACCGGCCTCCGCGCCACTGTGCGCCTCCCTGAGGGCGAAGTCCCCGAGCAGGGTGCGCTCGGAGGAGTAGACCGCCAGGCGCGTGTGGAAGAGGTCCCTGTTGCCACCCCGGTGGCACTCCAGGGGCACCAGGGTGACCTGCCCCTGCGCGGTGGACATGGTCGTGACCGGGTGGCGCAGGTAGACCAGGGAGGCCTCGCTCCCGCTGGACACCAGGGCGGAGCCGGAGCGGAACGACGCCGCGGCGGCCACCGCGCAGCCCTCGGGCAGGGGCAGCGTGGCGTCGCCCAGGTCGGGGACACCGGGGGCGTCCTGCACGGGCACCTGCGTGCGAGGCAGGTCGGGGGAGGCGACGGCGGGGACCGCGCCCTTGGCGGGCAGGGCGACGAGGGCGACCCGGGCGGTGCCCGAGGAGGCGTCGACCACGAGCACCGGACGGGGGCAGGTCGTGGACTCCGGGCCCGCGCACGTCACGGGGACCGTGCAGGGCACCTGCCCGGGACCCAGGGGGACACGGGGGTCGGCGTCGGCCTGCGAGCAGTGCACGGACGCGGACGTGGAGCTGACCAGGTAGGAGCGCACCGCGGTGCCGGAGCCGGGGAGCGTGTCCTCGAGCTGGAGCCGGGCCTGCTGGGTCGTGGTGTTCCAGACGGCCTGCTCGTCGTTGGCGGCCAGGGCCGTCAGCAGGGAGTTCGCGACGCCGGTGGCCTCCTGGTCGCTGGCGGCGTCGGTGGCGGGGGTCTGACCGCCGTCCGGGCTCGCAGTGCCCTGGGGGTCGTAGGTGGCCTGCCCGGCGTCCGGGCTCGTGGCCAGACTCATGGACGGGCTGCCCGCGGCCTGGGTCGGGGCGGGGTCGTCGTCCTGGCCGAGGACGGACAGGGCCACTACCCCACCACCGCAGCCCAGGACCAGCAGGACGAGGACGACGAGGAGCACGACGCGCCGCCGCCTGGGCGCGGGCAGGAGCTCTGGCGGCGTCCCGGGCGGGAGGGCTCCGGAGGCCAGGTCACCGGAGGCCAGGGCGTCGGGGGCCTGGGCGGCGCCTGCGCCGGGCGAGAGCGTGACCCCGGCCAGGACCGCCTCCGCCCCCTTGGGGAGCGTGCCGACGAGCGTGCGCGCCGTCGAGGGATCCGTGGCGTCGGCGTCGACCGGTCCCAGGACACCGGCCACCGGGGGTGAGGCCGGGCCCGCCACGGCACCCGTGGTCCCGGCGGGGCCGCTGTGGGGCAGCGCCTGACCCGGTGGGGGCTGGGTGAGCGCGGGGGCAGCTGGCAGGCCGGCCAGGGAGGTCACCATCTCGCTCAGACGGCGCTGCACCTCCAGGACACCGGGGCGCTCCTGGGGGGCCCGGGCGAGCATGGCGGCGATCAGCTCCCAGAGGGGGTCGGGGATGCCCTCCGGGCGGCCCGGCGCCTGGGTGGCCTGCGCCCGCATCACCTGCATCGGGTTGCCGACGAAGGGCGGTACCCCGCAGCACATCTGGTAGAGCACCACGCCCAGGGAGTAGACGTCCACGGCCGGCGTCTGGGGGCCGCCCTCGTACACCTCGGGGGCCATGTACAGCGGGGTACCGCCGCTCAGGGTCGAGCGCGTGGAGGCGGCCGCGTCGCAGATCCGGGCGATACCGAAGTCCGCCACCCGAGGCGTGCCCGGGGTCGTCGAGGCGTCAATGAGGATGTTCGCGGGCTTAATGTCCCGGTGGATGACCCCGGCCTGGTGGATGGCGGCCAGGCCCGTGGCGACGCAGGTGCCGATCCAGGCGGCCATGGCCGGCTCGAAGGGGCCCTGCGTGCCCATGAGCCCGCGCAGGTCCCCGCCGCCGACGTAGTCCATGACCAGGGCCAGGCGGGCGCCCTCGACGACCAGGTCGCGGAACCGCACGACCAGGGGGCTCGACACCTTCTGGAGGACCTTGCGCTCCCGCAGGAAGGCCTCCACCACGGTGTGCTCCAGGCTCAGGTCGTAGCTCAGGATCTTGAAGGCCAGCGGCTCCGAGGAGCCCCGGGCGCGGCCCTTCCAGACCTCACCCTGGGCGCCGGCCCCGATACGCTCCTCGAGGACGTACAGGCTGCCCAGGTGCCGCCCGGCGTCCTGCGGGTCGGGGCCGGGGTCGGGGGACTCGCTCATCACCACTCCTGGGAAGGGGCAGAGGACAGGGGACCTTCCACGGTAGCCCACGAGCCCGGCGCCGACAAGCAGCCAGCCGCGGCCCCGCCCCGCCGGGGTCGCCGGGGCGGCCCCGGCCGGAGGGGCGGCTCCGACCGGGTCAATGACCTGACCGAGCGGTAGCGCGGGCGCACCCGGGTGGGCACGGGAGCCGGGGCCTGGCCAGTGGGACCTGAGGCGGAGGGGGAGACCGGGCTGTCGTCGCTCAGCAGGTGCACGCCAGCTCAGTGGGCGGCCTCGTAGGCCTCGATCTCACCGACCTTGGGGCCGTAGGCGCTGGCGGGGTCGTGGCGCAGGTCGAGCCAGAGGTCGACCAGGGCCCAGGCGGCAGGGGCGGCAATGACGTTCTGTCCCATGCACAGGATCTGGGCGTCGTAGTTCTCCACCGAGCCGCGGACGGTGAGCAGGTCGTGGGCGGTGGCGGCACGCACGCCCCTGACCTTGCTGGCGGCGATGGCGGTGCCCACGCCGGTGCCGCACACCAGGATGCCGCGGTCGGCCCGCCCCTCGGTAACGGCCTGGCCAGCGAGGAAGGAGACCTGTGGGTAGGTGATGCCAGCCTCGGACAGGTCGGTGACGGCGCTGACGCGCGCGTCGTCCTCCAGGTGGGCCTTGAGCGCGTCCTTGAGGACCGCTCCGTTGTCGGGTGCACCAATGACGATTCGCATACCCCGATCCTCCCAGATCCTGGCGCGCAGCGGGCGTGCACCTGCTGGGCGGCGACGGCCTGCTCCTCACTGAGCAGAAACATCGCCAGGTCACTGTGCAGGAGTCTGGGCGGTCCCACGTAGCCGGCGATCTTGCGGAGCCGCTGCGGGCACGGCATGGCGGAGGAGTGGAGGATGAGTCCCCGGGTGCGCTCGGGGTGGTCCAGGGCGAAGCGGATTGCCGCCGTACCGCCCGCCGAGGCGCCCAGGACGAACTGGACCGGGCTGGACCGGCCGGGGCCGGGCGCTGACGCGCGGGGTAAGCTGCGCCCGAGTAAGTACCGGCGTCGGGCTCTTCGGGGGAGCGTCGCTGGAGGTAATAGCGCTACCTCCACCCCGCCCCCGACGTCGTCCCCCGCCGGGAGCACCCCCACCTCCCAACGGGACAGGACGTCAGTACCGCGCCATCCCCCGGCCTGCCGCCACCGGGCCCATACCCGGCGGCTACGACACGGACGTCATCGAGGCCGCCCGGTCCCCCGACACCGGGCCCATATACTCGCGCCCATGAGCAGCCCCTCGACCCCGGCCGCCTGGTTCGCGGACAACCGCGCCAACTGGGACGACCGGGCCGCCCTCCACGAGGCCTCCGGCTACGGCATCCAGCGCCTCGTGTCCGACCCGGCGGCCATGAGCGACGAGCTCGCCCAGGACCGCGAGCGCCTGGGTGACCTGGCCGGCAGGGACGTCATCCACCTCCAGTGCCACCTGGGCACCGACACGGTGGGCCTGGCCCGGCTGGGGGCGCGGCGCGTGGTCGGCGTCGACCTGTCCGGGGAGTCGCTGCGCAGGGCCCGGGACATCGCCCGCCGCTGCGCAGGGCCTGCCACGGGCATCGAGTACGTGGAGGCCAACGTCTACGACGCCCGCCAGGCGGTGACCGGGGACTTCGACCTGGTGTACACCTCGCTGGGCGTGCTGTGCTGGCTGCCGGACGTCGCCGCCTGGGGGCGGGTGGTGGCCTCGCTGCTGCGCCCCGGCGGGCGCCTCCTACTGCGCGACGACCACCCCGTGTTCATGACCATTGGCGAGGACGTCTCCGACGGCCTGCGCGTGGAGCAGCCCTACTTCGAGCAGGCTGAGCCCCTGACCTGGGACGATGCTGGCAGCTACGTCACCGGCCCCGAGGACGGCCCGGTGGTCTCCCACGGCGTGAACCACCAGTGGAACCACTCCGTGGGCGAGATCCTCACCTCGCTGCTGGGGGCCGGGCTGGTCCTGGACTCCTTTGAGGAGACCCGGCACGCGGCGTGGTGCCCGTGGCCCGACCTCATGGTCCTCGACGAGCAGGGCTGGCGGCTGCGCGAGAACCCTGAGCGCCTGCCCCTCCAGTTCGTCCTCACCGCCCACCGGCCCGCCTGAGGCCGGGCTGGTGGCCGCCCCCAACTGGGTAGGCCGCCCGCCAGCAGCCGGGTGCGACCACCGGGCCCGCACCCCGCACCTGGTCGCGTGGCCGGCCCAGCGCCTCGGGCTGGTGGCCGCCTACCACTGTCAGGCGAAGCACGCGCCCACACTCGGGGGCCGCACCGCCCGTGGGGGACAATGGGGCACCTATGGAGAGTCAGACGCAGCGCACCGAGGACGCCACCACACCAGCAGCCGCGAGCGTCACCGGCCCCGCCCCGAAGACGCAGGACGCCACCGGCACCAGCCGTCCCCCCGGCTCTGACCCGGGCCAGCACGCTCAGGCCCCACGGGGACAGGACCACCAGCGTGAGCACCCACCGCACCGCGGCGGCCGGGCCGGCCGGGGCGAGGGCCGCCGTCCGGGGCGCTCAGGGCGTCCCCGCCGTCCGGACCGCTCCGGCCGCCCGGAGCGCCCAGGCCGCACGCGCCGCGGCCCCTGGCCCGGGTTCACCCCCGAGCAGCTGGCCGCGCGCGCCGCGGCCGTCCCCGCCCTGACCTACCCCGCCGAGCTGCCGGTCAGTGCCCGGCGTGAGGACATTGCGGCGGCCGTGCGGGACCACCAGGTGGTCATCGTGGCCGGGGAGACCGGGTCGGGCAAGACCACCCAGATCCCCAAGATCTGCCTGGAGCTGGGCCGCGGCGTCACGGGGATGATCGGTCACACCCAGCCGCGGCGTATCGCCGCCAGAAGCGTGGCCGAGCGCATCGCCCACGAGTTGGGCACGCCGATCGGCCGTGAGGGGGTGGTGGGCTACCAGGTTCGCTTCACCGACGAGGTCGGCCCCACCACCCTGGTCAAGCTCATGACCGACGGCATCCTGCTGGCCGAGATCCAGACCGACCCCATGCTGCGCCGCTACGACACGATCATTGTGGACGAGGCCCACGAGCGCAGCCTCAATATCGACTTCATCCTGGGCTACCTGGCCCGCCTGCTGCCGAGCCGCCCGGACCTGAAGGTCATTATCACCTCCGCCACCATTGACTCGGCGCGCTTCGCCGAGCACTTCGGGCACCGCGGGGTAGGCGGGGACGGCGAGCCCCTCACCGCGCCAGCCCCCGTCATTGAGGTCTCGGGGCGCACCTACCCCGTGGAGATCCGCTACCGGCCCCTTACCCCGGAGGCCGAGGACGACGGCGCCCCCACCGACGGCGCGCCCCCTCAGGGTGCCGAGGGCTCCCGGGAGGAGGCGGGCGGGGCAGCGGCCCCGACAGGCACAGCCACAGGCACAGGCTCGACAGGCACGGCCCCGGGCTCCCCCGCCCCCGGCCCACCGGCCGCCCCCGGGGAGCTGACCGACGCCGAGCTGGAGGCCCTGACCTCACCCGACCCGGCCGTCCGCTCCGCCGCCCGGGCCCGGCGCCAGGCCGCACGCTCCGCCGTCCGCTCCGCCCCCTCCCCGCGGGGAGGGGGAGCCCGCGGCAGGGGGCAGGCCGGGGGCCAGGCGGGCGCCGGGGGGCGGACAGGCGCCGGTGACCCTGGTGAGCCCCGCGACCAGGTCACCGGGATTCTCGACGCCGTCGACGAGCTCATGGGGACGGGTAGCGGCGACATCCTCGTCTTCCTGGCCGGTGAGCGGGACATCCGTGACACCGAGGCGGCCCTGGTCGACCACCTGGGCCCCCGCTACACCGCTGACGGGCGCGCCCGCACCCCCGGGGCGGTGGAGGTCGTCCCCCTGTACTCGCGCCTGAGCGCTGCTGAGCAGCACCGGGTCTTCGAGGCGCACTCGTGCCGCCGCATCGTCCTGGCCACCAACGTGGCCGAGACCTCCCTGACGGTCCCGGGCATCCGCTACGTCATCGACCCGGGCCTGGCGCGTATCTCCCGATACTCCAACCGCACCAAGGTCCAGCGCCTGCCCATTGAGCCGGTCAGCCGGGCCAGCGCCGACCAGAGGGCGGGCCGCTGCGGGCGCGTGGCCGACGGCGTCGCCATCCGCCTGTACTCCCGCTCCGACTTCGACTCCCGCCCGCAGTACACCGAGCCGGAGATCCTGCGCACCTCCCTGGCGTCCGTCATCCTGCAGATGGCGGCCCTGGGCCTGGGGGCGGTGGAGGACTTCCCCTTCCTGGACGCCCCCGACCCCCGCCAGGTGCGCAGCGGCGTCCAGCTGCTCACCGAGATCGGGGCCATTGAGGCCGAGGGCCGCGACGCCCGGCACCACGGCACCGGCCCACGGGACGAGGCCACCGGGGACCACGGCACCAGCCACAATACCGGTCACAGTGCCAGCCACGGCACCGGCCGTGGCGCCACCCCGCGGCGGGGCCCGCGCCTGACGCCGGTCGGCCGACGCCTGGCGCGTCTGCCCATTGACCCGCGCCTGGGGCGCATGCTGCTGGAGGCCGGGGAGCGCGGCTGCGCCGGGGAGGTCCTGGTGGTGGTGGCGGCCCTGTCCATCCAGGACGTGCGCGAGCGGCCCGCGGACAGGCAGGAGGCCTCCGACGCCCTGCACCGGCGCTTCGCCGACCCCACCAGCGACTTCCTGACCTACCTCAACCTGTGGCGCTACCTGCGCACCCAGGCCCGGGAGCTGTCCGGAAGCGCCTTCCGGCGCATGTGCCGCACCGAGTTCATCCACTACCTGCGGGTGCGTGAGTGGTTTGACGTCCACGCCCAGCTGCGGCAGATGGCCCGCCCCCTGGGCCTGGACGCGGCCCCCGTGGAGCTGCCCACCGCCCGCGCCATCCGGGCCGCCGGCGACGCCCTGGAGGCGGGCACCCAGGCGGCCACCATCGCCCACGGGGACGTGGCCGCGGCTGTCGTGGCCCTGGGCCGCAGCGCGGACACCCCCGACGCCGACGCCATCCACCGCTCCCTGCTGGTGGGGCTGCTGTCCAACGTGGGCAGCTGGGACGAGCGGCGGCGCGAGTACGCGGGGGCGCGCGGCACCCGCTTTACCATCTGGCCCGGCTCGGGGCTGCGTCGCAAGACCTACGACTGGGTCATGACCGCCGAGCTGGTGGAGACGAGCCGGCTGTTCGCCCGCACCGTGGCCAAGGTGGACGCCCGCTGGGTGGAGGAGGCGGCCGGGGCGGCCGGGCTGCTCAGGCGCGTCTACGGCGAGCCGTACTGGTCCACCCGCCACGGGGCGGCCATGGTCCACGAGAAGGTCCTCCTGTACGGCATGACCCTGGTGGCCGACCGCCCCGCCACCCTGGCGAGCGTGGGCACGCAGGCGGCCCGCGAGGTGGCCCGGGAGATGTTCATCCGCTCCGGCCTGGTCGAGGGCGGCTGGCACGCCCGCCACGCCTTCGTGGAGCGCAACCGGGAGCTGGTCGAGGAGCTGGGGGACGTGGAGCAGCGGCGTCGGGTCCACGGGCTGCTGGCCGACGACGAGGTCCTGGTCCGCTTCTACGAGGACCGCCTGCCCGAGGACGTGTACGGGGCCGCCGACTTTGACGCCTGGTGGAAGCGGGAGCGGCGGCGTCGCCCCGACCTGCTGGACTTCACCCGCGACCTGCTGCTGCCCGGCGGGGACGATGCCAGCGGCTACCCCGACACCTGGGTGCAGGGGGACCTGACCCTGGGGCTGGACTACGTCTTCGAGCCCGGCCGCGGCGACGACGGCGTGAGCGTGCAGGTGCCGGTGGAGGTGCTGGGACGGCTGGAGCCTGAGGGGTTCGACTGGCTGGTGGCGGGCATGCGCCCCGAGCTGTGCGTGGCCACCATCCGGGCCCTGCCCAAGCGGGTGCGCCGCCAGCTGGTGCCCGCCCCGGACGTGGGCGCCCAGGTGTGGACGGAGATACGCGCGCAGGTCCCGGGGGCCGACGGCGCCGGGGACGTCAGTGCCCCGCCGCTGCCCTTCCGTCAGGCCTTCACCGCGGCCGTGGCGCGGCTGCGCGACGTGGAGGTCGGTGACGCCGACTGGGAGGCGGTGGAGGAGAACCTGCCCGACCACCTGCGCATGGGCTTCGTGGGCCTGGGACCCGAGGGGCAGGTGCTGGCCCGTGGCAGGGACCTGGTGGCCCTCCAGAGGCGGCTGGCGGAGCGTACCGAGGCCGCCGTGCGCTCGGTGGTACGCGGGGCCCTGGCCCAGGTCATGGCCGAGGCCCGTGAGCGCGACTCCTCCCGCCAGGCCGGACAGGGCCGGGAGGGGCGTGCGGCCCGGGGTGAGGGCGTCCGGGCCGCACGCCCCGGTGGGTCGGCCGGGGCCGGGGCCACCGGGGCGGGCCGGGGCGGGCACGGGGCCGGGCGGCCGGGGCAGGTGGGCCCCGGGGATGTCCCCGGTGCGGGGCGGGGCGCGGGAGCCGGCCTGCGCACGGGCCTGGCCGAGCGCGCGGGGCTGACCAACTGGCCCACCGGGGTACCGGGGCTGGAGGGCCCGCAGGCCTCCACCATCCCGGCCACCGTGGAGTCCACGGGGGCGGCGGGCCTGGTGGTGCGCGGCTACCCCACGCTGGTGGCCTGCGGCGGGGCGGCTCGTCTGCGCCCCGACGCCCAGGAGCGTCCCGCCGGCATCCCGGGACCGGACGCGGGCTCCACGGGCGGACCCGGCCCGGGGAAGGAGCCCGGCCCCGGGAAGGGGTCCGGCCCCCAGAGCCCCAAGAAGGGATCCGGGCCCGGGAGAGGCCCAGGGCCCGGGAAAGGAGCTGGGAAGAACCCGGGGCCCGGGAAGACGGTGGGCGCCACTGGGTCGGCACCGGGTAGCCGTACCGGGCAGGCGCCCCTGGGTGCGGACCTGACCATCCTGCCCGACGCCGGGTCCCAGGAGCGGGAGCACGGGGCGGGGGTGACGGCCCTGGCACTGGCGCGCACGGTCCTGCCGCCCGGGCGGGTGAGCAGCCGGTGGAGCGGGGACGAGGCCCTGGTCCTGGCCGCCTCCCCGTACCGCAGCACCCCGGAGCTGGTGGCCGACCTCCAGCTCGCGGCGGCCCGCAGCGTAGCCTCCCGGTGGGCCGACCAGGCCAGCCGCCCCCTGGCGCAGGTGCGCGAGCAGGCGGTCTTCGAGGACCTCGTGGCCTGGGTACGTCAGCACCTGGAGGACGAGGTCTACCGGCTCGCGGTCATGGTGGTGCGCACCCTCCAGGCGGTGCGCCGGGTGGAGCAGGCGGTGGGGGAGCACACCTCCCTGACCCTGCTCGCCACCCTCCAGGAGGTGCGCGAGCACGTGGCCGAGCTAGTGTACCCGGGGTTCGTGGTCTCCACGCCCACCGAGGAGCTGGCGCACCTGCCGCGGTTCCTGTCCGCCCTGGCCGTGCGGGTGGAACGGGCGGCCTCCTCCCCGGGCGCCGCCGCCCAGGACGCGGCCCTGTCCTACCAGGTGGGCCAGGCCGTGGACCTGGTGGAGGCCGCCCGGGCGCGGGCGTCCGCGCTGCCCCCGGACGCCCACCGCCGGGAGGTGCTGGAGGAGGCCCGGTGGATGGTCGAGGAGCTGCGGGTGAGCCTGTTCGCCCAGACCCTGGGGACCAGCCGCAAGGTCAGCCTCCAGCGGATCTCCCGGCTCCTGGCGAGCATCTGACAGACGCTCTGGGCGTGGGCCGCCACCAGGTGGAACCCGGCTCCTGACAGGCACCCTGGGCGGGTCCGCCCCGCCACGGACGTGGGGACCGGCGTCGGCGATCAGCCGGGAGCAGACGCTGGCCTCGCGCCCCGCCACGGACGTGGGGGACGGCCGCGGCCCGCGTCGTCCCCGGACCGCACAGGGGTGCCCCCGGGTCCTGCATGACCGGGACGGGCCCGTAGGATCCGTGTTATGTCCGTCCGTCCTGCCTCAGAGCGTCTGCGCAGCTGGGAGCACCTGACCGAGTGGCCGATGGCGGCCGCGGCCCTGCTCTTCCTGGGCGCCTACGCCTGGGAGGTGCTGGCCGACCTGCACGGGACCCGGCGCCTGTACGCCGAGGTGGTCATGGACGTCGTGTGGGCCCTGTTCGCCGTCGACTACGCCGCCCGCCTGTACCTGGCCCCGGAGCGGGGGCGCTGGTTCCTCCACCACCTGCTGGACCTGGCCGCGGTCCTGCTGCCGGTGCTGCGCCCCCTGCGCCTGCTGCGGCTCATCGCCCTGGTCAGCGTCCTGCACCGCGGCCCCGGGACGGCCCTGCGGGGGCGGATCACCACCTACACCGCCGGCAGCGTCCTGCTGCTGGTACTCGTCTCGGCCCTGGCGGTGCTGGACACCGAGCGGAAGGCCCCGGGGGCGTCCATCACCACCTTCGAGGACGCCTGCTGGTGGTCCCTGGCGACGGTCTCCACGGTGGGCTACGGGGATCTGTCCCCGCTGACGACCACGGGGCGCGGTATCGCCACGGTCCTCATGGTGGCCGGGGTCGCCCTCATTGGCGTGGTCACGGCGACCCTGGCCTCCTGGGTGGTCTCCCTGGTGACCGAGGAGAACGCCGAGGAGGAGGCGGCCACACGGGCGCAGGTTGCGGCCCTGAGCGCCCAGGTCGCGGCCCTGAGCGCCCAGGTGACCGCTCTGCAGGAGGGGCTGGCGGTGAGCGGGCGCCCGCCGGCCCCCGAGCCGTCGAGACGGAGCTGAGAGACGCTCAGCAGGTGGCGGCCAGGCGGCGCTCGCGACGTCCGGCCTGGAGGACCGGGTCGGGCAGCGGGACGGCCGCCACCAGGCGGCGGGTGTACTCCTGGCGGGGCGCGGCCAGGACCTGCGCCGTCGCCCCCTCCTCCACCACCCTCCCGGCCTGGAGGACCACTGTGCGCCCGGCCACCGCGTCCACCACGGCCAGGTCGTGGGAGACGAACAGGCAGGCGAAGCCCAGCTCCTGCTGCAGGTGGCGCAGGAGGTCCAGGACCACCGCCTGCACCGAGACGTCCAGGGCGCTGGTGGGCTCGTCGGCGACGACCAGGCGCGGTCCCAGGGCCAGGGCCCGGGCTATGGCCACGCGCTGACGCTGCCCGCCGCTCATCTCGTGGGGGTAGCGCTGCGCGTAGGCGGCCGGCAGGCGCACCGCCTCCAGCAGCTCACGCACCCGGGCGCGCCGGGCCGCGGCGTCGTAGCCTCCGTGCACCACCAGGGGCTCGGCCACGGAGGCCCCCACCCGACGGCGCGGGTTCAGGGACGAGGCGGGGTCCTGGTAGACCACGCCGGTGGTCCGGCGCACCGGTGCCAGGACCCGACGCCGGGCCCCGGCCACCTCGGTGCCGCCCACCCGCACGCTGCCCGCGGCCACGGGCACCAGCCCGGTCAGGGTCCCGGCGAGCGTGGACTTGCCCGACCCCGACTCCCCTACCAGCCCCAGGACCTCCCCGGGGGCGATACTCAGGCTGACGCCGCGCACCGCGTGCACGCGGCGCCTCCCGCTGCGGTAGACCACGTCCAGGTCCCGGACGCGCACCAGCGGCTCGGGCGCCGGTGACGGCCCGGACCCGGATACCGACCCCGAGCCGGACCCGGACGCCGGCCCCGACCCGGGCGAGCGCACCTGGCAGCCCGCCGACACGACCGGACGGGGCGCACGGGCCGCCGCGCCGGGCCCCTCCTGACGCAGGGAGTCCAGGCGGGGCACGGCCGCCAGCAGCTCACGGGTGTAGGGGTGGCGGGGGGAGGCGAACAGCTGGCGCACGCCGCCGCGCTCGACCACGCGGCCGTGGCGCATGACGACGACCGTGTCGGCCACGTCGGCCACCACCCCCATGTCGTGGGTAATGAGCAGGACGGCGGTGCCCTCCTTGGTCAGGGAGCGCAGCAGGTCCAGGATCCCGGCCTGCACGGTGACGTCCAGGGCCGTGGTGGGCTCGTCGGCGACCAGGACCGGGGGGTCGCAGGCCATGGCCAGGGCGATGCAGGCACGCTGGAGCTGGCCGCCGGAGAGCTGGTGGGGGTAGGAGCGGGCGATCCGCTCGACCTGCTCCCCCGCCCCCAGGCCCACGCGCCCCAGCAGGGAGCGGACCCGCTGGCCCACCTGGTGGCGGGTGGCGCGGGTGTGGGCGCGCACCGCCTCCCCGATCTGGGAGGCTATGGTCCCCAGGGGGTCCAGGGCGGTGGCCGGCTCCTGGAAGACCGTGCCCACCAGGCGCCCGCGCACGTCGTCAAGGACGTGGCGCGGCGCCCCGACCAGCTCGGTACCCGCCCCGCGCCCGGCCCCAGACCCGGACGGATCCTGGTGCCCGTACCCGGCCGAGCCGGTGGGGGACCCGGGCCCGTACAGGACGGCGGAGCCGGTGACGTGGGCGGTGGGGGCCAGGAGCCCGAGGGCGCCCATGGCGGTGACGGACTTGCCCGACCCGGACTCCCCCACCAGGGCCAGCACGCGGCCGGGCACCAGGTCCAGGTCCACGTCCGCGCTGGCCGGGGCGCTGGCGCCCGCGAAGGCGACCCCCAGGCCGCGCAGGCTCAGCGCCGGGGCGGGGGCAGAGGCAGGGGCCCCACCCGGGTCGGCCACGCCTGACCCCGGGCCAGCCCCGTCCGCCCCAAAGCCACCCGGTCCGGAGTCGGCACCACCCGGCCCGGAACCGGCACCACTGGCACCACCCGGCCCCGACCCGGAGCCACCCGGATTAGCCCCACCCGGCCCCGTGCCGTGAGCACCGCGTCCACCCGGGGCGCCGGTCCCCCGGCCCATCAGGCCCCCACCCCCACCACGAGGTAGTCGGGGTAGGCCGGGAAGGGGTTGACGAAGAAGCCGGCGACCTGTGAGCCGCGCAGGAAGGAGTTGCGGCGGTTGACGAGCGGCACCGCGGGCACGTCCTGGGCGATGCGCCGGTCCAGGGCCGCCCACTTCCGACCGGCCTCGACGGCGTCGGGCTCCGCGGTGGCCTCCGCAATGAGCCGGTCCACCTCGGCGTCGGAGTAGCGCGAGACGTTGTACCCGCCGCCGCCGATCTCCGAGGAGGCGTACAGGGGCTGGATATTGGCGTTGGCACTGGGGTAGTCGGGGTTCCAGGAGACGACGGCCAGGTCGTAGGAGGAGCCGTCCCCCTGGGTGGCGCGCTGGGAGTAGGCGTCCGAGGACTGCGGGTCCAGCCGCACCGTCAGTCCCACCTCGCTCAGGGCCTGCTGCACGGCCTGGGCGACCGCCAGGCGGGCCTCGTTGTTCTGCGTCAGGAGCACCAGCTCGGGCAGCTGCTTGCCGGCCAGGAGCGAGGTGGCCCGGGTGGTGTCCCGCGGGTAGAGGTCGTACTCCTCGCGCCCGGGGATACCGGGGGTGATGTAGGTCGTGGCGACGCCGGCGCCGAGCTCGCCGCCCAGGGCCTGCTGCACGGCGGCCTTGTCCACCGCGTAGGCAATGGCCCGGCGCACGTCCGGGTCGGTGACCCGCTCGGTGTTGACCGCCAGGTAGAGCAGCGGTCCGGGGTCGGAGGTGGCCAGGCGGGCGGAGGCGGAGGGGTCCGCGCTGACCTGGGCGAGCTTGGAGGCGGTGAGCAGCTGGGCGCTGAAGGCGTGGCGGTCGTCCCCGGAGTCGGCGATGAGGCGCTGGCTGACGGTGTCCTCGTCCTGCCCCAGGGAGAAGACGACCGTGTCGGGCAGGCCGAGCCGGACCGCGTCGGTAGCAGCCGACCAGTGCTCATTGCGACTCAACGTCACCGAGACCCCCTGCTTGTACTCGCTGACCACGTAGGGACCCGATGCGAGGGGGTTGCGCGTGTAGGTGGCCGGGTCGTCGCCCTCGGGGACGGGGGCGAAGGCCGGGGTGGAGACGATCCAGGGCCAGTCCCCGTAGGGGCGGGCCAGGGTGAGGACGACAGTCCGCTCGTCCGGGGTGGCCACGGAGTCCAGGTGGGCGCCCTCGTAGGGCCCGGTGTAGCCGCTGGTGCCCGCCAGCAGGGTCTTGTGGTAGCCCAGGCCGCCGGACAGAGCCGGGGCGAAGGAGCGCTCCAGGCCGTGCTTGACGTGGGCGGAGGTGATGGGGGTCCCGTCGGACAGGACCAGCCCCTCCTTGAGGGTGTAGGTCCAGGTCAGGCCGTCGGCGGAGACCGTGCCGGTGTCGGTGGCCAGGTCGGGCACCACCCTCGGCTCCCCGCCGGGGCTGAGCTCCCAGGTGGTCAGGCGGCGGTGGACCAGGCCCAGGGAGGTGACCGCCAGGGACTGGCTCCGGGCGGGGTCCCAGTTGACGTCCGTGTCGGAGCTGAGCACGTAGAGGGTGCCGCCCGCGCTGGGGGTGCCCGAGGCGGGCGCGGTCCCCCGGGAGTTCGCGCCGCAGGCGGCCAGGGTCAGGGTCAGGGAGGTCAGGCCGGTGAGGAAGGCACGGCGGGAGGGCGCGGGACGGGACATGTCGGTCTCCTTAACTTTCCTTGTGGTGGGGCGGGCCGGTGGCGGCCCAACAGGTCGGCGGGCCCTGGCCCCGGAGGTGCGGGCGGGTGGCAGGCGGGGTCGCCTGGCTCCTTCTCGAGGTGCGGGTGCGGGCCGGCGCGGGCGGAGGCCAGTAGCAGGCGGGCGGGGCCGCCGTCGCGCCGCCGGGGCCCGCTCAGGCGGTGCGGGGGTCAATGAGGACGGCCAGGGCGTCCACCACCAGGTTGGCCACGACCACGAAGGCGGCGGCCACCAGGGTGGTGCCCATGACCACGGGCACGTCCGTGCTGCCGACGGCGTCCATGAGCAGGGCACCCAGCCCCGGCATGGAGAAGACCCGCTCGGTGATGACGGCGCCGCCGAGCATGCCGCCCAGGTCCAGGGCGAAGTAGGTGGCCACCGGCAGGCAGACGTTGCGCATGACGTGCCGGCCTATGACCTGCCGCTCGGGCAGGCCCACGGCCCGGGCGGTGCGCACGTAGTCCTCCCCCAGGTTCTCCAGCACCTCCCCGCGCACCATGCGGGCGTAGACGGCCGCGGAGACGAGGGCCAGGACGCACCAGGGCAGGACCAGGTGCCAGGCCCAGTCCAGGGGGGAGTCGGCCAGGGGCACGTAGCCGGAGACGGGGACCACGTCCAGGGTGAAGCCGAGCAGGAGTATGCCCAGCAGCCCCAGCAGGTAGGAGGGTGCGGACACCCCCAGGACGGTGCCGCCCATAATGGCCCGGTCCCAGCGGCTGCCCCGCCTCAGGGCGGAGACGACGCCCGCGGCCACGCCGATCACGAGCCACAGGAGGGAGGCCCCCACCGCCACGGAGGCGGTCACGGGCAGGCGGGCGGCAATGAGGTCGGTCACCGGGGCGGACAGGCGGAAGGAGTAGCCCAGGCAGGGGGCGGTGCAGACGACGGCGCCGGGTCCCTGCCCGAAGGAGCGCCCCGCCACGACCCCGCGCAGGTAGTCCCAGAACTGGGTGTACCAGGGCAGGTCGTAGCCCATGAAGGCGCGGGCGCGCTCCAGGTTGGCCGGGGTGCAGGGCCGTCCGCAGGCCAGGGCGGCCGGGTCGGAGGGCCACAGGCTGAAGACCGCGAAGGTGAGGAAGGTGACGACGACCAGGACCAGGAGGGTCTGGGCCACGGAGCGCAGCAGGGGACGCAGGCGGCTCACCGGGACTCACCGGTCCTGGGGTCCAGGGCGTCGCGCAGGCCGTCGCCGAACAGGTTGAAGGCCAGGGTGACCACGAACAGGGCCGTCCCGGGGACCAGGAGGTACCAGGGGTCGGTGCTCACCCAGGTCACGGCGCTGCCTATGGACCGTCCCCAGGAGGGTGTGGGCGGGGGCACGCCCACTCCCAGGAAGGACAGGGCGGCCTCGGCGGTGATCCGGCCGGGCACGGAGACGGTGGTGAGGACGATGACGGTGGCCACCAGGTTGGGCAGGACCTGGGTGCCCAGGACGTGCAGCTCGCAGGCGCCCATGGCCCGGGAGGCCCGCACGAAGGTCCGGGAGCGGGTGCCCAGGGTGCGGGCACGCAGGACGCGGGCGGTCGACGGCCACCCCAGGAGGCCGATAATGAGGACCATGACCAGGATCCGGTTGGCGGTGGGCGGGACCACAGCGGAGACGGCGACCATGAACACCAGGCTGGGGAACCCCAGGACGACGTCGGTGGCGCGCGACACCAGGGCGTCCCACCAGCCGCCGAAGTACCCCGCGGAGGTACCCAGGACGACGGCCACGGCCGTGGCCAGGGCGGTGGCGCCCATGCCTATGGTGAAGGAGGTGCGGGTGCCCTGGACGACAATGGCCAGCAGGTCGCGCCCGGTCTGGGGCTCCACGCCCAGGGGGTGGGCGGTGCTCACGCCTCCCAGCGCCCCCGCGGGAAGACCCGAGGGTGCCAGGAGGTCGAGGTGGTAGGTGTAGGGGTCCACGCCCAGGAGCCGGGTGACCCAGGGGGCGAGGAGGGCCACGACGGCGGTGAGGACCACCACGGCCCCGCCGGCCACGGCCCAGCGGTCGGAGGCCAGGCGGCGGGCCACGGAGCGGGGGGCGCCGCGCCCGTCCGGGGCGGCGTCGGCGTCGGCAAGGGCCTCAGGACTCTCGCCGGGTGTCCCGGTGCCCCGGGCGGGGAGGGCGGCAGGGGGTGGCGGGGCGACGGCGGGGGCGTCCGGGCGGTCGGCGCCCGCAGGACGGTCGACGGGTACAGGGGCGTCCGGGGTGGACGTGTGCACGGGGCACCTCTCGGGGGATCAGGCGCGCGTCAGGGCGCGCAGGGCGAACGTGGTGTGCGGCTGTCTCACAGACAGCGGCGACAGCACATTCGCTTGAGCATGGGCTCGTGATCCTCACGTTCGGGTACCGGGCCGGTGGCCCGGGCGTCGGTCAACGCCTTGACGTCGCTGAACGCTACCGGCGACCAGGACCGTCGCCAAGTCGTAGCCCACTTCTGAGACCAGGGTCACTGCCAGGGGCGTGCGGGGACAGCGGGGACAGGAGCCCGCTACCGGGCCCGTCCCCGATTCCGGCAGCCAACCGGGACCAGGCAGGCCCCCGGAACCCAGTACCGGACCACAGGACCCCGGTGCCGGGCCGCAGGAGCCCTAAGCCGCAGGCCCCCGGTGCCAAGCCTCACCCGGCGGATCCCGCCCCGGCGGGCTCCAGGGAGTCGAGGTACTGCTCGACCTTGCCCACGTCCTCCAGCGCCGGGTTGCCCTCCCACCGGGGGTGGGCCAGCAGGGCGCGCACCTGGGCGACCCCCTGGCGGGCCAGGGGCAGGTGCGTGGCGGGATCCTCCTGGATGAGGATCGCGTGGATCCGCGCGACGTGCGCCGTCACCCGGGCCTGGTCCTCGCTCCGGCCCACCTCGGCGTACAGCCTGGCTGCCGTCGCGAAGTGCCCGCCGGCCTCCTGGAGCTCGGTGCCGGACCACAGGATCTCCCCGAGCTGCTCGTAGGCGTCGGCGCGCTCCTGGACGGCCTCCTCGCAGGGCCGCTCCCAGGCCTGGTCCAGCAGGTCGGCGCCCAGCTGCCACAGGTCACGGGCCCGGGGCAGCTGGGCCCGGGTCATGGCGGTGGTGGGCTGGCGGGTCAGGGCGAAGGCGGCCCGACGCAGGAGGCGGGAGCGGCGCAGGGCCCCGCCGGGGCTGTCCAGGTCCTCCAGGTCGGCGCAGCGCTGGTAGAGGGCGGCGGCCGTGTGGGCCTCCTTGAGCTCGTAGGAGGCTCGCGCCGCCCGCTCGAAGGCGGCCAGCGCACCCTTGTCGTTGCCCGTGGCGAGCTCCAGCTCGGCCAGCTCCTGGCTGGTCTCCTGCAGGCGCGCGTACTCGTTGAGGTCGTCCAGCACGTGGGTCAGGACCCACAGGAGCCTCATGCGGCGTCGCTGGAGCCCCGGCCCGCGCAGCAGCCCGATGGCCGTCTCCAGGACCTCGGCGGCCTCCAGGAAGCGTCCGGTGGCCCCGAGCGCGTTGGCCAGGTTGGCCATGGTCTCGGTCGCCCAGTCCCGCACGTCCAGCGCCAGGGAGATATTGGCCGACTCCTGGAGCTGGCGGGCGGCCTCCTCCTGCATCCCGTACATGCCGCAGGTCCAGCCCAGGGAGTCGCGGGCGGCCAGGGCCAGCCAGGCCGGGCAGGGGTCGTGGCGGCGCAGGAGGGAGTCCGCGAGCACGCAGGCCTGGTAGGGCTCACCGCGCATTGCGCTCACGGCCACCCGGTCCAGGTCCAGGAGGTCGCGCAGGATCCCGTCGGGGTCCTCGCCGCGGGCCTCGACGTCCCGGACCAGCTCCTCGGCCTGCTGGAGGACCTCGGCGGCCAGGTCGAGGTCGTTGAGGAGGTAGGAGCACCGGACGAGGTGGTCCAGTCCGTCCAGCGCGGTCCTGCGGTCCTCGGGGGTGCCCTGGGCCAGCTCGGCGACGTCGGCGCGCAGCCGCGAGGCGAGGTGGTGGAGGCGCCCCACCCGGCCCTGCCAGGCCTGGTACTGCATCCTCTGGGCCTCGTCCTGGTCCACCCCGGTGATCTCGGTCCTCTCGGCGGCGGCGTTCTCGGAGCGCAGGCAGGACAGGGCGACGCAGGTGACGTGCAGGCGGCTGTCTATCCCCGGATCCTGCTCGGCCTCCTGCTGGGCCAGCACCAGGGCCTGCCGACGCCGTTCCATGGCCTGGTAGGGGTCGTCCAGCCGGAAGGCCGCGGCCCCCGCCGTCATCGCCAGGTCGCACCGCTGCCTGAGCGTCAGCCCCTCCTCGTCCACGGGCAGCAGGCCGCGCTCACGCACCTGCTGGTGGAGGAAGGTCGCCTCCAGGGTCATGGCGGCGGGGAGGCGCTGGATGCGCGTGGCCGCCTCCAGCCCGTCGGCGGGCGGGGTCAGGACGGGCAGGCTCAGGGGCGGGTAGGGCTCGGCGTGCTCCTGGCGGGGGGCGGGGGCCGGGCTGGCGGTACTGGGGGCCTGGCCGGCACCGCCGGGGGCCTGGCCGGCACCGCCGGACGCCCCGGGGACGGCGTCGGAGCTGGCGTCGGCGTCAGGACTGGCAGAGCCGCCAGCGTTAGGACTGGCAGAGCCACCGGAGCCAGAGCCGCCGGAGCCAGAGCCGCCAGCGTCGGAGCTGCCGGAGCCGCCGCTGCCAGCAGAGCCACCGGAGCCAGCGTGAGGACCGGCACCGGCCTCGGGCAGGTCGGAGACGTGTGCGGCCTCGGGCAGGGGCTCGGAGGGGCTAATGAGCTCCAGGATCCTGGTGAAGTCGGCCACGGCGAAGGGCTCACGGGCCAGGGCCCGCTCCAGGTCCCGGCCCAGCACGGGGTTGCCGTTACGGGCGTCGTAGGCCGCCGTCAGGCTGCGCACCCAGGCCAGGATCTGCTGGCGGGCCCGGCTCACGGTGACCTCGGCGTCGACCCCCGCCTCCGGGCCCCACACGGCGTGGGACGGCAGGTCCACCCCCAGGGGCTCCTGCCCCAGGCCCGCCCGCTCCGCCTCCCGCAGGACCAGGGCGATGCCGATCAGGAGGACCTGGAGGCTGTCGGCCTCGTCGGCGTCGGCCGTCCAGGAGGCGTGGCGGCGCAGGATCTCCAGGCCGCGGACCAGGTGCCCGGACAGGGCCAGGTACTCCAGGTGGCGCCCCATGGGGGCGGTGTAGCGGGGGTTGACGCGGTGCCTGCGGTAGGAGCGCAGGTGGGCCTCCCAGGCGGCCCGGGGGCGCCCGGAGGCCAGCAGCGGCAGGAGCACGAGGTTCTGCATACCGGCGGGCTGCTCCCCGCAGCCCACGTCCTCGCGCAGCACGGGCACCGCGGTGGCCACGGCCAGCTCCCAGTCCTCGGCGCGGCGGGCGGCGCCCACCTGGCGCTCGGGGTCGCAGGCCACGCAGTCGGAGTTCTCGTCGCGGGGGGTGGCGCGCCAGGCGGCGAGCTCGGCGCGCGCCTCGTCGGGCAGGCCCAGGTCCACGGCGACGTAGTAGCGCTGCCCGTGGACCGTGTGCATGGAGGCCCCCTGGGAGCGGAAGAAGGACTCCATGCCGTCCTCCAGGAGACGCACCTGCTCCAGGCTCACCCGGGGGTTGGCGGCCGCCGCGGTCACGACCCACTTGTAGTTCCACATGAGGTGGTACAGGCGGTTGTGGTGGAAGAGGTCGGGGCGCTCGGCCTGCCGGGCCAGGCACCACACGAAGGGGGCCACACCCTTCCAGTGCTCCCGCCCCCACTGGTAGGCGTGGATGAGCTCCAGGCGGGTGACCACCGCGGCCTCCTCGTCCTCGATGGCGTCCGCCCAGGTCACCGCCTCGGCCACCAGGGCGGAGCGGGCCGGGCCGTAGGGCAGGGCGTGGGCCTGGTCCAGGCGGTCCCAGATGTCCTCGCGAGTGGTCATGGACGCTCTCCTTTGGCACGACGCCGGGTAGGGGAAGGTGGTAGAGGGTGGGGCCCGACTGCCTACCGGCAGGTGGGACGGCGTCGGGGGACGCACCGTTCAGCAGGCAGCGGGAGGGGGCGGCTCCTGCTCGTCGCCCCGGCCGCCCGGGCCGACGGCGCGTTCCAGGAGGGTGTGGAGGGTCTGGGCCGCCCAGGCGCGCTCGGTGGGGCCGAGCACCTGGTGGCCCGACAGCAGGCTCTGCACGTAGAGCCCGCGCAGGACCTGGGTGAGGACGACCTCGTCCACGGAGGTCACGAGCCTGGCCACCAGCGGGTTGGAGCGGTTGAGCACCAGGCGCGGCGGGGAGGAGGTGGCGAAGGGGTCGGCCACGCCCAGCAGGTCGGACCAGACACTGCCCACGGTCCGGGCCGCCTCGGCCCCGCTCCTGGCGACCTGCTGGCCGGCCAGGTCCGGGTCGGGCAGGTAGAGGGCGGGCAGGGCGGCGGGGGCGAAGCGCCGTAGGACCACCTGGCAGCCCTGGGAGCCCAGGGCGCGGGCGGCCACCAGCAGCAGGTCGGCGGCCTGCGCCTCCTCCGCCGGGGTGCACGGCTCCAGGACGTCGAGGAGCTCACCGGGGTCCACCAGGTCGAAGACCACGCCCCCCAGGACCTCGGGGTGGGTGCGCACCGCCTGGAGGAGCTCCTCCTCGTAGGAGTGCCCGGCGTCGACCAGCACGATCCCCTGGGCGGAGGCGACGTCGGCCAGGGCCCGGTACTGGTCCACGGTGCGGGTGTAGCGCACCTGGCGCCCGAGGCGGACCAGGTCGGCCAGGGCGGTGAGGCTGCGCGGGCCCTCGGTCGTCTCCAGGGGCACGTGGTGGGCCACGAGGTCGAGCATCATGGGGTCGTGGACGGCCACCGCACACAGCCCGACGGCGTGGGAGCGGACGAACTCCTCCATGCGGGTGGGGGCGGTGTGCCGCAGCCGCTCCAGCCAGTCGCGCACGGCGGTGCCGATCGCCTCGCGGGTGGCCCCCAGGAGCTCGTCGTCCACCAGGGTCTCCCGGGACGCCGTCAGGCGCAGGTGGCGGGCGTCGGCCACGACCCGGGCGAAGTAGGCCCACTCGGGGGTGAGCTTCTGGGCCGAGCGGGAGACCAGCATCCGCTTGACGCTGACGGTGTGGTGGGCCTGCTGGGTGGGTGAGGCCGTGGGCATAATGACGGCCAGGCCCCTCAGGCCCGCGGCGGGCACGTCCAGGTCCACCAGGTCGAAGGGCGTCACGCCCAGGTGGGTGCGGCACCACTCGCGGGCCTCGTGACGGCTCATCTCCCAGGGCGCGGGCTCGCGGCCGTGGTAGGTGGTGGCGCCCGGGCTGCGTACCTCGATGCGCACGGGCAGCAGGGAGCCGAACTCGTCCACCAGCGCACGCACCGTGCCCGGCTCCACCCAGGACTCCCCGGGGCGGGCGTTGAGGACCACGGTGGTGCCGGGGGCGTCCAGGGCGGGGACGTCCTCGCCCGGGGGCAGGACGGCGTAGGTGCCGTCCGTGCTGCCCCTCCAGCCGACCGTGGGGGCGTCAGGGGTGCGGGCGGAGCGGGAGGCCACCGTGATCTCCTCGCTGACCATGAAGCAGGACAGCAGACCGATGCCGAACTGCCCCAGGTAGCCCACGCGCTCCAGGCCCAGCTCGTCACGCTTGGAGGAGGCGCCAATGGTGGACAGGAAAGTCCTCATCTCCTCCTCGTCCAGGCCGATACCGGTGTCATGGCAGGTCAGACGGGGCCCGTCGAGGGTGAGGGCGACGCGGCGAGGGCAGTCGGGCTCGTCGTGGGCGCGCGCGGCAATGGCGTCGACGGCGTTCTGGAGGAGCTCACGCACGTAGACGCGGGGCCCGGAGTAGAGGTTGCGGGCGAGGAGGTCCACCATCCCGCGCAGATCCACCTGGAAGGTTGCCATGGTCCTGCCTTCAGACGGTCGGGGCCGCGGGGGCCGGGTCGGTGGGGCCCGGGCTGGCTGGCCCGGTCGGGTCGGGGGGCAGCGGGAGCCCCTGGGTCTCACTGAGCTCGTCCAGGGCGTGCAGGGTGCTCTCGCACCACACCCGCAGCGTCGTGCGCAGCTGGGGGTCGCTCATGCCCGCGGTGACGGTGCACCAGGCCCGCCCGACCACGTCGGCGCCGGCCAGCCCGGGGGCCGTGAGCAGGGTGGGCGAGACCCGGCCGGAGTTCTTCTCCAGGAGGTGGGCGGCCAGGTGGGCAGCCGCCTCCTGCGTCAGGCCGACGGTGTAGCGCGACTCCATGAGCAGCCTCACCTGAGCGGGCTCCGGCGCGGGGGCGCCGGTCAACCGGTCCGGGGCCGGCGCTGGTGCCTGCGGGGCCGGGGCCGGTACGGCAACCGCCTGGTCCGGGACCGCCTGACCTGAGGTCGCCTGGTCCGCCGGGACGGGTCGCTGAAGGGCCTCCGTCGAGCCGGCGTCAGGCCGGTCCAGGGCAGCCTTCTCCGCCTGGGTCGAGACCGGCCCCGGGGCCGGTGGGGCCGACTGGTCCGGGGCCGCCGGGCCCGGGCTCAGGAGGCGCAGGGTGCAGGGGTAGCGGTAGAGAACGACCTGAGTGCGGCCGTCGTGCACGACCGGGTCCAGGCCCAGGCGCCGCAGGGCCGCGCAGACCCGCTCCAGGGTCACCGGGGGCGCTGCGACCTCGGGGGGCGTGTTCCACCAGGGCACGTCAGTCCTCCTCCATGTCAGGGACGAGCTCGTCAAGGGTCTGGCGCAGGGCGGCGACGGCGGCGCCGAGGGCGGCCACGGCGTCGTCCATGACGGTGGCGAGCTGGGGGTCGTTCATGCCCTCACCGACGGTGGTGACGACCTGCGCGTTGACAATGACACGGCGGGGCAGGTCGGCAGAGGGGTCCTGGTCGGGTACTGGCGGGGCCTCGGGGTCGTCGTAGACCGCGAGCGCGGGGCAGGTGGGCTCCTGGAGGAGGCGGGTGCACAGGGCGACGGCCTCGGCACGGCGCGCCGGGGTCATCTCGGCGGAGAACCGGGCTCGTAGCACCAGCCCGTAGCCCCGGTAGACGAAGGCGAGGAAGCGGTGCCCGGGGACGTCGAGGCCCCCGTTGCCGTCAAAGGAGAAGCCGGGGCCACGGCGCCGGGCCCAGGCCCCTAAGCGGTCACTAGTCACGGAGGGAAGGTCAGCCATCCCCCGCATGGTATCCCGATACCGCCGGGCTCATCCGGTAACACGGGTGGGCCCCAGGCTCCCGGGCCGATGGTCCCACCGGCCCCCACCAGCCGGGTGCCCCGGCCTGCCGGACACGCGGGGCGCGCTGTCCCGGTCCCAGCCGCACACCCCCTCCCCACCCCCATCGCGAGAACGGTACTTATTCGCCGCGAGAACGGTACTTGTTGCTCGCGAGAACGGTACTTGTTCGTCGTGAGAACGGGACCGGCCACACAGCACGCCCCCACAGACCGCACCAGTTCTTGCAGGAGGCGCCCGGGGCCTACGGAATCATGCGGATATCCCGGGGTCCTGCAGGGGGCCGGTACAGAAACTGATGAGATATGCAAGAACTAGTGCAACCTGGATACACCCCAGCCCAGGTGAACGCGCTCCCGCGCCCCTGAACGCGCCTTGACCTCGATGTACGTCTTCCCACGCCATTGAACGCGCTTTAGCCTTGATGAACGCGCTCCTGGGCATACGAACGCCGCCCAGGACGGCGTTCACATGCATGAAACGGCGTTCACGCGCACGAAGGCGCGTCCACCTCGAATCAGCCCAGCGTGTCCCCACCAGAGGCCCCTCGACGCCGCGCAGCATCCAGGGGCGGGACCTCCGCCAGCTCACGCAGCTGCCGCCCACCTGCTGGCGCAGCATCCAGGGGCGGAGCCGACAGCACGCAACCATCCCGGGCACAGTCACCGGCCACCGTCGCGAACACCGGCCGTGCGGGACGGATCCAGCCGGACCTTGACCTCCTGCCCATGTCCCACGACGACGCCGTCCGGGACCAGGGCGGCCGCGGCACCAACAGGACCACCGGCGCCCAGGAGCTGGACCTCGGCCCAGCGCTCACCACGACGGGCACGCAGGCCCGTCACCCGCGCTGCGGCCGTGAGGGCCCGCACCCGCTCGGGCCCGGGCGCCGAGAACGCCCCTCCGCGCGCGCCCAAGGCCTCGTCCACCGAGGACGCTCCACCCACCGGAGGCGCCCCGCCCGCCGCGATCCCACCTACCAGCACACTACTCATTGGCGGCACCCCGCCCACCAGGGCCCCCGGCCCAGCACTTACCGCAGACGCCCCGGTGGCCGAGGACGCTCCATCCACCAGCACCCCACCCATCGAGGACGCCCCACCCACCGCGGCCCCACCCACCGGGTCACCATGACCCACCACGCTCAGCGCGCCGGGTGCCAGGGCCAGTGCCGGGAGGCCGCCGTCCGTGGCGCCACCGGCCGCGAGCGCGCCCTCCCACCCCAGGCAGGCGACGTCGTCGGCACCCAGGACCGGGGAGTACCCGAGGAACTCGGCGACCTGCCGGCTGCCGGGGTCGCCCCAGAGCCGCTCGGGGACGTCCAGGCGCGCCAGCCGCCCGTCGGCCATGACGCCTACGCGGTCGGCCACGGTCATGGCCTCGTCCTGGTCGTGGGTGACGTAGAGGGCGGTCATGGCCTGCTCGCGCAGGATGGTCCGCAGGTCCAGGCTCAGCTGCTCACGCAGGGCGCGGTCCAGGGCGGAGAGCGGCTCGTCCAGGAGCAGGAGGCGGGGCCGGGGGGCCAGGGCCCGGGCGAGGGCCACCCGCTGGGCCTGGCCACCCGACAGGGTCGTCACCGCCCGCCCCCCGTACCCGCCCAGGCCGACGAGGTCAAGGACCTGCGCCACACGCCGGTCCCGCTCAGGCCGCGTCATCCCCGTCAGACCGTAGGCCACGTTCCCGGCCACGTCCCGGAAGGGGAAGAGCTGGCCGTCCTGGAACATGAGGCCGAAGCCGCGCCGGTGCACGGGGGTGCGCACCACCGAGCGCCCCGCCCAGGCGACGTCCCCCCCGCTCACCGGCTCCAGCCCGGCCACGGCACGCAGGAGGGAGGACTTGCCTGAGCCGCTGGCCCCCAGCAGCGCCACCACCTCGCCGACGCCGACCTCCAGGTCCACCCCGTCCACGGCGGCCACGGGCAGGGCGGGGCGGGGCGCCGGGTAGGTCACGCGCAGCCCGGTCAGGCTCAGGCCCGTCGGGGGTGTGCCCGACGCCGGTGGCCGTCTCGGGCCAGGTGCACCCACCGGACCAGCCGGGTGCGGCACCCCCGCACCAGGTGCACCGAGCGCGCCCACCGGACCAGCCGGAGCACCATCGGGCGCACCCGCCCCCGGGTTGGCCGAAGCACCAGTCAGGTCATCCACGGAGCCTCCTTCCCGTGGCCCGCGGTCTGGAGCCACTCGCAGACAAGCATGAGGACGGCGGTCCCGCCCGCCAGGACGACCCCGGCGGCCAGGCCCATGCCCTGGTTCTGGGCGCCGGGCCTGCCGATGAGCCGGTAGAGGACCACGGGGAGGGTGGGCTCGGCGGGGCGGGCGAGGAACGACGTCGCCCCGAACTCCCCCAGGCTGGTGGCCAGGGCGAAGCCCGCGGCCAGGCCCCCGGCGCGCACCAGGTGGGGGCCGTCCACGGTGGCCAGCACGCGCCCCGGCCCGGCCCCCAGGGCGGCGGCGACCTCGCGCTGGCGGGGGTCAATGGCACGCAGGGCCGGCAGCAGGGTGCGTACCACCAGGGGGACGGCCACCACCGCCTGGGCCAGGGGCAGGATCCACCAGGAGCGGGTCAGGGCCAGCGGCGGGCGGGCCAGGGTGACGAGGAAGCCGAAGCCCACGGTCACCGCCGAGACCCCCAGGGGCAGCATGACGACGGCGTCGAGCACCGCCAGCCCCCGACGCAGCCAGGCCGAGCGCGGGGAGCGGGAGATGACCAGGCTCAACGCCACCCCGACCCCCAGGGAGATGGCGGCAGCCACCACGGCCACGCGCAGGGAGCTCCCAGCGGCCTGCCAGACGGTGACCGTCAGGGCGTTGCGCCCGCCGGTGGTGGACAGGTCGGTGTAGTTCGCCAGGGTCCACTGCCCGCCCCGGCGCAGGGACCTGGTCACCAGGGTGGCCACCGGCCCCACCAGGAGGACGGCCACCACCGCCAGGGTCAGGACCAGGGCGGGGACGTCGCCCGGACACAGGCGGGTGGCGGGCACGTCCACGCGCAGGGCCAGCCGCGCCTGGCTGGCGCGCCGGGCGCGCTCGGTGGCCCCCAGGCAGGCTGCGATGACCGCGAGCTGGAGGACGCTGAGCACGGCCGCGTCCCGCAGCTGAAGGTACTGGGCGGTCAGGGTGTAGATCTCGGTCTCAATGGTGCCCACCCCGGTGCCGCCCAGGACCAGGACCACCCCGTAGGCGGTGGCGCAGAACAGGAACGTCAGGGAGGCGGCCGAGGCGATGGCGGGCACGAGGCTGGGCAGGGTGACGGTGCGCCACGCCCGCCACGGCGAGGCGCCCAGGGCCCGGGCGGCCTCCTCGGCGCGCGGGTCCAGGCGGCACCACATGGTGCCCACCGTGCGCACCACCAGCCCGTAGTTGAAGAAGACCAGGGCGGCGACGACGGCGGTCAGGGACCCGTCCAGCCCCCAGCCCCCCAACGGCCCGCCCTTGGTGACCAGGGCGTGGAAGGCCACGCCCACCACGACGCTGGGCAGCACGAAGGGCACCAGGACCAGGGTCCGCAGCAGGTCGCGCCCGGGGAAGCGACGCCGGTAGAGCACCAGGGCCCCGGGCACGCCCAGGACCACGCAGACCACCGTGGCCAGGGTGGCCTGGGTCAGGGTCTGGCGCACGACCCTCCAGGTCCGCGGGCGGGTGAGGACCTCGGCGAAGCCTGACAGGTCCGGGCTCCCCTCGGGCGCCAGGCCCCGGCCCACCAGGGTGGCCACCGGCCAGGCGAAGAAGATCCCCAGGAAGACCAGGGGGGCCGCCACCGCCAGGGCCCAGCCGGCGCGCTCGCCCCAGCCGGTGCGCGGGCCCGACGCCGGGGCGGTAGCGCGCGCGCCGCCGGGCACCGGGGCGCGTTCCCTCACCGGCCGACGGCCTCGGACCAGGTGGCCAGCCAGGACTCGCGGTTGGCGGCGATGTCGGCGGCGGGCACCGAGACCGGCGTGGTGGACAGGGTGCCGAACCTGGTCAGGGCGTCGCCCAGGGAGGCGTCGGGGCTGACCGGGTACATGTACATGTTCTGCGGGATGGACTCCTGGACGTCCTTGGTGAGCATCCACTCAATGAAGGCCTTGGCGCCCGCGGGGTTGGCGGCCCCGGTCAGCACCCCGGCGTACTCCACCTGGCGGAAGGCGGTGGCCGGCAGCGAGGCGGTGGTGGAGCTCTGGCCGTCGGGGCTGACCGTGGCCGCGGGGGAGGAGGAGTAGGACACCACGATCGGGTAGGCCCCCTGGTTGCCGCCGCCGGAGAAGTCCGTCTCGTAGGCCTGGGTCCAGCCCGAGTCGATCCTGGTGCCGTTGGCCACCAGCTGCCTCCAGTAGTCGGCGAAGCCCCCGGACTGGGCGGTGCCGAAGTGGCCGATGGTGGCCAGCAGGAAGGCCAGGCCCGGGGAGGAGGTAGAGGGGTTGATGGCCACGAAGAGGTCCTTGTAGTCGGGCTTGACCAGGTCCTCGAAGGTGGCGGGGGCGGTCAGGCCCTTGGAGGCGAAGTAGGTGGTGTCGATATTGACGCTCACCTCGCCGAAGTCAATGGGCACCAGGGCCGGGGTGGCGCCCACCACGTACTGGTCGGCGCCGGTGGGCAGGGTCACGGACACGGAGGTGTCGATGACGCCCTCGTCCAGGACGCGGCTGGCGAAGGTGTTGTCCACACCGAAGACGGCGTCGCCCAGGGGGGCGTCCTTGGTCAGGATGAGCTTGTTGACCAGCTCGCCGCTGTCACCGGAGGCCACGGTCTGGAGGTGGTAGCCGGTGTCCTTCTCAAAGGCGGCCACCAGGTCCTCGGGTACCTGGAAGGAGTCGTGGGTGACGACGGTGACGGTCTGGGAGCCGGTGCCGGACGCCCCTGAGGCGGCGGGACCGGCGTCGTCGTCCTTGCCGGAGCAGGCCGCCAGCGTCAGGGCCAGCACTCCGGCCAGGGAGCCGCCCAAGAGGGTGCGGCGGGAAAGGGTGGGGGCCGTGGGAACAGCCATGGGTGTACCTCCGTGGTGTCTCGGAGGGCCTGGGCACGCACGCGCCCAGGGAGAATTCTCGACTTCCTTCGCCGGTACTAGCCGGAGCAGGTTCGAGGGTCTGCGTCGGCCCGGACGCCCGGGACGGCGGGCGCTGGCCCCAGGTCCCGACGGCGCCTCGCGGCTCCCGCACTCTCAGCGCGTACGCGCTCCCCTGTCGTGCTCACAGCATATAGCGCCCGGGCCGACCCTTCATATCCACGGGCGCGGCGCCCGCACTCCACACACCACCCGCGGACCTGTTCCACGTGAAACCCGGCCAGGCCGCGAACCCGCACCCCGGGTGCTCACCTAAGACGACGCAGTCGTTCAGGCCACGCTCAGCACGGACTCCCGGCACCCGCCCGAGAGGAGCCTCTCCCCACCCCGGACAGCAGCCAGGACCACGGCGAGGGCGCCATGAACGCGCAGGGACCGTCTGGCTCCCCCGTCCAGGTCAGCTCGGTGGACAGGGAGCACCGCAAGCGCACAGGGACTATCCTGCCGCGGCGCGGCGTACCCACGGACGGCGCCATCGGGCCTCCCCCACCGGCGGGAACCGTCCGGGAGCCACCACCCCAGGAGACGGCGCCCTACGGCCACGAGCTGACGATTCGGTCAGTGGCCTCAGGCACGGTCAGGAGATACGATAGGGCGACATGCGAGGCCTCCACGCAGCAACGTTACCTTATCGATATAAAAAGGTCGCCAACACGCCTACCCTGCCTGCCCTGACCTGTGCAGGCCCTCGGCTCGGCGGCCTTGGGGTCAGTCGTACTGCGCGCCAGCCTCGCAGGTACTACCAGCAGCCATGTGCCCGACGCCGCCAGCAGGCAAGCGGATCTCCTGGTCCTCCTTGTCGGGAGCAGCGGTAAGACACGGGCACACAATATCTCTAGAAAGGAATTCAATGAGCCACCTCTACCGATCCGCGATCGGGACGCTCGCAGCGGTGTCATTCATGTGGGCCGTTGTTCCCGCAGCCACGGCCGACGACCCCGACGTCGGGCAGACGGCCAGCCCCGGGGTCGAGGCACCGGCCACCCCAGACCCTCAGGCCGGACCGACGGACGCACCTCCCGTCCCCCCGGATCCGCCTGTCGCCCCCGCTCTTCAGGGATGGCACGCTGAAGGCGGGGTCTGGTACTACTACGACCAGGGCGTGAAGAAGACCGGATGGCTCTTCCTGGGAGAGGCCCGGTACTACCTTAACGTCGACGGCTCCATGGTCACGGGCTGGGCGCGTATCGGAGGAATCTCCTACTACTTCGGTACCGACGGCGTCATGCAGCACAGCAAGTGGGTCCCCTCGGGCGGGAACTGGCTCTACCTGACCGATTCAGGGACGGTGGCCACCAACAAGTGGATCCCCCAGGGAGGCTACTGGTACTACGTTGACGCAAACGGTTTCATGGCCACGGGCCAGATCCAGGTCGATGGAGCATGGTACTACTTTAACGCAAACGGAACCATGGCCACCAGCGCGTGGGTCTCGCAGGGAGGCTCCTGGTACTACTTTGGTCCCAGCGGAGCCGCGACTACGGGATGGGCGCAGCTCGGAGGCACCTGGTACTACTTCAGCAGCGAAGGGGTCATGTCCACGGGCTGGATGCAGGTAAGAGGATGGTGGTACTACTTTAACGCAAACGGATCCATGACCACAGGGTGGGCCCAGATCGGGGGATCCTGGTACTACTTTGGTCCCAGCGGAGCCGCGACTACGGGATGGGCGCAGCTCGGAGGGACCTGGTACTACTTCAGCCGTGAAGGGGTCATGTCCACGGGCTGGATGCAGGTAAGAGGATGGTGGTACCACTTTGACGCAAACGGCTCCATGACCACGGGGTGGGCCCAGATCGGAGGGTCCTGGTACTACTTCGGCACCGACGGCGTCATGCAGCACAGCAGGTGGGTCCCCTCAGGCGGGAACTGGCTCTACCTTAACGACTCAGGTGCTATGCTCAGCAGCACCTGGCTGCCCCAGGGAGGCGCCTGGTACTACTTCAACACCAATGGCGCCATGCTTACCGACTGGGCCAAGATCGGAGGGGTCTGGTACTACTTCGGCACTAGCGGGGTCATGACTACCGGCTGGGCTCAGATTGGAGGATCCTGGTACTACTTTGGCAGCAGTGGGGTCATGTCCACCGGGTGGGTGTACACCGGCGGGAACCGTTACCGCTTCAACGGGAGCGGCCGGTGGGTCAGCATCTACTCGGGCACCTACACCTGCCCCAGCTCGCACCCCATTAAGGGGAACCAGGACAGTATGATCTACCACAGGCCAGGACAGCAGTCCTACAACGTCACCAAGGCCGAGGAGTGCTTCGCCTACGCGTCGGACGCGGAGGCCGCGGGATACCGGGCCGCCAAGCGGTGACCGTCCCCCATTCTCCTCAGGCCAGCAGACCAGTAGCCAACTGTATCGTCTCTCCTACCGTCATCTGTCTCCTATAAGGATGCCACCAGGACCCCTGGAACAGGCGGGACCGATGAGGACCTGCACGTGTGGGGCGGGAGGACCATCCGGTTCTCCCGCCCCACGCAATCGCGCGAACACCTCTACGGCTGGGCACCCGGTGGCGCCGCCGCCGGCAACCCGCCCTACACGCTCGCGCGGACACCTAGATTCAGGCAGGAGCACAGAGGCGGCCCTAGGATAAGGGGGCTATGCACGGCCCCGGCGGTGGTGGGCGGACGGTTCTGTCGCAATCTGAGGATCAGAGCCGACCCCACCCCGCACAACTCTTTGTACACTCAATGTCCACGCAGGTCAGGAGCCCGGACCCCAGCGCGGCAGAGAGTGCCCACCGCCCTGATCCTCAGATTGCGACACACGTACGAACCGGGCCAGCAGACAGACGGCAGATTATCCGGTTCGCCAGATAAATCCGCCCCGATTCACCCGGACCCACGCCGGGAGAACTCGGCAGGCACCCCACCACCTGGCCCCTTACCCCGGACCACCTCCGGTCTCCACCGTCATTATGGCCATTCCCGCGCCCAGAGTATGCCCCCGGCCGTGCTTGACAGCCCGGCCGATCCCTCCGGCGCTGGAAGCCGGAATCCACAGCGAGAACATCGACCTTACCCACTGAGCCCTCCGAGTGAATGCGCGTGCGCACCCACCCGGCCACTACGCCCTTGACGAGCGCCACACTGACGGACCCGGGCTCTCGAGCACGTGCCCCAGTCCCTGAACCTGCCTCTGCCAACCTCGCGGGCAGAAAGCGCTGTAGACGAGACCGGGGACGGCCTCCTCGCATTCCTCGGGAAGACCGGCCCCTACGCTCGTACAGCGAGGTCGGGAGCAGCCTGGCGCATCGGCTCGTAATAGCGAACGGTCATCGGCGCGATACCGTTAAGGGCGCGGGCCATATCGGTCACGCCCGTGGACTCCGGCAGCCAGTCAGAGGTACGACGCGCGCAGGTCGGCCGGGTCCTTCGCCGACAGGTCGGCCAGTGTCACGTCGAAGACCGTGCGCGCCCCGGTCTCGCCGCGTGCCGCCATCCTTACAGCCGCCCGGCCCATTGCGACCACGACGGAGCCGGTGAACTCGGGGTTCGATCCCAGGTCGAGCTCGAAGCCAATGCGCGCAGCGACCCCCGGGGAGGTCTCGCCGCGACGGATCACCGTGCCCCCGTGCGGGATGCCGCTGTGCCTCGCGGCCATCTCCTCGGCGGAGATGAAGGTCACAGTGGTGTCATAGTCCGCGAAGTAGTTCGGCATCTCCACGATCTCCTTCTCAATGCGAGCGAGATCGGCGCCGTCGTCGGCCACCACGTAGCAGTCACGCCGGTGCATCGAGCGGGTCGTCAGCTCGACGTCGTCGCCGGCCTTGACCGCGTTGACGGTCTCCTGCACCGGCAGCGTGTACTGCCTCGCGTCCACCACCCCGGGGATGCGGCGGATCGCGTCCGAGTGCCCCTGCGAGACACCCGGCCCCCAGAAGGTCGTCGTCGTGCCGTCGGGCAGGACCGCGTCCCCGAGGACCCGGAGCATGGAGAACAGGCCCGGGTCCCACCCGGTGGAGATGATGGCGAGGTGGCCGGCCTTCCTGGCAGCGGCGTCGACGGACGCGAAGTAGGCCGGGATCTTGGCATGCGTGTCATAGGAGTCGACCGTGTTGAAGAAGGCGGCCGCCGCCGGGCCCTGCTCGGCCAGGTCCGTCGCGGATCCGCCGCAGTCGAGGCAGACGTCGATCTTGCCTTCCCAGTCCGGCATGTCGTCGACGTGGGCCACCGGGGCCCCCTGCGTGGCGACCGTGCCCGGATCACGCCGGGTGAAGACGACGACGAGCTCCATGTCGTCGTTGCGGGCGATCGCCCGCTCAGCACCTCGCCCGAGGTTGCCGTACCCGTTGATTGCGACTCTGATCATGGGAGCCCTCCTGTCGTTGACGCTGTGGCCCCAAGCCTCCCACCAGGACCGGCTCGACGCGAGCCCCGGCGGGCGACGTCTCGCGAGGAACGAACCCCGGGGCCCGCGGACGCGCATCAGGCCACGGTCGACGGCGAGGGGCTCGGCGCCCGAACGAGGCATATGAGATGCTCATCACTCTTTTACGGCCTCCACCCATGCACAGTGGCACATCGTAGTCGGAGCCGCCCACCTTCGGGAGATACTCGGCAGACCTCCACAAAAGACTGAGAACGACGTCAACACATAAATGACCACGCGACTGCGTCACCGCAGACCCCATTCAAAGTATGGCTGGAATTAAACAAGATCGGTGTGTGGTGGTGTGACTGGGAGGTGCTCGAGGTCGTAGTCGAAGGTGCGGTTGGTGATGTAGGTGGTGAAGGCCGTGAAGGTTTTCTCCGGGGTGTCGCGTTGGAGGTTGGCGGTGCTGGTTCTTGGCGGCGTCCCGTACGTGTTCCGTGGGACCCAAGGTCGGGGGCGTAGGGGGGAAGGTAGATGGGTGTTATGCGTTCCAGGGCCTGGCCGGGGGCGTAGAGGTCGGTCAGGGCCCTGGCGTGGTGGAACCTGGCGTTGTCCAGGACGACGGCGATCTTCTTTCCCTCGTCGGTCTCTCGTTGGAGGCGGCCCCGTCATGAGGATGGTCTGCTCGGTGTTCTGGTCTCCCTCGACGGGGTAGATCCTCATCTTCCTGGTCGTCAGGCTCAGTGCCCCGAAGAACGACTGGCTCGCCTTCTCACGGTCCACGTACAGTTTTGTCCTCCTTCCTCTGGGGAGCCACATGCGCCTTGTCTCGGCCTCGTGGCGGGCGCGGACCTCGTCGACGGTGTAGACCTCCCAGCCCTCCTGGAGCAGGTCGTTGACCTGGTGCCGGATCTCGGCCATCCGCCTGGTGACGGCCTCCTCGTCGCGGCGCTTGTCGAACGGGTCGGGGCAGCAGAGGCTCATTCCCAGGAAGCGCATGAGCAGCCGGTAGGAGGAGTCCGACCTGTACTCGACTCCGAACCTGATCTGCACGACGTCCCTGAGAGCCGGGACGTCCCAGAACTCTGCTCTGACTCCCGACTCCGAGGGCGGCTTACTGAGAATCTCCTCCAGCTCCTCCTTCTGCGCCCTCTTGAGTTTTGCGGCGTTCTCGTTTCCGGCGTGACCGGTCACCACGGATCCCAGCCTGTACCTCCGCCATTCCGAGAGCCACTCGCGTACCGTCTTCTCGGTCCGCTCGACCATCTCCGCGATAATGTCCAGGCCGACGCCACGGGCGGCGTACACAATCGCCTCCGCCTTCATCCGAACCAGCTTGTAGGTGTCCGAGCGCTTCTTCCACCTGATGAGGATGTCCCGCTCCTCGTTCGTCATGTCGATCTGCACGAGACAATCCTACACGAGATACTCCGCAGACGTCAACCAGGAACCCCGCAGAAGCCATCCCAGAATACCGTTTTGTTTAATTCCGGCCATAGCAGACGCCAGGAACAACGAGCGACCGCTCATTAAAAGCATCTCACACATTAAAGCGGAACTCGACCACGTCTCCGTCGGCCATAATGTAGTCCTTTCCCTCCATTCGCACCCGGCCGTGGGCGCGGGCCTCGGCCACGGAGCCGTACCTCATGAGGTCGTCGAAGGAGATGATCTCGGCCTTAATAAAGCCGCGCTCAAAGTCGGTGTGGATGACCCCGGCGGCCTGCGGCGCCGTCGCCCCCTTGCGGATGGTCCAGGCACGCGACTCCTTCTCCCCCGCCGTCAGGTAGGTCTGCAGGCCCAGGGTGTCAAAGCCGACCCGCGCCAGCTTGTCCAGCCCCGACTCCTCCTGCCCGCTGTCGTGCAGCATCTCAGCAGCCTCATCAGGTTCCAGCTCCACCAGCTCGGCCTCGAACTGGGCGTCCAGGAAGATCGCCTCAGCTGGTGCCACGAGCTCGCGCAGCTCGGCCTGCTTCTTCTCGTCCCCCATTCCGGCGTCGTCCATATTGAACACGTAGATAACGGGCTTGGTGGTCATGAGCTGGAAGGTGCGCAGGACCTCGGGCTCGATCCCGGCCCGGGCGGCGTCGCCAGAGGCCACTGCCGCGGAGAGCAGGGTGCCCTCCCCCAGGACAGCCAGCGCCGCCCGCGCCGTCTCCAGCACTGAGGCGTCCGTCTTCCTGCCGCGCACCTCCTTCTCCAGGCGCGGAACGGCCTTCTCCAGGGTCTGGATGTCAGCCAGAACGAGCTCGGTGGCAATAGTCTCAATATCGGAGGCGGGGTTGACGACACCGTCCACGTGGACCACGTCGGGGTCGTCAAATGCGCGCGTGACCACGCAGATGGCGTCAGCCTCGCGGATATTGGCCAGGAACTGGTTTCCCAGACCCTCGCCCTCACTCGCCCCGCGCACGATCCCGGCAATATCCACGAACGACACTGTGGCAGGCACCACCTTGGCGCTGTGGAACATCTCGGCCAGGCGCCCCAGTCGCGCGTCAGGCAGGGGGACGACGCCGACATTCGGCTCGATCGTGGCGAAGGGGTAGTTCGCCGCGAGGACGCTCGCGCGGGTCAGGGCGTTGAACAGGGTGGACTTGCCGACGTTGGGCAGTCCGACGATTCCGATAGTGAGAGCCACGCCCTGAGTCTAGGCCACCGGGCGGGGCAGAGGGCGAAGGACGACAGGGACGTCGTAGGTTCGGAGCCAGCAGGGCGCGCCAGCCCCAGCGCGACCCACGGGACACCGGCGCACCAGGACCGCGGCCCGCGGCACCCGGGAGACCGTGCCCACGCAGCCAGGACACCGGCGTACCAGGACCGCAGGACCCACGGGCAGGTCCACCCCACCGGAGCCGGAGAGGACCGGACCCGCCCTTTGCCGCACTGTCCCACCCGGCCCCGGGGCACGGCCTGAGCCACTCCTCACAGCACCGACGACATGAGCCGGCACACATTGTCAATGTACTTGTTCCACCACGGCTCGCGCGCCCACTGCGCCGCGGTGAGCTCGGTGGAGATCTCCCGGTAGTGGGCGTCGTTCTCCCGCAGGAGGTCGTCCAGGTCTCCGCCGAACGCCAGCAGCATGACCTCGTAGTTCAGCGCAAAGCTACGGAAGTCCATATTGGCGCTGCCAATGACGCAGGCCTCCCCGTCCACGGTCATGTACTTGGCGTGCAGCACCGTGGGCGCCGGGTAGCGGTAGATACGAACCCCCGACGCGAGCAGCGCCGAGTAGTAGGAGCGCTGGGCGTGGTTGACAATAAACTGGTCGGATTCCTGTCCCACAAAGAGCTCCACCTCCACCCCCCGGTAGGCGGCCGTGGTCATGGCGGACAGGAGCGCCTCATCAGGAATAAAGTAGGGACTGGTAATAGAGACTCGCCTGGTGGCGTTCTGGATAAGGGAGAGGAACAGCCGTAGGTTCGGCTCCGTGGGGTAGCCGGGGCCGGAGGGGACGAGCTGCATCGCGTTGACGACGGCGTCAGGACGTCCCGGCTGGGGTGCGGGAGTCCCCACGGGGGCGGTATCGAGAATCTGCGCGGTGAGCTCAGGGAGGATTATGGAGTCGTCCACCTGCGGTATCGCACCATTAACCAAGGGCGCCGGGGCGGTGACGGAGGCGGAGGCGACGACGAGAGGACTCAGCGAGGAGTCGTCCATGTCGTGGAAGGGAGCGAGGTACCCGGGCCGGGGTGGCGTGGCGCTGCCGCGGCCAGCAGGCAGCCCGTCGGCCGGGCCCCGGTTAGCGAGGCGAGGACCAGCCGGTGCGCGGCCATCCGGCGCGAGACGGGTCGGTGCGCGGCCAGCAGGCGGCCTACCTGCCCCAGCAGGACCAGCCCCACCAGGACCAACCGGACCAGCCCCGGCAAAACCTGCCGTGGCAGAACCAACCGAGGCAGGACCGACCCGGCCAGAACCGGTCCCGGCAGGACCAGTCCCGCCAGGACCGACCCGGCCAGAACCAACCGGGGCGGGAACAACGGATCCGCTTCGGGGCCCCTGCCCCGAGATCCTCTGGTCACGCCTGGCCGCGCGGTCGGGCTCCCCCTTGGCCCGGTGCCTGCCGCCCTTGAGCCGGTGCCTTCCTCCGACCGTGTAGCCGTCCGCGGTGGTGTAACCGCCAGCAGCCGCGTAGCCGTTCCCGATCGCGTAGCTGTTCCCGAGGGCGTGCCGACCTCGGGGACGGGGCCCTCCCCCGGTCAGCCCGTCCACGGTCGCTCGCCCGTTCTGGGCATAACCGCCCCTGAGCACGTGCCTGCCCCCGAGCCGGTGCCTGGGCACCCCCCTGACGAGCCCGGACCCCACCCCCAGCTCAGCGGCCAGCCCCGACTCCGTCACCTGTGCCAGTGTGCGCGCCTGACCCGGGTCCGCGCGCCTGACCCGCGACCTCCTGAGAGCCTCGGCGGCGCCGGGAACGGCGTCGAGCAGGTCCAGGGTCTCCCCGGACTCGAAGTACCAGTCCATGGCAAAGACCGCCTGCGCCTCCACCACGACCGAGCCGGTGACCTCCACGGTCAGGTCCTCCCACGTGCGCCCGGCACGGATATTGCGACGCAGCCGGTAGGTGGGGTCAATAATATTGTGGCTGCCGATAAAGGCGCGCTCACCGTCGACGACAAGAATCTTGCGGTGGTTGCGCAGGTCCGGACGACGCCAGCGGCGACGCAGGGGCAGCAGCGGCATTGTGAGGTACCACTGGATACCCGCCGCGGTCAGGCGACGCCCGAGCTGGTTCCAGCCGGGGTACTTGCGGCTTCCCAGGTGGTCCAGGAGAAGACGGACGGTCACGCCCCGCTGGACCGCGCGCGCCAGGGCCGAGTAGAAGGGGTCGGTGACCTCATCCCAGCTCTGGATGTAGAACTCCACGTGGACGTGGCCGGTAGCGGCGTCGATCGCACGCACCATGGCGGCGTAGGTGGACGGGGAGTCCGAGTGCAGGGCCACGACCTCCCCGGTGACGCAGGGCAGGCCGGTCAGGCGCCGGTTCATCCGCAGCAGCGAGCCCAGGGAGCGGCTGGGGGTGGCGCCCTCGGGGGCGTCGGGCAGGTTGCGCGTGTAGGCCAGTGTGGTCCTGGTGGCGGCGACCTGCTGCTGGTAGCGCTTGCCCTGGACCCAGGGGCTGCCCAGGAAGAGGTACAGCGGCAGGCCCACGAACGGCAGGAAGAAGATGAGGACGAGCCAGGCGGTGGAGCTGGAAGGGCGGCGGTTCTCCGGGATGACGCCCAGGGCCACGATCTTGATCGCGTACTCCAGCACCACCCACGTTCCCGTCGACAGCTGGTTCCAGTCCATGGGCTCATCCTGCCACGACGCCGGAGGACACCCTGACCCTGAGCTGGGTCGACGTCGGACACCGCGGGTGGACGCACTGGCCTGTAGGTGAACTCGCCATCCTGCGGGTGGACGTGCTGTCCCGCGCGCCGCCGCGCCGCCCTGCAGATGAACGCACTGGCCTGCCGGGTAGACGTGCTGCCCTGCACGCCGCCGCACCGCCCCGCAGATGAACGCACTGTCCCGTAGGTGGACGCGCTTAAGGGTATATGAACGCCGCTCTACATGGCGTTCACGCACCCGACAGCGCGTTCACCTGCGGGACAGCACGCTCACGATCGCGGCCAGAACCCTCGATGCGCGCAGAGGCCATGTCCCGCAGGGCCCGCGGGCGGCGCGCTCACTTCTCGCAGGCAACCCCGTCATGGTCGCGGTCCAGAGCAGAACGGTAACCTGGGTCGCCCTGGTACAACGGGGCCGCACCTGCGGCCTTTGCCTCGGCACAGTTCCTGTAGTAGGCCTGCGGCTTCTGCGCAGGCTGTGCTGGCTCCTCCGGTTCCTGCGCCTGCTCCTGCGCTGCTTCCTCGGCCTGCTGCGCCTCCTGGGCCGCCTTCTCCTGCGCCGCCTTCTCCGCCGCCTCCGCAGCTGCCGCAGCAGACGCTGACGCCTCCGCAGCGGCCGCAGCAGATGCCGAGGCCTTGGCTGACGCCTCCGCGTGGGCGGAGTCGTGGGTGACCGTCAGGGTGATCTCCCGGTCTGCCGCAACCTGCTCACCAGCCGCGGGGTCCTGGGCTGTCACGGACCAGTTGCTCTTCTTCCACACGGACTCCTTGCCGTCAACGTCCTTGAAGGTGGGGTCCTCGGTGAGACCGGCCTTCTCAAGGGCGTCGACGGCGGCGTCGCCCTTCAGGCCGACGACGTCAGGCACCTCGATCGTGGTCTGGGCGGTGGTGGCTTCCGACGACGCGGTCTTCTTGGCCGACGCCTGGTCGCACCCGGCAAGTGCCGGCGTCAGGACGAGGGCAAGGGCGACGAACCAGCTACTGGCGGACAGCAGCCTACTGCGGCGACGCGGTGAGACGGACTGGGGAGCGGACACGGTGGGATCCTTAGGTGACGGGAGCGGAACAACACCCCTGGGATACACCCTGGTACACCGCGACGGCAATAAACCACCGCATTTGTCATCATATTGTTATGAAACTCGAACAAAATAACGATGAGGTCACTTTGTACACCCATTGAACTCGCCCGCAACACGAAGGCTCGTCAAGCACCCAAAGCCATCGCGCACTCCGTGCGAAAAAACAACTCCTAAGACACTCAGAACTCACCAAAGTTTGAAAGCTCACGATTGAACGCGGTCGACCGATAAGGTCTTCCTATTACCTCACCGCGCCTGCAGGCCCGTCTATCTGGATCTCATCGGTCCCCGGTCCCCGCACCTGTGCCCACCTACCTGGCCGCACGTCCGCGGGCCCGAGGCCGGTGAAGCAGGCACCCAGCCCAACTCCTCCAGCCCAGCTCCTGTACCCGGCCGCACGTCCGCAGGCCCGAGCCGCCACCGCGTCCGGCTGGCCCCCGCCCCGCTCAGCTCGCCTGCCAGCACGAGGGAAGCGGCCCGCTCGCCCGCGTCGCCTGGCCCGGACCCGGCGGAGGAACCGGGGCCTCTATTGGGACAGCCGTTCCCGGGCCCAGAGGCGGGTAGCGCGTGGTCCAGGTCATGCTGGTCGCGTGCCTCAGTCGTTCCCAGGCTCAGAGGTGGGTGCCTGGGCGGCGACACAGTGGCGCTCGAGCGGGTCAGTCGTTCCCGGGCCCAGAGGTGGGTACCGCGCTGGAGGCGCCGAGCCGGACGGCGGTCGCAGCGACCAGAGGGTAGGGGGCCTCGCGGGGCAGGCGGCTGAGGTCGATGCGCTCAGAGCCACGCAGCTCGCTGACCAGGTCTGTCACGTCAGTAATATCGACAATCCAGTCATCGACGTAGCTGGGGACCATGCGCGGGCCGATCCCCACCTGGATCGACCGGTGCCGCAGGGGGGAGGAGCGGACATTACGCTCGGGATCCCACTGGACCCGGACCGGGCTGGTGGTCTTGGCCGAGCGCCAGGCCTCGTAGGTGGGGTACACGGCGGGGTCGAAACTGCTCAGGCACGCACTGGCCAGGGCCTCGTCAAATCCTGAGCGCAGCAGGCGGATAGCGAGCACCTGCTCCTGCCCGGGTTTGGTGGCCCAACCGCTGCGGTACATCATCCACAGGAACGACGGCTTGATCCACGTCATTCTGGTACGGCTAAAAGGTGGCACGAATCGACCCGCACGCAGGGCCGGTTCAGCGATACTGGACGAGTACGCCTGGTAGACCGTGATCGTGTCATCATCGTAGAGCGCGCGCACCTGGCGCGCAGGAATATCGTCGGGGACAGGGGGTAGCATAACTGTCCTGGACCTCCTAAGGGTACGGCTACTCCGACCCCTGAAGGATACCGTACGGCACAGGATAGGGCACGCAGCTCCCGGCTCAGGGCGCGGTCGGTGCCAATACCGTCCAGTTCTCACAGAGCACGGGCACGACGCCGAGTCGGGTCTGACCCGCGACAACCGTCAAGGTCTCCCGGAAGGCGGCTGGTAGACGGCGGCCTTGACGCCGTTGACACCAGCGGCGCGCAGCCCCCAGACCGGAGCGCGCAAATAACACGCACCTGAATCCGCTACCGTGTCGTTGCGAGCTTGCTGGCAGCCTCGTACAGGGCATTCCTCAGGGAGTTCAGCCTGCGGTTGCTGCCTGACGGCGTCCGCACACCGTCCTGCAGGACGAGGTCATTGAAGCTCCCCATGCCTCCGTACATCCTCAGTATGTCAATCGCCACGTCCCTGCGCTCGGCCTCGCCAGGGGCCTTGACGAACTGGAGCCTACGGATCTCCAGCACGCGCGCATAGTATGTCTCGCCCTCTTGCGACAGGAGTTCTACAAGCCTTGACAGGATCTCGTCAACAGCCCGCATTTTGATCCCCTGCCCTCCCGCTGCGACGCAGCATCTTCACTCTCCGCCTCAATCCCGTAACTATAGCACTACATTTACTCATGACGTCTGGCGGGTTCTTTTGTAGGAGGGTGGTGGTGTCAATGTTGAGCGTGTGGCCTGCCTGTTGGATGTTGGCGAGGTTGGTGGGGGTGAGGTGCGTGCCCGTCTCGCACACCTGGGTGCAGAGCACTCTCAGGGCGAGGGCCCACTCGCCCATTGAGATGAGGTCCAGGACCCCGGCGAAGTCGAATACGGGCAGGTCGGGGTTGTCGACGACCCTGAGGAGCTGGTTACGTAGTCGCGTGCCGGTCGGGGAGGTGTCGACGACCACCTGGTTGCGGCTGACGACCCGGCCTGTGGCCAGCTCCGCCACGACGCACACCCCGGGCGGGTAGGCGCTGACCCAGCACAGCACGGGCGTGCCGTTCCTGGCACAGGGCCTGCCGAGGGTGCCGGTGAGCAGGTAGCGGGAGGCCCGCGGGTCCTCCAGCATCCCGGACACGTAGGCGTCGACCTCCTCCTGCGACCAGTCCAGGGGGAGTCTCTCGTTACGACAGGCCAGCGGGTCCCACCACCCCTCCCCACGCGGCTCCCCCGAGGCCTCCCTCTCGTCCCAGCGCCTGAGGTATTTCTCGGTGTCGACGCCCAGCTCCCGGGCCAGGCCCAGCAGCCTGCCCAGCAGGGGCTCGTCCGGCCTCCACCCCGTGCACCGCAGGAACTGGTCCACCGCCAGCTCGAGCTCCCCCGGCCCCACGAGCTCCAGCACGCTGGCCACACCCCGGGGCGACAGCCCCTCAGCAGCCACCACGCACTCAATCACGTCAGACCTCACAGCAGACCAGTCACGACGAACACGCGCCACCACGAGCAAGACCTCCTAGAAACATACCCGGAGTCAACTCCACCCAGCGAGCCCCAATGACGTCCTCACCGTCGTCAATAAATCGAAGACGAGGGCGCTTACGCCTGCTCGAGGACCTTCTTAAGGTGCTGCCAGAGGCTAATGTCTGTGAACTCGTACGGACGACTGTCGAAGAACTGGTCGAACTGATATGTCTGTATCTCTCTCTCAATTGCGTCCAGGATACGCTCACCGACCCTGCACTCGACGAGCCCGGCCCATGACTTCACCACTTCCCGACCATGCTCAAGGGCAGTAGGCGCATGACGCACACGGGCGTAGTAGTCGGCCTCCGGCAGCCTCTGCGCGTCCAGATCGACGCCGTAACGGAAGGAGCAGGAGACCAGGTCGGCAGTGGAGAAGTCGTTGCCCCTGAACTCGTTGACGGCAGGCAGGGTCGAGCCGTTCTTGAGGTCGCTCCTCAGTGGGGACCCCCAGAACACGCAGTCCTTGAGCACTGCCCCGGAGAAATCGCAGTCCACCAGGCTCATTGTGCTCGAGTTAATTCCCTTAATGTGCGCACCCCGAAATGAGCAGCCCACGAAGTGGGCCCTTCCCGATGCCATCATCGCGCCCCTCAGGCCGTTAAAGTTACAGCCTCGGTACTCGGAGAAGGACGCGCCTCCGCCTATGCCGAACAGGCCGATCCGAGAGCCACTGAAGTCACAGCCCTCGAAGACGCTTTTCCACACGCTGAACTTGTCCAGATCCAGCCGGGACCAGTCAGCGCCAACCGCCTTTACCCTGCCAGCGGAGCCAAGGATCTCTCGATCCATGTCCGGGAAGTTGTTCTCCCTCACCCTCAGGCCCCTGATCGCCGCCATCTCCTTGACGCTCTTCAGCCCGGTCCCTTCCATGACCAATCCTCCCTGTGTCGTCCTTCTTCCGAACCTGACATCATTATTATACATTCTGTTTGGGCGTGCCGCACGTCCAGGAGCCACCTTACTGAGTCGTCCGTGGCACCTCCTACGCTTCTCGGGTCTCCCACGAACCCAGGTACGCCCCTAAGCGGGTGAGCATGGTGAAGGCCGTCGCGCACGTGAAGTGTGGTAGGCGTTCAAGAGGAAGTTGGCTGACACGTTCCGCCAGCCTTTCCCGCACCTGCGGGCTGAGTAGTCCTGCCACAAATGCTGAACCAGCAGATGAAAGAGCCACTCACATCGCCCGTCTAAGCGGCTCTAGGTACTGGGTGACCGCCGTCGGCATAATGTGAGCCCGGCTCGCAGGTCCTCGCGCCTTGATCGACCCGAGTAGCTCTCCTGTAGAGTACGCCATGACCTCGCCCCCATTAATATCTCATGGAACACCGTTAAAACTCTTAAAGAGCTTCTTAACGAGCCCACCATCGTCGCCTAGGAACCTCTCGAGCGAACTCTTTCCCCGATCGTTGCCCGGTCTAGCAATCATTAAAGTAGCATAAAATATGTTTCATAGTCTTTGAATCGAGTACAGATGCAAGCGTCTGGAGGACGTCGGCGGTAGTGGTCACATAATAACCGTGGTGCCCGACGGCGTACAGAGGTTGTGGTCTGGCTGTCCCCCTCCACCGCCCTCCCACCGCAAGCCCGACGACGCACAGGCGACAGACAGATCCGTCCTCTGACCTGCGGTTACCGCTCAGGCTAGGGCTACCAGAGTGCCACCCATCCGGGACGCCCCTTCCTTACCTCAGGCACACCGGCTTCTCGAGGTGCCGCCTCCCTAAAGGTAGTGGTCTGGCACCCAGGTCGGCCGTACCGGCGCCGTCAGGGATGCTGCCTTCCCAAAGACAGTGGGCCTGACGGATCGTGAGGTACGGCAGACCGCTTCCGACCTCCATGATTAGGCTCTCCTCCATTCGGGGCCAATATCATTCCAGTTTTCAGAGATCTTGACGGAGTCCTCGGGCGTGAGGAAGAAGTGCTCGGTAGTGGACACAGCACGCCCCAGGATCCTGCTGACGCCCTGAATATCAGCATAACAAGTAGGGAAGCCCTCCCCGGACACGAGGACAGGGCAATCGACAGTACGAGTGAGCAGACTGTACAGGAAGCTGGTGACACTCATCTCGTGGAAGGACCACTCGGTGCACTTACTGTCTACATAGACTACACGCTCCGGAAGGTCCCCCGTGGGAGCCAACTACAAGCAGCAGTCGCCGTTATCGGTGCCTCCCCACACCGCCCAGGCTTCTACGGAGCGAATGGCCTTAAGGAGCGGAATGACTGAGTCATCGTAAGAGGCAACCTGCTCCAGGATTTCCAAGAATAGGTGCGTCTCCACCGTAGAACTGAGGTTTGGGTTTTCGTCTGTCCTGCCCAGGACAGACAGGAAGATATCGAAGGAGCCTTGCCCGTAGACGCTATAGAGATGAATAAGATCCTGCGGCCAGGTGACAATGTCCTCGGATTCTGCCGTACTAATATGAGAGTGCGGTGGCGGTGGAGCAATCTGAATCAGGAGGTCTGTCTTGTCTTCCATGCCGTAATCCTCCAGGGGGCTAAGGTACGAGGGCTGTCTAGGCCTGCTCGAGGACCTGCTTGAGCTGCTGCCAGCGATCAGGGTCAGTGAACTTGCACCTACGAACATCAAGAAACTGGTCCAGCTGATCTACTTCAATATCTCGCGCAATTGCATTTAAAGCACGCCGCCCAGATTCCTGGTCGTCGAGTCCGTTCCAGGATGCCACCAGCTCCCGGCCGCGCTCAAGAGCGGCCGGCGCGTGACGGACACGGGCGTAGTAGTCGGCCTCGGGGAGCTTCTGCGCGTCCAGGTCCACACCACGACGGAACGAGCACGACACCAGGTCGGCACCGGAGAAGTCATTACCCTTGAACTCATTGGCAACAGGCAGACTCGGGTCCCTCTCCAGGTCCATGACCAGCGGCGCACCCCAGAACACACAGCTCCTGACCACCGCCCCGGTAAAGTCACAGTCTACCATGCTCATACTATCCGCATTGAAACCCCTGAGACGCGCCCCACGGAACGAGCACCCCACGAAACGACCCCTCCCCGAAGCCACATTCGCCCCCCGCAGCCCACTGAAGTCACAACCCCGGTACTCAGAGAACACCATCCCCTCCCCCATGTGGAACACCTTGACCTGGGAGTCACTGAAGTCACACCCCTCGAACACGCAGTCCCACACACCAAAGTTGTCCAGATCCAGCCGAGACCAGTCAGCACCACACACCCTTAGCTTAGCCGCAAACCCATGAGGCTTCCGATTCGGACCAAAACCATTCTCACTCACCCTCAATCCCTCAAGAAGCGCCATCTCCTCAGCACTCCTCCGCCTCACACCCCTCATACCAAGACCTCCTAAAGACATATTCTCGCGAACTACTATCCGCCACTATCGCTACGTACCAGGTCGAGGCAGTTCGTACGTCGCGTACTGCGCTGTCTCGTATTCTCCACCTCGCGCGATATGCTTTTCTACCTGCCCCGAGGTAGTCAACTCGATCCTGGTCACGACCTTGGTGTCCGGATCTACGTGCTTAAAGTCAACACCATTACTGGGATTGTACTCAAACTCCCCAGGATAACGATTCTGGAGAACCTTGTTAGTTCGATTATGTACAGCATGACCGGTAAAGACGTCCTCAAGCCATGACTTCTTTTTAGCAGCCTCTTGCTGGTCTACCGTGAGCGTCGATAGCAGCGCCTTGCGCCCCCTCTTGGCCTCCTCCTGAGCGATTTCCTCAATCTCCTTCCTTGGATCCGTGCACTTGTTGTGGACGGCGACGGGAATGCCGCTGGTGGTGACCACATAGTAGCTGTGGAGCCCGGCGACGTGCAGGTTGTGGACGGTGGCCTCCTGCCCGGTGGGGACCACTGAGACCACGGTTACCGTGGCGCCGTCCGAGGCGGCCACGTCCGGGGCGCCGTCCGAGGCAGCCGCCCCCGGAGTGCCACGCTCCTCAGGGGTACCGCCTGCACCCGAAGTGGCCTGGTGGAGCCGGTCCCCCGGGCGCAGGTCCCGGGCCGCCACCCAGCCCCCGTCCTCCACCAGGAAGGGGTGGGTGGCGGTGGTGGTGACGCTGCCGCCGTCGCTGGTGGAGACCCGCCAGGTCCCCACCTCCTCGTGGACCAGGGCCTCCACCACCACGCGGGGCTCCTCGGAGCCGGTCGCCGGGTTGTGGGCCAGCACCTCCTCACCGACGGTCACCTGCTCAATGGGCTTGCGGCTGCCGTCCGCCATCACCACGGGCGTGCCGGCGACAAAGCAGCCAATGTCGCTGGTGCCCGTCACCTTGGCCAGGGCCCCGCCGGCACCGCCGGAGATGGTTCCCTCCAGCAGGCCCTCACCGGTGCTCGAGGCCAGGCCACCCAGCGTGTGCGGCCCCGGTCCCGTCAGGTAGTTCAACGCGTTGGACACGCCGTTGTCGGCAGCCTCCTCGGCGGCACCCACCAGGATATTGCGTCCCATGCAGGACATGGAGGTGCGCGCCGTCGCCCGGGTCAGTCCCGCCGCCGCTCCCCCGCCCGCGGCCCCGCTGGCACCGCCGATGGCGGTGTCCAGGGCCACCTGGCGCCAGTCAATGTGGCCCGTGGTGATGTACTGGGAGCCTGCTGAGAACACCCCTGAGCTGGCGGCGCCCACCAGGATGCTGGCCCCGACCCCGGCGCCCACCCCGGTGGCCACCATCGCCACGCCCGCGACCACCACCGCGGCGGCGGCAACGTACTGCCAGTTGTCCGCCACCCAGGACGTCGCCGCGTCCCAGGCGCTGGCCAGCATCCCCGAGTGCGCCTGGTTGTAGGCCCGCAGCTGCTCGTCGGACACCGGTGCCATCCCCGTGGGGTCGGCGAGGTTGACCGGGTCGTTACCGGCGAAGGAGTAGGGGTTCGGCCCCCAGGCCGCCCCGGGCGGGGCCAGGAGCGGGTCCGTGGTGAGGAAGGAGCGGGTCGCCGTGTCGTAGACACGCGCGTCCATGAGGCTCAGGCCGTCCAGGCCCAGGGCGCCGCTGGTCTCCAGGACCAGGTCCTCCCCCAGGGAGGCGGCCCCGACCTGGGCCCAGGGGTCACCAATCTGAGCGGCCCGGCCCCCGGCCCCTGACAGCCCGCCCCCTGACAGCCCGCCCCCTGACGGCCCGGGTCCGGCGCCATCCCCTCCGCGCCAGTCCCTGTGCCAGCCCCCTCCGCGGGCACGTCCCACGCCGACCAGGTGGGCCACGCCCGCGCCCCGGCACCGGCGGGCCCGCTGGTCATGCTCACCCCGGAGGTGGTGTCCAGGCTCAGGGCGCCCACCATGACCGGCGCGGTGGCCCCGCTGGCGGCGTCCCAGGTCAGGGGCACCTCACCCACGCTCGTCACGGTGCCGGAGGCGTCGCGCTCAATGTCCCAGGCCCGCTCGGCCCGCCGTCGGTCCCCCTCACGGTGCACGCGCACCACGCGGGTCAGCTCGCCGTCGGTGTTCCACGAGTAGCGGCGCTCACCGGCGGGCCCCTCCTCCCGGGTGCGACGCCCCAGGAGGTCGTAGGTGTAGCGAGTGGTGCCCAGGGCGTCCGTCCTGGTCACCAGCTGGTCAGCGGCGTCGTAGGTGTACTCCACCGTGGAGGAGCCGAGCCCGTCCGCCCCGGTGCTGGTCTCCCTCAGCAGGCGTCCGGCGGCGTCCCACGTGTAGGTGGTACCTACCCCGTCAGGTCCCACCAGGTGCGTGAGCTGGCCGGCGGCGTCGTAGCCGAAGCGCGTGGTCACCCCGTTCGTGGTCCGGGCGAGCACCCGCCCCTGGTCGTCGCGCTCGAAGACGGTGACGCTCCTGGCGCCCTCGCGCCGGGTCTCCTCCCGGGCCAGGTAGCCGTCCTCCCAGGTCCAGGAGATGTACAGGCCGGGGGCGTGCGCGCTCACCGGTCGGCCGATGAGGTCCCGCTCCACGCTGACACGGCCCGCGCCGGCCCCTGCGCCGGCGTCAGTGACCAGGGCGGCGAGCCGCCACTCGGCGTCGTACTCGTAGGTGGTGCCCACGCCGTCGGGGCGGGTCATGGAGGTGCGGCGCCCAGCCTCGTCATAGGTCCAGGTGGTGCGCTCGGTCCCCACCCAGGACTCGGTCAGGAAGCCGCGGGCGTCCCACACCTGCCGCGTGGTACCGGCCGCGGGGCCGTCCTCGCCAGCACCGGGAGCAGGCCCGGAGCTCACGCTCACCTGGCGCCCGGCCACGTCGTAGAGCACGCTCCGGCGGGTCCTCCGCGAGCCGCCTGCGGTGGCCAGGACCTCGGAGACCACGCGCCCGGCCGGGTCGCGCTCCCACAGGACCGCCTCACCGGTGGGCTCCAGGCGGCGGGTGAGGCGCCCGGCGGCGTCGTAGGTCAGGCGGGTGACGCGCCCCAGCGGGTCCGTGACCGAGACGACCCGCCCCATGCCGTCGTGCTCGTAGCGGGTCACCCCGCCCGCCGGATCCACCTGGGCCACCACGCGCCCGTTGCCGTCGTACTCCAGGGTGGTCAGGCCCCCCAGGGCGTTGACGACCCCGACGAGCTGGCCCGCGGCGTCGTAGCGGAAGCGGCGCGTCCCGAACTGGGTGTCCTGGGTGCGCACCACCCGCCCCGCCCTGTCGTAGGTGAGGTGGCGCGTCCCCGCACCGGGCTCCCGCCGGCAGACGGGCCGGCCGCAGGCGTCGAACTCCGTGGTGACGCGCTCACCGGTGGGCCAGCGCTCACCGGTGGGCCAGCGCTCACCGGTGAGACGGGAGTCGGCGTCGTAGGAGACCTCGTAGCGGGCCCCCGCCGTGGAGACCGTGGTGCACCAGCGTCCCAGCTCATCGTACTCATAGCCGTAGGAGTCCCCACCCGGCAGCCTCACGCGGGTGAGGCGCCCGGCGGCGTCATAGGCGTACGACGTCGTGGCCCCGGTCACGTCAGTGGCGGTCAGGACCCGGCCGCACCGGTCGTAGGTGACGTCCTCACCCGTGCCGGCGGGGGTGCGCACCCCGACCGGCCGCCCCAGGCCGTCGTAGGTGGACTCCCAGGCCCCGAGCGGGTCGCTCAGGAGGCTCGGAGCACCGCCCTCCTCCCGGGTGACGTGACGGGTGGTGCCCACGGCGTCCGTGGTGGAGCGGATCCGCCCCTGGGAGTCGTACCGGATGCTCCACCGGCCCCCGCTCGCGTCACGCACGCTGGTCAGGCGTGAGAGCGCGTCGTGCCCCAGGTCCCAGTGGGAGCCGTCCGGGAGGGTGACGCTGGCCAGGTTCCCCAGGTCGTCCCAGGTCTGACGCAGCTCACGCCCCAGCTCGTCAACGGTGCAGGCCTCCTGGCCCGCGGAGTCGTAGGTGACCTCGGTGCGCCCGCCCAGGGGGTCCACGCGGGCGGCCAGGCGCCCTGCCGCTGTGTACTCCATGCGCCACACCCCGCCCTCGGGGTCGGTGCGGGACACGCACAGGCCGGAGTCGTCGTAACGGAAGGAGGTGGTGTGCCCCAGGGGCGTGACGGCGGAGACAATGCGCCCGGCCGCGTCCCGGACCAGGCGGTGCACCCCTCCGGCGGCGTCCGTCACGCTCGTCAGGTCGCCGTGGGCGTCATAGGCCAGGCTCACGGTGACCCCGGTGGGGTCCTCCAGCCGGGTCAGGAGGGAGCCGTCCCACCACAGGCGGGTGACCCCGCCCTCGGGGTCGGTGATGACGCTCGGGTTGCGGTCCTCGCCCTCGTACTCGTAGCGGGTGACGCTCACGGCGTCCCGGCCCCGGGCGTCCTGGGGCCCTCCCGTCCTGCCCGACCGGGCGGCGGGCGTGAGCCGGACCTGGGTGAGCCTGTCCCGCTCGTCCCACACGGACTCGGCACGCGCGCCGGTGGGGCCCTGCTCCAGGGTGAGACGACCCCGGTCGTCAAAGAGACGCGCAGTGCGGCCACCGTCGCGTTCCACCACCATGACCTGGTTGCCCCACCGGTCCCAGCCCGACCTCTGCGACCTGCCGTCGCTGTCCGTCACGCGGACCAGGCGGCCCCGGTCGTCGTGGACCCAGGTATTGGCACGGGTGCCGTCCTCGTCGGCGACCACGGTCACCCTGCCGGGCAGGTAGGTGTAGTAGGTGAGCCGCCCCCGACGCGCCGTGACCTGGTTGTGACCCGATACGCAAACACGCAGGGCGCGCCGCTGGGCGCACACCGTCTCCGCAGGTCAGAAGCCCTGTCAGCCGGGAGACGCCGTCGGCGGCCCCGGCGCCACGGCCCCACGGGACCAACCCGGTTATGTAATGACTCACACCTGTCGGGGTGGTGTGTGCCTAGGATGACCAGACCACCGACGTCACCCAGCGTCTGAAGGAGATCCCGTGATCCACGTCCACCGGCCCCGGTGGTGCAGCCGGCACCGGCTGCGCCTGGCACCCTCCCGGCTGCGTGCCCGCGCGGCGTCCGGGCTGCGCCCGCTCCTCTCCCTGCCGGGCGCCCTGACCCCCTCCCGGCTCCCGGGGACCCTGCGCACCGCGGCCCGCTGGCCCCGTCGGCACCCCGGCGTCGTCGCAACGGTCCTGGTCGGCGTCCTGGCCGTGGTCTCCTCCCTGGTCTCCGCCCCCACCCACGCCGAGGAGCTCCGCACCCTCCAGACCGTCCAGGTCCAGGTGGGCCAGGACGGCACGGTCACCTCCATCACCAGCACCACGGTCGCCAGCGACGGGAGCTCCGGCGACAGGCACTCCTACGACCCCTCCAAGGCGGCCGCCGACCTGCCCGTGCGCGTGCGCACCGCCTACCGCACCCAGGACTCCTCGGGCACCAACCTGGCGGACCTGGCCGGCTACACCGGCCGGGTCACCATTGACGTCACCGTCGAGAACCTGACCGTGAGCCCCCAGTCCCTGACCTACGACGTCGCCGGGACCGCCCGCACCCAGACCGCCCTGGTCGGCGTCCCCCTGACCCTGGTGGCCTCGACCTCGCTGGGCGCTGCACCCCAGCAGGTCATTACCGCCGCCGACGACCCGGCCCAGACCACCAACGGCGTCCTGAGCCAGGGCCCCGACGGCACCGCCCAGGTCCAGTGGGCCATGCTCATGGCCCCGCCCCGCCTGGGCGCCACCGCCTACCTGCGGCTAGTGATGGACGCCACTAACCTGACGGTCCCGGAGATCAGCATGGCCGTCTACCCCGGCCTGGTCACCGACCCCTCCGTCCAGTCCCTCCTGGACAGCGCCTTCCGCACCGACCCCGGCTCCGCCCTGGCCCAGACCAGCACCACCATCGAGGTCCTGGGCCAGGTCAACGGGGTGCTGGCGAACGCCAACGCCATTGTCACCAAGGTCCGTACCAACCTCGACACCAACGCCACCACGCTGGCCAGCACCACCGCCGCGGACCTGGCCTCCTCCAGCGCCGCCCTGACCAGCACCATGAGGTCCGTGGGCTCCACGCTGTCCTCCCTCCGCTCCTCCCTGAGCAGCTCCCTGGCGTCCACGGAGTCAACCTCCACCGCCCAGCTGCTCCAGGTGGTCAACACCGTGTCGGCGCTCATGGGCGACACCACCCAGCAGGTCCCGGCCCCCACCCTGGAGGGCACCGGGTGCCAGGCCGCCCTGCCCGGCCCCACCCCGGACGCCGGCGGTGGGGACACCGCGTCGCCGGGCGCCACCGCCACACCCGCCGCCCCGGCCTCCGCCGTCGCCTCCCGGGGCCTGTACGGCAGCCTCGCCCAGGTCTCCGCCCAGCTCCAGGCCTACGCCGGTGCCACCGACGACTGCAAGACACAGATCCAGTCCAGCCTCCTGGCCTCCATAGGCCCCGCCGAGCCGGACGCCACCACCTGTGTGGGCCAGACCTCCACCACCTGCGCCCTGTTCTCCACCCAGACGGCCCTGGCCTCCGTCGCCCAGGACCTGCGCCAGAAGGGGAGCGACGCCGCCGCCAGCCTCCAGCCCGAGGTCGCCAGCAACGTGGGCAGCGCGGCCACCACCCTGTCCACCACCGTGGACACGGTCTCCCAGGCCGCCGCGAACCTGACCACCTCCTCCACCACCTTGTCCACCGACCTGGACACCCTGTCCACCGCCGCCTCCACGCTCTCGACCCAGGTCGACACCCTGGTGTCCAAGCTCGACGCCGTCCACTCCGACGTCGCCAACGCCACCACCCACAACACCACCGCTACGGGTCAGGTGACCGCCCTGGCGGACCAGCTGTGCCACGCGCAGGTCCCCGGCGCCACCGAGGCGGCCAACCTGGAGCACGCCAACACCATGCGCGCCTACCTCACCAGCACCCCCTGCCCCGGCTCGGCGCAGGCCAGCCTGCCCCTGCCGGCAGACGCCACCGCTACCCTGAGCGACACCCTCACCAGCCAGGCCACGACCCTGGCCGACGCCTCGACCCTGTCGGACACCAAGACCGAGGGCGCCGCCACCGCCACGGCCGTCACCAGCCTGCGCACCGCCGTGACCGACGTGACGAACGCCGTCAGCCAGGCCAAGAAGGCCCTGTCGGGGGACCCGGACGACCCCGACGCCGTGAGCCTGACGACGGCGCTGAGCACCTTGAGCACCAGCGTCAGCCAGCTCACGACCGACCGCACCACCCTGACCAGCGCCGTCAGCGCCCTCAAGACCCAGCAGGACACCCTGTCCACCACCGTGACCACCGCCTTCGACTCCGCCGCCGCCAGCGCCGACGCCGCCCGCACCACCGTGGGCACCCAGGTCCGCCTGGTGTCCGCCCAGGCCCAGCTGGACACGGCGACCCTGGGCAGCATGTTCGAGCGGTCCACGAGCGCCCTGGGCGGGCAGGCCAAGGCGATCACGGACACCGGCGCCCAGGTGGTCACCGGCCAGAACGCCCAGGTACAGACGGCCGCCGCACAGGCCGCCGCCCACGTGCACGACCAGGCCCAGGCGAGCCTGAGCACCATGTCCGACGCCATGACCTCCTCGGTCACCGACATTGAGGCGGCCCGCACCCTGCTGAGCGCGGACCTCACCACGGTCCTGACCGACCTGGGCAGCAAGGACGGCAACGGGACCGGCCTCATCGGGCTCATGTCCTCCTCCTCCGCCCTGGTGGGCAGCGCCAACTACCAGGTGGCCCTCGCCGCGCAGGCCAGCTCCGCCCACGCCGCCGTCAGGGGGCAGGACCTGGCGGCCGCCCTGCTGACGCAGGCACAGGTCAAGGCCAGCCTGATCGCCCAGGCCCGGATGAGCCCCTTCCACATTGAGGACCCCACCGGCCGGGTCACGACCCTGTACAGCATCCGCATCGGAGACCACCAGTGAGTATCCAGGACGCCGTCCTCCGGGCACTGCCCGGGCTTCCCGGCGCGGGCCGTCGTCAGCACCGGGTTGCCCGGGACCGCGTACGTCAGCTCGGGCTTCACGGCACGGGCCACCAGCTTCCTGGCACGAGCCACGAGCTTCCCGCAGCCCGCCCGGCGGGCACCCGCCGCGTCAGGACGGTGCTGGTAGGCGCCCTGACCCCCGCCCTCCTAGTGGTCGCGGGCTGCTCCGCCGGCCCCGCGAGCAGCCCCACGCCAGCCGCCCCGGGGTCTGCCGTCGCCTCCGCCTCCCCCGTCCCGGGCGCCACGTCCGGGGTGGGAACGCCGGCCGCCCCCACCCCGGTGGAGCTGGTCGCCGACGGCGCCCCGGCGACCATCACCCTGGGGGTCGTGGTCAGCCCCGGCGCCCCGGAGGCGGAGGGCTCCACCTGGGTGGGCCCGGCCCAGGGCGCCGCCGTGGCCGCCTACCGCTACCGGCTCGGCGGGACCACCGTGACCCTGGTGACCGCCGACGACCACGGTACCGCGGAGGGCGCGCAGGCCGCCGTCGAGCAGCTCGCGGCGCAGTCCGTCTCCGGCATTGTCCTGGCCACCGGCGGCAGCCACGTCCAGGCCGCCCTGAGCGCCGCGGCCAGCCACTCGGTCCCCGTGCTCATGCCCTACGAGACCTCCAACGAGCTGGTCGCCGGCGGCAGCGGGGCCTGGCTGACCGGCCTGACCCGCAACCGGACGGCGATCGCCCTGGCCAAGGCCCTCAAGGACGTCGGCTCCGCCGCGCCCCTGCTCATTGACGCCGGTGGCGCCAACCCCACCGAGGTGGCACCGGCGCAGGTGCTGACCTACACCGACGGGCAGGACACCGCCGAGCTGGTCGCAGCGGTCACCGCGGCGGCCAGCAGCCAGGCCGTTGACGCCGTGCTCGTCTCCGGTCCCGCCCACGCCCAGGCCACCGTGGTCCACGCCCTCCAGGGCACCGGGACCACGCTCCCGATCGTGCTGACCCCCGAGGCACTCAGCCCCGCCTTCCCCGCGGCCCTGGCCGAGGCGGGCGGGAGCCTGTCGACCCCGCTGACCACCGTGGGCGTCGCGGACCACGACCCCAGCGCCCTGACCCCCACTGAGGACGGCGCCGCCCTGTCCGCCTACCTCGCCGCCGTGCGCATTATGAGCGAGGACCCGGCCGCCGTGGACATCCTGGACGGGCAGCCCTTCGGCGACGCCGCGGCGGGAGGCGCGGACGTGGCCAGTCACGACGCCGTCGTGGCCCTGGTGCGGGCCGCCGCACAGGCCGGGAGCACGGACCCGGCCGCCGTGGGCAGGGCCCTGGCCACCCTCCGCCTGGACCACGGTGACGGCCTGGCCGGAGGGGACCTGGACCTGACCGGCTACGTGGCGCTGTCCACCGACGCGGTGGTCACCCTGGTCTCCACGAACCAGGACCCGGGCCTGCGCGCCACCTCAAAGGCCCACCCGCTCCTGTACTGGTTCACACCTAAAGGGTAGGGAAAGCGACCAAACAGACCGTGTACGTGAGTGTAAGGAGTCGTTGAGTGCGTCTTGTCCTGACCCTGTTCGACAACCCCCGCACCGTGGACCTGGTTGACCACACCGAGGCCGCGACGCTCGCGGACCTCCTGGACGCCGCCTACGGCCCCGTCCACGACCTGAGGGGCCCGTTGTGGGTGGACGACGCCTCCTACGAGCTGGACGCGCCCCTGGAGTCCCTGACCCTCATGGAGGGCAGCACCATCGGCTCTAAGCGACCGCAGGCGCTGGAGCTCCTGGAGGGCTGGACCCTGACCGTCCTGGGCGGCACTGGCACGCAGGGCCACTGCGCGCCCGCCCCGGGGGAGCCGGTCAGCATCGGCCGCTCCCCCCGGGCGGACCTGACGACGGACTCACCCAGCGCCTCCTGGCTCCACGCCACCGCCACCCTGGAGGAGGAGGGCCTGCGTCTTGAGGACCGGGACTCCACCAACGGGTCCACGGTGGACGGCACGCCCCTGGACGCCGAGGGGACCGTGCTGAGCGACGACGCCGTCGTGCGCGTGGGCGGGTGCACGGTGGCGGTGCGCAAGGACGTGGCAGAACCGGCCGCGCCTCGCCCGGGCAGCCTCCACAACGTCACCGCCGCCGGCACCGTCCCCTTCAACCGCCCACCCCGCCCCGGGCGTCCGGCCCCGCCCCGCCCCCTGGCCCTCCCCCAGCGCAAGAGCATCCCGCCGGCCACCAAGTTCTCCCTCATCACGGTCCTGGCGCCCCTGGCCCTGGCACTGGTCATGATCATTATGATGCGCGACCTGCGCTACGCCCTGGTCTCCCTCATGAGCCCCCTGCTGGCCGTGGGGACCTGGGCGGAGCAGCGCCGTCGCCGCGCCCAGGAGGTCAAGGAGGCCGACGCCGCCTTCGCCACGGGCCTGGAGACCCTCACCAAGGACCTCCTGGGGGCCGCCAGGGCCCGTCGCCTGGTCATGCGGGCCGACACCCCCGACGTCCAGCTCATGCGCCGCCGTGCGCTGGTGCCGACCACCACCCTGTGGCAGCGGCGTGCCGAGGATCCCGACGTGCTCCTGCTGACCGCGGGCACGGCCGACGTCCACTGGGTCCCGGAGGTGGACGCCCGCCCCGGCCAGCGTCAGGAGGACGAGGTGTCCGCGCTGCTGGCGCGCGCCTCGGTGCCCGGCGCCCCCGCCCAGGTGGACCTCACGGGGGCCGGCGTGGTGGGGATCGTGGGGGACCGGGCCGGGGCGGTCGCCCTGGCCCGCAGCCTCCTTGTCCAGGCGGCCACCCACTGCGGTCCCGCCGACCTGACCGTGGGCGTCTTCCACGACCCCGGTCGGGCCCAGGAGTGGGAGTGGGCCTCCTGGCTGCCCCACACCCGCCGCCTGGGCCCCGAGGCCGGTCGCTGGCTGGGAGGGCAGCGGACCGTCAGCGACTCCCTCCTGGGTCGGCTGCGCGACGGCGTGGAGTCCCTGCCCACGCCCCACGTGCTCCTGCTGCTGGACTCCGACGTGCTCACCGAGGGCCGGGACTCCCCCGCCCGCGCCCTGCTGGGCCGGGGGCGCGCGGCCAGCCCCTCACGTGACCACGTGCCGCGGCGGGTCAGCGGCATCGTGGTCGCGGCCGTGCGCGAGCACCTGCCCGCCGCCTGCACCACCGTCATCGAGGTCGGCGAGGACTCCACCGGGGTCCTGGAGCACCCCCAGAGGCGTGAGCGAGTGGAGGACGTGGCCCTGTGCGGGGCCAGCGTGGCGGAGGCGGAGCAGGCCGCCCGCGCCCTGGCCCGCCTGGAGGATCCTGAGCTGGAGGTCCCCGGCGCCTCCCTGCCCGGCCTGGTCCGGCTCGGCCCCCTCCTGGGGCTGGAGGAGGTCACCGCCTCCCAGGTGCGGCGCCTGTGGGGCAGCCCGGGGGTCTCCACCCCCATCGGCGTGGGGGAGCGGGGTGTCATGGAGCTCGACGTCGTACGTGACGGCCCCCACGGCCTGGTGGGCGGGACCACGGGGTCGGGCAAGAGCGAGTTCCTCCGCTCCCTGGTGGCCGGGCTGGCCGCACGCAACGACCCCACGCGCCTGACCTTCATCCTCATTGACTTCAAGGGCGGGGCGGCGTTCAAGACCTGTGAGCGCCTGCCCCACACGATCGGCACCATCTCCAACCTCGACGCCCAGATGGCCGACCGGGCCCTGCGCGCCCTGGAGGCCGAGATGACCTACCGCCAGCGGCTCTTCGCGTCCGCGGGCGACGGCGTGGACAACCTGGACGCCTACCTGGCCACCAGCCCCTCCGAGCCCGTGCCGCGCCTGCTGCTGGTGGTTGACGAGTTCGCGATGCTCGCCAAGGAGTACCCTGACGTGCTCTCCTCCCTGGTGAGCGTGGCCGCCGTGGGACGCACCCTGGGGGTCCACATGGTGCTGGCCACCCAGCGGCCCGCGGGCGTGGTCAACGACGACATCCTGGCCAACACGAACCTGCGGGTGGCCCTGCGCGTCCAGAGCCGTGAGGACTCCTCCAACGTCATTGACGTGCCCGACGCCGCCGCGATCGGACGCCACCAGAAGGGGCGGGCCCTGATCAAGCTCGGCCAGGACGACATCACCCCCGTCCAGACGGCCCTGGTCACCGGCGCCCTCCAGGAGGACGACCGGGCCCCGGTCACCCTGCGGGACGAGGACGGGCGGGTACTGGTCGCCGCGCCGGGCGAGCCGAGGCCAGGCGAGCCGAGCCAGGTGCCAGGGCCGGTGGAGGTGCCGAGCCAGGCGCCGGGGCCAGGCGAGCCGAGCCAGGCGCCGGGGCCAGCGGGAGCGCCGACGCCAGGCCAGGCGCCGGGGCCGGGCGAGCCGGAGACGGACCTGGACCTGCTCATTGACGCCATTGTGGCGGCCAGCGAGCAGGCAGGGATCGCCCCGCCGCGCCCCGTGTGGCCCGAGCCGCTGGGGCCCCGGGTGGATCTAGAGGGCTTCCCGGCGTCGCCGGTGCCCGACGACCCGCGCAGGGCCGTCCCGCAGGTGGGAGGGCGTGAGGGGGACCGCATCCTGTTCGCCCTCTCCGACGACCCGGACCGCCAGCGCCAGGTGGTGGAGGGCTGGAACCTGGCTGAGGGCAACCTCCTCCTGGGTGGCGTACCCGGGTACGGGACGACGACGGCCCTGGCCTCCGTCGCCCTGGCGGCCACCACCCAGTGGGCGCCCCAGGAGATGGACCTGGTGGTGCTGGACATGGGCACCGGTGAGCTCACGGCCCTCGAGAGGCTGCCGCACACGCTCGCCTACGCGGGTACCGGCCCGGGAGGGCGGGAGCGGCAGGGACGTCTTATCAACTACCTGCGCGCTGAGCTCGAGCGCCGTCGGGCGGGGGCCGCCGGCCGCGTGACGGTCGTGCTCGTGGACGGCCTGGCGGCCCTGCGCGACGAGTACCAGGACACCGAGGGCCTGGAGCTGCTGGACAGCTTCTACCGCGTCTACGCGGACGGCCCTGACCTGGGGATCCACGTGGCCGTCAGCACCTCCCGGGTCAAGGTCATCCCCTCGGCGATCGAGGAGGTCACCACCCAGAAGTGGCTCTTCCACCTGGTGGACCGCTACGACTACGCCCAGGCCGGGCTCAAGCCCACTGAGGGCCCCCCGGAGGTGCCCGGCCGGGCGGTGGTCTCACGCACCCGGCTCCAGACGCATGTGGCCACCCCTGCCTGCACCCTGGCTGAGGCCGTGGACCTGCTGCGTGACCGCTGGGTCGGGGCGGAGCCCAAGCGGCCGGTGGTGGGGGAGCTGCCCAGTGAGGTGGCAGTGGCGGCGCTGGAGGGGTCCGGGGACGTGTCCGGTGAGCCCTGGCGCCTGCCCGTGGGGATCCTGGCCTCCGACCTGTCCACGGCGGTGCTGGAGAGCTACGAGGGCGAGCACCTCATGGTGGCCGGGCCCCCGCGCTCGGGCAAGTCCATGACGCTCCTGGCCCTGGCGGCCTCCGCCCGGCAGGCGGCGCAGGCGGCCGGAGCCGAGATCTGGGTGGGGGCGCTCGCCTCACGCCGCTCGCCCCTGGCCGCGGCCGGCCCTGAGGCGGGGCTGGACAAGGTGGTCACCGAGGTCTCGGAGCTGGCCGTCCTGAGCTCGGCCATCACGGTCCATGAGGGGCCGGCCCTGCTCCTGGTCGACGACGCCGAGCGGGTGGAGGACCCTGACGGCGTCCTCAGCGGGCTCCTGGCCTCCGGACCGTCTCACCTACGTATTGCCGCGGCAGGGCGCAATGACGACGTCCGGACCCTGTACAGCCACTGGACCAAGACCCTGCGGCGCTCCCGGTGCGGGATCCTGCTGCGTCCCAATATCGACCTCGACGGCGACCTGCTGGGGGTGAACGTGCCCCGGCGGGCCTCAGTGCCCATGACCACCGGGCGCGGCTACCTGTGCCTCAACGGGCACGCCACGCTCATGCAGACCGCGTTGCCCTGAAGCAGTCTCACCGCGACGTCGATCACCCTCTCGCGCAAGTCCTGACTCGCCATCTTAACCTCCTCGACAGAATGCCTTGCATAAATCCCTAGGTCCGTACGATCAGGGCAGGCAGGTACCACCTGACCTGGTGCACTGTGTTCTGCAAGTGGGTGTGCATCAGGTCTGTTCCTGTTCCTGCTGTTTCTCTTGTTTCTGTTGTTGTCTTGCCCAGCGGGGGAGGAGTCTGGGGTCGCCTAGTGGTATGTCTGTCCCGATGGCCATGCCTGGTGGGGGTGGGGGTGGTGGTCCTGGTGGTGGGTCGTAGTCGGTGCGGTTGGGCGGCTCGCCCCCTCTTACGAAGCAGGCGCGGTGGCTGAGTCTGAGGGTTCCGTCGGGCCACACCCCGAGGCGGCGGACCCGGATGGGCTGCCCCACACTGGGGTGGAAGTCGGTTTTGAACATCTTCCGGTCGGCCTCGATGAGGGAGCGCATGACCGTGCCGGTCTCACCCGAGGCCAGGAGGAGCACGTCAAAGCCCCGCTCGTGTACGGCGGTGATCACGCCCCACTCGGCCAGTCTCAGGCCTGAGGGCCACCCCGTCTTGCGTCTGCGGACCACCTCCTTGGGTGACCAGTCGATAGCCGCCTGCTGGGCTGTCAGGCGCAGCTCCCCGCTGGGGCGCACCTCCATACGACGCACCCGGATACGGTCCCCCACGTCCGGCCAGTACTCCTCATTAGTCCGTATAGTACTGTCGTTGACCCACGTTATCCCGACCGTACCCACCTCCCCCGAGGAGTCCAGGAACACGTCCAGCCCGTACGGCCAGTGCGCCACCACCGTCCCCCACTCCACCGGGCCCATTCTCACGCTCCCAGGCTTAACCACAGCTAATCACCTCTTCCCCGACAGATCCTACAACGGGTTATGTGCCTCCGGACCCCTGGTCCGGGTTGTGGAGGGTCTGCATGAGGTTGTTGATCGACGTCGGGGAGAGTCGCCTCGTGTTGGTGGCCTCCTGCCACACGCCCTCGAAGAGGCTGGCGCTGGTGTAGCAGGCGGTGAACTCGTCTGCCTCGTTTATGGACTGGAGTTCCGGGACTGGGGGCGAGATGTTTATCGGGTCCTCTTCCCAGAGACTCTCTGTCTCCACTCTGCCGTCGTGGAAGACATTGATAATCCGCTCCAGGTAGCGTTCACCGTCGATCTGGACGAACACGATAAAGGGGTCCTCGGGGTCGTCGCTCCTCCAGTCTGAGAGTATGTACCGACTCATTCGTGTCTCCTGTGGTGTGGTGCCGGGTGGGTTACCGGGGTGGCGTCGTAGCAGGTCACTCCCACCACGTCCAGGCCGACCAGGCGACCGAGCACCCCCTGCCAGCGCCCGGGGTCCCACAGGTCCGTGGTACCCAGCACCACCCTCCCGTCCCCGCCCAGCACCCGGACCAGGGTCTCCGGTGAGAAGTTCCAGTTCTCGCCCCCCATCCAGATAAAACAACCAGCTATACTCTCAATCCTGCTCACCCGCAGAGGCACTAAGGACTCCAACCAACGCGAGTAGGCGTTGACCCAGGCAGCGCTGCTAATCATGGCATCTTCCTAAGCGTAAGTACCATTACGGCACCCTTCTAGGGGTTCAGCAGGAAGCGTGTCTGTTAAACCTGCCGTCCCGTTCCAGGTAGATCCAGTCTTTCCTGCTCGTCGTCCTGGGCCCATTGGAGTGCCAGCTCGCTGGCCCCTTCCAGGTTGCGGTGTGAGAGCTTCTCCAGGAGGGCTCGTCTGGTGGGGGTGTCGTCCTCGACGTTGTACACGATGGTGATGAGGTGCGAGCGGATCCTGTCGTCGGTCGCCTGCTCGAGCATTTGGTAGAGGCGGGGCAGGCGGGCTCTTACGACGGCCCGGCACCTGCTGTCCAGGTCCTCGTCACTGTGCTCCTCCCCGGGCGGGGTCTCACCGCAGGTGATCTCCACCAGGGCGTCCGTGGCGTACACCGTCCCCCAGTAGGTGCACTCCCCCTTGCACACCGCGTCCACCAGCACCCGCGTCACCGGCAACGCCGCCTCCTCAAGCTGCCGGGAGTAGAACGCCGCGTACTCAAGCTGGTCAGAGGCCTTACCACCCGACCCCGCGTCCGGCCAGTACTCCTCGTTGGCGTGGAAACTGTTGTCATCGACCAGGATCCGGTCGACCACGCCCACGTCACCAGAGGCCTCCAGACGCACCTCCAGCCCGTACGGACGGTGCGCCACCACCACCCCCCACTCCACCGGACCCAGACCCATGTCCTCAACCCTACCCACAACAACTCACCCCTTCCCCAACAGAGCAAAGTTCGTAACCAGATCTTGTCCTGTCCGTACTATATTCAGGGGCCGGACGCTAAAGTACGTGCCCTGGGACACCACTTACTCCGGCGACTGATTGGTCTTGGTTATGCCGCCTAGTTTCTCGGCATGTCGTCTTCTGACGCGGTCCAGGGACATGTCAAGGAAGGTCTTGCGGTGGCTGAGTCTGAGGGTGCCGTCTGGCCAGATCCCGAGGCGGCGGACCCGGATGGGCTGCCCCGTGCGGGGGTGGAAGTCGGTGGAGAAGAACATGCGGTCGAAGTCGACCAGGGACCACATGACCGTGCCGACATCCCCCGAAGCAAGAAGGTAGACGTCGAAGCCCCGGTCGTGCAGGGCCGTGACCACGCCGTGCTCCGTTTCTCCCAGACCGGCAGGCCACTCGTACATACGCCTGCGGACCACCTCCTCGGGCTCGGACCAGCCGTTGAGCGCGGTCTGGAAGGAGACCAGGCGCAGCTCCCCACCGGGACGCGCCTCCATGCGACGTACCCGGATACGGTCCCCCACGTCCGGCAGGTACTCCGGGTTACGACGCATGTAACTGTCGTGACTCTGCATCCTGTCCAGCATGCCGACCTCGCCCGAGGCCTCCAGACGCACATTCAGGCCGCACTGGTGACACCTCACCACGACCCCCCACTCCACCGGGCCCCAGCCGGTGTCCTCAGGCCTGTCCACAGCTGACCGCCCCTTCCCCGGGTCTTGTTCCCGTCTAGAAGAGTGTATATGAGGTCCTGTCCTTGGGTGTGGGTCGGGCCTGGTGGTGGGTGTCCGAAGTCTGCTCCTAGTGCTTCTTCCTGTTCTGTTCCTGTGTTCTTCTGTCCTCTCCGTACTCCTCTACCAGGTTCCAGTGCAGTGCGTTGTCGCTCGGTCCGGGCAGGTCCTGGTGTGAGAGCCTCTCCAGGAGGGCCCGTCTGGTGGGGGTGTCGTCCTCGGCGTTGTACACGATGGTGATGAGGCGCGAGCGGATCCTGTCGTCGGTTGTCTGCTCGAGCATCTGGTAGAGGCGGGGCAGGTGGGCTCTTACGACGGCCCGGCACCTGTCGGGCAGGTCGGTGCGCCCGGCCGAGGTGTGACTACAGGTGATCTCCACCAGGGCGTCCGTGGCGTACACCGTCCCCCAGTAGGTGCACTCCCCCTTGCACACCGCGTCCACCAGCACCCGCGTCACCGGCAACGCCGCCTCCTCAAGCTGCCGGGAGTAGAAGGCCGGTCCCTCGATCTGCCAGTAGGCCTTATTAGCCGTCTTGGAGTCCGGGGCACTCAGCATCACCCCGATCGGAGCAGGATCCATACCCACCCCGTTCAGAGTACGCAGGGAACCCCACTCAACCCCGTAGTCACCACCCATCCCAGGATCCTCCCTCCTCCCTACCTGGTGTGCCGGGTGCGCTGCGGTGGAAGGGTTCCATGTGGTTGAGTGAGGCGTAGTGTGACAGTATCCTGGCCTCGTAGGCGGGGTTCCAGGTCCTGGTGAGTACTCCCTCTGGGGTGGTGGTGACCTCTATGCTGCACAGCCCACCAGTAAGGTGCCCGCGGACGTGGAGGTCGAGCACGTCCGCTAGCTGCATGCGCAGGCGCAGGGCGTTGTTGCCCCGGGCGGCCCACCTGGCCGGGAGGGGGTCGGGGGCGTCGGCCAGCTCCACAACCAGGCGGACGTCGTCAAAGTTGACGAAGCGGACACGCAGGCACACCGCCCCCTCCAGGGAGGCCGGGCGGCGGTTGAACACCTCGAACAGCCCCCGGCACCCCGAGAGGCCCGCGGCCCACCAGCCAGTCGGGATACCCACGTCAGATGACCTACCCATTATGTCCTCCCTAATTAAGGTCTCGTGCTCCTGCCCGTGTGCTCGGATTGGAGGGTGCGGTGGGCCCGACGTCGGGGCTGTCGTCCTGTCCGTCTGCTAGTCGGGCTGGTGTCTAGTAGGGGTTGTAGCCGTAGGCCTCGTAGTAGTCCAGTAGGCAGGTGCGGGCGCGTACGCGGATGCTGTGTCCCTGGCGGGCCAGGCGCAGCTCGACGTGGTCGTCGCCTAGGGCCCCCAGGTAGACCTCGTCGGGGCCAGCCCCGGCCCTGGTGGTGCCCGCTACCTCCACGTCCCCGTGGAGGGACAGGAACAGGCAGATCATGTCGCAGCCCGGTCTCCAGCAGGCGGGCGGGTTGACGGGAGTCTGGACAATACTCAGGCACACTTTCAGAGTGCCCGTGCTGTGGTAGATGATGAGCTCGTCGCCGATCAGGTTGGACGCGCACGGGCCCTGGGGCCCATACATCTCGTAGACGACTTCCCCGCCCTCTATGACCGCGTAGTCCACGTCACTAGCCGACGCCGTCGGGTCTGTTCCAGGTGACATTGCTCCAGTCTCCGAATCCGTAGTGGTCAAGGGTTCCCTCCACCTTGCCGTTATCAGTATGTCCTGTGCGGGGCGACGAGGAGCCCGACCACCGCCGGGTCGTACGCCCGCATCCCCAGCAGGCCGGCCACCACCAGGCCCCGGCAGCCAGCACACCCGCACCACCAGCACCAACTGGGCCAGCGGGGCCCCAGAACCACCCGGGCCAGCGGGCCTACCAGGACCGACGGGCAGCTACGACCACCCTTATTCTGCTGTGGGTGAACAGGTGTGGGCTGCCCCTGTTGGCGCTACAGGATGTGCGGTATGTTCCTGGTCACAGAACGGTTACGGCCGCGACCGGGCAGGGACATGATCAGGCAGGGAGGTGAGGCGGTCCGTGGAGGTCAATGACGCAAACCTTGACAACCTCAAGGGAATGCCTGACGTCGCCTACGACTTCAGTGTGGCGAACTCCCTGGCCGCGATGTTCCGTCTGGCAGCCCGTAACCTGCGGGACCAGCACCCTGAGCGGGCTAGTTACCGACTTAATGCCCGTAAGGACTTCAAGGGGCACTTCTCGGTGGTCTTTAGGACCAACGGGACCACTCAGCTGTCTGACCTGGACGAGATCGTACGTAACCTGGATCTGGTGGCCACGAAGGTCGAGGCCGTGACGGCCAAGGCCCGTGCGGAGAACGCACGGCGTCGGGCCGCGCGGGAGTGGGCCGAGCGGCGTGCAAAGCGCGGTTTCTGGGAGAGGACCTTGGACCGCGTAGGTGGAGGTGAGGAACCGCCCTACAAGGAGATCGCCGACGACGACGAGGGACCCTCGGAGTCGGTGACCGCGGGTGCACCCCAGGCACGTCAGACGCCCCAGCCGGGGAGCGTGGGGAACTCGAACGGGACGTCGTCGGCCAGACCCGGTGACCTGAAGGACTTCGCCACGAAGTCGCGGGCGGCCGACGAGGCGCTAAGGGCGGTCCCGGGGCAGCTCGAGGGCTACTGCCTGGACTTCGCCACCTCCTGCTCGTGGGCCACCCTGGACGCCTCGAGCGTGCTGTCAGGCTACCGGCAGTGGCTGCTGGCCAACGAAGAGGATGCCAAGTGGGCCCAGACCGTGGGACAGGCCTTTGAGGACGCGGGAGGCAGCGGTGAGGTGTCCGCCCTGCCGGACAGTGCCGTGGAGGCGGTCCTGGCCGGTGCGGGCGTGTCCAGCCAGCGTGCGGACATCGTGATCGACCCGCCCACGGCCTACGGGTCCCCGCCCACCACGGGCTACAGCGACGACCCGGTCAACACCAGTACGGGCGCCTTCCTGGAGGTCGAGGAGGATCTGGGCTTCGCCGGGGCGAGCGGGTCCCTGGCGTGGACGCGCTCCTACAGCTCGTTGAACCCGGTGGTGGGTGCCTTCGGGCGGGGCTGGTCCTCGTGGGCCGAGGTGGGCCTGGTCCTTACCGGGGACGCCGCCCGGCTGACGCTGCCCGACGGGCGCGTGGTGGTCTTCCCCCGCGCCGGGCAGGGCTGGGGGCGGGCCGAGGGCGAGAGCCTGTGGCTGGAGCGCGCCCCGGCCGGCCAGGACGGTGCCAGCCAGGACGGTGCTGACCAGGCTGACGGTCCCGGCGGGGCCCGCCCGGACAGTGCCCGCCCGGACGGTGATGAGGACGTCGCGCAGAGTGGGGGCTACGTGGTCTCCTCCTCGTGGGGCCTGCGGTGGCGCATTGACTCTGTGGGCCGGGTGGTGCACGCGGGCGCGGGGCCGGGGACGGGCGTGACCCTGTCCTGGGAGGGTGAGCGCCTGGTGCGCCTGACCCACGAGCGGGGCCGGTTCGTGGACCTGTCCTGGGAGGGCGGCCGCGTGGTGGGGGCCGTCTCCTCGGACGGGCGCCGCGTGGTCTACGACTACGACGAGGTTGGGCGCCTGGTGGGGGTGGTGCGCCCGGTGGGGTCACGGACCTACCGGTGGGACGAGGCGAGCCTGCTGGCCCAGGTCGTGGACGCTGACGGCGTGGTGGAGGTGACTAACACGTTCGACCAGACGGGGCGCGTGACCACGCAGCGCTCCCCGTTCGGGCGTACCACCCGCTACTCCTACCTGGCTGGCGGGGTGACGGCCACCAGCGACGAGGACGGTTCGAGGGGCAACACCTGGATCCACGACCGGCGCGGCCGCCTGGTGGGGGTCGTGGACGCCCAGGGGCGGCGCCAGTCCATGGGGTACGACCGGTGGGGCAACAAGGTCATGGTGCGTACCCGGGACGGGCAGGCCACGGCGTGCGTCTTCGACGATCGGGGCCGCATAGTCCTGCGTCGTCTGCCCTCGGGGGCGCGCCAGGCCTGGGAGTGGGACGAGCTCGACCGCCTGGTGTCCGCCACCGTCACCGGTGCCGACGACGGGGCCGGTGGGGCCGGGGTGGAGGCCGTGACCCGGTTCGTCTACGAGGGCCCGGCCCGGCAGCCCTGTCGTGTGGTGGATCCTGAGGGCGGGGTCACCCGACTGTTGTGGGGTCCGGGGGGCCTGCTGGCCCGGGTGGTGGATCCCACCGGGGTGGGTGTGGACTTCGCCTACGACGACTTCGGTGAGCTGGTGGCCGTCACCAACGCCGAGGGGGCCGTGGCGCGCCTGGAGCGTGACGCCGCAGGCCGGGTGGTGGCGGCCGTCACCCCTCTGGGGAACCGTACCGAGTACCGGTACGACCCGGACACGGGGCTGCTGGCCACCCGCACGGACCCCACGGGGGGCCGGTGGAGCTTTGAGTACACCGCCGCGGGGCGCATGTCGGCCCGGGTCGACCCCATGGGCGGGCGCACCACGGTGTCCTGGGGGCAGGACGGGCAGGTCGAGACGACGACCGACCCCCTGGGCCGGGTGGTGGGCCAGTGGTACGACGACCTGGGCAACCTGGCCGGCATGAGGCTGCCGGACGGCTCCACGTGGAAGCTGGGCTACGACGCCCTGTCCCACCTGACGCACGTCAAGGACGCCGCGGGCGGGCAGTGGTCGATCAGCTACGGGGCCGACGGCCTGGTGTCCGCCACCCAGGACCCCACGGGCGTGCGCCGCAACGTGGAGCGCGGCCCCCTGGGCGAGGTCGTGGCCGTGCACGACGGGGGCGAGGACCTGGAGGCCCGCTGCGACCGCCTGGGGCGGGTCGTGGCCGTCACCGGGCCTGACGGCACCGAGCAGACGGTGCGCTACGACCGGTGCGGGCGCGTGGTTGAGGCCGTGGACGCCACCGGCGCGGTCACCCGCTACGAGCGTGACGCCGCTGGCCGGGCGGTAGCGGTCACCCAGCCTACGGGGGGCGTCTACCGCTACGAGTACGACCGGTGCGGCCGGTGGTCGGCGACCGTGTCCACCGGCGGGGACCGCTACGAGATCCTCTACGACGCCGACTCGCGCTTGGTCGGCGAGATCTGGCCCGACGGCGGCCGGGTGTCCACCCGCTTTGACGCCGCGGGGCGGATTGTGGAGCGGCGTACCCCGGGGCGTGGGGTGGTGCGTTTCAGCTACGACAAGTGCGGGCGCATCACCACCATCCAGGACCCCTGGCACGGGACGCGGCGTCTGCGCTACGACGCGGCCGGCCAGCTGGTGGCGGCCGTGGACGGTGCGGGCGGGGTGACCCGCTACGAGTACGACGCCCTGTCCTACCAGGTGGCGGTGACAGACCCGGCCGGCAACAGGACCACCCGCTCCTGGGACGCCATGGGGCGCCTGGTAGCGGACACCGACCCGCTGGGACGCACCACCTCCTGGTCCTGGGACGCCTCCGGGCGCCCGGTACGCCGGGCAGAGGCCACGGGCCGGGTGCTGGAGTGGGCCTACAACACGGCCGGACGCCTGGAGGAGGTCCGGGCTGACGGGGACCTGCTGGCCCGTCTCAGGCGGGATCCTGCGGCCCGGACCATGAGCGCGGACGGGCCCGGCGGGTCGGTGTCCTGGACGTGGGACGCCTGTGGGCGTCTGGTCTCGCGTCTGCGTGACGGGGTGGGGGTGTCCTACACCTATGACGTGGCGGGGCGGCGTACTGGTATGCGCAGGCCTGACGGGGTGGTGACCAGGTACTCCTATGACGCCAACAACCGTCTGGCCGTCCTGGAGCAGGAGGGTCTGGGGCGGGTGGACGTGGAGCGTGACCCGGTGGGGCGCGTGGTGGGTGTGCGCGGCCCGGGTCTGGAGGCCCGCTGGCGGTGGGAGGACGGGTTCGTGGTGGGCCACCGGGTGGACCGCCACGGCCTGGTCCAGGAGACGGGCGTGGAGCGTGACGCGGGTGGGCGCGTGGTGGCCGAGGTGCGTGACGGGGCGCGTACGGACTACGACTACGACGCGGCGGGGCGTCTGGTGGGGGCCGTCACGAGTGAGGGGACGGCCTGCTCCTGGGCCTGGGACGCGGCGGGGCGTCTGGTGCGCAGGGTCGAGGACGGGGCGTCCACAGTCTACGACTACGACGCGGCGGGCCAGCTGGTGACCGCCCGTGTGGGGGGTGCGGTCACCACCTACTCCTATGACGCGGCGGGGCGGCGTACCCGTCAGGCGGGTCCGGGCGGGGAACGGCGCCTGTCCTGGGGGCCCAGGGGTGAGCTGGCCTCGGTCACGGACGTGGTGCGCCGGGGTGACCGCCTGTGGGCGCGTCGTCAGGAGCTGGTCACCGATCCCGGCGGGGAGACGGCCCGTGTGGGGGGCGTGGACGTGTTCTGGGACAGCGCCGCCGTGCTGCCGGCCCTGGCCCAGGTAGGTACCAGGGTGGTCACCGACGCCCTGACCGCGACGGCCCTGACCGGCGGGGAGGAGGGGACGGCCTGGCTGGTGCCCGACACCGACGGGCCCACCGCCCTGGCGGGGCAGTGGGCCACCGCCGGTACCGGTGGCGCCACCGGCCCGGCTGGCCCGGCCGTCCCCACCGGTGCCGGTGGGCCCGCGGCACCTACCGGTGCCGGTGGTGCTGGTGGTCCCGCTGCTGGTGCTGGTGGTGCCGGTGGTCCCGGGCCAGCCGGTGCTGGTGCTGGTGGCGTGTGGGGGCTGGGCGGTGTGGTGGGCGTGGCCGGGCCCGCCCCCTGGGTCCCCGCCGGCGTCGGTGCCGGTGGTCCTGGCCCCGCCGGTCCGGGTGGTGCTGGGCCGGGTGGTGCCGGCGCGCCTGGCCCGGCTGGCCCGGCCGGTCCGGGTGGTGCTGGTCCTGGTGGTGTGGGTGTGTCGGCCTCGGGGGGCCTGGTGGTGGCCGGCCTGGGTCTGCTGGGGGCGCGGGCGTACGACCCGGTGGTGGCCGGGTTCCTGTCGCCTGACCCCCTGGGGGCCCCGGCCGGGGTGGGGTGGGCCGGGGCGCGGTACTCCTACGCGGGAGGGGACCCGGTGGGGGCGGGTGACCCCACGGGCCTGTCCCCGGTCAGCGAGGCCGACCTGAGGGCCTACCAGCAGGCCAGCCATGGTGCCCTGGGCGCCGCCCTGGGGGCGGCCGGCTCCTGGCTGGCCGGCAACTGGGAGTACCTGGCCGCCGGGGCTCTGGTGGTGGCCGGGGTGGCGGTGATGTGCACCGGCGTGGGCGGGCCGGTGGGGGCGGCCGTGATCAGCGGGGCCCTGACCAGCGCGGGCATGTCGGCCGGGACCCAGAAGATGACCACGGGGCGGGTGGACTGGGGCCAGGTCGCCGTGGACGGGGCCATCGGGGCGGCCTCGTCCCTGGCCGGGGGCGGGGCCGTGGCCGCGGTGGACCGCGCCACGCGGGGCATGCGCTCCTGCCTGGGACGCAACCTGCTCTCCGGGGCCGCCGAGGGCGCCGCCGAGAACGGGGTGAGCAGCGGCCTGGAGTACCTGACCAGCGGCGAGCCCGTCACGGTCGGGGGCCTGGCCCGCGCCGTGGGCGGGGGCGCCCTCGACGGCGCCCTGGACGGGGCCAGCAGCGCGGCCCTGGAGAAGGCCACCGGCACCGCCCGCTACGGGTGCTTCACCCCCACCACCCCCGTGCTCATGGCCGACGGCACCACCAGGCCCATCAAGGACGTGCGCCCCGGGGACCGGGTGGCCTCCCGCGACCCCGCCACCGGCCGCCTGGTGGCCGCCACCGTGGACCGCACCCACACCCACGCGCGCGTGCCCACCATACGCCTGACCACCACCAGCGGCACCGTCACCACCACCGCCACCCACCCCGTCCACGTGGCCGGACGCGGCTACGTCCCCGCCGGCCACCTCAGGGCCGGCGACACCCTCACCACCCCCGACCACGCCCCCGTCCACGTCGTCTCCGTCCAGGCCACCGGACACACCACCACCGTCCACAACCTCACCATACGCCACACCCACAACTACCACGTCCACACCACCACCAAACAAGCAATACTCGTACACAACACAACACCCGCAGGCGGATGCGGGCCAGACGAGGATGAACTGCGTGACGCAGCCCGGCAACTACGGGATGAGTATGCCGCATCTTTTTCATCTAATAGCCGGCCTGCCACAGTTGTTGCAGCCTACGTTCCTGGTCATGGGGTAGAGGACATCAGAGTAGGAAGGAGCGGAAGTCGAGAAGAACTTGGACCGACAAAAAACGGCGAGCCAAAGTTTGGATGCGCAGAGGACGACGCTTACTACAGATTAAAAGAGGATGTCGATCCCGATTTGACCAGGAAAGATATTAGGTTTGTCGAACCTGTTAGACCAAGGACGGGAAAAGGGGTTGACCCCTGCGTAAGGTGTCAGACCAGATTTGACAAGTCGCAGTTCCCGCCGGGCGTCAAGGGTCAGAAAGGAGGTGCCTGGGGTGACGGGTGACAGTACTGACTGGTCCAACCTGCGTGCGCTGGGTGACCCCTGCGACCTGCCGTCGGCAATTGACGAGATGATGGGGGCGGAGGATGACGACGACGCTGATAGCGCGTACTGGAGGATAGAGGGGAACGCGTTCTTCCAGCGCGAGCTGTACCAGGCGGCGGAACCCACCGCCCTGGTCGTGTCAGACAGGATCTGCGACGGGTGCTCGACGGTCCACGGCCTCAGGTGCGGGTTCGACCTGCTCGTCGAGATCGCCCACGGGTTCCCAGCGCAGTCAGAGCAGATGCTCGGGGACAACACGATTGACGAGCGCTGTACCAAGGTGATCTGCAACCACCTGCCCTGCTTCTACCGTGTCGCGGAGTCGTGCACCGACGAGAGGGTCCTGCAGGGAGTCGTGGACCTGTCCGTGAGGCTGGAGGTCGACGTCGCCAGGCGGCGCAGACTGCTCGAGACCGTCTCCGTGAGACCTCCTCGCAGCTCTTTCCTCATCTCCAGCGTGAACGACCTGAGAAGGTCGTTGTCAGGTAAGGACTGCTTCCTGAGCGCGGTGTCAGCCCACGTAAGAAGGAAGCAGATGGTGGCAGGTGCCGGGGCAGGCGAGGAGTCGTCTCGGACGCGAACGGGAGGCGCCTAGGGATGGATGCCTCGTGGCTGGCTGAGGTCCTCGGTGTCAGGTCTCCTGAGGACCTGTTCGACTCCGAGCGGGGACTGGTATACAAGGGCCTCCTGGGCGTGGACTTTAACTCCGTGCGAGCGGTACTAGGGATGAACCTCGAGTACTCTATAGGACCCGGATGCGGCAACGAGAGCGACACCCCGGCGAGGAGCTACAACGCCGTGACCGTCCGGCTTGAGTTCGCACAGGTGTCGGCGGTGGACTCACGTGTCACGCGGGACCGTGATCCGGACGCCTCTACAATAATTACGATGAGGACCCCGGTCACGGGGTCGGGGTACGAGATCCGCCTCGGTCAGAGCAGGCTCCAGCTGGTCGTCGTATGCGGGTCGGTCGCGGTCGTCGGCTGCTCGCCCCACTGGCTCGAGTGAGGCGCTGGCACGGGCCGCGCGCTGAGTATTCTTAAGGTAACAGATTCCTGGAGGAGGAGCACAATGCCCGGTACCCTGCCGCGCCTGAGTCCCACGAGCTTCACCCATACTCCCGCGACCTTGGACTACCTGATTCTTTCCACAGGGGCGGGGTTCACCCAGGTCGGTGTCTGGCTCGACCAGGGGCACGACTACTGGCTTCCTCGCGCCTGCGCGGAGCGCCTCGCAACAGACCGCGTACAGCTCGACGTCGACGACATAGAACAGCTTCACTGGTCCGGGACACCAAGACCGTTTGAGCCAGTACGCATAGAGCTGACCACCTCGCGCGACGGTGATCTCGTCAGGTTCGTCATGCGCGGCCAGTCCCTGTCACTGGACGTCGAGGCCCGCACGTGCACCATCACCAGGTCGCTGTACAACCGCACGGCGTAAAACTGCGGTCGGCCGCGAAGACCACGACACGCCCAGTGCCGGAGCCGACCGTGCGGTCGTAACAGCGAAGACCTGCTGAACCCACCCGGTACTGAAGTGTGGTGACCGGGTCCCTGTCGCCTGACCCCCCCTGGGGCGCCAGCCGGGGTGGGGAAAGGTACTCCTGGGCGGGGCAGGGGCCGCGCTTCAGCGTCCGGCCACCGCATGACCTGGATACTGGTATGGTGGAGGGGGTTCTTGGTATGGGTTCGGAGACTGGGGCAATGTCTGGGACAGGATTGATGGCGTCGGCTAGCGTGGACTATGCGGTCATAGAGGGTGGGGGTGTCGTCTACGAGATGTACGGGCCCCAGGGGCCGTGCGCGTCCAACCTGATTGGCAACATGATCGACGTGGACCACACCACGGGAACAGTCGGGGCGCGCCTGAGTATTATCCAGGTCCCCGTCAACCCGCCCGCCCGCTGGCGGCCGGGCTGCGGCATGATCGACCTCTTCCTGTCCCTCCGCGGGGACGTGGAGGTCACAGGCACCACCGAGACCGGGACCGGGACGGGCCCCGACGGGATCCACCTGGGAGGTACGGGCGACGACCACGTCCAGCTGCGCCTGGCCCGCCAGGGGCACAGTATCCGCGTACGCGCCCGCACCTGCCTACTGGACCACTACGAGGCCTACGGCTACAACCCCTACTAGACGGCCCGGCTAGCGCCCGGACCGGAGCATTCATTAAGGAGGACATAATGGGTAGGTCATCTGACGCGGGTATCCCGGGTGACTGGTGGGCCGCGGGCCTCTCGCGGTGCCGGGGCCTGTTCGAGGTGTTCAACCGCCGCCCCGCCTCCCTGGGGGGAGCGCTGTGCCTACGCACCTGCTTCTCCCACATCCCCGAGAGCATCCACCTGATAGTGGAGCTGGCCGACGCCCCCAACCCCCTCCCTGCCAGGTGGGCCGCCCGAGGCAACAACGCCCTACGCCTACGCATACAGGTATCGAACCTACTCGACCTCCACGCGCACGGACACCCCAACAGACCGTGCAGCATAGAGATCACCACCACCCCAGAAGGACTACTCACCAGGACCTGGAACCCCACCTACGAGGCCAGAATACTGACACAGTACGGCCTGCTCAGCCACATGAAGCCCTTCCACCGACGCACACCCGGCACACCAGCTTGAGACCACTGACGACACCGTCCTGAACGTGTCCAGGCACGACAGCCAGCTAGTAACGCAGAATCCCGCAGTCAGCGTGCGGCATCCTGTAGAATCCGTCGGGGAAGGGGTGATTAGCTGTGGACAGGCCTGAGGACGTAGGCCTGGGTCCGGTGGAGTGGGGGACGGTGGTGGCGCACTGGCCGTACGGGCTGGACGTGTTCCTGGACTCCTCGGGTGAGGTAGGCACGGTCGAGAGGGCGTGGGTCAACGACAGCACTATACGGACTAATGAGGAGTACTGGCCGGACGTGGGGGACCGTATCCGGGTGCGTCGTATGGAGGTGCGCCCCAGCGGGGAGCTGCGCCTGACAGCCCAGCAGGCGGCTATCGACTGGTCACCCAAGGAGGTGGTCCGCAGACGCAAGACGGGGTGGCCCTCAGGCCTGAGACTGGCCGAGTGGGGCGTGATCACCGCCGTACACGAGCGGGGCTTTGACGTGCTCCTCCTGGCCTCGGGTGAGACCGGCACGGTCATGTGGTCCCTGGTCGAGGCCGACCGGAAGGTGTTCAAAATCGACTTCCACCCCGTTGTGGGGCAGCCCATCCGGGTCTGCCGCCTGGGGGTATGGCCAGACGGCACCCTACGGCTCAGCCACCGCGCCTGCTTCGTAAGAGGGGGCGACCCACCCAACCGCACCGACTACGACCCACCACCAGGACCACCACCCCCACCCCCACCACCAGGCATGGCCATCGGGACAGACATACCACTAGACGACCCCAGACTCCTCCCCCACTGGGCCAGAAAGAGACAACAAGAAGAACAACAGGAACAGCAGGAACAGAACAAGACCTGAACTCGCCACCGCCTGCCCCCAGGGACAGGGCTGACGCCACGTAGAAATACCATAAGAATCGGCCTCACTCCCCCTGCTCCCAGGGGCAGGACACTCGCGATAGTAGCCAGGCGAGTACGCAGGCAGGAGCACGAGCCCTTTAAGGAGAACCGCAATGAGCAGATCCTCTGATGTGAACGTCCCGACTGGCTGGTGGGCCGCGGAACTGCACTGGAACCGGGGTCTGTTCGAGGTGTTCAACCGCATGGAGGCCTTCTGCCGACACGTACCCACGCCCGGCACGCCAGCCTGAGACCACTGACGACGCTGTCCTGCAGAAGCGGAATAACGGGCGCGGCAGGCGTTCCCTGCCGGTAACGCGGCGTTCCCGCGGTCGGTGTGTGGCGTCCTGTAGGGTCTGTTGGGGAAGGAGTGAGTGGTTGTGGGTAGGGTTGAGGACATGGGTCTGGGTCCGGTGGAGTGGGGGGTGGTGGTGGCGCACCGTCCGTACGGCCTGAATGTGCGTCTGGAGGCCTCGGGCGAGGTCGGCATGCTGGACAGGATGCAGAGTCACGACAGTTACATGCGTCGTAACCCGGAGTACTGGCCGGATGTGGGGGACCGTATCCGGGTGCGTCGTATGGAGGCGCGTCCTGGTGGGGAGCTGCGCCTGGTCTCCTTCCAGACCGCGCTCAACGGCTGGTCCGAGCCCGAGGAGGTGGTCCGCAGGCACATGTACGAGTGGCCTGCCGGCCTGAGCGACACGGAGCACGGCGTGATCACGGCCCTGCACGACCGAGGCTTCGACGTCCGCCTCCTGGCCTCAGGAGAGACCGGCACGGTCATGTGGTCCCTGGTCGAGGCCGACCGCATGTTCTTCTCCACCGACTTCCACCCCAGTGTGGGGCAGCCCATCCGGGTCCGCCGCCTGGGGGTCTGGCCAGACGGAACCCTGCGACTCAGCCACCGCAAAACCTTCCTGGACATACCCCTGGACCAAGTCAGGAAGTTCATGGCAGAAGGAATGCGTCACGGCTACCGGCCCAGGAAGGGCGTCCCGGGCAGGACCGTCACCCTCAGGCCACCCCCCAACCAGACAGGCACAGGAAACAAGACACACCCACCCACGACCCCAGAATAGGCGACGCCGACTTATTAGCGACCCACCTCGCTGAGGTCGTAAGGCCGAGACGGGCACGGAACAGGACCCGAGGAAGACTGAATCCACACAGGGACACAGAACGAGTGCAGCCCCAGTTCCCGGAAGAACCGGGAAGGCGCTGCATGCTGCATCTCCAGTCGAATCCTTAGCGGCGAAGAGCTATTATGGTGGTGGAATCGGTTTCCGTACAGGGAGGGTGTCATGGGTGAGGATGCTACGTGGGCTGACGTGTACGCGCGCTGGCTGGGTTCTCTGCCGCCTCTGCGGGTGAGCAGGATTGAGAGTATAGCTGGTTGTTTTATCTGGATGGGGGGCGAGAACTGGAACTTCTCACCGGAGACCCTGGTCCGGGTGCTGGACGGGGACGGGAGGGTGGTGCTGGGTACCACGGACCTGTGGGACCCGGGGCGCTACCGGGGGGTGCTCGGTCGCCTGGTCGGCCTGGACGTGGTGGGGGTGACCTGCTACGACGCCACCCCGGAGGGTGACCTCAGGGTGGAGCTGTCGGACGGCACGGTGATCGAGGCCCTCGACACCTTCTTCGTCGACGCCTGGATCCTCAGTATCAACGGCAGGGAGGGCCCGGACGCACCACCCGGCTTCAAGGTGCCCGAGGGCGTCGTCCGCCTGGGCTCCTCACGCCGGTCCTGGAGGCCCCTGGCCCAGGTCCCGCGGGAGGGGGCGACCATTACCGGTATCCGTGACTCCCTGCCCAGGGCGGCCTTCTGGCAGGGACGCACCGCCCCCCAGGGGGCGGTGGAGGACGACGACGACACCGCGTACGGCCCCTGCACGGAGGTGGTCGCCGGATCCCGGTCCCTGCGGACCATAGCCCCCTGGAGGCTGCTGGACCAGGACAACGAGCCCGTCACCTCCTCCGACCTGGAGGACAGCAGCGCCATAGGCAGGCTGACGGGCACCAGTCCCCTGCGGTTCGAGACCACCGGCGCCCAGGACACCGACATCAGGATCACCCTCAGCAACGGGTGGACCCTCGAGGTGTTCACCGACGGCCTCTACTCCACCTGGCACCTCACCCTCCCCACCACGCACCACCAGGGACTACCCCACACAGCACACCAGTAACCCCAGTGGCCACGATCTGGCAGGCCCGGGCGGCCCGACCACCCCACACGCCCCGGTAACCCACCCACCCGGCAGGACACGCGCAGGAGACACAGGCACCACGACCACAGGAGACACGAATGAGCCAGTACATACTCTCAGACTGGAGAAACGACAACCCTGAGGAACCCTTTATCGTCATGGGTCAGATCGATGACGGCCGCTACCTGGAGCGGATAATCGACGTCTTCCGCGACGACAGGACAGAGACGACGGTCTGCCAGTCAGAATCAGGTGAGGCACTGGTCGATATCACGGAAACCCCCACCCTCCAGGAGATCAACGACCAGGACGAGCTCACCGCCCGCTACACCAGCGCCAGCCTCTTCGAGGGCGTGTGGCAGGAGGCCACCAACACGAGGCGACTCTCCCCGACGTCGATCAACAACCTCATGCAGACCCTCCACAACCCGGACCACCCGACCCAGGGCGCATAGCACGGGTAGGGGAGCACCCGGATCCCAGGACGCGGCCGTGCCGTCCACCCCCACCGGCAGGCCGGTACGTCAAGACCTTCATCGACGCCGCCCGGACCGCGCGTCCACCCCCACCGGCAGGGCCGGTAACGGCCCGGGGTGGGGGCCAGCTGGCGCCGGGCCGTCATCAAAGGTCCTGATCGTTACCGGGACGGCCCGCCCTGGCCTGGGTGTCTGTGCTGGTCAGGCCGCGTGGGCGGGTGGTCTCGGGCGGCGTCCCGGGCGGTCCTGGGCGGTGTCCTGGGGAGTGGTTCGTGCCAGGGTGTTCCCATGACGGTCTCAGGATGGTAACGTCTGGGCCAGGCCACCGGTTGAGCGGCAGTGGTCCTCCTGGCTGGTGGCACACGACAACCCAGACACGGAGGTAAGTCATGTCCGGACGCGTCCTGTCAACCGAGCAGGCCAAGACCTCGATCGCCAAGCTGCAGTCGATCATCAACCAGGGCTTCACCGACCAGATCACGGCCCTCAACAACGAGGGACAGACCCTGTCCGACCCCTCGGTCTGGGACGGGCCCCTGGCCGACACCTTCCGCTCCACCACCTGGCCGGAGACCAAGGCGGCCCTGGACAAGGCCAAGCAGGAGCTCGAGCAGCTGCGCAGCCAGCTCCAGACGATCGCCCAGAACATCATGAGCGCCGGAGGCGGCGCCTGACACACCAGGCAGACCCACCCAGACACCACACCACCCCCAACCCATACCCACACGAGACCACCCAGACACCACGACGTCCTCCCCCAACCCACCACCCCAACGGGCAGAGGGGAGGACGTCGGCCAGGTGCAGGAGAGCGTGCACCTCCACCCAGCCCGACCATTTGGGCCGTATTAGGGTATCTTTTCGCCGCTAATCTGGCTGGCGCTAGCCGGGTACTTTTTGACTAGAATGCGTAGACGATTTCTCCCTCTAAGGTCCTGGGCGTGGTGGTCAGCGGCAACCGCGTCCTCATCGACCAGTCCGCCACCGGGCGGCGGGCGCGCAACCTCATGCTGCAGGTCGCCAGGAACCGGGACCTGCCCCACGAGGGCTTCGCCGTCGTGCTCCACCTCCTGGGCAACGGGGAGTGGATCACGGCCCTGACCGTCCTGTGCACCCAGCTCCACGAGTGCGGCGCCACCGTCAGCCCCCACGAGCTGGAGGCACTGCACGCCGTCGACCACCTCCTGGGCACCAGCACCGACCCCCTCCTGCGAGACAACCCACCCGGCCTCCTACCCCACGAACACAACCAGCACCAAGACAAACACAAACAACAGTAGAAGGCAGGTCCTCTCACTGCCCTGGGACACGCCGGGGCCTCACGCAAGCACGGTAGGGGTGCGCGTCACGGGTCCCACGACAGAACCGGATCCGAACTACTCGTACCCCGACGGGTACATTCACGATGAGAACAGCTAACCATAGGAACAAGAGACTGGTCTCAAAGGCGGATCCAGCCTGGCATATTGAACGTGATGCAGGCCAGTACCCGACAGGCCAGAACGGTTGATGAAAGATGGTAAAGATCAGGCAGTTGCCGAGGGTGACGGGTACTGATGCCCTGCCGTCGTTGTCCTCTCTCGGTGAGGAGGACCCGCTCGTGTGCGACTGCGCCCTGTCGGGTGCGGGTATCCTGGACCTCCTGATCGACGTGCGTCGCCTGGAGATTATGGTCCTCCTCGACATGAGGAGCGCGGACTGGTATTTTGAGAGCAACGCGGCGCTTCTGGTCGGACGCAGCTTCCACGACCTGGCCTTCCCCCAGCACCCCAATGCACGACCTCCCTCACCGATAGGGAGCCCCATGGGATGCAACAGGATGAAAAGACTGGAGGACGGGATACAGCTCGAGATCTCGGTCGAGTACGTCGGCGACTGGTACTTCAGCTTTATCTCACCCAGGCTCCAGTTCTTCCTCCTGAACGTCCCCCACATAATAGACCCACTCCCCCTCTACGGACCCCCAGACGGAGTCTCCGAGGAGATCATTGAGGACAACCTACCCACCTGGGACACCGACGCCACCATTATCGCCTACTCCGAGACCAGCTAGCGGCCACGGTCTCACGAGGCATCGACCAGGAGGCCGTCATGACCCAACTGCACCAGCCCAGCTGCACGAATGACACGTCCCGCACGATTGTACCGTAGGCTGCTGCCAGCCTGAACCGCAGCACCACGGCACGGACACCCCCACCCAGGATCCTGAGGTCAAGCTCAACGCCACCAGCTTTGACCCGGAGCCCTTCAGCACGGCCGAGGTTACGGCACGCTATCATATAGCCACCTCGGGAACACTTCACACGTACATGAGGAACCTGCCCATGACTTTGCATCCCGCCTTCGATAGCGCGTACCGTGCGGCGTATATAGACCTCCCCTCCGGCGGGAACGACTATGAGGTAGGAGGTGAGTACGGGTGCTACCAGACGAGTGTGGGAATCTTTCCTGGCCTTGGAGTCGAGTACTCGGTAGGCTTCCACTCCCCGGAACCCGGAGTGGCCCTCATGTCGGCCCTGCTGCCTACACCAGGCTGGCATCAGCTGTGCGTCATAGAACGTGGGACCACGTACGTGGGCGACGTGCGCGAGCCGCTGTCGTTCACCGAGCTGACCGAGACCAGGGGAATGGTCCGTGAGGCGATTCCTGTTATCAGTCGCGAGCTTCTTGTGCTGATAACATACTGCGATATCGTGGCGGTAGGGAAATCGGGACTGGCATGGCAGACGTCTCAGATAGCCGTTGACGGCTTCTCCGTCAAGACGGTAGACGGAGACCGCATAACTGGTGTCAGCGACGCGGACTGGCACCCCGCACCGTTCTCAGTCCGCCTCTCGGACGGATTCCTATTCGGAGGGAACCAGACGTGACCGAACGGGCTATCTTGTCAACCGGAGCGCCCGACTCCGGCTGGCCATTGCCGGGGACGTACCTTAACCGCCAGGGACGTACCCTAGAGACTATCTAACGTACGTTCTCAATGACTAAGGTACGTTTCCGAGATAGAAAGGCATCAAGGCAGTGCATCTGAGGCAGGAACCTGTTCCTTAGGGGACGGTGGCGCGTATGGCGTCTGGGCTACCCTCCTACCCGTGACTGAGATCCCATCGGTGAGTGCCTCCACGTCATCCCGGGACCCTGATGCCGAGGCTTTGGGTAACCCGCGCACCCCCGCCGCCGAGCTGGCTCGTATAGCCGCAACCCGCCCTGACCTGCACCCGGCTATTGCCGCCCACCCCCACTGCTACCCCGCCCTCCACCAGTGGATAGACCAGTACCAGGCCACCACCACCGGCAGCCCGGCCCCGGCCGCTGGCAACCAGGCCCCGGCCGCGGGGCTGGCCCCCGCCAACACCCCGGCCCCAACCACCGGCCCGGCCACCAGTCTGGCCCCAGCCACCAACCCGGCCTCGGCTGCGGACCCGGCCACCGCGGGGACCACGACCCCGCAAGGCGACCAGGCCCAGACCACCCCCTACCCAGCACCCACCACAGACACCAGCACCCCGACCACCACCAGCAACCAGACCCCGGGGACCACACACCCCCAGGGCCTGTCCCGACGTGCCTTTACCGGGCTCCTGCCTCTGACCGCGGGCGCCCTGGGCCTGGCCGCCCTCGGTGGCCTGGGAGCCTGGGGCGTGTCCCACTTCAGATCGGAAGAACACCACGACCCCGCGGGGGAAGCGCAGAACCCCTCAGAGGAACCGGCCTCCTCAGGGGAGCCACAGAGCCCCCCGGAAGAGTACAGGGTGTTCTCCGTGTCCGCCTTGTCGCCAGACTTCGCCCGAGGCGTCACATCGGCTTGGACGGTAGAGGGCCTGGCGGGTAGCGTCTCGGCCAAGGGCGACATTACCTTTGTCATCTCAGATGATTGGTACCGCGTGTACCCGATCAGTGAGTCCGGCATCGGCACTCCCGTCAAGGCCAGCATCCCACCATGGGAGACCCAGAGCCTGGATCCCGGCGAGTTCAGTGCGTATGAGTCCTGGTGGGGCGACTCACCAATATGGAAGGACAGGATTGTCGATCCCCGGAGCGGAGACGTCACCCCCGTCCCCTGGCAAAGGTCCTCGTGCCGGTTCCTGGGGGCGATCGACGACAACACAGCTCTCCTCCTGAAAAGACCGCCTACGGACCCGGGCAACAATGCCGTCGGGCCCATTACCGCTGTTGACCGTCAGGGCGGGACGCTCTGGAGCACGGCCGACTCCTATTGGAATGCATTCTTTGACCCAATGCAGCCGGACATCCTCATAGGCTACCAGAAGAACAGGGATCCAGAGCTCCGCAAGGGAAGAGAACGAGGTGAAGGCGACTTTACGAGCCCAGACAGCTGGGCCGGCACCCCACGAATCATTAGTACCGCTACGGGGAAGGTGGCGGCGGAGCTGCCGTCATCGGACGGCGTGATCCTGGCCTCGGACGGCATTGTCACCGTCACCGGAACCTTCTCAAGATCGGAGACCGTGACCGCCCGTGCCTTCAGCTTCACGGGGGCGTCGCAGTGGGAGCAGCAGCTCGGTGACTGCGAGAGAATCGCTTTCGACGGCACCCCCTCCCTGAATGTGATCCGACGCTCACTGACTGAGCTCACAGGCATAACGGCAGTCGTCGCGGAGAACGGTGCCGCGCTCGTCGACGGCGGGGACCAATCCACATTCAGCCTCAGGGACGAGGACGGGCACCGAGGCCCCGACCTGAAACCAGGCGTCTACCGCCCGCTGAATGCCTACATGCACGGCTTCGCCTTCCTGTCAGACGGCTCAGGCGTGCTGACCAGCTACAACAAGGGCTACGTTTACGGGGACACGTCCTTTGTGTCCGCCGCCACCGGCGAGACCAGGAAGTACTTCAAGTCGCAGTCGCCTCTCGAGGACAATGTCGGCCAATCGGCCTGCCTCATTCGCACCAACACATCATACATGCCTGACAAGAAGATCCGGAACTGCCTGCTAGCCGTTACGGGAACGGGAGCGGACGCACGAACCACCTGCTACGTCCCAACAAAATAGCGCAGCCCACGGCAGCTCCCAGACTGCGCCAGTTCTTGCAGGTCTCACGAGTTCCCGCAGGGGGCGCCTGCGGTCAAGCCCGAGGTCATGGTAGACTGGACCGGGTCCGGGACAGCAAAAAGCAGATGTCATTGCGCGAGGAGGCTGAGTTATTCCGTGTGGCCCAGGAGCATTCCACGCAGACCAAGAGGACCTGGACCGGTGAAGAGGGCGCCGATCGATATTATGATCCCGCTGCAGGCCGCATGGAGGACCAGGGACGAGTGGTCCCGCACCCTCGCGTCCTTAACGGTCTGGGCCATGTCGCTGGCTATGGACGTGGAACTCGACTGGGACCCCGACGAGGGGTGGCTCACGATCAACAGGAACGGGACGTGGGCGGGATACCTCAACGCCGACATCCCCCTCCTCGTCCGTACCGACCAGCTCTCCTGCACCTGCTGGCCCTACCCGCTGCAAGTGATAGTCTTAAGGACCCCGGACCAGCCTGAGATGCGCTGCGACACGGACGTCCTCATTCAGTGCTTCAAGACCGAGTTCAATCCGTTTTTTGACTCGAGTTCCTTCAGCGCGACGGAGCTGTGGTATGCCACCGTCTAAACTGCCCAGAGGGCACGGCAGCCAGGCAGAACGCCACACGCGCTCCAGACGAGCCGTCGTCATCTTACGCCCGGGCCCCGGGTGGAGACCTGCTCGCCGCAAATGGGACACCGCAAGCAGGTCTCCTCGAATCTCCTGGGCCTACCCGCCGCCCCGGCATAGAACCAGCCTGAGGAACTACAGCACACTATAGATAACCTGGGACGGTGAGATAATATGACATGGTACCACGCAATAGGACCAGGACACTCCCTGCGGCGCAAGAACGAGCCGCAGGGGCCAGAAGAGGCTGACCGGCAGGGGGCAATGACCGATATTATGGCCCCGCTGTGGACCGCATGGGACACCAAGGACAGGAACTGGTCCCACTCCCTGGCGTCCATGACCTGCTGGATCATGTCACTGACCATGGGGGTGGAGACCGAGGAGGACACCGGCTCAGGGTGGCTCACGATCAACAGGAACGGGACGTGGGTGGGATGCCTCAACACCGGTCTCCCCCTCCTCGTCCGCACCGACCAGCTCTCCTGCACCTACTGGCCCTACCCACTGCACGTGGTCACACTCAGGACCCTGGACCAGCCCGAGATGCGCTGCGACACGGACATTCTCGTCCAGTGCCTCAAGACCAGGCTCGACGTCACCTGCCTCGACCCGGAGTCATTCAGCATGGCAGAACTGCGGCGCGCCATCACGCGACCGCGTCCAGGAGAACAACACCCAGGAGCTCACTGCACGCAGTCCTGACGAAGAGTGTTATCATTCGTCTATGCAGACCGGAGATGACGACGCGGCAAGAAACGCGCCACATAATAACAACCCTGGATTATCCACCCCGGGACTCCTGGTCACACCCGTGAACACGCTGGTGATCTAAGTGGTGAGGATCAGGCAGCTGCCGAGGGTGACGGATACTGGTGCCCTTCCGTCGTTGTCCTCTCTCGGTGAGGAGGACCCGCTCGTGTGCGACTGCGCCCTGTCGGGCGCGGGTATCCTGGACCTCCTGATCGACGTGCGTCGCATAGAGATTATGGTCCTCCTCGACATGAGGAGCGCGGACTACTACCTCGGGAGCAACGCGGCGCTCCTGGTCGGCCACGGCTTCCACGACCTGGCCTTCCCCCAGCACCCCCATGCACGACCCCCCTCACCGATAGGCAGACCCATGGGCTGCAACAGGATGAGAAGACTGGAGGACGGGGTGCAACTCGAGATCTCGGTCGAGTACGTCGGCGACTGGTACTTCAGCTTTACCGCACCCAGGCTCCAGTTCTTCCTCCTGAACGTCCCCCACATAATAGACCCACTCCCCTCCTACGGTTACCCAGGCGACGTCTCCGAGGAGATCATTGAGGACAACCTACCCACCTGGGACACCGACGCCACCATTATCGCCTACTCCGAGACCGGTCCGCACCCGCGGTCGGCCCGAGGTACGTTGCGGCATATGGTAAGAAGCCTGCTACCGCACAACCGCAAAGCCTGACCCGAGACACGGAAAACAGCCGAGGAGATGCGGGCAGGGACTAAGTCCCGGGAGACCTCGCTGCCATACGCGCCGTCGGGGAGCACCTGGACATCGGCGTCCGACGCCCTGCTGACCGGGGCGGCCCCACTGCTCAGGAGGGTATGCCCCAATCACGTAGCGGAACATTTTGTGCACAGGGTAACCGATTGCGCAGAAAGTAACCTCGATTGGTTACTTTCTGCGCAAAACGTCCCCCTGTACACAAAATGTACGTCTCGGCTCCCGGCCCGCCCGGACGCCTGCCGGGGCGAGATGCCCGGCCGCCCACGCCCTCAGCTCCCGTGGCCCACCACGGCGAAGGTGTTGGAGACCAGGTCACCCAGGTTGCCTACCCGCGCCCTGACCACGCACTGGGGCGCGGCCCCCACGGTGACCACGTTCAGGCCGTCCGCCGAGACCACCAGGGCCCCGGCGCAGCCGTCGGCGAACGACACCCCGGAGGCCCCGCCCGCCACCGCCGTCAGGAGCGTGGAGGGCGCGCCCGCGGAAGGACTCACGTACAGAGGGTGGACCGCGTCCGCCCCCGAGGGCCACACGGGCAGGAGCGTGACCGTCAGCGGCGAGCCGGTGACCACCTGGGAGGCCACCACCACGTCAACACCGGCCAGCCGCTGAACGGGGTAGGAGGTGGAGACCACGTGCGGGTCGGCCAGGGCCGCCTGCGTAGCCGTCTGGGCGCCGCGCAGCCACTGCTCCAGCGCGGCCTGGGTTCCCGTAGCCGGCAGGGGTAGGGAGACCACGACGTCCACGCTCGCCACCCCCTGGGCGGGGACGGTCCCGGCCTCCACGCTCCAGGCGCACGGGGTCGAGATCCCGGTGACGCTGGGCAGGTTCGGGTCCGGCTTCCCTCCCGGCCAGCTGGTGGCCGGGCAGCTGCCGCCCTCCTCCAGCGGGGGAATGACCTCCAGGAAGGGGCCGGTCAGCGGGGCCGACTGCGCCGAGTAGGTGATGGTGAGGACCACCTTGCCCGTTCGCGGGTCCACACTCGCCTGGCGGTCGGTGCTCAGGCCCGTGGGGGTCGCCTGGCCGCGCAGCGAGGCCGACGCCGCCTCCGGGGTGCTGCTCACCGTGGCCTCGGCGCTGGGTCCCCCGCCCGGGTCGGCGGCCCAGAGGGCGTGGGCGAGGAGAACCCCGCCCGCCAGGACCAGGACCAGCCCCACGGCCACGACCGCCAGGCGTCGCCGCGGCCCTGACAGGAACCGCCTGACCCGCTCACGCCAGGTGGGGGCGGCGGGCTCGGCAGGCGGGGCGGACCCGGTCGACTCCTGACGGCCTGAGGGCAGCAGACGCACCACGGTCTCCTGGGGCGCCTGGCCCAGGTCGGGCAGGGGCGGCTCGGGCTCAGGATCCGGCTCGGCCTGCGGGGAGTCCGCCGAAGGTGCGGCGCCCGGGCGCAGTGCCAGCAGCCTGCGGGCCCCGGAGGCCAGACCGGCCCTGGCCCGGGCCAAGCCGCCCGGCCCTGGCCCGGTACCGGCCTCCTCCTTGGTACCGTCCTCCCCCTCGGCACCGGACCCGCTCTCAGTATCGACGTCGTCCTTCCCGCCCGGGCCGGACTCGCCTCCGGCCGCAAGAGGGCGGGGGCGCACAAGAGTGGGCACGTGCGTGGGCACCGGCTCGTCGTCCTGCGTCTCCTGGGACCGGACGTTATCCGGCTCGGCGTCCGGCGCGTCCTGGGACCGGGCGCCGTCCGGCTTATCGTCCAGCTCGGCGTCCTGCGCGCTGGCCAGCACGTCCTCCAGGGCCCGGGTCCCCAGGTCCGGGAGCAGGCTGGCCAGGCGGGCAGCGGCGTCGGCCGCACCCGGCCGCCGGAGCGGGTCCTTGGCCAGCAGCGTCTCCAGGAGCCCCCAGAGCCCCTCCCCCACGTCCAGGGGCGGGGGCGCCTGCGTGAGGTGGCGGTGCGCCACCGTGAAGTCGGTCCCGGCGCCCTCGAAGGGCGTGCGCCCGGCCAGGAGCTCGTAGAGGAGGACGCCCGCGCCGTAGACGTCCCCCTCCGGCCCGCAGGAGCCGTGCTCAATGAGCTCGGGCGACATGTACGCGGGCGTCCCCAGCACCCCCGAGGCGGTGCGAGCGCCGTCGCCCACGAGCCGGGCGACCCCGAAGTCGCTCAGGCGTACGTCGCCGGGCGCGCAGCGCTCCCAGCCGGAGGCCAGGAGCACGTTGTCCGGCTTGACGTCCCGGTGGACCACCCCCTGGGCGTGGGCGTGGGCCAGGGCCTCCAGGACCCGCAGGGCCAGGCCGGCAGCCAGGGCCGGTGCCAGCGCACCCCGGTCGCGCAGGACCCCGCGCAGGGAGCCGCCGTCCAGGTAGTCCATGACAATGGCCAGGTCGTCGCCGTCCACCACCAGGTCCGTCACCGACACGATCCCCGGATCCCGCAGGCCCAGGAGGATCGAGCGCTCCCGCACGAACCGGTCCACCAGCCCCGGGTCCTCCAGGTGCTCGGGACGCAGGAGCTTGGCCGCCACCTTCCGGCCGGAGGCGGTCTCCTCGCCGAGCCACACCTCCCCCATGGCGCCCCGTCCCAGGAGACGCTCCAGGCGGTAGCGGGCACCCAGGGCCCGGGGCCGGGAGGCGGACGTCGCGGCGCTCACGGCAGCCGTCAGCAGGTGTGGTCCGCGGCGGGCACGCGCCGGGCGTGGGCGGGGGCGCCGCCAGCGGCCTTAATGTCCATGCGCAGGTTCCTGGGCAGGGCGAAGGTGATCTTCTCCGTGGCCGTGCGCACCTCCTCGACGTCGTCAAAGCCCAGCTCCCCCAGGCGCTCGATGACCTCCCGCACCAGGATGTCCGGCACCGAGGCGCCGCTGGTCAGGCCCACCGTGGTGGCCCCGGCCACCCAGGCGGGGTCGATCTCCCGGGCGAAGTCCACCCGGTAGCTGGCCCCGGCGCCGGCCTCCTTGGCCACCTCCTTGAGGCGCACGGAGTTGGAGGAGTTGCCGCTGCCCACCACGATGACGACGTCGCACCGGGGGGCCAGGGCCTTGACGGCGCCCTGCCGGTTCTGGGTGGCGTAGCAGATGTCGTCCCCCGGCGGATCAGCCAGGGCGGGGAAGCGCTCACGCAGGAGACGCACGGTCTCCAGGGTCTCGTCCACGCTGAGCGTGGTCTGGCTGATCCACACCACCTTCTGCGGGTCGCGCACCTGGACCTGGTCCACCTCGTGGGGGCCGTTGACCACCTGGATGCGCTCGGGGGCCTCCCCCTGGGTGCCCTCGACCTCCTCGTGCCCGGTGTGCCCCACCAGGATAATGTCGTAGTCCTCCTTGGCGAAGCGGATCGCCTGCTTGTGGACCTTGCTCACCAGGGGGCAGGTGGCGTCAATGGTCGCCAGGTGGCGGGCCGCGGCCTGGGCGTGGACGGCCGGGGAGACGCCGTGGGCGGAGAAGACGACCCGGGCACCCTCGGGCACCTCGTCGGTCTCGGAGACGAACACGGCGCCGCGCCGGGACAGGGCCTCCACCACGTACCTGTTGTGGACGATCTCCTTGCGCACGTACACGGGGGCGCCGTAGTGGGCCAGGGCCTGCTCGACGACGTCGACCGCCCGGTCCACGCCCGCGCAGTAGCCTCGGGGGGCGGCCAGGAGAAGGCGCTTACCCGTGCCGCCCGGCGCCGGGGCTCCTTCCGTGACCGGCGCCGGGGCGCCCTCGGGAGCAGGTCCGCCCTCTGGGACCTCAGTACCTGGCGGCGTCGGGGCCGGTGCAGAGGCACGGTCGTCCGGGACCTGGGTGGCGGGGAGGGTACGCGACGCGGGATCTGGAGCCTGGGCGACGGCGGGCCCCACCGTCGTCCCCTGAGTCGGAGTCACACCCCCACACTAACGCCGCCCCCGGGGCCGGACGTGGCACAGTGGTGCACGTGACACCCGACGCCAGCCCCGCCGCGCGCGCCCTCGCCCCCCGCGCCAACCTGACCACCGCCGACAACCCCTGGCCGCTGCGGCTGCTGAGCAGCAAGATCGACGAGTACGTGGCCCGTATGACGCACGTGTGGGTCGAGGGGCAGGTGGTCCAGCTCAACCGGCGCCCCGGGGCGGGCATGCAGTTCCTCACCCTGCGGGACACCGAGGCGGACATGAGTCTCAACGTCGCCGTCTACTCGCGGGTGGTGGCCGCCATCGAGACCGGCCTGGGGGCGCCCCTGGAGGTGGGGGCCCGCGTCGTGGTCCACGCCAGGCCCACCTTCTGGGCCAAGCGCGGCTCCCTCCAGCTCCAGGCCGACGACATCCGCCCCGTGGGCGTGGGCGACCTCCTGGCGCGTATTGAGGCGCTGCGCCGCGTCCTGGCCGCCGAGGGCCTGTTCGACGCCAGCCGCAAGCGGCCCCTGCCCTTCCTGCCGCGCTGCGTGGGGCTGGTGTGCGGGCGCCAGGCCAAGGCCGAGGACGACGTCGTGGTCAACGCCCGGGCGCGCTGGCCGGGGATCCCCTTCGAGATCCGCGAGGTGGCCGTCCAGGGGGCTGGCGCAGTGCGGGAGGTGAGTGCCGCTATCCGCGAGCTCGACGCGATCGAGCACGTGGACGTCATCGTGGTGGCCCGTGGGGGCGGGGCCGTGGAGGACCTGCTGCCCTTCTCCGACGAGGGGCTGGTGCGCGCGGCCGCCGCCTGCCGCACGCCCCTGGTCAGCGCCATCGGGCACGAGACCGACTGCCCCCTGCTGGACCTGGTGGCCGACTACCGCGCCTCCACCCCCACCGACGCCGCCCGGCGCGTCGTGCCCGACCTGGCCCAGGAGACCGTGGGCCTGGACGGCGCCCGCGAGCGCCTGCGGTCCTGGCTGGGCACCCTCCTGGAGCGGGAGCAGTCGGGCCTGGACCGGCTGCGGGCCCGCCCCGTCATGGCCGACCCGGGGACCATGGTGCGCGAGCGGTCGGCCGAGGTGGAGGCGGGCGTGGAGCGGGTGCGCCGCGCCCTGGCCCAGACGCTGGCCCTGGCCGGGGCGGACCTGCGCGCCGAGCACGCCCGGCTGACGGCGCTGTCCCCCCAGGCGGTGCTGGACCGCGGCTACGCGATCCTGCGCAAGCCCGGCGGCGGTCTGGTCACCAGCGCCCAGGACGTGAGGAAGGGCGACCTGCTGGAGGGCGTGCTCGCCTCCGGGCGCCTGGTGGCCCAGGTCGTGGGGGCCACCAAGCCCGCCCCGGGGCCGGGGACCGACTAAGGGGCCGACCCAGGGCCCACCGGGGCCTACCGACCGGGGACCGGTCAAGGAGCCGAGCGGGGGCCACCAACCACCCCGGGGGTGGGCTGAGGGGCCCACCAAGAGGCTGGCTGAGGGATCCACCGGGGCTGACTGGATGGGCAGACCGGAGGCCGACCCGGGGGACGCTGGGCGGACGCAATTTCCACGGGCGTCAACGCCGACGCGAATAGGCCAACCCGGGGGACGCTGGGCGGACGGAGTGCGGTGACGCGCCCGGGATGGCGGGGTCCCACCCGCCCGGGTCTGCCAGGAGACGAATCCAGGCGGACTTTGGGGGCGCAAGTCCCCCCATGACCGGGGTAGGGCGTGCGAGAATCCCTGTCATGAGCCTGACTGACCCTGCCAGCCCCTCCGGCCCCGCCAACGAGGACGTCGCCCAGCTCTCCTACGAGCAGGCGCGTGAGGAGCTCGTCAGCGTCGTCCAGCGCCTCGAGGCCGGCCAGGTGCCCCTTGAGGACGCCCTGGCGCTGTGGGAGCGTGGCGAGGCCCTCGCCGCGCGCTGCCAGTCCTGGCTCGACGAGGCCCGCGCCCGCCTCGCCGCCGTCACCGAGCGCACCAGTCCCACCTCCTGAGACACCCGCCCGTCGGCCGCACCGGCGGGCGGGGACCGCCGTCACCCCCACCCCACGAGCACAAGGAGCCAGCTGTGACCACTACCGCCCCCGGCCGCGAAGGAACCGCCCTCATTATCGGTGAGGCCCTCGTCGACGTCGTTATCCACCCCGGAGCCGAACCTGTTGACGTCCCCGGCGGCTCCCCGGCGAACGTGGCCCTGGGCCTGGCCCGCCTGGGCCGAGACGCCGAGCTCGACTGCTGGATCGGCACCGACCCGCGCGGCCAGGTCGTACGCGCCCACCTGGAGGCCTCCGGGGTCCGCCTGACCTCCGGCTCCGACGGCGCCGAGCGCACCTCCACCGCCCAGGCCACCATTGGTGAGGACCGGGCCGCCACCTACGTCTTCGACCTCGACTGGAACCCGCCCTACCCCGAGCGCGAGGAGTCCGAGGCGCCCCTGCTGGTGCACGCCGGGTCCATCGCGGCCGTCCTGGAGCCCGGCGCGAGCACCGTGCGCCAGGTCCTGAGCGACTTCCACGCCACCTCTACCATCTGCTACGACCCCAACGCCCGCCCCCAGCTCATGGGCGAGCCCGAGGCCGCCCGCAAGACGGTGGAGAGCATTGTGGCCGTGTCCGATCTGGTCAAGTGCTCCGACGAGGACGTGGCCTGGTTCTACGGCTTGGACAAGCACGACGACGAGGCGATCGAGTCCGTGGCCCGCACCTGGCTGAAGACGGGCGTGGCCATTGTGGTCCTCACCCGCGGCAAGCGCGGATCGCTGGCCCTGACCGCCTCCGGGCTGCGCCTGGAGGTCCCCTCGAACCCGGACATTGTGGTGGCCGACACGGTCGGCGCCGGGGACTCCTTCATGGGCGGCCTCGAGGACGCCCTGTGGAGCGAGGGCCTGGTGGGTGCGGACCGCAGGGAGGCGCTGCGTTCCATCGACGCCGCCACCCTGGAGCGGATCGTCACCCACGCCAGCCGGATCGCGGACATTACCGTCTCACGGACCGGCGCGAACCCGCCCACCCGCGCCGAGCTCTGAGCCGCCGGGGGCTGGGCCCGTGGCCAGCGCCCTGTAGCACTGAGCCCAGGCGCTGGCCCTAGCCCAGTGCCCCGCCCCTCCGGTCCGCCCTTGGCGCACCCGGGGCTGCACTAAGTGCCACGACGGTGCCTGCGACCTCTGCCGCAGGCGCCGTCGTCTGCCCCCTGGGCTGGCGCGCGCCTCCTCACCCTGGGCTGGCACGCGCCTCCTCACCGGCGCCCAGGCCCGCCCTGGCAATGGGCACAGCCCGGGTAACCCCGCCGGCCCCGCCACCGGACCCGCTGGTCCCGTCCCACCAGTCTCACCAGTCCCACCCGCCATCCCCGGGCGAGGCGGCCGTCAGGCCCTGACCCAGGAGCCACCCAACGTCCCACCCGCCGCCCCCGGGCGAGGCAGGCGCCGCCCGCGCCACCTCGGGCAGGACCGGCGAACAACGCCTTGCAGTACACCAGGAGCGCCTCGGTACTCAGTACAAGGAAACCTCAGTGCAGCGCCTCAGTACAGGGGCACCTCGTCCAGGAGGTTCGCCACCAGCTCGGCGATCTCGCTGCGCTCGGTACGCACCAGGTCCACATGGGCGAAGATCGAGTGCCCCTTGAGGACCTCAATGACCGCGGCCACCCCGTCCCACCGGCCCACGCGCAGGTTGTCGCGCTGGGCGACGTCGTGGGTGAGGACCACCTTGGAGTTCTGGCCCACGCGGGAGAGCACGGTGAGCAGGACATTGCGCTCCAGGGACTGGGCCTCGTCCACAATGACGAAGGCGTCGTGGAGGCTGCGGCCCCGGATGTGGGTCAGGGGCAGGACCTCGATCTGCTTGTTGGCCAGGACCTGGTCGATGCGGGAGGGCGCCACCACCGAGGACAGGGTGTCAAAGACCGCCTCGGACCAGGGCGCCATCTTCTCGGCGTCGTTGCCGGGCAGGAAGCCCAGGGTCTGCCCGCCCACGGCGTACAGGGGCCGGAAGACCATGACCTTGCGGTGCTCCTGGCGGTTGACCACGGCGTCGAGCCCCGCGCACAGGGCCAGGGCGGACTTGCCGGTGCCGGCGCGCCCACCCAGGGAGACAATGCCGATATCGGGGTTGAGCAGGTGGTCCAGGCCCACGCGCTGCTCGGCGCTGCGTCCGCGCAGGCCGAAGACCTCCAGGCCAGCGCGCACCGGCCGCAGGCCGGCGGGGGTGAGGGTGGCCAGGGCCGAGCCGCGCGGTGAGGTCAGCACCACGCCGGTGTTGACGCACTGGGTGCCCAGCTCCTCGCGGCTCTCGGGGATCTCCAGGTCGGCGGGGTCCAGGACGTTCTCCTCCCACAGGCGCGCCATCTCCTCCTCGCTGAGGACGGCGCGGGTCATGCCCGTGTAACCGGAGTCCACGGCGAGCTGGGCGCGGTACTCGTCGGCGTCCAGGCCCACGGAGGCGGCCTTAATGCGCATGGGCAGGTCCTTGGAGACCACGGTGACCCGGGAGCCGCGTGCGGCCAGGGCGGCGGCCACCGACAGGACGCGGGTGTCGTTGTCCCCCAGCCGCACCCCCTCGGGCAGCTCGGTGGCGTCGGTGTGGCCCAGCTCCACGCGCAGGGTGCCGCCGTGGTCGTTGACCGGGATGGGCCTGTCCAGGCGGCCGTAGCGCTCCCGCAGGGCGTCCAGCAGCCGCAGGGCGCAGCGGGCGAAGTAGCCGAGCTCGGGGTGGTGGCGCTTGCCCTCCAGCTCGGTAATGACGACGACGGGCAGGACCACCTCGTGCTCGGCGAAGCGGGTCAGCGCCCGGGGGTCAGACAGGAGGACGGAGGTGTCCAGGACGTAGGTGCGCATCATGAGGACCTTTCCATATGGTAGTCCTCACATTGTCGCAGATGCGTGGTACGGGTGTCCGGTATATGGCGCCGTCGGGCCGCCCGCCTGACGGCTCCGCCTAACAAGCCTTCCTGACGAGCCACCCGCCTGACAGACTGCCCGCCTGACGGGCCCGGCCCGGGAGCCAGCTAGCGCCCCAGGCGGCGCTCGCGGCCGGCGTAGTCACGCAGGGCCCGGAGGAAGTCGACGCGCCGGAAGGCCGGCCAGTTGACGTCGCAGAAGTAGAACTCGGAGTGGACCGACTGCCACAGCATGAAACCGCTCAGGCGCTGCTCCCCCGAGGTGCGGATGACCAGGTCGGGGTCGGGCTGCCCGCGGGTGTAGAGGTGGGCGGAGATGTCCTCCTCGGTCAGGGAGGCGGCCACCGCCTCCAGGGTGTCACCCTCCTGGGCCCGCTCGCGCAGGATGGCCCGCACGGCGTCGGCGATCTCGTGGCGTCCCCCGTAGCCGACGGCGATATTGACCTCCATGAGGGCCTCGCCCGGGGCCCCGGAGCCGGGGTCGGGGGGGGCCTGGGTGAGGGCGACGGCGTCGCGCAGGCGCACGGCCACGGCCTGGGGCAGGAGCTCCACGGCCCCCACCAGGCGCAGGCACCAGCAGCCCTGGGCAGCCAGCCCCTCGACGGCGGTGGCGATAATGTCCAGCAGCGGGGCCAGCTCGGCGGGGTCGCGGTCGAGGTTGTCCGTGCTCAGCAGCCACAGGGTGACCACGCGCACACCGGCGTCGCGAGCCCAGGTGAGGAAGTCGGCGATCTTGGCCGCGCCGCGCTGGTGCCCCTGGGAGGCGACGAACCCCATGGCCCTGGCCCAGCGGCGGTTGCCGTCCAGGATGACCCCGACGTGGGCGGGGACGCGCTCGGGCGGCACCTGGGACGCCAGTCGACGCGCGTAGATCTCGTAGAGGAGGTTGTCGCGTGCCATGCCTCTCCTTGACGCCAGGGCGGGGGTGCCGGGACGGCGTGCGGGGGGCCCGACGCCACCACTACCGTATCGCGTTGTAGGTCACTGCCGAGGGTGTCGCCGCTCCCAGGAACCTACGGTACCGTAACTTACGGAATCGTAAGTTACGCCGTTCGCACGGCTGCCGTGCCATGAGGAGGAGCCATGACTTCGACATCGCACAGCCCGACCCCTGCCGAGACCGCTGGCGCGGCCGCCCGCGCCGCGACCCAGGCCGCCAGTCGGGCGGCCACCCAGGCCGCGGCCTCAGCCACCCAGGCCGCCAGCGCCGCCGCCTCCACGGCAGCGGCCCAGGCCCGCATTGCCGCCGCCCAGGCGCGTGCCGCAGCAGCGAGCGCCAACGCGGCCTTCCTGGCCGTCAAGCCCCGGCTGCGCGGCTGGATCCACGCCGCCACGGCGCCCCTGGCCCTGTCAGCCTGCATCACCCTGACCGCCCTGGCCCCCACGGCGCCCCTGGCCTGGGCGTGCGCCGTCTACCTGACCTGCTCCCTGCTGCTCTTCGCCAACTCCGGGGTCTACCACATTGGCAACGGGCACTGGCCCCAGCGGGTCAGTCGCACCCTCCAGCAGCTCGACCACGCCAATATCTACCTGCTCATCGCCGGCACCTACACGCCCCTGTCGGTGGCCCTGCTGCCGACGAGCACGGCCCGCCTGGTCCTGGGGATCGTGTGGGCCGGGGCCGTGGGCGGGATCATCTCCTGCCTGGCGTGGGCCAAGGCACCCCGGTGGCTGTCCACCGGCCTGTACGTGCTCCTGGGCTGGGTGGCCATCTGGTTCCTGCCCACCTTCTGGCGCGCGGGCGGGGCGGCCACGGTGCTGCTCATTATCGCCGGCGGCGTCATCTACACGGCCGGTGCCGTGGTCTACGCCCGCAAGCACCCCGACCCGCTGCCCCGCTGGTTCGGCTTCCACGAGGTCTTCCACGTGTGCACGGTGGCCGCCTGGATCTGCCAGTGCGTGGCCTGCTACCTGGCCATCCTGGGCTGACCGCCCGCCGGGCCCGCACCCAGTCGCGAGAACGGTACTTATTCGCCGCGAGAACGGTACTTGTTCCTCGTGAGAACGGTACTTATAACGTAGACAGAGCAAGGACCTGATTGCGGGGGTCAGGGCGGGGGTGCCTACTGGTCACACCAGCTGGTCACGCCGAGGATCGGGCTACCCTCTTACCCTCTGCCCATTGAGGGCCTGGCTGGCCAGCGCCTACCGGGCACGCCAGGGATTAGGGCCGTGACATGCTCGGCCCAGCGCGGGGTCGTCGCGCCTACCGGGCACACCGAGGATCAGGGGGAACCTGTGCTCCTACGCCCTGGCCCGCGGGGCGCCTACCGGGCACGCCAGGGATTAGGGCACCCGGCGCGTCGCCCGGGTGCTCGGTATCCTCACCTACCGGGCACGCCAGGGATTAGGGGATAACGGCGCAGGAGAACATTTTGTGCAGAGCGAGACATTTTGTGCACAGGGTGACGTTTTGCGCAGAAGGTAACGAATCCGGGTCACTTTCTGCGCAATCGGTTACCCTGTGCACAAAATGTTCCGCTAGACACCGCACCGGCCCCCGCCAGGGCCAGGCGCACCAACCGCAGGGCACGGGCACTCCCCCGCCAGGAGGACCACCCCTGCTCGACCCCGAGCAGCAATGGTCATACCCCAGGCGGCCCCCCACCAGGAGGACCACCCTGCCCCTTTCTTAGCGCGAGCAGGGCAGGACCTGGTTACGGGAGACGCCCGCGGGGCGCGCCGACCTGGCCGGGGTGCTGGCGGGCCTGGTGCCTGGGGGACGGGGCGCCCGCGGGGCGTGCCCCGTCGGCAGGCACCCGGGTAGCGTGCGGCGAGGCGCGCCCACGGCTCCTTGCCGGCAGGCGCCCGCAGGCACCCGGATAGTGGACCGCACCAACAGACCGGGAAAGCAGCGGGACCGCCAGCAGGCACCCGGTAGTTGCACATTTATCCTGGGGCCCTGGCCGGGCCAGTGGCGTCATTCCAACGATTTCCCGGCCCGGGAGGCGTCCGGGGACAAGATGAATGTGCAACTCGGACGTCGTTGCACATTCATCCTGTTTCCCGGGCCCGGACCGTCTGGCAGATCCGCATGATTCCGCCGTTTACTGATCGCTGATTGTAAAAAGAATGTGCAACTCCGCCAGCTGGCCCAGTGGATGGGCCTGTCCGCGACCACCAGTTGGGACCTTGGACGCAGCACCCGCACTACCCACCCCACCACGGCACCACGCCGCTCCCTGCGACGCCTGAGCGCCCTCCCGCCGCCACCCACCTGTACTTACCCAGGCACCATGCGGCTAGGGACAGGCTCAGGGTCCAGCCAGAGGCGCCGTCACCCACCCGCACCCAGGCACCACGGTGCTGGCAGACGTGGGAGCTGCCGGTGCAGCACCCACGCCCCCCCTGGCACACACGACGTGGGGGGCACGAATCCGGGGCCGGGACAGCGCGGCACCCACGCCCCCTGGCACACGCCGGGCCCCGCCCTGACCGCCAGATCCCGGAAGCCACCAGCAGGCGCCCCCCTGGCACACGTCGAGCCCCGGCGTCGACCTGGTCAGATCCGGGAAACCCGCTCAGTTCCAACACTTTCCCCACAGGTTGCTATACCCTGGAGGCCAGTCGCCCCACGCCCTGCCTCAGGAGGCACGCCATGAGCAAGAACGGCAAGAAGCACGCCTACGGGGACGCCAATCCCCTGGAGATCGTCCTGGGCACAGCCACCAACCGGTGGGTGGAGGATCCGCGCGAGGCCCTGCGCGTGGACGAGCACTTCCACCTGGCCTCCATGGACCGCGCCGCCACCCCCGGCTGGGCGGGCAGCGAGTCCGACGCCGTCGCCTACACCGCGGCGGTCACCCCCCTGCTCGGGGCGCTCCAGGAGAAGCTGTTCGCCGCCGCCAAGGAGGGGTCCGACCGTCGCGTGCTGGTGGTCGCCCAGGGCCTGGACACCGCGGGCAAGGGCGGGATCGCGCGTCACGTCATGGGGCTCGTGGACCCGCAGGGGGTGCGGATGACCGCCTTCAAGGCCCCCACCCCGAGGAGAAGGAGCACGACTTCCTGTGGCGTATCTGGAAGGCCGTGCCCGGGCCGGGCACCATCGGGCTGTTCGACCGCTCCCACTACGAGGACGTGCTGGTCCCCGGGGCGGCCGGCACCCTGGACGACGAGGGGTTCGACCGGTACGTCGGCCAGATCCACGACTTTGAGCGCCAGCTGATCGACCAGGGCACCACGGTCGTCAAGATCGCCCTCATGGTCTCCTACGAGGAGCAGGGCCTACGGCTGCTGGAGCGCGTGGACCGCCCGGACAAGCGCTGGAAGTACTCCGGTAACGACATGAACGTGCGTGGGCAGTGGTTCAACTACCAGTCCATCTACGAGCGGGTGCTGCGGGCCACGAGCTTTGAGGAGGCCCCCTGGTACGTCATCCCGGCGGACAACAAGTGGTACTCGCGCCTGGCCGTCACCGAGATGCTGCTGCGCTCCCTGGCGGAGATCGAGGTCCACTGGCCACCCGCCCGCTTTGACGTGGACACCGAGCGCGACCGCGTGCGTGCCACCCTCTCGCCGCAGGCCCTGGCCCGCTACGACGCCAGGATCCAGGCCAAGCTCGCCAAGGTGGACGCCCGTATCACCGTTATCGAGGACGCCGCCACCATCCTGGTGTTCTCCGCCGAGCCCGCCCCGACGCCCGCCCCCGCGCCGGGGGCTGCTCCCGGGGCCGCCCCGGCCCAGTCCGTGGGGGCTGGCTCGGGTGGTGCTGCCAGCCCGGCTGCCCAGCAGGTGGCCGACGACGCCGGGAAGCATCCGGGTAAGGGAGGGAAGGGATCCAAGAGCGCCGGGAAGCCCTCCAAGGGCGGAAAGGCCGCTAAGCTCGGTAAGACCGGGAAGGGCACGCGCAAGGCGGTTAAGAAGGCCGCGGCCAAGGCGGCCAGAAAAGCGGAGAAGGCCAGGAGGTCGCACAGCTAGGGTTTGTACCGGGGGATCTGATGAGGGGAGGGGGCGTAGGTGCGGGTGCCCGCGGGGTTGAGAACCACGCTTGAGGCTGGCCGAACTTGTGACGTTGGTCACCATCAATGTGGTGCGGGACACCCCGTCTGACTGCCACTTTTCCGCATGGTCTCGTCCAAAGCCGGCGCCGGATCCGCCTCTGGGGCCGTCGGTGGCGAGTGGCGTCATACCAACGAAAGGTGGTAGAAATGGGGTGCTCCAGCCACCTGCCGGAAGGGCCCCACAGGGCCGGTGGCGATCCAGCCCCTGGAAACGTTGCAATCACGCGGCTCCCAGAGGCAGGGGTCAGGGAGCACCCCGCACCGCTAGGTGCATTAAGACAGGGAACCGTTCAATGGCACTCATCAGGCTCGCTCCGTCAGGGAGCACCCCGCACCGCTAGGTGCATTAAGACTGAACGCCAGCAGCGCCGGCGATACAGATAACGGCGAGTCAGGGAGCACCCCGCACCGCTAGGTGCATTAAGACTGAACGCCAGCAGCGCCGGCGATACAGATAACGGCGAGTCAGGGAGCACCCCGCACCGCTAGGTGCATTAAGACTCCCACATGGCGGGCCAGCCGCCCTTCGTGACGACAGTCAGGGAGCACCCCGCACCGCTAGGTGCATTAAGACTCTCGTTCTCTCCATACCTATACTCGTAAAGGTAGTCAGGGAGCATCCCGCACCGCTAGGTGCATTAAGACGCTGACAGCCCAAGGCAGGCGACAGTTATGGTCACGTCAGGGAGCACCCCGCACCGCTAGGTGCATTAAGACCGTCCCTGGACAGACCAAACGAGCTTGAACCTCGTAGTCAGGGAGCACCCCGCACCGCTAGGTGCATTAAGACACCAGCTTTGTTCGTCATCGTCATCATCAGCCAGGAGCACCCGGCCAGGGAACCACCCCGCACGCGCCCCCGCCCCTGGCACGGGCGCCGTCGGCCTGCGCCCCCGACCTCACACGCCACAGATCTGTTCTCACGCCTACGGGGCGCGGTAGACTGCCCGCCCATCACCCGGCTCGTCCGGCTACGGGCAGGTACCCGCAGCCGTCCACCCGTCCCCGCCTCATCCCTCACCGACTCGTCCGGCTACGAGCGGGTGCCGGGTACCAGGGCGAGCCACCGACCACACGCAGGAGGAACCATGGCTGAGGAGCAGAGCACCTGGCTCACTCAGGAGGCCTACGAACGACTCACCGAGGAGCTCGTACGCCGCAGGGAGGTCGACCGCAAGGAGATCACCCAGCGCGTCGAGGCGGCCCGGCAGGAAGGTGACCTCCGCGAGAACGCCGGCTACCACGCCGCCCGCGAGGAGGCCGCCCTCAACGAGGCCCGCATCGCGACCCTGGTCCACCTCCTGGAGACGGCGCAGATCGGCGAGGCGGCCTCCGACGGCACCGTCTCGCCCGGCACCGTCGTCACCGCCGACGTGGCCGGGAAGGAGCAGCGCTTCGTCCTGGGCGGCCAGGAGATCACCGCCGACGTCCCCGAGGGCGTCATGGTCTTCTCCCCCGACGCCCCCCTGGGCAAGGCCCTCATGGGCCACCGGGCCGGTGAGACCGTGACCTACGACGCCCCCAGCGGGCGCGAGATCACCGCCAAGATCCTCGAGGTCACGGCACTGTGAGCGCCCGCCGCCCGTCCGGCCCCACGAGCAGCGCCTCCCCCGCTCACGCCGGCCCCGCTCACGCCGACGGCGGCGCGGGCCGCGCCCAGGCCACTCACCCCGCGGACGCCGCTCCCACCAGCCCTGCCCCTCCGGCACGCAGCACGGTCCTGCCGGGCCGGCAGTCCCCGCTCCTGCCCGTCCCCGGTGACCACGTGGTCCTGGGCACGCCCCTGGACGGCCCCTGGCCGCAGGGCACCGAGGTCATCTACCTGGCGGGCGGCTGCTTCTGGGGCATGGAGCGCATCCTGTGGCGCCAGGACGGGGTGGTGTCCACCGCCGTCGGCTACATGGGCGGCACCACGCCCAACCCCACATACCAGGAGGTGTGCACCGGGGCCACCGGTCACGCCGAGACCGTGCGGGTGGCCTACGACCCCACCGTCTGCGGACCGGGCGGCCAGTCCCTGCTGCGGACCTTCTGGGAGAACCACGACTCCACCCACCTCAACCGCCACGGCAACGACGTCGGCACCCAGTACCGCTCGGCGGTGTGGACGACCACGCCCGACCAGTACGCCGCCGCCCTGGCCACCCGCGAGGCGTTCCAGGGCGAGCTCACCCGCCTGGGGCTGGGCACCTGCGTGACCACCGTGGAGGGTGCCGCGGGCCTGTACTCGGACTTCGGCGGCCCCTTCTACCTGGCTGAGGGCTACCACCAGGGCTACCTGCACAAGAACCCCGGCGGCTACTGCAACCACGGCCCCAACGGGGTCACCTGCCCGGTAGGCGTGGCCAACCTGCCCGCCCAGGTGGAGGTCCTGCCGCCGGGGCCGCCAGCCTGAACCCGGGGCCGCCGACTCGCTGAACCCGGCTCAGGCCCCCCGGGCGAGGCCAATGGCGACTCCCACCATGACCAGTCCGACCAGGACGTCGACGACCTGCCAGGTCCGGGGCCTGGCCAGGGGGCCGGACAGGGTCCGGGCCCCCAGCCCCAGGCTGGTGAACCACAGGACGGAGCCCGTCATGGCCCCAGCCGCCGCCACCCAGCGGGAGTCCCCGAACTGGTTGACGACGCCCCCGAGCATGACAACCGTGTCGAGGTAGACGTGGGGGTTGAGGAAGGTCAGCCCCAGGGTCGTCAGGGCCACGGCCCCCCGGCCCGGCCCGGCACTCCCCTCCCCCTCCAGGGCCCGGGGGCGCAGGGCCGAGCGGAAGGACCGCAAGGCGAAGGCCAGGAGGTAGACGACCCCGCCCCAGCGCAGGGCACTCAGGACCCAGGGCAAGGAGCTAATGACACCGATCCCCACGGTCCCGGCGGCGATCAGGCCCACGTCCCCGACCACGCAGACCGCCACCACCACGCCGACGTGCTCCCGACGCAGCCCCTGACGGAGCACCCACGCGTTCTGGGCACCGATCGCCACGATAAGGCCCAGGCCGGTACCCAGACCGGTAAGATAGGAAGACATTGTGCTCATAGGCACCAGGTTAGGGACTCGTCCGGCGACTGCAGACAGCCCCGGCGACAGGTCCCGGCGCGGACCGGGGCGGCACGTATAGTCCCGCACATGACCTCACCCAGAACAGTGGGCGGCAACCTGCCCAGGCTGACGTCCCTGCGCTTCTTCGCGGCCGCCCTCATCCTCGTCTTCCACGCCAGGCTCATCCACATCGTCCCGGGCGGGCGCCTGTTTGACCTGGCCCACATGGGTGTCGCGTTCTTCTTTGTCCTGTCGGGGTTCGTCCTGACCTGGGCCAGTCCCGGTGAGCGCGTTGAGCCCAGGAGGTTCTGGCTCAACCGCTTCGCCCGGATCTACCCCTCGCATATTGTGACGCTGGTCGTCTCCCTCTTCATTATGCCGATAACCTACTGGTGGCTCATCCCCCTCGACGCCTTTCTGCTGCAGGCATGGGCTCCCTACGAGAGGATCGCCGTGTCCCTCAACGCGGTCTCCTGGTCCCTGTCGGCGGAGGCGTTCTTCTACTTCCTGGCGCCGTGGCTCATTACCACGCTACGCCGTCGCTCACCACGTACCCTCGTGGTCGTGGCCGTGACCTGGCTGGTCATTACCATGGCGCTGGGGCGGGCGGTCACCCTCATGGGCTACGCGGAGTGGCCCTACTTCATGCCGCTGGCCCGCTCCTCGGAGTTCGTGATCGGCGTCGTGCTGGCCGAGCTCTTCTGCCGCGGCCACCTGCGGAGGTACGTCCCCCCGGTACAGGTGTGCGTACTCGCCTGCGTCGCCTCCTACGCGCTGGCCATGGTGGTGCGCAACGCCGGGGTCACCATGAAGATGGCGGCGTCGTTCATCTCGCTGCCGGCTATCTGCGCCCTGGTGGTCTCCTCGGCCCTGGCCGACGTCCGGGGCAGGCCGGGGCTCCTGGCCTCCCCCCTCCTGGAGCACGCCGGCCGGGTCTCCTTCGCCCTGTACCTGGTCCACTACATGGTCATCGCGGTCACGAACGACCTCATGGACACATACCTGCCCGGCACGAAGCTGGGGATCCCGCTACGACTGGGCCTGCTGGCAGCGGTGTGCGTGGTCTCCTGGATCTGCGCCGAGGCGCTGCACCGGGGCGTGGAGATACCCGCCCAGCGGCGCATCCGCTCCGCCTACGCCCGACGCCGCGCCCGGGCGCGTACCTGAGCCACCTTTCCGGGGGCTGTGGACGGTCGGCGGACGCCGGTAGGACGCGGGCTGCCGCGCGCGGGTGGCGCGGGAGTGGTGCCGCTCGCGGCCTCCGGCGGGACGCGGGCTGCCGCGCGTGGGGGGTGGTGCTCGCGGGAGGTGCTGCGCGGGGGCTGCCGCTCGCGGGGGTGGCGCTCACGGGGCTGCCGCGCGGGGGTGGCGCGGCCCACCGGCACACCTGGCTGGCCCCGCGGACAAGGTCAGCGCCCACGCCTGCGCCCGCGGTGAGCGCACCAACCGGGTCAGGCCTGCCCACCACCGAGGCTGCCGCGTACCGCATCGGTGAGGCGCGCCCCGGCCCCAGGCCACACCCGGCCCCACGCCACACGCGACCTGGGTGGGGCACCCACATTGACACCTGAGCAACGGACCGACGCCCCCACGCCACACGCGACCTGGGTGGGGCACACGGTCCTGTGCCAGGATGGACGCATGAGTCAGGACAGGCACGACGACGGGGCCCGGGGTGGTCAGGGCGGTTACGGCCGCCGGGGCGAGGGCTACGGTCGCCAGGGCGGCCACGGCCGCCGGGGCGAAGGGTACGAGCGCCGGGGCGGCGGCCGCACCGGTCACAGCGCCCAGGACCGCTCCCGCCGGGTCTACGTGGACGAGCCGCGCGAGGGGGCCCTGGCCGACCTGGTGAGCCACCTCCAGGCCCTCAACGGGCGCTCCTACGCCGCCTACAAGGCGGTGGTGGGACGCTATACCGCCCCGGAGGGCTGGACCCTCCACATTGACCACGTCCAGCCCGACCCCTACGCCCCGCCCACGCGCATCCGCGTCACCATGCCCGTGGACCTGCCCGGGACCAAGGTCCTGGCCGACGAGGGGCTCCTGGGGACCGGAGACCGGCGCCTGGCCGTGGCGGACTTCCTCACCCGCGAGCTCTACGCGGCCTTCCGGGGCACGGCCCTGTCCATCGCCTCCCCGGGGCAGGAGATCCTGGAACGCTCCAGCGTGGTGTTCCTGGACCCCCGGGGGGCGGCCGTCACGCCCACGGACCCCGGCACCGGCTCCCAGGACGGCAGGGGCCCAGGTGGCGCGGGCCCGCACGCCACCGCGACGTCGCAGCCCGGTGGTCCCCACTCCGGCGTCGGCCCCCGGCCCGACACCGCCGACGGGCCGGGTGAGCCCGCAGCCGAGACCATTGAGATCCGCGCCCGCATGGCGCTGCCCGCCCAGGGGCGCTCCATCCGCGGACGGGAGGCCTCCCGGATCGTCTCCTGGGACCTGCCCCGGGCCGTGGAGCGGATCCTCGACCTCACCGGGGAGCGGGCGCGCCGCCTCCTGGAGCACGTGGCGGCCCTGGAGGACCACCGGGCACTGACCCGGGCCGTGGAGGCCAGCGGCTGGGTGTCCTTCCTGGCCGACGGCTCCCTCCTGCCGCGCCGCTCCGGGGTGTCGGACGAGCCGTTGCGCACCGGAGCCCTGCCGCTCCAGGCCCCCGACTCCCTGGCCGCCACCGTCCAGCTGCCCCACGCGGGCACGGTGCGGGGAACGGCCCTGGGGGCGGGTGTCACCGTCATCGTCGGTGGCGGCTACCACGGCAAGTCCACCCTGCTGAGCGCCATCGAGCGGGGCGTCTACCCGCACGTGCCCGGGGACGGGCGTGAGCTCGTGGCCACCCTGCCCGACGCCGTCAAGGTCCGGGCCGCGGACGGGCGCGCCATCACGGGGGTGGACCTGAGCGCCTTTATCTCCCACCTGCCCGGCGGACAGGACACGGAGTCCTTCTCCACCGGGAACGCCTCGGGCTCGACCTCGCAGGCCGCCTCCATGATCGAGGCGGTGGAGGCCGGGGCCACGGCGCTGCTCCTGGACGAGGACACCTCCGCCACGAACCTGCTCATCCGGGACCGGCGCATGCGCTCCCTGGTGGCGGCCGAGCGCGAGCCCATCACGCCCTTCGTGGACCGGGTCGGGGCGCTGGCCGAGGCCGGGGTCTCCACGGTCATGGTCATGGGCGGCAGCGGGGACTACCTGGACGTGGCCGACCGGGTGCTGCTCATGGACGCCTACCACCTGCGTGACGCGACCCAGGAGGCGGGCCACGTCGTCGCCGACCAGCCGCGTGAGGTGACCGCCCTGCCCGGGTTCCCGTGGCCCGTGGGCCGGGTGCCGCGGCCCGCCCCGGCCCGGACACGGCGCGGTCCGGTGCGTACCCGGGCCCGGGGGACGGAGGTCCTGACCCTGGACCGGGAGGAGATTGACGTCCGTGACGTCGCCGGGCTCGTGGACCCCGGCCAGGCCCAGGCCGCCGCCTACGCCCTGAGGGCCCTGCTGGAGCAGCGCTTTGACGCGCACGCCACCCTGGCGCAGTGCCTGGAGGACCTGGACGCGCTCCTGGACGACGAGGGCCTGGACGCGCTGGGCGACGTCGGTGAGCGCCCTGCCTTCCTGGTCAGGCCCCGCGCCGTGGACGTGGCGGCGGCCATGAACCGCTACCGGGCGCTGGAGCTGGAGACCTCGCCGCGGGTGCCGACACCGTCAACGCCGGAGGACGTCGGCCGCTCAGCGCGGTAGACAGCCACCGCCCGCCCCTTCGCCCCTCCCTGCCCGCCCTCCTTCCGCGAGAACGGTACTTATTGCTCGTGAGAACGGTACTTATTCGCCGTGAGAACGGTACTTGTTCCTCGCGAGAACGGTACTTATTTGCCGTGAGAACGGTACTTATTGCTCGCGAGAACGGAGGGCGTGCCTCCGCGTGAGACCTGGCGGCTCCTGCGGATCATGGTGGTGAGCCATGGTGGTGCTCACAGGGCAGGTTCGTGGGGTTGTACGTTCACCCCTCCGGAGCCCGCACCGCTATATGGCCCTCGCTCTCACGGCGAGCAGCTCAGGGACGTGCAACTCACCCACCGCCTCCGCACATGTTCCCACGGCGATCAGGCCACCGACGGCTTAGGCACGACCAGTGGGTGCCAGGTGCCTGTTTGGTGCAATCTGAGACTCAGGACCGGACCCACCCTGAGCACAACTCTGTACACTCAATGTCCACGCAGGTCATAGGTTTGGGACCTGGAACAGCCGAGGGCGTCTTCTGTTCTGAGCCTCAGATTGCGCCACGCACAGGGATCCAGGGCAGCACACGACCGGTAGACCACCTAAGTGATCGCATAACCTGTCTGGATTTGTGCCAGGAGATGCTCCGAACGTCCTCGTCCCGCGGCCAGCAGACACCCGAGGCCGATGCCCGTAGCGGGGGTCCAGTAGAATACCAGAGAGGCACCCGAAGGAGGTCCGGACAGGGGCGCACCCGTCAACAGGGTGCCCGCACGCACAAGGCGCCCTCCCCGCTCAGGCCCCACCAGCGCTCACACCCAGAGCACCCATACCAGCCAGACGAGGCAAGGCCCCGAGCGTACCTCCCGTTCTCACGAGCAATAAGTACCGTTCTCACGGCAAATAAGTACCGTTCTCACGACGAATAAGTACCGTTCTCACGGAAGGAGGGTGGGCGGGCGGGCGGGAGAGGGCCGGGCGGGCAGACCCGGCCCCGCTTAGCGCAGGGGGGCCAGGGCCTGGGAGCGGGCCACCATGGCCCGCACCATGGCGGGCACCTCGTCCTCGTGGTAGGCGGCAGGGGTGAAGGCGCCCTCGGTGAAGTCGGCCCGCAGGGAGAGCAGCACCTCGGGGTTCACGAAGGAGACGTCGAACCCGCTCAGGATGTCCCGCAGGTGCTCCAGGGGGCGGATGCCGTTGTAGTAGGAGTAGCCCACCAGGCCCACCGGCTTGTAGGCGAGCACCCCCGGGCGCAGGAAGTCAATGGCGTTCTTCAGGACCCCGGGGATGGAGTGGTCGTACTCGGGGGTCACAATGACAACGCCGTCGTAGGCGGCCAGCCGCTCGTTCCAGGCCGCCCCGGCGGGGTCGGTGGGGGCGGCCAGGGACGGGGGCACGGGCTCGGCGAAGAAGGGCAGGCCCAGCTCGGCCAGGGTAATGACGTCGGCCTGGACCCCCTCGACGGTGGAGGCCTTGCGCGCGACCCACTGGGCCACGGGGGCGCCGACGGAGGCGGGACGGACAGAGCCGAGGATGACGGCGAAACGGACCATGGTCTCTCCTTGCGGTCGGTGGTTCACCCACCACTCTAAGGACCATGGTCCTACAGCGGCAAGTCCTGCGGCCGCCTCAGCTGCCCCAGGAAGAACCTCAGCTGCCCAGGAAGAACCGGGCCGCCGGGTTGTCCGTCTCCTCCCGGTAGACGTAGCCCAGGCGGTCCATGTGACGACGCAGGTCAGTAGCCTCACGCTCGCTGGAGCCGGTCTGGAAGGCGGTGAGGATGCGCCCGTAGTCGGCGCCGTCGGTCCGGTAGTGGAAGAGGGTGACGTTCCAGCGGGTCCCCAGGTTCTCCAGGAAGTTCATGAGCGCCCCGGGGGACTCGGGGAACTCGAAGGAGAAGAGCCTCTCGCTCAGCCCCTCGGGGGCCCGCCCGCCCGCCAGGGAGCGCACGTGCACCTTGGCCAGCTCGTCGTCGGTGAGGTCGACGACGTCGTAGCCCGCCTGACGCAGGTCGTGCACGATCTCGGCACGCTCCTCACGCCCCCGGGTCAGCCCCACGCCCACGAAGATCCGGGCGTCCTCCATGGGGTCCTGCCGCGCCACCCGGTAGCTGAACTCGGTCACCGCGCGCCCGCCCAGGACCGAGACAAAGCGCAGGAACTCCCCCTGGCGCTCGGGGATGGTCACGCCCAGGACCGCCTCACGCTGCTCACCGACCTCGGAGCGCTCGGAGATGTAGCGCAGCTGGTGGAAGTTGAGGTTCGCCCCGGACAGGACGCAGGCCAGGCGCTCCCCGCTGACCTCCTGCTCGGCCACGTAGCGCTTGAGACCGGCCAGGGCCAGGGCGCCGGAGGGCTCGGAGATGGCGCGCACGTCCTCGAAGATGTCCTTGACGGCCGCGGAGACCTCGTCGGAGGAGACGGTGACGACGTCGTCGAGCAGCTCGCTGCACAGGCGGTAGGTCTCGTCCCCGATACGGCGTACGGCCACGCCCTCGGCAAAGAGCCCCACGTGGGACAGGGTCACCGGCCCGCCGGCGGTGATCGCGGCGGCCAGGCAGGCCGACTCCTCGTGCTCGACCCCGATGACCTGGAGCCCGGGCATGAGCTGCTTGACCAGGACGGCGATGCCGGCGGCCAGGCCACCGCCGCCCACCGGCACGAAGACACGGTCCAGGCGGGCGTCCTGCTGGATGAGCTCCAGGCCGATCGTGCCCTGGCCGGCGATGACCCGCGGGTCGTCGAAGGGGGCGATAAAGGTGCGTCCCTCGTCCTGGCTCAGGCGCAGGGCCTCGGCCTTGGCGGCGTCGAAGTTCTCCCCGTGCAGGAGGACCTCGCCCCCCAGCGCCCGGACGGCGTCGACCTTAATGCGCGGGGTGACGGTGGGCATGACAATGAGGGCGCTCACCCCCAGGCGGGAGGCGGAGCAGGCCACCCCCTGGGCGTGGTTGCCGGCCGACGCGGTGACCACGCCGCGGGCGCGCGCCTGCTCGTCCAGGGCGCACATGGCGTTGTAGGCGCCGCGGATCTTGAAGGAGTGGACGGCCTGGAGGTCCTCACGCTTGACCTGGACGGTGCAGCCCAGGCGCTCGGAGAGGGCGGGCATGGGCTGGAGGGGGGTGTGCTCGGCCACCTCGTAGACGGGGGCGCGCAGCACCTCCCGCAGGTAGCGGGCACTGTCCCAGGCGGTCGGATTGCCTTCAAGCGTGTTCACGGTGCCCAGGGTAGTCGCAGACCACCCGACGCCGAGGCCGGCGCCTGGCATTGAGGCCGGCGCCCGCCCGGTACCTGCCTGACGCCCAGGCCTGTACCCACCAGGCCCGCCCGCGTCAAGGCCAGCACCCGCCCGCGCCAAGACCAGCGCCCGCCCGGCCCGCCTGAGGGACCCCGGTACCAGCACCACCCGGCGCCAGTTACCCAGACGGCACACAGGAAGAACCGACCTCGTCACCAGCCCCGATGCCTACGGTCAGGTATCGGTCGGATCACGGACGAGCTCCAGGGCCCCGACCCACGTCGAGGACCTGGAGCCGACGCGGCCGACAGACGGGCCGCCGGCAGCCTCTTGGCAGGCTGCCGGCGGACAGCCAGTCAGCGGACAACCAACAGGCAAGGAGCCTCATTATGGCAGACACCAACGTCATCGCCGTCACCTTCCCCGAGGAGTCCAAGGCGTACCAGGCGCTCAGCGAGCTGCGCCAGGCCTCCGACGCGGGCCGCCTGGACCTCGTGAGCGCCGCCGTCGTCAGGCGCGCCCCGGACGGGCACCTGTCCGTCCCCGAGCAGGAGGACGCTACCGGCGCCGCCGGGACCGCCACCGGCGGGCTGGTCGGCATGCTCATCGGCGTCCTGGGCGGCCCCCTGGGGATGCTCATGGGCTGGGGCGCGGGCGCGCTGGTCGGCGGCCTGCTGGACATCGACCGCGCCGAGCGCAGCGCGGACGTCCTCACCGAGTTCGGCCAGGCCGTGCCCCCGGGCCAGACCGCGCTGCTGGCCCAGGTCACCGAGTACGCCACCGAGGTCGTGGACGGGCAGGTGTCCGCCCTGGGCGGCACCGTCTACCGCCGCCCGGTTACCGAGGTCGTGGCCGAGCTAGAGGCCGCCAGCGCCGCCGCGGAGGCGGCCCAGGCCGAGGCCCGGCGGGTGGTGCGCGAGCAGAAGCGCTCCGAGCGCAAGGAGAAGCTCGACGAGCGCCTGGCCTCGCTCAAGACCAGGCTGCGTATCGGCGACTGAGCGACGCTCCCCCGGGGCCCGTATTAGCTGCGGGCCCCGGGGCCTGGGGTAGGGGCGTCCTGGCAGGGGCGCCAGCGCGCCACCCCAGGCACCCGGGTGCGGGCGGTCCTTACAGCCCCAGGAGCTCGCGGCTGCGTACTGCCCCCAGGTCGGCGCTGGTGGCCAGCATGGCGTAGGCGCGCAGGGCGGCGGAGACCTTGCGGGGGCGCGCGGTGTGCGGCCTCCAGGCGGCCTCGCCGCGGGCCTCCTCCTCCCGGCGCCGTCGCTCTATCTCCGCCTCGTCCAGCCGCACGGAGATGGAGCGGGCGGGGATGTCAATGTCAATGACGTCGCCGCTGCGCACCAGGCCGATCAGGCCCCCGGCCGCCGCCTCCGGGGACACGTGCCCGATGCTCAGCCCCGAGGTGCCCCCGGAGAAGCGGCCGTCGGTCAGCAGCGCGCACTCCTTGCCCAGGTGCATGGACTTAATGTAGGTGGTCGGGTAGAGCATCTCCTGCATGCCCGGCCCGCCGCGCGGCCCCTCGTGGCTAATGACCACGACGTCGCCGGACGCCACCTTCCGGCCGAGGATCCCGGCCACGGCGTCCTCCTGGGACTCAAAGACGACGGCGGGCCCGGAGAAGGTCAGGATGGACTCGTCCACCCCGGCGGTCTTGACAATGCACCCCTTCTCCGCGATGTTGCCAAAGAGGACCGCCAGGCCGCCGTCGGCGGAGTAGGCGTGCTCAATGTCGCGGATGCAGCCGCCTGCGCGGTCGGTGTCCAGGGACTCCCAGCGGGAGGCCTGGGAGAACATCTCGGTGGTGCGCACCCCGGCCGGGGCGGCCAGGTAGCCGGTGCGCACGGAGTCGGCGACGCCCGAGCCGGGGACGCCGTCGGGGCCGGGGCGCGCGACGTCGTAGGCGGCCAGGACCTCGCCCAGGGTGGAGCGCAGCACGTTGGTGGTGGAGGTGTCCAGCAGGCCGCCGCGGTCCAGCTCGCCCAGGATCCCCATAATGCCGCCGGCACGGTGGACGTCCTCAATGTGGTACAGGTTCGTCGACGGCGCCACCTTGGCCAGGTGGGGCACCCGTCGTGAGAGACGGTCGATGTCGGCCATGTGGAAGTCGACCTCGGCCTCCTGGGCGGCGGCCAGCAGGTGCAGGACGGTGTTGGTGGACCCGCCCATGGCGATGTCCAGGCTCATGGCGTTCTCGAAGGCCGCCTTGGTGGCGATGGAACGGGGCAGGACGGAGACGTCCCCGCCCTCGTAGTAGGCCCGGGTGATCTCCACGACCTGGCGGCCGGCCCGCCTGAACAGCTCACCGCGGTCGGCGTGGGTGGCCAGCAGGGTGCCGTTCATGGGCAGCGCCAGGCCCAGGGCCTCGGTGAGGCAGTTCATGGAGTTGGCGGTGAACATCCCGGAGCAGGAGCCGCAGGTGGGGCAGGCCAGGCGCTCAATGGCGCTAATGGTCTGGTCGTCCACGGTGGGGTCGGCGGCGTCCATCATGGCGTCAATGAGGTCGAGCTTGCGGGTGGTACCGTCGGCGGCCACCATCTTGCCCGACTCCATGGGCCCGCCGGAGATAAAGATCGCGGGGATGTTCAGGCGCATGGCCGCCATGAGCATGCCCGGGGTGATCTTGTCGCAGTTGGAGATGCACACCAGGGCGTCGGCGCAGTGCGCGGAGACCATGTACTCCACGGAGTCGGCAATGAGGTCGCGGGACGGCAGGGAGTAGAGCATGCCGTCGTGGCCCATGGCGATACCGTCGTCGACGGCGATCGTGTTGAACTCCTTGGCCAGGCCCCCGGCGGCCTCAATCTCCTTGGCCACGAGGCGGCCGACGTCGCGCAGGCCCACGTGCCCGGGGACGAACTGGGTGAAGGAGTTGGCAATGGCGATAATGGGCTTGCCGAAGTCGGAGTCCTTCACGCCGGTGGCGCGCCACAGGGCGCGGGCGCCCGCCATATTGCGGCCGTGGGTGGAGGTGGCGCTGCGGTACTGCGGCATGTGGCGATCCTTTGCGGACGTGTCTGACGGGAACGGCGTCGCAGGAGCCGACCGGGGCCGACGCTTCACGACGCCGTGTCGTCCCCAGCGTAGTCTGCGGCACGTGGCCGCGACGCGCCACAGGTGCCACCGAGGCTCGAGGAGGCAACCGCGCAGCACCCGCGCCTGTTCCCGGGCCCGTGGGCAGGCCGCCCGACCCCCTGACCGCGACGCCCCCCGCCCCGCGCTCCTACCCGACCGCGACGCCCCCGCACCACGGCGGACAGTGCGCCGCCCCTGGTCCCACGCCGGGACCTAGGGGCGTCAAACGGCGGTATCACGCCGTTTTCCAGGCACCTGACCCGGTTGCGCGCAGCCTGCCTCGTAGCGGGTGGGCCGCTGGCACAGGGGATCAGCCCGCGAGCTGGCGACTACGCAAGAAAAGGACGAGGCGACAGGGGTGAGACGCAGCACCTTGGCGTCGCACCGTGCGTCCCGCTGACGTGTCCGGGCGGCCAGGAGGGGCAATTGCGTGACGTACGTCTTGCGTCACCCTCCCCGGGCGGCCGCTGTGCGCCTTCCGCCACCGGGCCGGCGGCCACCGCGCCACTAGGTGCATTAGGACTCTCCCACCACTCATAGGTAGGCCCTCCGCCCTCGGGCCAGGGAGCGCCCCGAATCTGCTAGGTTGATTAAGGGCACAAGCCGTCGAGTGCCATCGCACTCCTGCGCAGGTCAGGGAACGTCCAGCGCCGCTCCAACCCCTTTAGCACGGGCAGGGTAGAGCCTGTCTGCGGGTCTCGAGGCTCCTGGGCGCGCTGGCGAGAGCGACATGCGGAGACATTTTGTGCGAAGCGGGACATTTTGTGCACAGGGTAACATTTTGCACAGAAAGTGACCTGGATTCGTTACTTTCTGCGCAATCGGTTACCCTGTGCACAAAATGTTCCCCTAGACGCCGCACAGGTTCTCCCCGCCAGGAGAACCACCCTCGACCCGACCTCACCAGGTACGGCGCGAGCAGGGCAGGAGCTGGCTGCGGGGGCCGGGGTGACCGTGGCACGGTTTCCAGGTTGCGCGAGTTCTTACAGATCTCACAGGTTATTGATCCTGCCCTCTGCCCGACCCCGAAATACCCGTACAATCCCGCAGACCCCCGGGGCAGCCCCTACAGGAACCAGCGCAGTCTGCGAGAACTCGTGCAGTCTGCGAGAACCAGTGCAACTCGGAGGCCGCAACGACCAGCCCTGTGAACCACTTCCCTGTCCTCGCGGCAGAGGCCCTGCTGCTCCTGTGGGACTACCTCGACCCGGCGGCCGCCTCCCTGCCCTCGCGGGAGGCCAGGGCAGTGAGAGGCGTGCCCACGTGCACGGCCGCCTCCCCGTCCGGGGGTCTGCCTTCGGTCGGCGCTCAGACTGGCAACATCGCCCCCCGTCCTCACATGAGAAGGAGTGACTCAGGACACCATGGTACGGACGGCGGCCATCACCTCCCCGTCCTGGCGGCAGGTAACCCCACGGCAGGGGCGTCGGCAGCCAGGCCGCCAGGGCACCCCCGTTCTCACGACGAATAAGTACCGTTCTCACGAGCAACAAGTACCGTTCTCGCGAGCAATAAGTACCGTTCTCGCGAGCAATAAGTACCGTTCTCGCGACGAATAAGTACCGTTCTCACGGAAGGGGCGGGGCCTTGGGCCCTGCTCGACTGGGTGGCCCGCGTCCAGGTGTCCGCGGTGTCGCGGTGACGTGAGACATACCATGACCTCGGGTGCTCTCCTGGAGACCACGCCTTCGTTAGGCTTCCCTCAACTCCATCCTGTTCTCCGCGCCCTGAAACGAGAGCCTCTCCCATGCGACGTCGTCCACTCACAGCGGCCACGGCCGCAGCCGTCATGGTGGCAGGAAGCGTCCTGCTGGCCCCCACCGCCGCCGCCGACCAGCCGACCCTGGAGTGCGCCGACGGCTTCATGTGCTCCGACCCCGGCCACTTCGGCAGCCTCACGGCCGCCTACGCCGACACCCAGCCCGCCCCCGCCACGACCTGGGGCAGCCCCCGCGTCAGCCTGCTGGACTCCCCGGCCGACGCCCTGGACGTGGACCCGGGCGCCGAGGTCACCCGGAGCTACGGCATTGAGATCCCCTCACAGGCCGCGGGCTCGCAGCGCTCCGTCTCGTTCCTGGTCAGGAACGGCTCGGGCGTGTTCGCCAACCCCGCGGACATGCGCTTCCACATTACTGACGACGCCAGCCAGGAGCTGACCGGCGGCACCTGCGAACCCGAGGAGCAGAAGCTGGACCCGGGTCAGGAGACCACCGTGACCTGCACGGTCCCTAACTCCGGCACCAGGCTCACGGCCTACCGCCGGGGGAACTTCGGCGGGGAGGTCCTGTCCGCCTGGAAGCTGGGCTCCCAGACGCCGCCCGCCCCTCCGGCCGCGCAGGCGCCCGCCACCCCGCCCACGGTCACCGTCGACGGCCAGACGGTCACCGGGACCGTGGAGGACGGGGTGTGGAAGGCCAGCTTCGACGTGACCTACACGGCCCCCGACAGCTACGGAGCCGAGGCCACGCACACCCCGGACGTCGTCGTGGACGGCACACCGATCCAGTCGCCGTCCTTCCGTATCACCACCAAGACCGCGCCAGCCCCGGACCCGGCCCCCAACCCCGAGCCCGAGCCCGAGCCCAACCCTGCTCCCAACCCGGCACCGGCCCCCAACCCGGCGCCGAACCCCGACCCCAAGGCGCCGGACCCGGCTCCCGCCCAGCCCGCCCCCAATGAGCCCGCTCCCGTCCAGGCAGCCTCCACCCAGGACTCAGAGGGCCTGGCCATGACCGGCGTACAGATCGCCGGTGTGCTGTGCATTGCACTGGGGCTGACGGCCACGGGCCTCCTCCTGGTGCTCAGGCGGATGCGCCGGTCCTAAGGGGGGTAGCCGAGCGGGCCCGGGGCGGGCCGTCCTATCCGACCCGCCCTGGCACAGGGCCCGGCCGCGCGCCCAGCAGCAGCACCCAGGCCCATCTGGCCCTGGAGTGTCGGCTAGGCCCGGCCGCGCGCCCAGCCGCGGGGTGCCGCGACCGGGGCACTGAGGGCGCCCCGCGGCACCCGCTCAAGGCGGCCTCCCGAACCGGGCGGCCTCCCGAACTGGGCGGCCTCCCGAACTGGGCGGCCTCCCGAACTGGGCGGCCTGGCACAGTGGTCATAAGAGGTCCTTCCTCTGCAGCCCTACCCGAACGAACCGGGGCGGCCCGGCACCACAGTGGTGCCGGGCCGCCCCGGTCTGTCAGGGGCTGGTGGTCACATGACGCCGAGGATCTCGGTGACGAAGACGAGGGTGTCCCCGCCCTTAATGCCGGCCTGCGGGACGCCGCGCTCCCCGTAGCCGAGCTCGGCGGGGATGGACAGCAGCAGGCGCGAGCCCACGCGCTGGCCCACCAGGCCGTCGTCCCAGCCGCGGATCACCATGCCGACGCCGACCTGGAAGTCCAGCGGCTGGTGGCGGTCGTAGGAGTTGTCAAAGACCTGCCCGTCCCAGACCTGACCCAGGTAGTGGGTGACGACGGTGTCCCCGGCCTCGACCACCTGGCCGTCCCCGGCGTCGAGCACCTGGACCTGAAGGCCTTCAGGGGCCTGCGGGCCGGGGAAGGTGAGAACGGGCTTGGTGCCCTTAGCGCCCTGAACCGAGGGCATACTGGTACTGCTCATGCCCGCGAGCCTACGGGACGACGCCGAGCTCACCGTCCTCCTTGGCCCAGCGCGAACTGGCTTTCGGGGACAGGGCGGGCCATCGACTAGAGCTTCCCCGTAGAGCCTCCCCCGAGACGCCCAGCTCCGAGGACGAGGCGGACCAGCGCACGGCCCGCGGCAGAGGCCACCGTCTCGGGGCGGCCCGTCCAGCCGCTCGCGTTAAGCGCGACCCGCCCCGCGGCAGGGGCCACCACCCGCGCCACCCAGACGTGCCGCTACAGACAGCGGTCCGCCCGGCTACCAGCCGGGCGGACCGCGGTGCGAGGCAGGCGCGGGCCTCAGTTGTCGCGCAGAATGGCGAGGATGCGCAGGAACTCCACGTAGAGCCACACAATGGTGACCACGAGCCCGAACGCACCGGCCCAGGCGTAGCGGGTGGGCAGGCCGCCCTCGACCCCGCGCTGGATGGCCTCAAAGTCCATGGCCAGGCTCACGGCCGCCATGACCACCACGACCAGGCCCACAATGACGCCCAGCGGGATGCCCATAATGGTGACGCTGCCGCGCAGGCCCCACGGGTCGGTGACGGCACCGGTGGCCATGAGGACCAGGTTGACCAGGCTGAAGAGCAGGTAGCCGCCCATGGCGATGAGCAGGATGCGGGCCACCCGGGCCGAGACCCGGAAGTTCGCGAACTTGTAGGCGCACAGCATGACGACGAAGGTGGCCGCCGTCGCCCCCATGGCCTGGATCACAATACCGGGGTAGAGGTAGTTCATGACGCCGGAGAAGGCCCCGAGCATGGCGCCCTCACAGGCGGCGTAGGCCATAATGAGGGCCGGGCTGGGCTCCTTCTTGAAGGAGTTGACCAGTCCCAGGACGAGGGCGCCGATGGAGCCCAGGATCATGACCAGGTAGCCGACCCCCATGGTGGCCCTGTTGGTGGCCAGCATCCAGGACAGGGCCCCCGTGCCCAGGATGACGGCAAACATCCCGGCGGTACGGACAATGACGTCGTCGTAGGTCATGCGCCCGCGGTCGACATTGGTGGCGCTGGGCGCGGCGTACTGGGCCTCCAGGCCGGCGACCTGGTTCGGGCTCACCTGGCCGTAGCCGGGGTAGCCCTGGGCGGGCGCCTGGCCGTAACCCGGGTAGGTCTGGGTGGTTGCCTGGCTGTAGCCGGGGTAGCCCTGAGTGGGCGCCTGGCCGTACTGGGCACCGGGCTGGTAGCCGGGCATGGCGGGGTAGCCGTTGGGGGTGGTGCCGACGCCCCCCTTGCTGTTGAAGGCTGGGCTACGGTCGAAGAAGGGATTGCTCATTGGTGTCGGTCCTCTCAGGGGCTGATGTGCCCCGTCCACATGGGGTCAACAACCCTATCCTGCCGCACATTCCTGGGAAAGACCTCATACCCGGCCCCTCTCCTCCTGTGGGAGGAGGCTCCTCCCCCACGGGGCCCAGAAGGCCCCCGCCAGGTTCATCCCGCACTCCGATGATGGCCCCCTTCCCCGCCTCCTAGCCTTGGGGACGTCAGCCCGGGAGCACCCCCAGGTGAAGACCTCAGGACCTGCCAGGACGCCACCTGCACCCACCTCAATGAGAGCAGCACCGCACATGATTGAAGCCCATGACCTGACCAAGCGTTACGGCGACAAGACCGCCGTGGACCACATCTCCTTCACCGTGGAACCCGGGACCGTCACCGGCTTCCTGGGCCCCAACGGCGCGGGCAAGTCCACGACCATGCGCCTCATTATGGGACTGGACCGTCCCACCTCGGGGACCGTCACCGTCAACGGCAGGCGGTACCGCGACCTGACCGCCCCCCTGTGCGAGGTCGGCGCCCTCCTGGACGCCAAGGGCCTGCACGGCTCCCGCTCCGCCCGTTCCCACCTGACCCAGCTCGCCGTCTCCAACGGCATCCCCCGCTCCCGGGTGGGCCAGGTCCTGGAGCTGACCGGGCTGACGGGCGTGGCCAAGAAGAGGGTCAAGGGGTTCAGCCTGGGCATGGGCCAGCGCCTGGGCATAGCCGCCGCCCTCCTGGGCGACCCCCAGGTGCTCATCTTCGACGAGCCCGTCAACGGCCTGGACCCCGAGGGGGTCATCTGGGTGCGCGAGACCTGCCGACGCCTGGCCTCCGAGGGACGCACCGTGTTCATCTCCAGCCACCTCATGAGCGAGATGTCCCAGACGGCCGACCACCTGGTGCTCATCGGCCGCGGTCGCATTATCACCCAGGGCCCGGTGGACGAGGTCATCTCCCGCGCCACCTCGGACCAGGTGCGGGTGGCCTCCCCGCAGGCCACGGAGCTGGCCGCCGCCCTGAGCCGGGCCGGGATCGCGGTCCAGTCCCCCGAGCGGGGGGTCCTGACCACCAGCACGGCGCCCGCCGCCAGGATCGGCGAGATCGCGGCGGCCTCGGGGATCGTCCTGCACGAGCTGACCACTATCCACGCCTCCCTGGAGCAGGCCTACCTGGAGCTCACCAACGGGGAGGTCGAGTACTCCACCGGAGCCCCCTCAGGACCCGCCGGGGGCCACGACACCCACCCCGGCCACGCCGCCCCCGGCAGGGCCACGGGTCCCACGGGCCAGGCCCGACGCGGGCGCCCGGCCGGGACCACCCCCACCACCCACTGACCGCACGACGTGAGAAGAGAAGACACTATGAGCACCGCCGTCGCACCCGGCACCCGGACCGGCCGCATTAACGGACGCCAGACCTTTGGCCGGGCCATCGCCGCCGAGTGGGTCAAGCTGCGCACCCTGGCCTCCACCTGGATCACCTCCGTCATCGCCGTGGGCCTGGCGGTCCTCATCGGTGCAGGCCTGTCCATCGTCGCCTCCTCCGACAGCAAGGAGCTGCTCGCTGACCAGGCCCCCGCCCTTATGGTGGCAGGCATCACCTTCGGTCAGATCGCCATGGCGGTCCTGGGCGCCCTCATTGTCACCGGGGAGTACTCCTCGGGCCAGATCCGCTCCTCCCTGGCCGCCGTGCCGCACCGCTGGCGCCTGTTCTGGGCCAAGAGCCTGAGCATCGCCGTCTGGGGCTTCCTGGCCGGCGTCCTCTCGGTGCTCCTGACCTGGGCGATCTCCGCCCCGTTCATGGGAGACAAGGCCCCGTCCTTCGGCGACGCCAGGGTGTGGGGCCTGGTGTGGGGCTCAGGCCTAGGCTTCGCCACCATCTCGCTCATGGCCCTGGGACTGGGCTTCCTTATGCGCTCCACGGCGGGCGCCACCACCGTGGTGCTCACCCTGCTGTTCGTCATTGACATCCCGCTGCAGATCGCTGGCAGCCAGTGGCACTGGGCCGAGGTCCTCAGCCACCACACACCTCTCGTGACGTCCCCGGCGCTGGCCGACCCCTTCAATATCGCCCGGCGCTACTCCGAGGGCGCGCCCACGCACACCATGGCCATAGTCACCTTCGTGATCTGGGCCGTCGTGCCCCTGCTGGCGGGGTGGATCACCTTCTCCAAGCGGGACGCCTGAGCCCCCGCCACCCCGCCGCCCTGCTGGCCAGCTGGCCCCGGAGGCAATGTACCTCTGGACCAGCTGGCACAAGACCCACCGACCCCGGAGGTGACCATGACCGGCTCCCAGCGACAGGCCCCGGACGTCCTACCGCTGGGAGCCGTGCGTGCCGCCCTTATGGCAGCCTCCGCACCGGCGCCCGGCCACCCCGGGGACGCCTACGCCCCGGACAACCGCGCGCCTGTGTACCCCGTCCCGGTGGGTCCGCCAGCCGGGGACCAGCCGGGCCCCACGACGCCGAGGGCCGTGAGGCCGGGTGTCGTGGGGCCCAGTGCTGTGAGGCAGGGCGTCGTGGAGCCCGGTGTTATGGGGCCGGGAGCCGCGCCACCAGGTCCCACGGCAGCGTGGCCCCCTCCGCCCTGCGCCACGACGTCGGCACGTGAAACACTGGTCCCGATGACCCCCGCTGACCCCGCCCTCGAGACCCCGGTCGCCGCCCCCGTCCTCCCCGGCCCCGTGGGCAGGTGGCTGCGCTCCCACCCCCGGGCGGCGGACTCAGGCCTGGCCCTCTTCGTGTTCCTCCTCGGCTCACTGTCCACCGTCCTCCAGGCCCAGAACCCCCTGGCGTTCCAGGCCATTGGCGTACCCGGCCTGGTCCTCCTCGCCCTGGCCCAGACGACCGCCGGGACCGCTCTGGCGCTGCGGCGCATCCGCCCCCTGACCACCTGGGCAGTAGTCATCCTGGTCATGCCCGTCACCGAGATCCTGACAGTGCTGGTCCTGGACCCGGAGAAGAGCGCGCTCCTCTACGTCTCGAGCATGCTCATGCTCACCCTGCTCATAGGCGTGCCGCTAATGCTGGGGACCCTCACCGTGAGGGTCAGGACCCGGTGGGCGTGGCTGGCGTGGGTCGCCTCTACGCTCGCGGTCCAGGTCCCCCAGATAGTCCTGGAGCGCTACACGTTCCTCGAATCCGCCATGACCCTCATAGCGCTGGCACTCGTCAATATGATCGGCGTGCTCGTGGGGCTCAACGCCCGCTCCCAGAGGCAGCGGCTGGCAGAGGTGGAGGCCCGCTCCGCGCGCGCCTCGCTGGAGCGCGAGCAGACGGCGCTCCTGGCGGCCGCCAACGAGCGCAGCCGGATCGCCCGGGAGATGCACGACGTCGTCGCCCACTCCCTGGCCGTCATGATCACCATGGCCGACGGCGTCGCCGCCACCATTGACCGCAACCCGGAGATGGCCAAGGAGGCCCTGGGGATGCTGGCCGAGACCGGCCGCAGCGCCCTGGCGGACACGCGCCGCCTGGTGGGGGTGCTGCGTGACGACCCCGGCGCCACCTCCGCGCCGTCAGGACATCCAGGGGCGGCCGGAACCTTCCCCGGGCCCGTGGCGGCCGAGGCCGTCGGCACCACCCCCGCCCCGGCCGGTCCCTGCACGCCCGGGCCCACGGGCGAGGCCACCAGGACCCCGATCGGCACCACCATGCTCAATGCCGCGTCGTCCGCTCCCGCGGGCGAGGCCACCGGGTCCCCGAGCGGGCTCAGCCCGACCGGCGCCCACGACGGCCCCGGTCCTGGCCCCGCCAGCGCCCCTGCCGGACCCACCACCCCGGCGTCGGGCGGCCTCGGGCTCGACCGCCCCCTGCCCGACCCGGCCCCCCGGGAGCCCGAGACGCGGGCGGTACCCTTGCCGGAGTTCGCCCCGCCCGGGACGGTGCCGCCGGTCGAGCCCAGCCAGGCCGTGGCCCACCTACGTACCCAGGCCACCGACGTGGACCCCTCCACCGGTGACACCCCCCTGTCCCCCGCGCCGGAGCAGTCGGACCTGCCCGTGCTCATTAGGCGGTTCCAGGTCGCGGGCGTCCCCGTGGACTACACCTGGGAGGGCCGGGCCCTGCCAGGGGACAAGGGGCTCCAGCTCACGCTGTACCGGATCGCGCAGGAGTCGCTCACCAACATCCTGCGCTACGCCCCCACCACACCCCGGGTCACCGTACGTGTGGAGCGGCACACGGGGACGGTCGTGCTCACGGTGGAGAACCTGTCCGCCCCGGGAAGCCGCCCCGTGCACGGCAGCGGCAAGGGCCTGATCGGCATGCGGGAGCGGGCGGCCGTCTACGGTGGGACCGTCCAGGCCGGACCCACCCGGACCGGGTGGCAGGTCCGGGCGGTGCTGCGCTGGGAAGAGAACGACGAAGGGAGCCCCTCGTGGCAGATACCCCACTGACCCAGTCCCACGACGCCGCCACGGCACCGGCCGACGGCAGGCCGGTGCGCGTGGTCCTGGCCGACGACCAGGCCCTCATGCGCATGGGCTTCCGCATGGTGCTCGACGCCGAGGAGGGCATTGAGGTGGTGGGTGAGGCCGCCGACGGCCACGCCGCCCTGTCCCAGGCGCGCGCCCTGCGCCCCGACGTCATCCTCATGGACGTGCGCATGCCGGGCATGAACGGGATCGACGCCACCGCGGCGATCACCGCCCAGTGCCCGGGCACGCGGATCCTCATCCTGACCACCTTCGACCTGGACGAGTACGCCTTCGCCGGGCTGCGCGCGGGGGCCAGCGGGTTCCTGCTCAAGGACACCCGCCCCGCCGAGCTCGCCGAGGCGGTGCGTACGGTGGCGGGCGGTGAGGCCGTGGTCTCCCCGCGCATTACCCGGCGCATGCTGGAGATGTTCGCCGGGCAGCTCCCCTCCGACGGCGGGGCCCAGAGCGCCCCGGACCCCCGGATCGCCTCCCTGACCCCCCGGGAGGGGGAGATCCTGGTGCTCATGGCGCAGGGCCTGTCCAACGCGGAGATCGCCGCCCACCTGGTGGTCTCCGCTACGACGGTCAAGACCCACGTGGGGAATGTGCTGGCCAAGCTGGAGGTGCGCGACCGGGTCCAGGCCGTCGTCGTGGCCTACGAGACGGGGCTCATGTCCTAGCCTGGCGTCAGCCCTTTCCGACTCGCCGCGGACCGCCGGACAGCGCCTGTGGCGGTTGCCCGTCCCGGCCCCTCCTGGACGACTCGCCGCCGTCACCAGGACAGCGCCCGTGGCGGTTGCCCGGCGGTCCGCCTCTCCCGGGCGCCCACGTCCGGCCCTTGCCCGGGGTTCCCCGGGCTTGACGGGGCCAGCCTCTCCCGGAGTACCCACGTCCGGTTCCTGGACGCCTGCGCCCGGCACGTCAGGGGGCGTGCAGGACGGCCTGGGCCCGCTCAAACCCCTTAAGCACCACGGCCTGGACGGCGTCGGCCGCCTGCTCCAGGGTGACGCCCCACTGGGCCCGGGACCGGGGCGGCAGGTCGGTGAGCACGAAGTCGGCCACGTCCTGTCGTCCCGGCGGGCGCCCGATCCCCACCCGCAGGCGGGCGTAGTCGCGTGTCCCCAGGGCCTGGGAGACCGAACGCAGCCCGTTGTGACCGCCCTCACCGCCACCGCGCTTGAGACGCAGGGTGTGCTCGGGCAGGTCGAGGTCGTCGTGGATGACGAGCAGGCGCTCAGCCCCCAGGCCGTAGAACTGCGTCAGGGCCCTGACCGGCCCCCCGGAGACGTTCATGAACGCGGTGGGCTCCGCCAGGACCGCGCGCGGCCCGGGCGCCCCACCGGGCAGGAGCCCCAGCCGGACCTCGGCCACCCGGGCGCGGGTCCTGTGCCGTGACAGGGTGGCCCCGGTACGCCCCACCAGCAGGTCGATGACCATACGGCCGATATTGTGGCGGTTGCGGGCGTACCGGGGCTCAGGGTTGCCCAGGCCCACGACGAGCCAGGGCGCGCTCACGGCAGGACCCCGGGGTGGGGACCAACTGGGCTACAGCGGGTCTGCCCGGGCCTTCGGGTCTGCCCAGCGCGCCTGGCGTACCCGGTGCGGCTGGCGTACCGGCAGGCGCTGGCACCGCCTGGGCACGTACCCGCCGCGACGGCGTCGCCCGGGCAGGTGGTGTCGGGGCAGGCCCTCACTGGGCCTCGGCAGCGTCGGCGGGGGCCTCGGTCTCCTCGACGACGGTGTTGTCCTCGGTGATATTGACAATGTCGGTCTCGGCCTCCGTGACCGCCTCCACGCCCTGGGGCAGGGTAAGGTCCGCGACACGGATGGCGGTACCGGCCTGCACGCCGGTGACGTCTACCTCAATGGTCTCGGGGATGCTGGTCACCGGGGCGGACAGGAGCACGTGGGCGAGCTCGATAATGTGCATGGTGGAGGGCACGGCCTCACCGATGACGGTCACCGGCACCTCGACCTCGACGCGCTCGTTGCGGTTGACCAGGAGGAAGTCCACGTGCTGCACGCCGGGGCGGATGGGGTGGCGCTGGACCTCCTTGGTCAGCACCAGAAGGGGCTGGCCCTCCACGGACAGCTCAATGAGGGCGTTCTCGTTACCGCGCAGGGCCATGCGGGTGGCGTGCTCGTCCAGCAGCAGGTGACGGGGCTCAGCGCCGTGGCCGTAGACGACGGCGGGGACCTGCCCGTCACGGCGGGCCTGGCGGGAGGCGCCCTTGCCCAGGCGGGTGCGGTTGGTGGCGGTGAGCTTAATGGCGTTGTCAGCCACGGGTTCTCCTCGGGTCGGCGCGGGGAGGGCCCCGCGGGTCGGTGGTCCGGCGGGGCGCGAGGACGCGCAGCACCCTGAGGCACCACCACGTCGATCACGGATGCACGCACGCGCGTGTCCCTCGCCGGGGTATTACCGCGATCCTACGGGACGACGTCGTCCCAGGCCCTCACGGGCGCGGTGAACCCAGCCACCCCTCCGCCCGCCCCTCTCTCTTCCGCGAGAACGGTACTTGTTCGTCGTGAGAACGGTACTTGTTCGTCGTGAGAACGGTACTTGTTCGTCGTGAGAACGGGGGTGCGCCGGTGCACCTGCCGCACCTGTGTCCTGACCGACGCAGACGCGCGGGGCCAGCAACCTCCCGGCCACAACCTCCCGGCCAGCTCTGACGCCTGCCCTACCTGGTTCGCGTCGGGATCTGACTGCGTTCGCCGGAGACGTGCCCCGTGTGCCGAGAACGTACCCTGGAAGGGCATCTAGGGTACGTCTCCGGTGACCGGGGCAGGTCCCGGGCGGGTGGTGAGGCTTGTGGGACGGCCGGTGCAGTGGTGTGGAGAACCGGGAGCGGGTCCGAAGAGCCGGGCGTCCGCGTAGGCCGGGACATTCCTGGGAGCCTGCTGTGAGCACCCCGTTCTCACGAGCAATAAGTACCGTTCTCACGACAAACAAGTACCGGTTTCACGGGAAACAAGTACCGTTCTCGCGACGAACAAGTACCGGTTTCACGGGAAACAAGTACCGTTCTCACGAGCAATAAGTACCGTTCTCGCGGAGAGGGGCGGGCGCCGCGGTCGGCCGGGCCCGCCCCACCTCAGCACAGGCGGATGACGCCGCCGACAATGAGCGATATGAGAGCCTCCTCCACCAGCAGCCGGGCACGCGGGTGGCCCCCCAGCCGCTCCACGACGGCGCGGTGGATCACCTCCATGCCCGTCGGCTCCTGGCAGGCGAGCCAGATGACGGCACCCGCGCCCCCCAGCGTCACGGGCAGCCGCCCGTAGAGGAGCACCACGGCGTCCTCGGTGACCACGGCGTCGGTCCAGGTGGTGCGCACAAAACGGTCCCCCTCCGCGAGCGGGCCGCAGTCCTGGCCGCTGAGCGCGGTGTGGGCGTCACCGGCCCCCGGCACGTGGGTGAAGGAGGCAGGCGCCGCCTCACAGGCGGGCAGGCCAGCCAGGAGGGAGGCACACTCCTCCTGGCTGGAGAAGTTCAGACGCCAGGGCCCGCCCGCCAGGGTCAGGGCCTGGGCCAGGGTCAGGAGGGGGGAGGGCAGGGCGAACAGGGAGGAGGTCTGGGCGATGACCGGCTCCATGATCTCCTCCAGCCTCATGGGCACCAGGGTGTTGCCGCTCCTGACCCGCTCGGCCAGGACCAGGGCGCCCAGGGGCGTGGGCGAGGTGACGGCCTCCAGGCCGAGGGCCGACGGGGAGTGGTCCACCTTGGTGCGCCTCGCCTCGGGTCCGACGACGGACAGGGGCTTGGGGTAGGGGATGACGTCCAGGGTCCCCGGGGTAATGACGAGGGTCTCGTCGGTCACGTAGCCGAACCGGTTCCCCAGGACCGAGCAGAAGGTGGTCTTACCTGTCCCCGAGGGCGCGATGACGCCCACCACGCGCCCGTCGGGGGCGCGCAGGCCCGCGGCGTGGAGCATGAGGTAGTCACCAGCCGCCTTGCTAATGAGCCACCGGGTCAGGTGCTGGGAGACGCAGTAGGTCACGTCCCTCTCCAGGGTGTGCAGGACCAGGTCGTGGGGCCGGGCGCTGGCTGCAGCCGAGGGCGGCAGGACCGTGACTGAGAACGGGGCGGGGGCAGGGTCCCTGTCCGACGCCGTCGTGGCGCAGGGCAGCCACGCGTCCTCAAGCCTCTGGGCGACCGGCAGCGGGAGCTGGGAGAGGTCTAGGTCAACGGTCTGCCCCATGAGTGTGAGAAGCACAAGAGCTCCCTCAGGGTCGGGGGTGCGAACACGGTGATGATAGCGTGACGCGTAGGCCGCCGCGCTGCGGCCTGTCTCCCGGGCCACCGTCGGCCCAGCGTCATCGTCCGCCGCAACAAGCCCTTCGAGAGGTCATCCGTGTCTGACTCATCCTCCGATCGTCCCTCTCACGTCCGTCCTTCGGACCACGGCCCCTCCGGCGAGGGCCCACACGGCAGTCCCGCCTCCGCCGACCGGCCTTCCTCCGATCGTCACCCTCGCAGAGCCGATCGGAGGACCCGGCGAACCGCCGAGGTGCCCCTGGACGACGCCTCCAACGAGCTGTTCATGGACCGCCTGGAGCACTCCGCCCCCCTGTTCGAGGGCCCCCCGCCCCAGCGCAAGGAGATCTCGGCCAGGCACCACCACCACAGGCGCCGCCCCTGGGTGGTCCGGCACAAGGCGGCCACGGTGCTGCTGGTGCTCCTGGCGCTCATTGCGGGGACCGGGATCGGGCTGGTCCTGTTCATCCGCAGCCTCCTGGGCGGCATCGAGCACCTGGGCGACCCCTTCGCGGGCCTGGGGAGCCGCCCTCCCTACGCCACCGGCGCGGCCGGCCAGCCCGTCACCTTCCTGGTCCTGGGCTCGGACTCCCGGATCGACTCCAAGGATCCCTCCCAGTGGGAGGTGGGTGCCCAGCGCACCGACACGATTATGGTCATGCAGATCAGCGGGGACCGGAAGAGGGTCAACGTTATGTCCATCCCGCGCGACTCCTGGGTGACGATCCCGGCCAACGACGTCGTGGACCACGACTCGCGGGCCAAGATCAACGCCGCCTACTCCTGGGGAGGCCCCACGCTGCTGATCCGGACGGTGGAGAACGTCACCGGGATCCATATTGACCATTTCGCCATTGCGAATTTTGAGTCCTTCAAGGCCCTGACCGACGAGCTGGGCGGGGTCGATATCACCCTGACCCAGCCCCTGGACCTCACCGGCAGGCAGGACGCCGCGAGCTCGGACAACGTCCTGGCCCCCGGGGCCCACAGGCTCACCGGCGAGCAGGCCCTCGTCTACGCCCGGGAGCGCTACACCCTGCCGGACGGGGACTTCGGCCGTATTAAGCGCCAGCAGAACTGGATGCGCTCCATCCTCAAGGCCGCGGTCGACGGCGGGACTCTCACGGACCCCGTGAAGCTGGCTGGCCTCATTGAGACGGTGACCAAGACGGTGGCCGTGGACGACGCCCTGACCACCTCGGCCATGATCGACCTGGCCAGCTCCATGACCGGGATACGCAGCAGCAACGTGAACTTCTTCCAGGCCCCCGTCCAGGGCATCTCCACCAGTGCTGACGGGCAGTCGATCGTGCTGCTCGACGCCGTCACCCTGGCCGAGGTGTCCCGGGCCTTCCAGACGGACTCGATCAGCCAGTACGTGGCCGAGCATCCCGACAAGCTCAATGTGCTGGGAGGGGTGGTGAACTGACCGCCCGCCCTGCCCCCGCCTCCCGCGAGAACGGTACTTATTCGCCGCGAGAACGGTACTTGTTGCCCGCGAGAACGGTACTTGTTGCCCGTGAGAACGGTACTTGTTGCCCGTGAGAACGGTACTTGTTGCCCGTGAGAACGGTACTTGTTCGTCGTGAGAACGGGAGGCCTGCTTCAGGGCGACGGCGTCCTCCGGCACAGGAAGCCGGGGTGCGCTACCTACGTGGTCTCCTAAAGTGGTCTCGGTCGCTGCCGCTCTGGTCCTGCGCGCCCCCCAGCCTGAGGGCCCAGGACGAGAGAGGCGCTCCCTACCGCATGGCTCCGGACGGGACATTGTCTCGGGGCTCCCAGGCGGCGGGTGCTCCCCGCCACACCAGGGCTCCGGCTACGGAGAGCTCGCAGGACGGGTGACGCCACGGGGTGCTCCCCGCCACGCCAGGACCTCGGAGCCGCTCAACGGGTCTTTGAGGACTGGTCACGGCGCTCCCCCGGCGTACCAAGGCCCGAGGGGCGGGGTGTCGGGGTGGTTGCCCGCGGTGGCGTGCTCCCCGGCATGCCAGCATCTGAGCGGATAGTGGGGCCGTGACCCACCCGAACGGATAGTGGGCCCGGCCCCCGGGCAGGGCCAGCCCAGGACCTCATGCCGCCATGTGAACCGGCCACCCGGCCACGCCCCCGTTCTCACGAGCAATAAGTACCGTTCTCACGGCAAACAAGTACCGTTCTCGCGACAAACAAGTACCGTTCTCACGACGAACAAGTACCGTTCTCGCGAGGCGGCCGGGCAGGAGGGCCGGGGGCGGTCAGGAGGCGGCTGGGACGTGCTCCTGGGTCTCGGCGGGCTCCTGGTGGCGTGTGTGCCGACGGCCTCCCGGCAGCAGACGGCGCCAGCCCCGTGGCCGCTCGCCGTAGTAGTAGTGGTGCCCGTAACTGCCGTAGCCGTAGCCGTAGTAGACCGAGCCCATGGACCGGCGCGAGGCGCGGTTGAGCACCACCCCCAGCAGCCGGGCGTCAACCTGCCCCAGGATCTTGCCCGTCAGGCGCGCCTGCTCCTTGTAGGTGCCCCCGACCTCGAAGGTGAGGATGGCGCCGTCGGCCAGGGCCGACAGGAGCGCGGCGTCGGTCACCGGCAGGAGCGGGGGGGCGTCCAGGAGCACGACCGCCTCCTGGGAGAGCCTGTCCAGCAGGGCCTTCATGCGCTGGGAGCCCAGGAGCTCGGAGGGGTTGGGCGGGATCCGCCCGGCGGGGATGACCCTGAGGTGGGGGTGGCCCTTGACGAACTGGGCGACGTCGGACACGGGCACGTCCCCGGCCAGGACCTGGGTCAGGCCCACTGAGCCGTCAATGTCGAAGATGCGGTGGACCACGGGCTTGCGCAGGTCGGTGTCCACCAGGATGGTGCGCTGCCCGGAGGCGGCGAGCATCTGCGCCAGGACCGCCGAGATGGTGGACTTGCCCTCCCCGGGGTTGGCGGAGGTCATGACAATGGCGCGCGGCGGGTTGTCCACGTCCACGAAGCGCAGGTTGGTGCGCAGCAGGCGGATGGCCTCGGCGGCCTGGCCCAGGCCGTCCACGTTCCTGCGCCCCTTGGCGCTCAGGTCGGTGGAGCGGGGCACCACGGCCAGGACCGAGGACTGGAGGATGTCCTCAATGTCGGAGTTGTGGCGGATCTTGTTGTCCAGGGCACGGCGCAGGAAGGCGACGGCGAGTCCCAGGGCCAGCCCGCCAGCGCCCCCCATGCCGGCGAGCTTGGTGGTGTCGGGGGAGAAGGGGGCCCCGGGCAGCTGGGCGGGCTCCAGGGCGACCAGGCGGGTCTGGCTGTTGTAGGTCTCGTCGGTCGGGGCGGCGGTGGCGGGAGCCGCGGGAGCGGCCTGCCCGGCCTGCCCAACACCGGCCTGCCCGACGGCGGCCTGCGGCGCGCCGGCCACGGCGGGCACGAGGCTCGCCCCGGTACCGGCCACGGCGGGCACGACGCGCGCCTGGGCGTCGGCGGCTGCGTCCTCCTTCTCCTCACCGGTGCCGTTACCGCGGCCGGGGGTGGAGCGCCTCTCACCGGTGCCCGGGTTCGCGCCCTCGTCCTGGTTACCGCCCCTGGGCTCCTCCTGCCTGGGCTCGGGGGTGGCGGGCTCAGGGGCGGCAGGCTGCTCGTCAGCGGGGGACGGCGTGGAGGGCTGGTCGGAGCCGGCTGCTGGGGGCTGGGCGTCAGCAGGCGACGGGCTCTGCCCGGAGCCAATGGCCTCCAGGGAGGCGATGTAGCTGCCCAGGGCGGGGATGGCGGCGTTGGCCAGGTCCCGTGCCCGGCTCGGGTCCGAGGAGACCGCCGTAATGGTGACGATCGGGGAGGACGGCTCGGCCGCGCCGGTGAGGGAGCCGCCGAGATCCTGCAGACCCAGGGACTGGGACACGGACTGGGCCACGGCCGCCGAGCCGGCGAGCTTGGCGAACACGCCCGCCTTCTGCTGGGCCACGGAGTTGGCGCTCCAGGCGTCCGTGCCGGCGATGACGATCGTGGCCTGCGCGGAGCTCTGGTAGAGCTTGGGCTGGGTCTTGGCGTACCCGAAGCCCAGGAGCCCCCCTACGACGACGCAGCAGATAATAAAGACCGCGTTGACCTTCATCAACCGCAGAAAGTCCTGAATGGTCACGAGGGCAGCTTCCCTTCCTGGTCTGCACTGGGGCCGGGGGACCCGTGACGGCCTACCCGAGGTCACGCTACCAACGCCGTGGCCCCTACCGCAGGAGGAACGGGACAAGCGTGATCAAGTCCGCGTCAATGCGCTGGGCGACCCCGGCGGCGAACTCCGTCCCCCGTCGGAAGGGGTCGGGCACGTCGGCGGACTCGTCGGGCGCGGGGCACCGCGCCCCCAGGGCGGACACCAGGACGGAGGCCGATATCCTGCGGGCCCGTCGCCCGCCGCCGGGCGGCTCCAGGCCCTGGACGGCCTCCACCAGCTGCCCCAGGGTGAAGCAGCGGCCGGTGACCTCGGGGTAGTCCTCCACGAGCCGGCGCCGGTGCTCGACCGCCATGCAGATAATGAGCGCGCTGCGGTCCAGGATCCGCTGGTCCACGGGCTGGGAGCGGTGGGCGGCGACCTCCTCGGGGCTCACCCCCCGCTCGCGGGCCTGGGCGGACATGGCGGGCTCCATGGGCTGGTCCACCAGGCCGGGGACCCCGGCGCTGGTGACCGCCCAGGTCTCACCGGAGCCCAGCAGCTGGCGCAGCCGCATCTCGGCGTAGGGGCTGCGGGAGATGTTGGCGGTGCACACCATGAGCACCCGGGGTGCCCCACCGTGGCGCCGGGGGGCGGAGCCGCCCGTGGGGACCAGGTGGCGCAGGAGGCGCCGGGGCCGGTTGCCCCGGCTGCTGGGCGCCGTGTCCCCGAAGACGCCGCCACCGGCGTGGATGTCGAGCCGCTCACGGCGGGCGTGTCCGCGGGAGGCGCGCCGCCCGGAGGTCGCGCTCACGGGACCTCCTCCAGCAGGCCGTCGGTGACCAGCTCGTCCAGGAAGGCGCTCACCTCGGGGGCGATGCGCGAGGCCGGGAGGCCCACGGCGTCGGCCAGCACGGCGGCCACCTCCTGGGCGTCCCGGGACTCCTGGGCGACCAGCCAGATGGAGCGGGCGGAGCCGCTCAGGACCAGGGGCTGGCCGTCAGGTACGTGGGCAAGGTAGACGTTCGCGTCCTCACCGCCGGAGGCGTCGTCCACCCAGGCCAGGCGCTCGGGGAGCCGGTAGCTCATGTCTGCCTCCTCTCGTGGTCGGTACGGTGCAGGAAGGTGCGGACCTCACCGACGGCCCGGGTCAGGCGCCCGGCGAACTCGGCGGCCACCTCCCCGTGCGAGGGGCGCCTGCCCAGGCGCATGGCCAGGTGGTCGGTGTTGACCAGCAGGGAGCGGGCCACGACCCTGGTCTTGGCGGCCGGCCCCGGGGCGGCGCGGAAGCGGGCACGCCACTCCTCCAGGCGGGAGGTGCCCCCGTGGGCCAGGACGAACCAGAGGTCGTGCGCGGGGTCGGCGGCGTAGCGGTCGAGCTCGCCCAGGGCGGCGGCCAGCCCCACCTGGGCCCCCACGGACACGGCGAGCCGCCGGATACGGGCGCGCTCGGCGGCGTCGGCCCGCACCCAGGCGCGCTCGTAGTCCGGGTCGAGGCTCCCGGACCCGTTGCGGGCCACGTGCAGGAGCAGCAGGAGGCGCTGGGCGGTCAGGGAGGGGACCGGGCAGGGCAGGCCGGCGACCGCCTGCAGGCGCCGGTTCGCCCACAGCACGGCGAAGGCCTGGGTGGCGGTCATGCCCGGGAAGACCCGGTGGACGTCGGCGTAGCCCCAGGAGGGGTGGTAGAAGGTCGCGGCGTGCTCAAAGACCGAGCCGGTGGCGAAGCTGGTGACGTGCTCCCAGCCGTGGTCCGCCAGGGCCTCCACGTAGCGGGCCACCTGCGTGGGCCGGACGACGACGTCGGCGTCGGTGGCCGAGCGCAGGGGGCGCCCCAGGCTGGGGTCGACCGCGGGGCCCTTGACGTGGAGGACCTGGACACGGGCCTCCTGGGCGATCACCTGGAGCGCGGCGTGGGCCAGGTGCGTGCGCACACCGACGGGGACGCCTCGCGTCGCGGGCCCCTGGCTCGTCAGCGTAGTCATGGGCACATGGTATGCCCACGAGGCCCCGCAGCCACCTCGTAACCCGCGCCCGCCCCCCGGTGCAGGCCCAGCACCTCGTGGACCGCCCGGACCGACTCAATGGGCAGCTGACCGGGGGCCGAGGGAGTCCAGGAGCCGTCGGGCCCGGGCACCAGGACGAACGTGAGGGCCGAGCCGAACACGCCCCCGGCGACCCGGGTCACGGCCCCCTGCTCCCCCATGGACATGGTGACCAGGGGCACGCTCAGGATCTCCCGGGCGCAGGCGGTGGCGTTCAGGAGCCGGGCCACGTCGACGGCGTCGTGGGGGGTGGCGGCCAGCTTGACCACGTCGGCGCCGTCGTCCTGCATGTCGATCAGCAGGTCCATGGTCTCGTCCTCCTCGGGGGTGCCGGAGAGGTCGTGGCAGGAGGCGACCACGTCCAGGCCGGCGCGGTGGACCAGGCCCGCCAGGAGACGCAGGTCGGCCCTGGCCTCCTCCAGGTCGCGCCCTCCCGGGACGTACAGGCCGGCGCAGTAGGCCTCGACGTCGACGGCGTCGGGGCGGCGCAGCCCGGCCCCCTCCAGGTAGCCCTCCGCCAGGGCGCCCAGGACCGCGCGGTAGCCGCTACGGTCCAGGTCAAGGCCCCCGCCCTGGGAGCGGGTCCTCAGGGTCACCAGGACCCCGGGGCGCGTCACCCGCCCCTCCGCCTCCTCGGCGGCCCCCGGCGCGGCACCTGGCACCGAACCAACCACGGCACCTGGCACCGGGCTCGCCGCGGCACCAGCGTCGGCGTCCTCCAGCGCCCGCACGACGGCGTCGGCGGCCCGGGCCAGGAGCCGGGCCAGGAGCCGGGGATCGCCGCCGCCAGCCTCCTGGACCTCCTGGAGCAGGTCCCCCCGCAGCTCGACGACATCGGCCCCGGCCCGCCGGGCGGCCAGCACCTGGTCCAGGCAGCCGGCGAGGGTGGGTGCGGTGGTGGAGACGGCGAGGAGGGGGACCTCACCGCCGACGAGCGCCCCGCCCCACCGGCGGACGCGCACCATCGGTCGGCCCTCGTCAGGGTCGCAGTCCTCCAGCGGGCTCACGGCGGAGCCGGAGGCACCACCCAGCGAGCCCCCGGCGGGGGAGGAGACACCACCCGGTGAGCCCCCGGCAGACTCCGACGTGCGGTCCGGCGGGCTCACGGTGTTGACGGAGGCACTGTCCAACGGGCTCGCAACGGGCTCGGACGTATAACCCAGCAGGCTCACGGCGCCACCCAGCGGGCTCGCGGCGCCCCGGTCGGGCTCGTCGTTCCCGCGCGCGGCGGGCAGGGGCTCACGGCTCATGGTCTTCCTGGACTCCTTAGATCTGTGACAGGGCGATACCGTCAAGGATGTCGTGGACGGAGGTGGAGACCACCGTCACCGGGTGGTCGGTGCGGGCGGTGTCGGCCACCACCCGTGCCACGACCTCGCTCCACACCAGGGCCCCGGCGGCAATGACGTCACGGCGCCCGGGGGCGAGGAAGCCCATGGCCTCACGCTGGGCGGGCGTGGAGTGCACCAGGGCGTCGCAGGAGGCCAGGACCGCCTCCACGTCCAGGCGGGCGGCGGCGATGGCGCTCGCGTCAAAGGCGTCCAGGCCCAGGGCGTGGGCGGTGACCGTGGTAATGGTGCCGGCCAGGCCCACCAGGGCCCCGGTGGCCCCCAGGTCGACGTCCCCGCCCGCCTCCTGGATGCGGGCGCGCACGTCGGCTCGGGCGGCCGCCTCCGCCTGGGGGGTGACGCCCCCGGCCAGGTAGCGCTCCGTGATCCTCACCGAGCCGGTCTGCATGGAGTGGAGGGCCTCGGGGCGTCGGCGGCCCAGGACGAGCTCGGTGGAGCCGCCCCCCAGGTCCACCACGAGGCGCGCGGAGCCGGCGGGGGCGGGGGCGGCACCCACCAGGGAGCCGAGGTAGGCGAGCTCGGCCTCCTCCTGACCGCTGACGACCTCGGGCTCCACCCCCAGGACCCGGCGCACCCCGGCGGTGAAGTCCTCCCGGTTGCGCGCGTCGCGGGTGGCGGACGTGGCGATAAAGCGCACGCGCTCCGCCCCCAGCTCCCCCACCACCCGGGCGAAGTCCGCCGTGGCCTCCAGGGTGCGCTCCAGGGCGGCCTGGTCCAGGTACCCGGTGCGGTCCACGCCCACCCCGAGCCGGACGATCCGCCCGCTGCGGGTGACGTCGCTCAGGGTCACGGCCTGCCCGGTGTGGACGAGGTCGGCGACCAGCAGCCGGATCGTGTTGGTACCGCAGTCAATGGCAGCGACGCGGGTCATGGTGTCCTCCGGTGGTTCCGCGGTGCGGGTGTACGGCAGGCCGCGGCGTCCCTCGTACCCGCCAGACAGTCCGACAGTATCAGCAGTAGCAGCGGGTGGCCTCCCACAGGCCCCGGGCGGCCAGCGCCGCCAGGGTGAGGTCACCGACAGGGTTGACGCCGGGCCCCACCGCCAGGGAGTGGCCCAGCAGCGCGTGGAGGCACTTGACGCGGGTGGGCATGCCGCCCGCGCTGACCCCCTCGATCTCCTCGGGCCTGCCCAGGACGGCCCTGCGGGCCAGGTAGTCCTCGTGGGCCGCGGCGTAGGCGGCGGCCAGGGACGGGTCGGCACCCAGGCGGGCGTTGTACTCCTCCATGAGGTGCTCGGCCTCCAGGGTGGAGCAGCCCCGCACGGCCGCCGGGTGGGTGAGGTAGTAGGTCGTGGGGAAGGGGGAGCCGTCAGGCAGGCGGGGGGCGGTGCGCGCCACCACCGGGCGGCCGCACACGCAGCGGGCGGCGACGCCCACCACGCCGCGCGGGACGCGCCCGAGCTGCTCCTCCAGGGCCGCCAGGTCCTGGAGGGTGACCTCCTGGGAGTCCGGGTCGGGGACCGGGGGCCCCACGGTGCCGGGGGTCACGGGACGTCGTCCTGCCCCTGGGGGGCCCCGGTGGCGGGGGCACGCCCTGCCCCGTCGTCCGACCGGTCCTCGTCCTGGGGGTCGGGGGCGGCCGGCTCGGAGCCGTCCTGGTCGGGCGTCCCCGGCTGGGGGGTGCTGGGGGCCGGTGAGCTGCTGGGGTCGGCGGTGGGGACCACCGGGACCTGCGTGGTCCACCCCTGGCGGGCCGGCTCGGAGGGCTGGGCAGGCTTCTGGGGCGTGACCTCCCCGGCGACCACGGCCGACTGGCGCAGGACCTCGTACCAGGGCACGGCGGTCTCCTGGGGGTCCGCGCCGCCCTGGCCCGGGGGCCTGGTCACGCTGTCGGCGCCCACGACGACGTAGCTCGTCTCCCCCGGCATGACGTAGGACAGGCGCTCACGGGCCTGGGCCTTGACATAGGCGTCGTCCTGCCACTGGGCGAGCTCGGACTCCAGGGCGGTGGCGGTGGCCTGGGCGGAGGCGACCTGGGAGACCACCAGGTCGTACTGGGCGCGCTGGTAGAGGTAGGCGGTGACGGTGCGGAACATGACGACGCCGGCGAAGACGAGGGTAATGCCCATGATCACCGTCTTGGTCGTACGCGACAGCCCCCCGTCACCGGCCAGGCGCACGTTCCGGGCGGCGGACGATGCTCCGGGGCGCTCACCCGGCTCCTGCTCCGGGGACGCCGTCGCCCGCTCGCCAGGGGCGGGGCGGGCCGCCGGCCGGGGCGTACCGGCCCGGGGGGCGTCGGGTGCGGGGTCGGCGGCGTCCTCCCTCCCCCGGGGTGCGACTGACCGAGGTCGGGCAGGGGCGGGTCGGCGCTGTCTCATGGCCCCGATCCTGCCTGAGAGCCGGGTACGAGGGCGTCCACCGGGGACGGCGGGTCGCTCACGTCGTGGCCCTGGGCCCGCCCAGGGCACCAGGACCTATGGCGTAGGTCACGGGTGCGTCGGGTACTGGCCGGGGTCCGGCGCCGCCGACCCCGCGGCGTCCTGGTGCCCCTGGACCCACTGGCACGTGAGGACAGCCGTCCAGGGCGTGGGCACCCCCTGGGGGGTCAGCGGGACGGTCACGGTCGTCACGCCCTCCTCCTGGCAGGTCCGGCGGGCCTGGGTGAGCGTGTCCGGCCAGGAGGGCCCGTGGGTGGCCCACTCGTCCCCCCGGGAGTCCGCCACGCACCCCAGGGCCATGACCAGCACCAGGCCGCCCGAGACCGCACGCGCCAGGCGCCCCGGCCCCGCCCGATCGGCCAGGAGGACCAGGGCGGGTCCTATGGTCAGGGAGGGGATGAGGGCGTACCGGGAGGCGTTGGCCAGGCCCTGGGACGGCAGGATGGTGGAGAGGTCGGCGAAGTTGACCGTCGCGGCCAGGAACGCGGTACCGGCCGCCAGGAGGAGGGCCACCAGCCACCGGGTCTGCGCCGGGGCGCCGGGCAGGAGCACCAGGAGCACCAGGGCGTAGCCGACGAGCACGAGCACCGAGAACACCCCCGTCCCCAGGAGGTTGGTGAGGGCCTGGCTGACGGACTCGCCCAGGGCCGCCTCGGCGGGCCCCCGGACCACGACCGTCCCGGCCAGCCCCGTGGGGTCGTCCCGCAGGGAGTCCAGGAGCGAGGAGGAGCGGGCCGTGGTGTCAATGAGGGCGCCGTGGAGCATCAGAGCCAGCAGCATGGCGGCGGGCACCAGGCGCTGGCGGCCGCTCAGGGCCGCCAGCCGCCACAGGGCGACCGGGGCCAGGGCGAAGGCCAGCGGGTCGGTCAGGGCCGCCCCGGTGACGAAGAGGACCCCCAGCAGGACGTGCCCCGGCCGCCTGAGGGCCCCCAGCAGCGCGAAGGTGGCGCCGACCACGAGGAACCACCGCAGGTTGGTGAGGTTGCCCAGCACCTCCTGCTGGCCGACCCCGCCGAACAGGGCCAGGGCGCCGCACGCCAGCGGGGCCCACCACGCTCGGGTGCAGGGCGTGACGACCACGATCACCAGCAGGGCCAGCAGGAGCCTGAGTGACGCGCTCGCGGAGGCCACGCACACCGGGTAGGCCTCAGCGGGTCCCTGCGCGCAGGCGTTGCTGATCAGCCGGGGGACCACGTGGAGGTAGCCGGTGTAGCGCTCCAGCAGGCTGGCGCCGGTGAGCGAGCCGTGGAGGAAGATCTCCCCGTCCTCCTTGTGGACGTGAGCGGTGAACGCACCGTAGAGCCGCGGCACCATGAGCCAGATAGTCCCGGCCAGGAGGACCGCCAGGTAGGTCAGCCGCTGCCGCCCGGTCAGGGACGGCCAGGCCGCCGGGGCGAGCGGCCCCCTCCAGACGCCACCGGTACGGGGCGCGGGACGGCGGTGGGGCGCGTCAGGACGCCGACGGGGCACGGGACGCTGGTCCCGCCTCCCGGGGACGGCGTTGCCCGACCGCCCGGAGGCCGTGGACGTGGTCCGCACCCACTACCCCTCGTGCTCGTGGAGGATGGCGGGCATGGGGTCCTCCTCGTCCAGCAGGAGGGTGACCACCGAGTCGCCGGTAAGGTGCTCGTGGCGGGACCAGGTCAGCTCGATACCGTGCTCACGGAACACCTGGGGGGCGTCCGGGCCCATGTAGGCCAGGCCGCCGGAGCCGGAGAGGTAGACGTCGCCGTCGACCATGGAGACCTGCTCAATGAGGCGGGCCACGTTGTGGCCCTGGGGCGGGGGCGTGGTGACCAGGGGGGTGGTGATCCCCAGCATGTCACGCACGATCTCGATCATGGCGGTGTTGACCTCGTCCAGGCTCCTGCCCTGGGCGGCCTCAATGCGCTCGCACAGCTCGCGCCCGCGGGTCTTAAAGTAGCGCGCGGCCGAGTACCGCCCCCGGATGACGTTGGTGAGGTGGCGCTGCCAGCCCTCGCGGACCACCACGTCCTCGATCGGGATGAGGGCGGGCTTGCCCTCCAGGATGTGGGAGGCCCAGCGCCCGCGCATGGTCACCCGGCGCTGGTAGCCGTGCTTCTGGAACTGGTCGTGCACGGCCAGGATGAAGACGTCGCTGTGGATCATCTTGTACCAGAAGCCGGAGTAGGGCAGGAGGTCTGGCTGGTGGATGGCGACGGTGGTCATCGGCGGATCTCCCTGACGAGGGCGTACTGCTCGGCGTAGTCCATCTGGTGGGTGCGGCCCACCGCGGCGGCGATCTGCTTAATGGAGGTCAGGGGGTGGGGGCCCTCCGGGGTCTCGGAGACGTAGCACTGGCAGGCCCGCTCCTTGGCCTCGGCCTGGGCGGCGGTGAGCTCCTCGAACACGTTCCAGCGCAGGTCGGTGGGGTAGAGGGAGAGGTCGTAGACGGCGACGTCGTAGACGTAGACCATGGGCGGGTACCAGTGCAGGTGGCTCATGGACATGCGGCAGGAGCGCATCCCGGCCTCGTAGGCGGCGATGTGGTCCTGGTGCAGGGAGGGGTAGGGAAGGTAGACCTCCTCGGGGTGGTGCTCGGCCATGACGGCGTCGACGTCGGCCACCAGCCGCGCCATGTGGTCGTGGACGTAGCCGTCGGGGTAGTCCAGGTTACGCACGTTGGTCACGCCCAGGATCTCCATGGCGGCGGCGTGCTCACGTTCACGCACCTGGCCCGAGCCCGCCACATTGAGGACCAGGCACTCCGGGCCGTACTTGGCCAGGAGGCCGCCGCAGCCCATGGACTCGTCATCCATGTGCGGGGATATCACAAGACGCTTCATCGGTTTCCTTAACACTCGGTGGTGGGGGTGGAAGGCGGGCTAGAAGCTGGCGGTGACGTCCTGGGCGTGCCGGTAGCCGGCCAGGGAGGCGGACTCCACGCACAGGGCCACGAGCTTCTCGGCCACGTACCGGGGCACGTAGGGCAGGAGGCGGTCCACGGCACGGGTGGCCCGCTCGTAGCGGGGCTCGTCCCCGGCCCGGGAGAGCCCGTCCACCAGGCGCCCCCAGGGGCCCGTGCCCGCCGACGGGAGTGACAGGGCCGAGCCGTGCCGGGCCTCGAAGGTGCGCCGGGAGGCCCCGGAGTGGAAGGCGCGCATGACCCGGTCGTGGGTGGACGTCGGGGCGCCCAGGTGGGCCACCTGCAGCTCGGGGGCGATGACCAGCGGGATCCCGGCCTGGTGGAGCCGGTAGCCGTAGTCGGTGTCCTCCATGCCGTAGTGGGCGTACTCCTGGGAGTACTCCCCCACCTGCTCCCAGGTGCCCCGGGTCAGGGAGCAGTTGGCCGACCACAGGCGCCAGGGCTCAATGTCCCCCGCGTAGGCCGAGGCGATGAGGTGGTCCATGGACCGCACCCCGTAGGCGCGCGCGTAGGGGGAGTCGGGCATGACGTCGTTGGCCAGGGCGACCACGCCGCGCGGCCCGTGGTGGGCGTGGCGGGCCACGTGCCCGCTGACGAAGTCGGGCGCGGGCAGCAGGTCGTCGTCGCAGCGTATGAGGACCTCCCCGCGGGCGGCGGCGTGCCCCGCGTTGAGGGCGGCCACGCGCCCCCGGTTGCGGGGGAAGACGATGACGTCCAGGTCCAGTCCGGTGGACTCCCCCAGGCCGGCCAGGACGGCGGCCGAGGCGTCGACCTCGCCGTCGATGACGACGACGACCTCGAAGTCCGTGGTGTCCTGCTGCGCGAGCCCGCCCAGCAGGACCGGTAGCCTGGCCTCGCCCCGGTAGCTGGGGACGATGACGGACGCGCTCGGTGTCAAGGCGGGGACCTCCTGGGGCTCGGGCATGCGGCGCACGGTACCTGACCAGGCCTGCCAGGGGTAAGTCTACATGGGGGCCGGTGGCGTGCCGTGGGCGGGCCCGGTGGTGACCGACACCAGGCCCCGGCACCGCCGGTGGGGCCGCTACCGGCGTGGGCCGCCCGCGGAGAGTGCGGTTCGCACGGTCGAGCCTCAAGCCCGCCCGTGCGTCTGCGGGGCCGGTGGGGCCGCTGGCTCCCTCCCTGCGCCAACCCTGCGCCCGGTTCCTCGCACCGGCTCCGCTCCCGGCGCCCGGAGCTGACGCCGGTGGGGCCGGGGCACGTGCCCCGGCCCCACCGGTGGAGGGCCAGCCTAAGGCGCAGGCCCCGGCTGGTGGCCCTACCCGCGCCCAGGGGCGCATTCCGGGAGGGCAACGGCCGCACCACCAAGGTGGGCGGCCCTACCCGCGTCCTCCAGGGGCGCAGGCCCCTGGAGGACGGACCGCCTCAGGCCTTGAAGCGGGGGAAGGCCTTGGCGCCGGCGTAGACGGCGTCGTCGCCCAGGGCCTCCTCGATGCGCAGGAGCTGGTTGTACTTGTTGACGCGCTCGCCGCGGGCGGGGGCGCCGGTCTTGATCTGGCCGGAGTTGGTGGCCACGGCCAGGTCGGCGATGGTGACGTCCTCGGTCTCGCCGGAGCGGTGGGAGGTCATGGTCTTGTAGCCGGCGCGGTGGGCCATCTCCACGGCCTCCAGGGTCTCGGTCAGGGAGCCGATCTGGTTGACCTTGACCAGCAGGGCGTTGGCGGCGCTCATGGCGATGCCCTTGGCGAGGCGCTCGGGGTTGGTCACGAAGAAGTCGTCACCGACGATCTGGACCCTGTCGCCGATCTCCTCGGTCAGGCGCTTCCAGTGCTCCCACTCGTCCTCGGAGAGCGGGTCCTCGATGGAGACGATCGGGAAGTCCCTGATGAGCTGCTCGTAGTAGGCGACCATGTAGTCGTTGTCGCGGGCCTCGCCCTCGAACAGGTAGGTCTTGGTCTCGTTGTCGAAGAACTCGCTGGAGGCCACGTCCATGGCCAGGGCGACGTCGTGGCCGGGCTTGTAGCCGGCCTTCTCGATCGCCTCGACAATGAGCTCCAGGGCCTCGCGGTTGGAGTCGAGGTTGGGGGCGAAGCCGCCCTCGTCGCCCAGGCCGGTGGACAGGCCCCGCTCCTTGACGACCTTCTTGAGGGAGTGGTAGACCTCGGCGCCCCAGCGCAGGGCCTCACGGAAGGTGGGGGCGCCGATGGGGGCGATCATGAACTCCTGGATGTCCACGTCGGAGTCGGCGTGGGCACCGCCGTTCATGATGTTCATCATGGGCACGGGCAGGACGTGGGCGTTAGGGCCGCCGATGTACTGGAAGAGCTCCAGGCCGGCGGACTCGGCGGAGGCCTTGGCGGCGGCCAGGGAGACGCCCAGGATGGCGTTGGCGCCCAGCTTGCCCTTGTTGGGGGTGCCGTCGAGGTCGATCATGAGGCGGTCGAGGCCGCGCTGGTCGGAGGCGTCGAAGCCGATGACCTCGGGGGCGATAATGTCGTTGACGTTGTCAACGGCCTTCTCCACGCCCTTGCCGTCGTAACGGCCCTTGTCGCCGTCGCGCAGCTCGACGGCCTCGAAGGCACCGGTGGAGGCACCGGAGGGGACGGCGGCACGGGCACTGGTGCCGTCCTCCAGGAGGATCTCGACCTCAAGGGTCGGGTTGCCACGGGAGTCCAGGATCTCGCGGGCGTGAACTGTCTCGATGAGGGCCACTTGGTGCTCCTAGGTGAGATTGACCAATTGCAGGGTCAGCCTACCGTTGACGTGGCCTACCTCGCAGGGGGCTGAGGTCCCGCCGTCAAGAGTTCACCGGGGGCGATCTTGGCGCCCGCCCCAAACGCGCCCCGTGCCCGCGCCGGGGACGCTCTGGTCCCCAGGGACGCACCAGCCCCCGGGCGCCCCGCCGCGGCCTGCGCGCCGCGGCCTGAGGGTGCAACGGCGCCGCCTGCTGCCCCACCGGAACGGTGGGGGCGTGGACGGCGCCCGGGGCTGCCCGCGCAGGCCCCGGACGCCGTCGCGCGGTCAGGAGGTCACTTGCCCTGGTTGGCCACCGCGGCGATCTTGGCCTCGGCCTCAGGGTCCAGGTAGCGCCCGCCCTTCTCGAGCGGCTTGAGGGTCTCCTCGTCGAGCTCGTAGACCAGCGGGATGCCGGTGGGGATGTTGACGCCGGCGATGTCGGCGTCGGAGATGTCGTCCAGGTGCTTGACGATGGCGCGCAGGGAGTTGCCGTGCGCGGCGATCATAATGACCTGGCCGGTCCTGATGGCCGGGACGATGGTGCCCTCCCAGTAGGGCAGGAGGCGCTCCAGGACGTCCTTGAGGCACTCGGTGACGGGGATGGGCTCCCCGGCGTAGCGGGGGTCGGTGTCCTGGGAGAACTCGCTGCCCAGCTCGATGGCCGGCGGCGGTACGTCGTAGGAGCGGCGCCAGAGCATGAACTGCTTCTCCCCGTACTCCTCACGGATCTCCTTCTTGTTCTTGCCCTGGAGCGCCCCGTAGTGGCGCTCGTTGAGGCGCCAGCTGCGCTCGACCGGGATCCAGTGCCGGTCGGCGGCGTCCAGGGAGAGGTTGGCGGTCATAATGGCCCGGCGCAGCATCGAGGTGAAGAGCTTCTCGGGCAGGACTCCTGCCTCCTTGAGCAGCTCGCCGCCGTGGACGGCCTCTGCGCAGCCCTTGTCGGACAGGGGGACGTCGACCCAGCCGGTAAAGAGGTTCTTTGCGTTCCAGTCGCTCTCGCCGTGGCGGAGCAGCACGAGGGTGTATGCCATGGGCCTCATTGTGCCAGGTGGATCACTTCTACGCGAGGCCTATGGGGCCCGAGATCCTTGCGGACCCCGGGAGCCCCGCTGGCGTCGTGCCCCCGAGACGATTCGAACGTCCGACACCCGCTTTAGGAGAGCGGTGCTCTATCCCCTGAGCTACGAGGGCTGTGCTGTGGGGCCCAGCCTAGCAGGGCCTGGGCCCCGTTCCCACTCAGGCGCGCCCCCACGGCGTGGACGTGCGCCGTGCCCGCTCCTCACCCTTGGAACGGTCGGGAACGACCAGCACCGGGCAGGAGGCGTGAGACAGGACACCCTGGCTGGTGGAGCCCAGCAGGAGGCCGGAGAACCCGCCCCGCCCGCGTGAGCCCACCACCACCAGGTCCACGGCGGTGGAGAACTCCGCCAGGAGCTCGGCGGCGTTGCCGTCCAGGGCGTGGCGCCGCACGGTGACCCCGGGGTGGCCGTCCAGGGCCTCGGCGATCGCCCGGTCCAGGCCGCTGCGCACGTCGGCCAGGACCTGCTCGCGGTCCACGGTGGCTGGCAGCCAGGCCAGCACCCCCGCCCCGGTGGCCATGGGGACGGCGGCGATGGCGGTGGCCTCGGCGTCCCAGGCCTCTGCCTCCTCCACGGCCCAGGCCAGGGCCTTGCGGGCGGAGGAGGAGCCGTCCACGCCCACCACAATGCGTCGTACCGGGGTGAACTCAGCCCCCTCGGTGTGCCGGGGCACCACCACGGTGGGGCAGTGGGAGTGGGCGGGCAGGGCGGAGGAGACGGTGCCCAGCAGCCGGTCGGCGAAGCCCCCGCCGCCTCGGGTGCCCACGACGGTCAGGACGGACTGCTTGGACAGGTCCACCAGGACCCCGGCCGGGTCCCCGGTCTCCAGGGAGCTGGTCACCCGCACGTCCTTGTCCCGGGCCCGGGCCACGGCCTCGTCGAGCACCGCCTGGGCGCCGGAGCGGATGGCGGTGTCGTCCAGGACGGCGTAGCCGCCGTCCAGGGAGGCCGTGGTGAACGAGGGCAGGGAGTAGGCGCATAGGAGGTGGACCCGCCACCCCTTGAGTGCGGCCCGGGCCACGGCCCAGTCCACGGCCCCGAAGGACTCCGGTGACCCGTCAACCCCGACGAGGACCACCTTGTCGTCTGTCATAGTTTCGTGCCCCTTTCTGTGAGCGTGGGGCGGTGCGGGCCAGGACCCCGCGTTCGCCTGTGGTGCAAAACACTATACAGACACGGAGGAGGGCACCCACCGCCTGGACGAGTGCCCTCCCTCTCAGCGAAAGCAGTTGTCGAGCTGGAGCCCGCAGGATCTAAAGCCGCAGGTCAGACCATCCGCAGGAAGGTCGCGCCACCGCGGACGGGCATGTAGCGCACGCCCACGCCCTCGCTCTCGGCGGAGACCATCATGCCGTCACCCACGTAGATGGCCACGTGACCGGGCCACCACATGACGTCGCCGGGCTGGGCGGAGGCTGCCGAGACCGGGGTCCCCATGCCGCGGATCGCCGAGGAGGAGTGGGGCAGGCTGACGCCGATCTGGGAGTACACGTACTGGACCAGGCCGGAGCAGTCGAAGGCACCCGGGCCGCCAGCACCGTAGACGTAGGCGGCGCCCACGTACTGCATGGCGATGGCGGCCACGGAGGAGTTCCCGGCAGCCAGGGCGGGGGCGGGGGCAGGGGTCGTGTCCTCCTCGGCCGCCGCCGGGGTGGTCGTGGGGGCAGAGGCCTCGGTCGTGGTGGTGGCAGCGGTAGTCGTCGTCTCGGCCGCCGGGGCGGCCTCCTCGACCGCGGGGGCGGGGGCAGGGGCAGGGGCCTCGGCGGTGGCCTGGGCGGCCCCCTCCGCGGTCCAGGTCGCGTCAGAGGCGACGGAGATCTCAGGGTTGTTGGTGACCGCCGCACGGGCGTCCGTGGTCAGCGCCCCCGCACCGAGGGAGCCGGCTGACTCACCGACCTCGGTGCTGCCAGCGGCCACGGCCGCGCCCTGGGCGAGGACGGTCAGGGCCAGGCCGGAGGCGGCGGCGACGCTCAGACCGCGGCGTGCGGTCGGAGCAACCCCGGAAAGCGCCGCCATCGGTCGCTTTGCCTTGCGGTGGCGGGCCACAGGTCGAGTCGTCATAGTTTCTCCTTGGTAGCCGCCGAGGTGAGCTGTCGGGTTCGAGCTGGAGACGCTCGGCCCGCTGTCGCGGGCTTCACCCCAAGACCAAGCAGCCTTGTGGGCCACCTGGCCGGAAGTTGGGTCCCCCGGACCTGCCGGATTGAAGAGTCAGGGTGACGAGAACACGTGCCGACAGGACTAGGCATCACGTCCCTCGTCGCAGCCTGGAAACCGACTGCGTTCGCTACTCTAACCAGCAGACCCCGGTCGGTGCACCTCAATACCCCCTCCATCCTCCTGTGGTATTACACACAGGACTCACGGCGCGCCGGGCGGTACGAGGTCGCCAGGGACGAGGGTCACGAGGACTTGTGTGATTATCGCCTCAAAAACAGGTGTCGTGCCAGGTCACGGGGCAGGACGACGGCGTCGCCCCCGGGCCCCTCCACGCGCACCCCCCGGTAGACCGCCATCACCTGCACCTGCGCCTTCGGCACGATGCCGGCGTCCTCCATGTCCACCAGGAGCTGGTGGCTGGCCTGGACCGGCTCCCCCACCCGGGCCACGACGGCGTCAATGACCTCGTCGATATCGCCGGCCAGGCTCTCGGCGCAGATCTCGTCGGGCGCCGGGGACGGGTAGACGATCCCGGACGGGGGCACGGGGTTGCCGAAGGGGTCGGACTCGATCTCCCCCAGGAGGGCGAACAGGTGGTCCTCGACCTTCTCGCTCATGACGTGCTCCCAGCGACAGGCCTCGTCGTGGATGAGCCGGCGGTCCAGTCCGATAATGTCCAGGAGCACCCTTTCCGCAAGCCGGTGCTTGCGAATCACCTCCGTGGCGTGGCGCCGCCCCTCGTAGGTCAGCTTCAGGGAGCGGTCCTCGGCGACGTGGATGAGGCCGTCGCGCTCCATACGGGACACCGTCTGGGAGACCGTGGGACCGGAGTGGTCCAGGCGCTCGACTATGCGGGCGCGCAACGGCGTAATCCCGTCCTCCTCCAGCTCGTAGACGGCCTTCAGGTACATTTCGGTGGTGTCAATGAGTTCACTCACGGCCGGTTCTCCTTCGGATCGAGGTCGTCTCCCTCGGCGTGGGCGGCACGCTCGCGGGGTCCGCTGGCGGTCGGGAACGGGTCTGGGGCATAACGAGCCGGGGAGGCGCTCCCGCGGCGTCGGGCCCACGTGCCCGCGACCACCGCAATGGTAACGGCTGCCACACCGCCGAGGAGGAGGGCGGCGCGCGGACCCCAGGTGTCCGAGACCCACCCGATGAGCGGGGAGCCCACCGGCGTGGACCCCAGGAGGCACATCATGTAGATGCTCATCACCCGTCCGCGCACCTGCGGCGCCGCGGTGAGCTGGATGGTCTGGTTGGCAGCCGTGAGCAGCGTCAGGGTGCACAGCCCCACCGGCACGGTGGCGAGGGTGAACAGCAGGTAGCCCGGGGCCAGGGCCATGAGGAGGGTGGAGGCCCCCAGGAAGAGGGCCGCCCACACCACCGTGCGCACCTGCGGCTGGCTGCGCCGGGCCGCCCACAGGGCCCCGCCCAGGCTCCCGACGGCGAACACCGAGGAGACCGTGCCGTAGGCGTCGGACTCCAGGGCGAAGACGCTGCGCACCATGGCCGCCATGGTCACCTGGTAGTTGAGGGTGAACATTGAGACCACCGTAATGACCCCGATCATGACCAGCAGGTCCGTGCGGTGGCGTACGTAGCTCAGGCCCTCGCGCACCTGCCCGTGGGCCCGCGGGGCGCGGGCCACCTCGTAGAGCTCCCCCACGCGCATGAGCGCCAGGGCCGCCGTCGGGGCCAGGAAGGTGGCGGCGTTGACGGCGAAGACCAGGCCGGGGCCGACGGCGGCGGTCACCATCCCGGCGGCCGCGGGCCCCAGGAGCCGGGCGGCGTTGAAGGAGGCGGAGTTCAGCCCCACCGCGTTGGCCAGGTGGTCGGTCGGGACCATGCGGACCACGAAGATCTGGCGGGCGGGGGCGTCGTAGGCGCTGCCCACCCCGGTGAGGAAGGCCGCCAGGTAGACGTGCCACAGGGCGGCCCGTCCCATGAGGACGTCGGCGGCCAGGACCGCCGAGACCACCCCCATGAAGGCCTGGGTCACCATGAGCAGCCTGCGCTGGTCCAGGCGGTCGGCGACCAGGCCGGCGTGGGCGGACAGCAGCAGGGCGGGCAGGAACTGCAGCGCCGTGGTCATGCCGGTGGCGCTGGCGGAGTCGTCGGTGAGGATGCGCAGGACCAGCCAGTCCTGGGCCACGCGCTGCATCCACGTGCCGGTGTTGGTCACCAGGGCGGCGAAGAACCAGATGCGGTAGTTGCGGATTCTCAGGGAGTCAAAGGTGCGCATGGCGGGCTCGGCGTGTCGGTCGGTAACCGCACCAGCGTACGCCTGCCGCAAGCCACGCGGGGCGCCCTCACGCCCCTCTCCCGCCCCGTCCTCCCCGCGAGAACGGTACTTATTGCTCGCGAGAACGGTACTTGTTCGTCGCGAGAACGGTACTTGTTTGCCGTGAGAACGGCGGCGTCGCCCCTGGCCGTCGCTCCTGGGGCCTCAGGCACGTCGCCCCTGCGCGGGGCGGCTCCCTCAGCCTGAGGCTGGGCGACGCCGGGGCCGCTGGCACGCCCGCCTGCCGGGGCGGCCGCCGGCAGCGCTCCGGTGCGGCCGGGCACGCCATGGCGAGGCCGCTCCTGCGCAAGGTGGCCGCCGGATCCGTCCGGTACAGGCACCCCTCGCGCAGCCCGCCTCCTCCCTCCCGCTCACTCTCGCAGGAGGGGACGCAGGCGGGGCGGCCCCGGCTCAGCTCACGCCCAGGATCTCCTTAATGGGAGTCAGGGTGAAGTAGACCACGAAGAGCGCGGCGGTGAACCACATAAGCGGGTGGACGCTGCGGGCCTTGCCTCGCGACACCTGCACCACGACGTAGGTCACGAACCCTGCCCCAATACCGTTGGTAATGGAGTAGGAGAAGGGCATCATTATAATGGTCATAAAGGCCGGGACACCCAGTTCGGGACGCTTCCAGTCAATCTCGGCGACCTGGGTCATCATGAGGAAGCCCACAATGACCAGGGCAGGGGTGGCGGCCTCGTAGGGCACCATGGCCACCACCGGGGACAGGAAGACCGACAGCAGGAACAGCACGCCGGTGACCACGTTGGCCAGGCCCGTACGCGCGCCCTCGCCCACTCCCGCCGCGGACTCCACGTAGGAGGTGTTGGAGGAGACCCCGCCCAGGCCGCCGGCGATGGCGCCCACGGAGTCCACCACGAGGATCTCACGGGTACGCGGCGGGTTGCCGTCCTCGTCGAGCAGGTCGCCCTCGGCGCCAATGGCCACCATGGTGCCCATGGTGTCGAAGAAGTCGGCCAGCATGAGGGAGAAGACCAGGAGGACCACGGAGACCGTCCCCATCCTCTCAAAGGATCCCAGCAGGGAGAAGTGCCCCAGGCTGGACAGGTCGGGCACGGCCACGGGGTTGTCGGACAGCGCGGGCACGCTCAGCGCCCAGCCGGTGGGGTTGAGCGTGCCGCGACTGGCGTCGTCGTTGAAGGCACCCAGGTGGAGGACCGCCTCAATGACCACCGCCAGGACGGTGGAGGTGACGATGCCAATGAGGATCGAGCCGCGCACCCTGCGGATGTACAGGACGATCGTGAAGAACAGGCCGAACAGGAAGACCAGCACCGGCCAGCCCTGCAGCGAGCCGCCCAGGCCCAGCTCCAGGGGCGTGCCCCCGGCGCGCACCACCTTGGCGTCCACCAGCCCGATCAGGGCGATGAACAGGCCGATGCCCACGCTGATGGCGGTGCGCAGGTGCACCGGGACGGCGCGGAAGACGGCCTCACGGAACCCCGTGAGGACCAGGACCAGGATAATGACGCCCTCAATGACGATCAGGCCCATGGCGTCGGCGAAGGTCATGCCGTTGGTACCCACAATGGTGTAGGCCACCATGGCGTTAATGCCCAGTCCCGCGGCCATGGCCAGCGGGTAGTTGGCCACCACGCCCATGAGGAGCGTCATGACCCCGGCAATGAGGGCGGTCGCGGCCGCGATCTGGGCCTTGGCGGCGTCCAGGTCGCCGGCACCGGCGTCGGGGCCCGCGAAGGCGGAGCCGAGGATAATGGGGTTGAGGACCAGGATGTAGGACATCGTGAAGAAGGTGACGAGTCCGCCACGCACCTCACGGTCAATGCTCGAGCCGCGCTCAGTGACGTGGAAGAAACGGTCCAGGGGATGGAGGGGAGGGGTGCGCGAGCCCTGGGGCACCGTCTCCTGCGTGCTCTGGGAGGAGGAAGTTCTCACGTGTCCCTATTGTGGCAGAGACCGGGGTAAGCGGCATCTCATCCTTTCCTCTCAGCCATCTCACCGGGGTGCGGGCGCTCCCCGCGCCGTCCAGGCGCTGTCCACGACCCCTGTGAGGCGCGGGGGCGGCCTGCCCGTGGGCGCCCCTGGGCGAAGCGCTCGGTGGTGAGCTCGGGGCTGACGGGGCGCCCTGCCCGTGGGCGCCTTGTGGCAGGGCCGCCGGGTCCCGCGGCACCCGGCGCCGCCTACATCAGGTGCGGGCGGCCAGAGCGGCCTCCAGGTCCGCCAGGGCGGTGGCCGCGTGCTCAGGAGCCAGGTCCAGGTGCAGGTCGGCAGTCAGATCCGGGCCCAGGTCCGCCGTGAGGTCGGCGACGGCGTCGCGGGCGGAGGCGGCCCGGCGCTCCGGGTCCGTGTCCGGCCCCTCCCGGCCGGGCGCCTGTCCCAGGACCTCCACCAGCTGCTCGACGGCGGGGCCCGCCTTACGAGAGCGTCGCGGGCGGGCGGGGCGCGACCGGGACCCGTCATCCCCGTCGGGCTGGCCAGCGGGGGCCTGGTGTGCCTCCGCCTGGGGTGCCGCCTGGGAAGTCGTCACCCGACGCGCCTCCGCCTGGGGTGTCGCCGCCGGTCCCTCAGCCACGTCCTGGGACCCCTCGGCCCCCTGCGGGGCCGGGCCGCCCTGCAAGGCCTTAGCGTCCGGGGCCTGACCCCCCAGGGCCCCGGCCTGCGGGGCCCCAGTAGTCCCGTCCGGTTCAGTGGCCTGTTCCGGCTCAGGAGTCTGGTCTGGCTCAGTGGGCGTCTCAGACCCACCGGCCTCGAGGTCCGGCCCGGCGTCCTGGGGCGCGGGAGCCTCAGCCGGGGCGTCCGGGGCGTCCTGGTCCTGAGGGGCACGGGAGGAGGCGCGAGTACGCGGGGCACGGGCCCTACGCGACGCCCTGGCCCTGCCCCTCCTGGCGGACCCGTCCTGCTGCGTACTCCCGTCCCGGGCCTCCCGGGCTTCCTGGACGTCGCCCTGCGAGGCCGGGTCCTCACCGTCCTGGGCGTCCTGCGAGGCCGAGCCCCCGGCGTCGGACGCCTGGGCCTCCTGGGCCTCCTGCGGGGCCGGGTCCTCACCGTCCTGGGAGGCGCCCTCGCGCAGGAGGCGCCCGTCAGTACCCAGGACCTCCAGGTCGGCCTCGTCCACCCGGGCGGGGGTGACGGGCCACTCGGGCCCCTGGTCGGGCAGGTCGGTCTCGGAGTGGGCGCCGCAGCCGTGGTCCAGGGAGACCACCCGACCGTCGTCGGGGGCCCACTCATTGGCGCAGACCCCGAACAGCCCCCGCATGGAGCCGGGCATACGCATGAGGAAACCGCAGGTGCCGCAGGTGGCGTCAGCCTGGCGGACGCCGTCGGCGCCCGGGCCGGCCTCGCCGTCGTACCAGCGCTGGGCGGCGCGGCTCCTGCCAGCGGGGCTGAGCACGCGGGCCCGGCCGAGGTCGAGCTCGTCCAGGGCCGCCGCGTCCCCCTCCTCACCGGTGGCCTCCCAGCCCGGCTCCAGGCGCTCGTCGGTCTCGCGGCGCGGCAGACGGTCGGAGCGCCCCACGTCCCCGGGCCGCAGGCGGTCTGCCCAGGGCACCCAGGCGGGGGCGAGCAGCGCCTCCTCACCGGGCAGGAGGCCGACCTCGCAGACCGTGGCGGTGCGTGAGCGGGGCGGGCGGCTCACGGTGACCGCCCAGCGCCACCCGCGGTAGCCGGCCATGGTGGTCTCGAAGAGGTGTGTGACCAGGCGCTCGCCTTCGCTGCGCGCAGCGGTGTATGGGCCCACGGCCTCCGGAATGGTCAGGTCGGCCAGGACGGAACGGGCCATCTCGATAGCGGTGGGGGAGGTCAGGGTACGGTCCCGGGCCGCGGCAGTGCGCTGGGCCTTGGTGGGCAGGGAGCCGGGCCGCGCGACACCTGCGGTAGCAGGGTCGTTGACCGTACCCATGGCCTGAGCCACCTCGGAGTGAGCCGTCTTCATAGTCACGCCCCCAGTGTAGGGGCACAGGCAGACCTGCCCGGGTAACCCGGAGGACACCGCGGTCAGACACGCCCGCGGCAAGGGGTCTGCGTGCTCCGGGGCCCGGGTACCGGTGGCGCGTCATCGGGGCGTACCCTCCTGCGGATGGCAGGGCCCGGGTGGCTCGGCCTCGCGCCCGCGGCAAGAAGTGCGGGGCACTGGTCCGCCGGCAGGCCAGGACACGGCCGGCACCGGGACGCGGGCGCCGGTCAGGAGGCGGGGGTGACGGAGACAATACGGTGGACCCCGACCGTCAGCTCGGTCTGACGCCGCAGGTCCGCCAGGCGCACCCGCCCCGGCTCGACCTCCAGGACCCGCACACGCCGCTCCTGGACGACGCCGTCAGTCCCCGCCAGGCGCAGGAGCACGGGGGTGCGGGTGGCCCGCGCCTGGCGCATGACGGCCAGGGCGTGCACCGGGTCGGTGGCGGTGTGCGCCCCGCCGCCCGCCGCCCGCCAGGCCTCCTCCCCCTTCCTCATGCGCCCCACCAGGACCATGAGGTCACGGGCAGCCGGACGACGGCGTCTCACGGGCACCGCCTCCAGGCGCTCCGGCTCGGGACGGGGACCATGTGCCTCCACCTGCTGCCCCAGGACCAGCTCGCCGTCGGCGTCCTCCAGGACCGGGGCCAGGCCAGCGGCCCGCAGCGCGCGCAGGACCTGCCCGACCGGGGCGCTGGCAGCGAGCACCCCGGGAGCGAGCTCACTCAGCCCCAGGTCGGACAGGCGCCTGTCCGCCAGGAGCCCGGCGGTCACGGCCGGGTCAGGCGCCCGCAGGACCGAGACCACGGCCCGGACCCGTACCGCCCCGTGGTGCCGGGCGGCGTCGTGGACGAGGGAGGTCAGCGTACTGGGCAGGGGGCCGGGGCTGAAGCGGGCCAGGCGCTCCAGGAGCCGGTCGGGCAGCTCACCAGCGTCCAGGGCGGCGCGGACCGACTCCGCCGTAAAGCGCACGGTCAGGGCCCCGCCGCGTGACTCCACCCGGGTGCAGCGCTCCAGGAGGTCGGCGAGCTCGGGCGTGGGGCGACCGGGCACGACGGCGGTGAGGTCGGACTGGACCAGCAGCACCCCCACCGGCGTGGGCAGGTCGGCCGCCAGGGTGCGGGCCAGGGAGCCCAGCAGCTCCTCCTCGTCCTCCACCTGCCCGGCCAGGGCGCGGGCCAGGACCCGTCCGCCCGCGCTCAGGGCCCCCGAGCCGGTGAGGCCCAGCAGCTCGGCCTGGGCCAGGAGCGCTTCCACCGCCGTACGCTCGGGACGACGCCGGGGCCGGGAGGTGGACAGGGTGGCGTAGGCGAAGTCGGCGGTCAGGGCCGTCCCCTCGGGCAGGCTGAGCAGCAGGCGCAGGAGCCGGCGGCGCAATGTGCTCACCCACGGGGCGGCGGTCTCAGGGTGCAGGACGGCGCGTAGGGTGTTGTCCGGTCCGCGCCGCCCCACGAGCCAGGGCGCACGGTCGCTACCGGCCCAGGCCACCACCAGGGCCGCCCAGCGCTCAGGCAGGGGGTCCCCGCTCCAGGCCGGGTCCTCACGCGAGGGGATCCAGGCGCTCCCCTCCTGGTCCAGGCCCAGCAGCCCGGCCCCGGCGGTGAGCTCGATGACGGTGGCCGTCTGGGCCAGGGAGACGTGCAGGGCCTCGGCGCTACGGTTCAGGCCACGTACCCCCACTCCCCCGGTGCGCAGGATCGGCGCGCCCTGACGACCCCACTCCTCCAGCAGCACGGACACGAGGCGGACCACCTCCTCCGCGTGGCGGCAGGCCTCGGCGGACACCGTGGCGGCGTCCAGGACGTCGAGCCCGGCAGCCTTGGGGGCACGTAGGGACACGTCCGCGGGCAGGAGGTCACCGTCGCCGGCAGCCTCCACCAGGCCGGTCACGGGGCGTCCGGCCACGGTCAGGGCCAGACGCTCAAGAAAGGCCAGACGCTCGGTGACGACGTCCGCGTCCAGCTCCCCGGCCAGACGACGCACGAGGTGGTCCGCGCCCACCCCGGGCCCGCCGTCCTGGGGGGCGCCCGCCTCGTGCCCATCGCCCTGCGCGCTCTCACCAGGCCCGGCAGCGCCGTCGGCCCCGGTGCGGGCTCCGGCGTCAGGTACGACGGCGTCAGTGCCCGCGTCCCTGCCGGATCCGTCCGCACCAGCAGCAGGCGCCGCTGCCCCAGGACCACCGCCCTGGGAGGCGCCGGGCTCGGGCCCGCCGTCCTGGGGGGCGCCGGGCTCGGGCCCATCGCCCTGCGCGCTCTCACCAGGCCCGGTAAGTGCGTCGCGCACCAGGCACTGGGCGACGGCAAGGGCGGGGGCGTCGCACTGGGTGAGCGCCGCCTCGACGCTGGACCGCCCGACCGCGCGGGCAGCCAGGGCCGTGAAGGAGGGTGAGGGAGGGGAGACGAGGTCGGGGCGCGCAGCCAGGAAGGCCGCGACCTCGCGGTCAGAGCGCGCCATGAGGGCCGCCGCGACGCTCTCCACGTCGGCGGCGGTAGGTGGGATGCGAACGTCCTGCTGACGACTCACCTTCGTCACTGTACGCCCACTCACCGCAGATCCCTAGGGGCGGCTGGGAAAACCTCCCTTGGCGCACCCGGGCCCCACCCGCTGCCGCCCGCCCTGTCCGCACGCTTGGCCACCTACCCCTGGCGCACCCTGGCCCCACTCATTTCAGCCTGGAGGTGCCCCAGGCAATCGAACCTGCCCTATCGAACCTGCCCCTGGTGCACCCGGGCCCCGCATCAGGGCCGCCCCAGGGCCGCCAGGGCTCCCACCGGTAATACCCAGCCATACCCCGTACCAGGCGCCCCCGGCCTCGAGCCCGCCAGGACTCGAGCAGGTCACCCTGACCGTGACCGCCATCAAAAGGCCCCAGCCCCGAGCCCGCCCGGCCCCGAGCCCGCCCGGCCCGACGGACACAAAGGTTTCCGAGGGCCTCATTAGCCCCAGGCCGGGCGCCGTACAAGACCCTCACCCACCTCTGAGCGCAGACCAACCCTCATTATCGCAGACAAAACATCTTTAAACAAGAAAGAATTATTCACCCACAATAGACAGTCATCCATATGGCGACCCACTCCTTCCACGACACGACGGACCCTCCCGAGGCAGGGACTGACCCCTGCCCCTGCGCTCCACCCGGTGCCATACTCCGGCCATGCCCGGTCCTGACCCCGCATCCACCCCGTCCGCCCAGACACCCCCTGACGGCCCGCTCATTGTCCAGAGCGACAAGACGGTCCTGCTGGAGGTCGCCCACCCCGCCGCCGCCGACGCCCGCCGCGCCATCGCCCCCTTCGCCGAGCTGGAGCGGGCACCCGAGCACGTGCACACCTACCGGATCACCCCCCTGGCCCTGTGGAACGCGCGCGCCGCGGGACTGGACGCCGAGACGGTGGTCCACACCCTTATCACCTACTCGCGCTTCCCGGTGCCGCACACCCTGCTCACCGAGATCGCCGAGACCATGGACCGCTACGGGCGCCTGACCCTGGTCACGGACCCGGCGCACGGGCTGGTCCTGCATGCCAGCGACGTGGCGGTCCTCAAGGAGGTCATGCGCTCGCGGCGCACCACGGGCCTGCTGGGGGCGTCCCTGGGTGAGGCCGACGTCGTGGTGCACCCCTCTGAGCGCGGCCACCTCAAGCAGGTGCTCATTAAGCTGGGCTGGCCAGCGGAGGACCTGGCCGGCTACGTGGACGGCGAGGCCCACCCCATCGCCCTGAGGGACTCGCCGGACGGCGTGGCGGCGGGTGAGCCGGGGGCCTTCACGCTGCGCCCCTACCAGAGGCAGGCGGTGGAGAGCTTCTGGTCGGGGGGCTCCGGCGTCGTGGTCCTGCCCTGTGGGGCCGGGAAGACCCTGGTGGGGGCGGCGGTCATGGCGCGCTCCTCGACGACGACCCTCGTCCTGGTGACCAACGCGGTCTCGGCCCGGCAGTGGAAGGAGGAGCTGACCCGCTTCACCACCCTCACCGGGGACGAGATCGGGGAGTACTCGGGGGCCCGCAAGGAGGTCCGACCTGTGACGATCGCCACCTACCAGGTGCTGACCACCAGGCGCAAGGGCGTCTACCCGCACCTGGACCTGCTGGAGTCCCACGACTGGGGGCTGATTGTCTACGACGAGGTCCACCTGCTCCCGGCCCCGGTCTTCCGTATGACCGCCGACCTCCAGGCGCGCCGCCGTCTGGGCCTGACGGCGACCCTGGTGCGTGAGGACGGGCGCGAGGACGAGGTCTTCTCTCTGATCGGCCCCAAGCGCTACGACGCCCCCTGGAAGGACCTGGAGAACCAGGGGTGGATCGCCCCGGCGGTGTGCACGGAGGTGCGCCTGACCCTGGGCGCCGGTGAGCGTATGGCCTACGCGACGGCGGACAATGACGAGCGCTATCGCCTGGCGGCCTCGGCACCCGGGAAGGTCGCAGTGGTGGACCGGATCCTGGCGCGCCACGCGGGTGAGTCCACGCTGGTGATCGGCTCCTACGTGGACCAGCTGGAGGAGCTGGCGGAGCACCTGGGTGCCCCGGTTATCACGGGGACGACGCCGGTGCGTGAGCGTCAGCGCCTTTATGACGCCTTCCGCTCCGGTGAGGTCATGGTCCTCGTGGTCTCCAAGGTGGCAAACTTCAGTATCGACCTGCCGGGGGCGAGCGTGGCGGTGCAGGTGTCGGGCGCTTTTGGATCCCGTCAGGAGGAGGCGCAACGTCTGGGGAGAATCGTGCGCCCTAAGGAGGACGGGCGTCAGGCGCACTTCTACACGGTGGTGGCCAGGGACACGGTGGACCAGGAGTTCGCGGCGCACCGCCAGCGTTTCCTGGCCGAGCAGGGCTACTCCTACCAGATCGTGGACGCGGAGGACCTGTGAGCGGGCAGGAATCCCCACCCGGGCAGCCGGTTGTCATGGCGCGAGCAGGACTTGCCCGCGGGGAACGAGGCGCCTATCGCGGTCACCTGACACGAATCCGGGCTGGTTATGCAACGTTCCTGGTAGTTTCTTGACTGTCTGCGACCCCGGATTTCTGTGCGTGTCGCAATCTGAGGATCAGAGCGGTGGGCACTCCTGGCCGCGTCGGGACCCAAGCCCCTGACCTGCGTGGACATTGAGTGTACAAAGGTGAGGCTGGGGTGGGACCGGCTCTGATCCTCAGATTGCGACAAAATCAGGTGCCCGCGCCGTCGGGGGTGTGCATAACCGCTTCATCCGCGACCAGGGTTCCGGCCGTCAAGGGCCCGGCGGCGGACTGTGGGTCCCGGACTCACCCAGGGTGCGCCCGGAGTGCGCCCAGGTGGCGTCTCAGTACACCCGGAGACGGCCGGGCCGTCTACCTCCCGGTCCAGATCCACTGACTGACCGCGGCCCAGACCTGGATACCGAGGACGGGTACCAGGCTGATCTTGCTGGCGGGGCCGCGGGGGTTTACGGTGGGGCCCCCGTCGTCCTCGATCGCGTAGAGCATGTTGGACGTCCCCAGGGTCATCTGCCCGGTCGGGGCGTCAAATCCCTCGGGGCCGCGTTCCTCGCGCATGCGCATGACAATGCTCCAGCGGTCCTCCAGGGCGTCACGGACGAATCCGGACTCCTTGGGTCCCTGGGACCCGATGAGGTGCATAATGTCGACGGCGGCCTCGGCGTCAGCGAGCTTCATGGCGGAGGCGAGGGTGTCGAAGACGGAGTCCGGCCCGTCGTCGAGCATAGGGCGAGGGTGGAGGTGGTCGTTGGCCAGGACAATGTGGGGTACCTCGACGGCGTCACAGGAGTAGATGTGGATGCCGTCGGTGTCGTAGCGTTCCACGGTGCAACGGTGCTCAAGCCAGAAGGTAATGTCACGGACCGGCATCTCGTCACGCGGATCGAGACGGCGGCTGGAGTAGCGGGCGCGCGCGTTGACGAATCCTGAGAGGATCTCGCGGACGGCTGTCACGGGGCCCTTGGGGCCAGTTATCCCGAGGTCAGCGAGTCCGGCGTCGGCGGCGTCCTGCGGGGTGGGGCGCTGCGCAATATGGTTTGACACCATGCGCCCCAGGACGTCCCACTGCTCGGGGGTGAGTATCATGACACCGCGGTCGATGTCGAAGGAGCTCATTCGGTGACCTCCAGGCTCTGGGCCATCTCATAGTACTGGGCAAGGAACGTGCTGAAGTCCCGGGTCCGGCAGGTGAAGGTGGCCGTCCACAAGCTGGTGCCCTGGGTCTCCATGTCCAGCCAGGCGACCTGGAGCACCGTCAGGGCGTCCTCGTCCAGAATGTATACTCCGGCGCGGACCCGGGACATGTACAGGTCAAAGTCCGTGGGGACGTCCTCGATGAGACGCATACCGGGAATGCTCTCCACCATGGCCCGGGCGGACTCCATGAGCTCCTGCTCAGGATCCTGGTCGGGGCCTACGGGGACCCTGACCACGACGAGATTGGCGGCGTAGCCGACCCGTTCCGGGGGGATGGCGGCAATATAGCGGACGGCGTCCCCCGCTACGTCGGCGAAGGCCGGGGCGAAATCGGCGGCGCTGAGCTCCTGCCAGCCCGGCGCCAGGTGGACGGTAATACTATCCCGCATGGGTGTGGCCTCCTCAGCCGATGATAACGGTGATATTACCACAGGGTGCGGGGACGCGAGCCCCTCATTACGACGGCACCTCTTTGTGTCGCCCTTCACGGGACGGACGCGGGGGAGTCATCGTGCCGCCCGAGCGTCCTGCGGGCTCCGGGAGTCGCCGTCGGGTGTCATGCGTGGGCTGCCGCTGGGTGGTCGCATCCTGCGGGCTCCGGGAGTCACCGGGTGCCCGCAGGTGGGGCGTGGTCCTCGTCCACCGGCGCGGGGGCGACGTCGGGGTAGCGGCCAGGGGTGTAGGCGTGCCTGCCCCGGTAGGCCTGGGAGGGGGAGCTCTCCACGTCGTACTGCACCCCGCGGATGTGCCGCCCCTGACGGAGCCCCCACCTCGAGCGCCTGCCGGCAGGAGCCGCCCAGGCCTCCCGCTCCTCACGCCCCTCAGCCAGAAGACGCCGCCTCTTCTTCTGCCACTCCGGGTACATAGGCGCTGGCAGAGGGATGGGGATAAGGGCAAAGCCGCAGGCCATTAGAGACAGAAGCATTAAGCAGCCCAACAGCATTACGGGCAAGGACTCATAATCCCACCCCATATTTTCAAGAAAGATCATGTCACCACAAGTCAGGACCGCCACACCTACCGCTGGCTCAAAAAGCGCAACCGTGTTCTTCCCTCCCCCATCCGCCATACCTCGGCACAGATCCGCGACCCACGAGTCAGAGAACATCTCCATCCACCAGATCCACAACAGGATAATACCGCCCACAATGAGGTAGATCCCGTCCCAGAGATGATCCGACATACCAAACTCCTGCTCCGCCTCATGGAAGTTAATTCGAGACGACCAAACCTACCGGCACACTTCGGTCATTAAACGCTCGACACATTGCCATCACCCAAACAGCTTTCCCAAGCTTTTCCCCAGGCCGCTAACAAATTTGGCTGCCGCCTTACCGACAGATGCCGCCACCCCTGACGCAAGGACTCCGCCAACAACACCGCCAACAATACCGCCGACTGCCGCGCCCAGCGGTCCACCCATGCAAGCACCAATAGCTGCTCCAGTTTTAGCGCCACCAGTAGCCGCGAGGTATGAAACAGCAAAGTTGGCAGCTCCGCTCGCAGTTGCACGTGCAATTTTTTCATTTTCACCTATGGCCGGGTTATGAGAATCTTTCTCCCATTGATCGTAGGCGTTGACAACGAACGAGAGGGCATTGCCCGAACGCCCGGCCCACTTAAGTGTGGTAGTAACCCTAGAGGACTGCAGTGTTGTCGCGACCTTACCCGCCTTCGTACCCACTGCCTCGGCGGGATGCGGCGACCAGTGCTTGAGTGCACCGGCAAAGAGCTTCCCAGACCAGCGACTTGTGTCTGCACGATAGGGCAACCACTTCTGGGCGTATCCAGTGACACGTCCCAGGCCCGCACCACTGGACCTCAGGGCGGCGCCGGTCACCAAGTTCGACACGTTCTTCAGACGGCTAATACCCCAGCCTGCGGTGCGCATGAGGCTCTTGGGATCAAGCCCGAGAGACGGAGCGAGGAAGTCGCCGATTGTCTTCGTAATCGGATTCTCCTTCCTGATCCCTGCACAGGCGTCCGTAAACTCCTGACGTGCGGCGGCCTCCCGATCCCTCGCCTCCCTGGCCTCAACCACCAGGCCATTGTACGCATCGACCCGAGTCTGGGCACGCTCAGCCTCTGTCATAGTGTTCCGACTCAGGATGAACGGGAAAGGAACAGTCGGATCCTTTAGCTTGCCCATAGCCGGACCGAGCTCAATAACCGTAGGAGGTTTTGGCTCCATAATCTTCTCGTCCTCGATATCCAGTCTCGCGGCCACTGCCTTCTCACGGATACCATCCAGGCGGGACTTGACACTCCTCAGGTCACCGGCGAGGTTGCCCAGGGCGGTCTTGTACTTCTTCAGGTCCGCGATCAGATCCTGGCAGTCGTGAACAATGTTATTGAGCTCCTTCAGGGCCTCATCGGCTGCCTCAGACGTAAGCGGCGGCAGTCACCGACCAGCTGCAGCCCGTGGGGCTGCCAATGCTCTTGCCGCTGATCTGGCTCTTCGCCCCGTCAAGATACGACAGCACCGCGGAGACGCCGCTTGTGGGGCTGCCGGTGAACTCTCACCGGCAGCCCCACAAGCCATCCCACCAGCTAAGGCGCCGTCGGGACCGCGGGCAGGAGCCGCCCGGGGACGCTCAGCGCCCAGTAGGAGAGTGCTCAGTAAGGAGCGCTCAGTAGGAGGAGGTGTCCTCCGCCGGGGCGGCCTGCTTGCGCTTGAGGGCGGCGAAGGCCGCCTCGACGGCGTCGTCCCCGTCCGTGATCTGCGCCGTCGGGGAGGGGCTGGAGGGCAGCTCGGCGGGCCCGGCCTTGAGGGCGGCCAGACGGGCCTCCGCCTCCATCTGGGTGGAGGAGGCCTCCAGCTCGGCGAACTGGGACTCCAGGGAGGAGCCCGCCAGCTCCATCTGGCCCATGGCCTGGGCCTCGACCCGCCGCACCTGGTCCTCGTAGCGGGACAGCTCGCTGGTGGGGTCCAGGACGTTGATGGAGCGGATCGCCCCCTGGACCTTGACCTGGGCCTGGGCGGTCTTCTGGCGGGCGATCAGCTGGTCGCGCTTGGACTTCAGCTCGCCGAGCTTGACCTCCATCTGCTGGAGGCCCGTCTTGAGCTGCTCGACGACCTGGCGCTGGGAGGTGATCATGGGCTCGGCGGCCTTGGCCTGGTTCTCCGCCGTGATCTGCTTGGTCAGGGCGATCTTGGCCAGCGCGTCCCACTTGTCCGCGCCCGCGGTGTCCCCGCGCATACGCATCTCGTCACCCTTGCGCGAGGCCGCCAGGGCCTTGTTGCCCCAGTCCCGGGCCTCGGCCACGTCGGCGGCGTGGTCCTTCTCCGCCAGGCGCAGGTTGCCAATGGTCTGGGCGACGGCGTCGCGCGCCTCGGCGATCGAGGCGGTGTAGTCGCGGACCAGCTGGTTGAGCATCTTCTCAGGATCCTCCGCCCGGTCCAGGAGCGCGTTAATGTTGGCGCGGGTGAGCTGGGAGATACGTCCCAGGATCGACTGCTTCTCAGCCATGGTCTGCCTTTCGGTGTGGATCGGTGCGGGGTCGGCCCGAGGACGTCACCCCTGGTAGGTAGGTTCTCACGAGTACGGTCAGGCGCCTGGCACCGCGGGCCGGAGAGGGGTACCAGGAGCGAGCCGGTCGGTGCCCGGCGGGTCAGAAGTCGTCACCACCGCCGCCGAAGTCCCCGCCCCCGAAGTCAAAATCTCCTCCGCCGCCACCGAAGTCGTCACCACCGCCGCCGAAGTCCCCGCCCCCGAAGTCAAAACCTCCTCCGCCGCCACCGAAGTCGTCACCACCGCCGCCGAAGCCACCGAAGCCGCCACCGCCGAAGCCACCGAAGCCGGGGCCGTCGTCGTCCCAGTGGTGATGGTGGTGCTCGTGGTGTCCACCGCCCAGGCCGCCCAGCAGGAGCCCTCCCAGGACCAGGGAGCCCAGGTCGAGGCCACCGCCACCGCCGCCCAGGAACCTGCCGCCTGAGCGGTAGCCGCCGGACCCGTAGCTGCTGTTGCGCACGTCGGACTCGGCCAGGGTCTGGGCCTGGGCCGCCAGGGGCTCACCGGTCTCGACCTCGGCCAGGGCCGCGGCGGGGTCGTCGGCCTGCACCTGCGTGGCGGCCGCCGCGTGCCGGGACGCCTCGGACAGGGCCGTGCGGGCCGCGGGCCCCACCACCCCCCGGTTGGTGGTGATGTAGGAGGTGACGGCGTCGACCTGGGAGTTCAGGCGGGACAGGCGCGAGCCCAGGGCCGTGCGGGCCCGGGAGTCGTTCTCCTCGCGCTCGCGCGCCGGGGCGAGGGCCGCGTCAATGGCCGCCTCGGCCCGGGTCAGGTGGTCCAGGGCCGCCAGGGGGTCCCCCGTCGCGTTCATACCGGAGGCCGCACGACCTGCGGCGATAGCGGCCTCGGCGTCGGCCACCAGCGGGTCGAGGGTCGCGGCCGGGATAATGCTGGACAGGCGCCGGGCGTCCACGAGGTCAGAGGACAGGGAGCCGATCGCGGCCGTCAGGTCGGAGGCGGCACGCTCCAGGCGCTCACGGGCACCGGTGACCTGCGTGGACAGGGTACCGGCCTGGGCGATCGCGCCCTGGGCAATGCGCACCTGCTCCACGGCGGTGCCCTGCTGCCCGGCGTCCACGGAGGCCTGCGCCTGGTCCAGGGCGGTCCGCCCGGCCTCCAGGAGGCGCTGCGCCTGCCTGGGGGCGGCCGCCACCGAGGTCAGGGCGCTGTCGGGGTAGGTGGCGCGCAGGGTGGTCAGGAGGATGTCGGCCTGGAGGATGGCCTGCTCGGTCTCGTCAGCGCGCTGGGTGGTCTCGGCAATGGAGGCCGGGAGGTTGGCCTCCAGGCCCCGTCGCTCGTTGAAGGCCTTCTCCTGCTCGCGGATAGCGGCCACGGCCGCCTGGGAGCGGGAGAGGATCTCGGAGTACATCTCCCACTGCTGCCGGGGGGTCTCGGGGACGTCGTCCTCCAGGACCTTGCGGATCTCGAAGGAGGCGGTCACGTGCTCACGCGCCGTCCCCAGGGCGGCGGAGAAGGCGTCCGTGGCGGCCAGGCCGAACTGGGCCTGCGCGTAGGACAGCTCCTCGTCGGCAGCCCGCACGGCGTCGTCGGCGGCCACCAGGGCGTCCACGGCCTGGGTCTGGAGCTGCTCAATGCTCTTCGGCGTGGGGGCGCCGGTGACGGCGGCGGGGTCTTCCTTCTGACGACGCCGCCTCAGGATCCACCAGCCCCCTGCTCCTGCCACAGCCCCTCCTGCAAGTAGTGCGGTGCCCACGCCCGGGCCCGAGTCCGTCGAACTGGTGCTGAGGGCGCCCGAGCCCGCGGACGTGCTCCTCGTGGCGCCCCGGTCCCCGGTGGTCCCCGCGCCCGCCACCCGCGTCTTGATCAGGGAGGGGAGGGCGGCGACGGCCTTGTTGAAGTCCTTCTTCTTCAGGTAGGGCTTCAGGGAGTCGGCAATGGAGACCTGGTCGCCCTGGCTCAGCACGCCGGAGGGATCCGCCCGGAACAGGAAGGAGTTCGAGCCACTGTCAGGCACGTTAATGACCAGGATCACGTCCGAGGCGCCCAGTCCGGTCGCCTTCCAGGCGGACTCGGCAAACTCCGCCGCCTTGCGGGAGGAGTCGGCAATGGTGACCACCCACAGGTGCAGGCCGGTCTCCTCCTTCACCTTGGCCACCGCGGCCTCGGCGTCGGAGTTGTCCAGGAGCTTGGCGTCGTCGGTGACGGACTTGCTCAGGGTGGTGGAGGTCAGCCCCTGGGGACCCAGGGGGAGCGTGCCCGGGGCCCTGCCGGGGGCGGCAAGGGCCTGGCCGGGGTCCGCGGCGGGAGGGGCCGACGCCGCGAGTGCGGCGGAGGGCGCGACCAGGGCAGTCAGGAGGAGGCCGGAGGCAGCGAGGCGGGCGGCATGGGGAAGTGCGGTGGGCCGAATGATGTCCACGGGTACATCCTCGGAGTCGGGACCGCTGGTGGCAAGCCATTTCGCCACCGGCGCGCCGCCTGCGCCCCGCAACGGGCGCCCTGGCCCCGGCTGACGGCCTTGGGTGAGGCCCGCCGCCTGGGCCCGGCGCGGGTCCGGACTGGTGCCGACGGGCTAGCCGGCTCTCCAGTAGCTGGGGCGCGAGGCCCTCAGGTCGTGGTCTACGCACGCCCGGACGTGGGGCACCTGCTCGGAGGCGTACCGGACGATCTCCAGCGCACCGACCGGGTCCCAGCACGCGGCCTGCCTGACCTGCTCCCGCAGGTCCCGCAGCTCGGCGGCGCCCTTGCGCGCCCTGGCGCTCATGAACCGGCCGCTGTGGGACATCCGGGAGAAGACGGCGTCCAGCTCCCGGTCCAGCCTGGCCGTCTCCTGGTGCAGGCGGCCGCGGGCCCGCGCCATTCGCCTCTCGCTCTCACGGGCGGGGCCCAGGACGGCCGACAACCGCCTCTGGGCTCCCTGCAGGTCCTCAAGCACGTCCTGGGGCTCCTCCTGAGGACCCGTGCTCGCGGCCCGGTCGATCGCCTCCCTGGCGGCCGCGAGCGCCTGGCCCAGGTCCGCGGGGTCGAGGTTGGCCGTGACGCTCGGGCGCTCGGCGTAGGCGATGTCGGAGCGCAGGGAGGTCACCCTCCTGTCCACCAGGGCGCGGGTCTGTACCACCTGCTGCCTGGCCTGCGTGACGCCGTCGACCAGCTGGCGGGCCCGGACCAGGGTCCTGCGGGCCTGGGTCAGGCGGCACCCCGCCTCCACCTGGTCGCGGGCGCGGGCGGCCTGCTGCCCCTTGTCCGCGTCCTGACCGGCCTGGTCCAGGAGGCTACCGGCCTGGGCCAGGTCCTCCTGGGCGGCGGCGACGACGGACACCGGGAGGTCGCTGGACCCCTCGAGCTCCGCGAGCCTGGCCTGGACCTCCCGGCGCAGCTGGAGGACGTCCTGGCAGACCTCGTCCAGGTCACCGGCCGTGCGCCCCTGGGCCTGGGGCACGTGCGCCGCGGGCCCCTGGTAGGACAGGATCTTCTTGGCGACGGCGACCGCGTCCTCCATGCGGCGGATCCTCTCCTGACGGTAGGCGACCCGGCCGCCAGCGCCCTGGAGGTCGCGGTAGGCCTGGAGCCCCTCGCTGACCGCCTGCGCGGCGCGCCCCAGCTCCGCGGCGCGCTCCCGGGATCCCTGGTCGGGCCAGGGGTCCCGGCCCAGTTTCCCGAGCTGGAGCTGCACGGCCCTGTCGGTCTGGGCCAGGACGGTGGTGGCATAGGCCTGGCGGGCGGCGAGCTGGGCCAGGAAGCGACGTCGGGCCAGGTACCTGGAGACCAGGAGGACCAGCACGACGACGAGGGCCACGGCTCCCGCCCACAGGAGGACCGTGCTGACGGAGTAGCGTGCGGCGCCGGCCTCACCCACGGCGTGGGCGGGGGCGGCGGGCAGGAGGGCCAGGGCCGTCAGGACACTGGCGGTGGTGAGAGGAGGGCCGGGGGACATGGTGTCGGGGTGTCGGGGAGGCGTGGGGAGGCGTTTGCTGTCCACAGCACCATCCTGAGCGCGAGAGCGGTGGTTGGCAACCCTTTTTCGTGCGCGTCGCCACATGGTCCGGGCTGGGACCCGTGGGGACCGGGCGCGACACCACCCACCGCGTCGCCTGGCCCGGGCCCGGCCTGCCGCCGTGGGCTCACGGCACCGAGGCAGGGCGCGGCACCGGCTGGCCCGACAGCACGGCAGGGCCACGCCCCCGGGCCCGTCCTGCTGGTGCCACGCCCTCGGGCCCGGCCTGCTGGCACCTACAACTTGCGCACCCTGCGCACCTGCCTCTCCAATTGGCCCCATGACCTACCCCGACACACCCCCGCAGGACGCCGTACCGGCCCCCGGCGCCGGACAGCCCGCGGATGGCGCGCCCACGCCGGGTGCCGTCCCCGGCGCACCGGTCATTACCGTCATTGAGCCCGAGGCCCTGGCGCCGCTCGGGCGCCTGAGGCAGTGGCTGCTCGCCGAGGGCGCCACCATCCGCATGGTCCGCCCCGGTGCGGGCGACCCCGTCCCCGCCCTGGAGGAGATCGACGGCGCCCTGGTGGTGCTGGGGGGCGCCATGAGCGCCCACAGCGAGGACGACCACCCCTGGATCGTGCCGCTGCGTGAGCTCCTGGCCCAGGTCGTCACCGAGCGCGTCCCCGCCGTGGCCATCTGCCTGGGGGCCCAGATCGCCGCCGAGGCCCTGGGCGGCACCACCGCCGTGCCCGCACCCGACCACGCGGAGACCGGCGTCGTGGACCTGCAGGTCACCCGGGCCGGGAGGCAGGACCCGCTGTTCGCCGAGATGGTCACCGAGGGCCTGCGCGCCGCGGGCCCGAGCAGCCGCAACGGCACACTGCCCGTTATCGTCTCCCACGGCGACGCCGTCACCCGCCTGCCCGAGCAGGCCGTCCTCCTGGCCTCCTCCGAGCGCTCCCCGGTGCACACCTGGCGGGCGGGCCGCCTCCTGGCCTTCCAGCACCACCCCGAGTCCGACCCCGTCCGGGTGGGGTACTGGCGCACCCGTGACGCCCTGACCGAGCGCGGCCTGCCCCCGCACCTGGCCCGTGAGCAGGCCGCGGACCTGACCGGTGTCGCCCCCGCCTGGCCGGACGCCCCCGCCCAGGCCCCGGACCCCGAGTCGCTCCGGGAGGCCGTCGCCACCGGCCGCCTGGCCCGTGAGCAGGCCGAGGCGGTGGATCCCGCCGTCCAGGCCTTCGGCCGGGCCCTGGCACGGGTCCTGGTGCGTAGCGCCCGCTCCCGGCGGACACCGCACGCCTGAGCCTGACACCGCGTCAGAGGCACATGTGATCCTCCCGTAACATGGTCCTATGAATACCGCCACCTACCTTCTCGTCGACGGCGAGAACATTGATGCGACCCTGGGCATGAGCGTCCTGGGCCGCCGACCTGAGCCCGAGGAGCGCCCCCGCTGGGACCGCGTGCTCAGCTTCTGCGACAACCTGTCGGACTCCGCCGCTGGTGGCGAGGGTGACGACACGCGCGCACTTTTCTTCCTTAACGCCACGAGCGGACACATGCCCATGGGGTTCGTCCAGGCCCTCCTGGCCATGGACTACCGGCCGATCCCCCTGGCGGGCAGCGGCAGCCACGACGAGAAGGTCGTCGACATCGGTATCCAGCGCACGCTGGACGCCCTGGCCCAGCGGGCGGAGGAGGGCGAGCAGGCCCTCGTGCTCCTGGGCAGCCACGACGGGGACTACATCCCCCAGGTGGAGCGCCTCCTTGCCGCCGGCTCCAGCGTGGGGGTCCTGGCCTTCCGCGAGTTCCTCAACGCCCAGCTGGCCGCCCTGGAGTCCAAGGGCCTGACCATCTACGACCTGGAGACCAAGGTCCACGCCTTTACCATCCCGCTGCCGCGGGTGCGCATTATCCCGCTGGAGGAGTACGACCCCCTGGCCTTTATCTGAAGGGTCCTGGTGCGTCGGCCCCACGTCGACGCACCAGACCTGTGGGCCACGCGGGCCGTCAACGCGCACAGCCCGGCACGGCCCCTGGGCGGCCTCGGGTGGCCCACCTGGGCAGCCCCGGGTGGCACCGGTGGCACCAGGGTGCCCGCGCACGGACGCCCGAGACCAGGGCTCGTCCTGCTCACGCCCCCTCCGCCAGACCACCGGGCGACGTCGCCCAGCTTCCCCCGAGGGCGAACACCGCCGTCGCCACTCCAGCGTACATTCAGGTAACACACAGCATAACTCGGGAAGATGCCGGGCATGGACGCTGCCACCCCTGCTCCCGAGGCCCGGCTCCTCGTCGTGGACGACGAGCCGAACATCCGTGACCTCCTCGCCTCCTCCCTGCGCTTCGCCGGATTCGAGGTGGTCACCGCCGCTGACGGCAACGGCGCCCTCAAGGCCGCGCAGGCCGAGGGCGCCGAGCCGGACCTCATTGTCCTGGACGTCATGCTCCCGGACATGGACGGCTTCACGGTGGCCCGTCGCCTGCGCGAGCGCGACGTCACCACCCCCATCCTCTTCCTGACCGCCCGCGACGACATGGCGGACAAGGTCCAGGGCCTGACCGTGGGCGGGGACGACTACGTCACCAAGCCCTTCGGCCTGGAGGAGGTCGTCGCCCGGATCCGCGCCATCCTGCGCCGCACCCGCGCCGTGGAGGGGGAGGACGACGGCATCCTGAAGGTGGCGGACCTCATCCTGGACGAGGACGCCCACGAGGTGCACCGGGCGGGCGTGGAGGTGGACCTGTCCCCCACCGAGTTCAAGCTCCTGCGCTACCTCATGCTCAACGCCGGGCGCGTGGTCTCCAAGGCCCAGATCCTGGACCACGTCTGGGAGTACGACTGGAACGGCGACGCCGCTATCGTGGAGTCCTACATCTCCTACCTGCGTCGCAAGGTGGACCAGATCGAGGGGCGCGACGGCAAGCCCGTCACCCCCCTCATCCAGACCAGACGCGGCGTGGGCTACATGCTCCGTGAGCCCAAGGGCTCGTGATGGTCAGCCCGCGGACCCAGGCCCGGCGCGGCGGCCCCGCCCGCCCGGCCCGGGTCCGGACGGCCGCCCCCGGCGCCAACGGGGAGCCCGGCTCCCGCCGCCCCTCGACACGCTCAGTGAACCACCGGCCACGCCGTCGGGGGCGTTTTCACCCGGTCACGGCCGCACGACGTGTCTGGCACGCCCAGCCCCTGCGGGCGCGCCTGACCCTCATGACCACGGGCCTGCTGACGGTGGCCCTGCTGGTGTCCTCCCTGGCCGTCACCTCCCTGCTCCACTCCCACCTGCTGAACCAGGTCGACGAGCAGCTCCAGGCCACCGCCAAGACCATCGGCACCCAGGGCCTGGCCCAGATCCGCGCCGGCTCCTCCAACTCCATGCCCACCACCTACTACGTGGAGGCTCTCTACCTCAACGGCGAGAGCGGGCAGACCATTAACCCCGAGACCGCGGAGACCTTCGGCGTCCCCCGGGTGACGGGCCTGTCCCTGGAGAACGCCACCACCGCCGACGGCGAGGCCATTATCCGCACGGTGGACTCCAACCTGCCCAAACGCACCTGGCGGGTCATCACCATGCTCATTACCAGCAGCGACAACCAGGTGGTGGGCGTCATCGCCATCGGCCTGCCCCTGAGCAACATGATGGAGACGGTGGAGCAGGTCCGGGCGATCGTGCTGCTGACCGACGTCGCCGTCATCCTCACCGGCGCCCTGGCCGCGGCCTACCTGGTCAACCGCTCCCTGCGGTCCCTGCGTCAGATCGAGGGCGTGGCCGGGCGCATCGCTAGCGGCGACCTGTCCGCCCGCGTGCCCGCCACCGAGCCCACCACCACCGAGGTCGGCAGCCTCCAGCGGGCCCTGAACACCATGCTGGCCCAGAACGAGCGCGCCTTCTCCGTGCAGGTCGTGGCCCAGGAGCGCATGACCCGCTTCGTCTCGGACGCCTCCCACGAGCTGCGCACCCCCCTGGCGGCCATCCGCGGCTACGGCGAGCTCTACCGCATGGGCGGGGTGCCCGCCGAGCGGACCAGGGAGGTCATGGGACGCATTGAGTCCGAGGCCAACCGCATGGGGCGCCTGGTGGACGACCTCCTCCAGCTCGCCCGTATGGACGAGGGCCGCGAGATGACCATGGCACCGGTGGACCTGACCACGGTGTGCGCCGGGGCCCTGACCGACATGATGGTCCTGGCCCCCGACCGGGACTGCTCCCTGGTCTCCCTGACCGACCCCGACGCCGACCCCGTCCCCGTGGTGGTCACCGGGGACCGGGACCGCCTGGCCCAGGTCGTCACCAACCTCCTGGGCAACGTGGTGCGTCATACCCCGGCCGGGTCGTCGGTGGAGATCGCCGTGGGGACCGTCACCCACGCCCCCGCCGGCCAGGATCTCACCCCCGGCGTCCAGACGCCCGAGGCGGGGGCGCGCCGGGGTAACGGCCGGGCCGGTCGCACCGGCGGGGCCCGGGACGTCGGGGCACCCGGCAACGGGACCGGCGGCGTGAGGACCCCCGGTAACGGCGTCGCCACCGGGGCCGCCCGGGCCGCAGGCGCCTCCGCGGCGACCGCGGCGCTCATGAAGGGCTACGCCGTCGTCGAGGTCCGCGACCACGGTCCCGGTGTGCCCCCGGCGGAGGCCGCGAAGATATTCCAGCGCTTCTACCGTGCGGACACCTCCCGCAACCGTGAGACCGGGGGGTCGGGGCTGGGCCTGGCCATTGTGGCGGCGATCGTCGAGCGGCACGGAGGGTTCGTGCGGATGGACCAGACCCCCGGGGGCGGGGCGACGGTCCACCTGGAGCTGCCCCTGGCCGAGGGCTAGGGCGGTCCGGGGCCCGGACCGCTGGTGCCGACCAGGGCCCTAACGAGGCGGCCGGGCGCCGCGGGCACCCCCCGGAGCAGCACGCGCGGGGCGGGCCGTCGCGACCTCAACGTGACACGCGGCGACTCGCCGTGACCTAGCCGATATTTATGTTGTGACCAGGGGCTTTCCTCACACCGTGGGCTGAGGCTCCCCAGGTGTGATCGACTTTGCCCCCGCCGCGGCCTACGATGACATTCGTTTCATCCCTTCTGACGCGGAGGCTTTGTCATGGGCGTCATCGACGCACCGCAGTGGCTGCTGCCCGCCTACATCCGCAGCGTCAAGGCCCTGGGCGCCACCGCGCCCCAGGATGACGTTCGCGCTGCTGGTGAGCGCCTCATCGAGGAGTGGAGCACTCCCGACCGTCACTTCCACAACCTCAAGCACGTCATCGACATGCTGGCCCGGGTGGACGAGCTCGCTGACGCGACCCACAACCCGGACGTCATGCGTGTGGCCGCCTGGTACCACGGCTACGTCTTCTCCTCCACCCGGGAGGAGACCTACAAGCGCAACGGCGGGGAGGACGAGGTAGCCTCCGCCGCCTACGCCGCCCGTGACCTCCAGGAGCTCGGCCTGCCCCCCGCCACGGTCGACCGGGTCTGCGCCCTCATCCTCAACCTCAAGCGGCACAACCTGCCCGCCAACGACATTGACGCGATGGCGCTCAACGACGCCGACCTGGGCACCCTGGCCGTGGAGCCCCAGCTGTACAAGAAGTACCGGATCGCGGTGCGCGAGGAGTACCGGCACGTCCCCATCCAGGACTACCTGGAGGCCCGCCTGGAGATCGTCAGCCGCCTGCTCAGCCGCGACCGGCTCTTCTCCTCCCCCCTGGGAGCGCGCTGGGAGGAGGCCGCCCGCGAGAACCTCGCGGGCGAGCGACGTATGCTCGCGGCCAAGCTGGAGGCGCTGCGCTCAGGCGCCTCCATCGAGGAGGCCTCCAAGGTGGCCACCCGGGTGTGGAACCAGGTCCCCGGCACCACTGAGGTCGCCTCGCCCGTGAGCACGACGCCGTCAACCTCCTACGCCCCCGCAACCACCTTCTCAGCCTTCTCCCCCGTCTCCCCCCTCTCCCCCGTCTCCGCAGCCAGCGCCACGACCCTGAGCGGCGGCATCCCCGTCGTCCCGCCCCCGGGCGGGCGGGCCCCCTCAGCCGTCGCGGAGGCCCCGCGACGCCGCCCCGAGGCCAGGAGGGCGTACAACCGGCTCCAGCACGACGACCACGCCACCACCATGGAGTCCTGCGCGGCAGACATCGACCGGCTGCTGGGCGGGCGGCGCACCGCCTCCGCGTCCTCTCCCGCCCAGGCGGCGGAGGCGGGCCAGGACCGCCGCTCCATGGCCGAGGCGGCACGGGCCCGCCTGGCCCAGCAGGTCGAGGAGCGCCGACAGCGGGCCAGGGTGGAGCGCGAGGCACGGACCGGGGAGATGTCCCCCGTTACCGCGCCTGTCGTCCAGGACGGCGCCAGCCGCCTGTAGGACTTAAGAGCGCCCAGGGGTCGCTCAGCACACAGACACGGACGTCTGACGAGTTCTCCACAGGTCCAGAGGGTGCAGGCGCACCCGGGTCAGCCTCCTGCCTACGGTGGTTGGAGCCGCCGACCACGGCGGTCCCAGCCAGTGGGGCGTCCGCCCCCCGCACGGAAAGGCTCCCGCCCATGCCTGTCTTCGCAGTCGACACCCAGGCCGTCACGGACACCGCGACCCGCACCAGGACCCGTATCTCCACCATCCAGACGGAGGTGGACGCCATGAACGCCGACATCGCCACCCTCCAGGCCTCCTGGACCGGCGGCGCCTCCGCCTCCATGGCCTCCTGCGCCGCCAACTGGCACCTGACCCAGATCCAGGTCCAGTCCTCCCTCGACGCCATCTCCCAGGCCCTGGACAAGGCCGCCCTGTCCTATGACGACGCCGAGACCTCCAACACCTCGCGCTTCGGCCTGGCGTAGCCCGGGGCAAGGAGCAGGCCCCGGGCGGTAGGCCCCCTGAGCCCGGCCAGGGCCCGGCCGCCCGGGCCCAGCGCGGCCTTCCCAGGCGGTGCCCAGCGGCCAGGCGGCCCGACTCCCGGGCGAGTCCGGCTCCCAGGCGGCCACTGCGCCCAGGCAGCCCCCAGCCCCCAGCGCCCAGGTAGCCGCGCCCGGGAGGCCCGCAGAGCGACGGCGGGCCGCCCGCCCCCCCGTGGGGAGGGCGAGGGCCCGCCGCTCTACCTGACTCCAGTGGCCCGGCTCACGCCCACGGCCCCGGAGAGGCTACCCGGGCTCGCCGGAGCCGCCCGGGCGACTGGTCGGCTCAGTACATGCCGCCCATGTCGTCGCCGCCGCCACCGGCCGGGGCGGCCGGGGGCTCGGGCTTGTCGGCCACGACGGCCTCGGTGGTCAGGAACAGGCCGGCGATGGAGGCCGCGTTCTGCAGGGCGGAGCGGGTGACCTTGACCGGGTCGGCGATGCCGGCGGCCAGGAGGTTGCCGTACTCACCGGTGGCGGCGTTCAGGCCCTCACCGGCAGGCAGGTTGCGGACGCGCTCGACCACGACGCCGCCCTCCAGGCCGGCGTTGACGGCGATCTGCTTGAGCGGGGACTCCAGGGCGACCCGCACGATGGCGGCGCCGGTGGCCTCGTCGCCCTCCAGCTCCAGGGCGTCCAGGGCCTCGGCGGCCTGGAGCAGGGAGACGCCGCCACCGGCGACAATGCCCTCCTCGACGGCGGCCTTGGCGTTGCGCACGGCGTCCTCAATGCGGTGCTTGCGCTCCTTGAGCTCCACCTCGGTGGCGGCACCGGACTTCAGGACGGCCACGCCGCCAGCCAGCTTGGCCAGGCGCTCGGAGAGCTTCTCCTTGTCGTAGTCGGAGTCGGACTTCTCGATCTCGGCGCGGATCTGGCTCACGCGGGCCTCAATGGCGTCCTTGTCCCCGGCGCCCTCGACAATGGTGGTCTCGTCCTTGGTGACGACGACCTTGCGGGCCTGGCCCAGGTCCTCCAGGGTGGCGTTCTCCAGCTTCAGGCCCACGGTCTCGGAGATGACGGTGCCACCGGTGAGGATGGCCATGTCCTGGAGCATCGCCTTGCGACGGTCACCGAAGCCGGGGGCCTTGACGGCCACGGACTTGAAGGTGCCGCGGATGCGGTTGACCACCAGGGTGGCCAGGGCCTCGGCCTCGACGTCCTCGGCGATGATCGCCAGGGGCTTGCCGGTCTGCATGACCTTCTCCAGCAGGGGCAGCAGGTCCTTAACGTTGGAGATCTTGGACTCCACCAGCAGGATGTAGACGTCCTCCAGGACGGCCTCCTGGCGGTCGGCGTCGGTGACGAAGTAGGGGGAGATGAAGCCCTTGTCGAAGCGCATGCCCTCGGTGACCTCGAGCTCCAGGCCGAAGGTGTTGGACTCCTCGACGGTGATGACGCCCTCGTGGCCGACCTTCTCCAGGGCCTCGGCGATCTTGGCGCCGATCTCCTCGTCCGCGGCGGAGATGGAGGCGGTGGCCGCGATCTCGTCCTTGGTCTCGACCTCCTTGGCGTCAGCCAGCAGGCGCGCGACGACGGCGGTCACGGCCTTGTCGATGCCGCGACGCAGGGCGATGGGGTTGGCGCCGGCGGCCACGTTGCGCAGGCCCTCACGGACCAGGGCCTGGGCCAGCACGGTGGCGGTGGTGGTGCCGTCACCGGCGACGTCGTCGGTCTTCTTGGCGACCTCCTTGACCAGCTCGGCGCCGATCTTCTCGAAGGGCTCCTCGAGCTCGATCTCCTTGGCGATGGTCACGCCGTCGTTGGTGATAGTGGGGGCGCCCCACTTCTTGTCAAGGACGACGTTACGGCCCTTGGGGCCCAGGGTGACCTTGACGGTGTCGGCGAGGGTGTTCAGGCCGCGCTCCATGCCACGGCGGGCCTCCTCGTCGAAGGCGATGATCTTGGACATTGAGTTTCCTCCACGATGTGGTGGCGACCGGTTGGTGCCCGCGACGGACGGGGCGGGTCGGCCCGTTCAGGTCACGTGCCGACGTCGTCCCTCACCTCCCGGCCAGGGTGTGATCACCCGGGGCTGTCACTCGACGGCCCTGAGTGCTAACCGCAATGCTGGCACTCTCGACCTGCGAGTGCAAGACGCGCAGGTCCCCGTCACACGTGTGTTTGCCGACGGCCGATTTCTCTGCCGCACGGCTCCCGGGCCCGGTGGCCGACGTCACCACCGGGCGGGCCAGGGCCGGTCGTGGACCTGCGCACCCCAGGGGGAGATCTCACGGGGCGTCCGTCCAGGGCGGCGCGCCTCCGGCCCGGGGCCAGCCTATCCAGGGCGGCACGCCCCTGGTCCGGGACCAGGCCCGGGCGGGGTGCCGCAGGGGCTCAGCAGGTGGCCAGGAGGACCAGGGCGTCGGTCCAGGCCAGGGGTGCGGGCCCGGCCGGGGCGCCGTCGGGACCCACCTTCTCAGGCAGGGCCCCGCTGGCGGTGCGGTGGGCCTCCAGCCAGGCCAGGAGCGCCTCGGTCTCCCCCTGCCAGCCCCAGCCGCGCGCGGACAGGGCCATTAGGGCGGTCTCGGGGGTCCAGGAGACGCCGTCGTCACGCCAGGAGGATCCCGGGGCCAGGCCGCCGGACCTTCGGCCCAGACGCGCCCTGGCTGTGGCCCGCACCGCCCCCACCCCCGGAAGGGCCTCCATAAAAGGCGGGCCGACCAGCGCGATCGCGGCGTCGACGGCGTCGGTACGCGGGTAGCGCCCCCAGGTCGGCCCGTAGTTGCGCACCACCGCCTGGCGTACCCGGGAGCACCGCTCCCCCAGTGCCGACGCCTCCAGGCCCAGGTCCAGGCCCGCCCGGGCCAGGGCGTGGGCGGCCTCCAGGCCCATGAGGACCGGCGCGGCCGTGCCCAGGGTGAGGGTGCGCTCACGCACCTCCCAGTAGTCCGGGCTGGCGGCGGGCAGGTGGCTGGGCGTGGCGGTACGGGTCATGAGGCAGGCCGCGGCCCGCCCCAGGGCAGCCACCAGGCGCCCGCCCCAGCCCGGGGTGGCAGGCCCGCTCTGGGCGCCGGCCCCGGACTGGGTACTGGCTCCGGACTGGGTACTGGCCCCGGACCTGGCGGCGGACCCGGGCTGGCTGGTAGGCCCGGGCTGGGCGCCGACAGCAGAGGCACCCTGGGACGCGCCGGTGGGTGCACCCTGGGGCGCGAGGGCGCCGCCCGCCAGGCACCCGGCGGCCCAGAGGAACCAGCCGACGCCGTCGGTCTGGGCGGGGCGGGCGTCGGGGACCTGGCCGCTGTGGGTGTAGCGGGCGGCGAAGGAGCCGTCGGGCAGCTGGAGGGCGGCCAGGTGGTCCAGGACCGCCAGCGCCTCGTCCCCCAGCCCGACGGTGCCCAGGGCCACGGCCCCGAAGGAGGCGTCGCGGGGCCAGGTGTAGCGCCAGTAGCCCACCGGGGCGGCCACGACGGCGCCCGCGGGGAAGACGGTGGCCGGGCGGGACGCGTCCGGCCAGGCCAGGGTGGGGCCGGTCAGCGCCAGCAGGTCGCACAGGGCGCCGTCGGCCAGCTCGGCCCAGCGCCCGGCGGCCAGGCGGGCTCCCGCGCGGCGGGCCAGGGCGGCGTGGGCCAGGGCCTCGTGCCCGGCCGGCGTCCCGGCGCCGGCGGCCGTCCCCAGCGCCTGGGCGGGCAGGCGGGTGCCGGGGACGTAGACCGCCCCGGCGCCGGCAGGGAGCACCTCCACGGTCCCGTCCGCCCCCAGCGCGACGCCGTCGGACAGGAGCGTGGGCGCCGCCCGGTAGGTGGCCCGCCGGCCGAGGGCGCCCCCGCCGACCAGCAGGGCCGCGCCGACACCCCAGCGCACCAGGCGCCGACGGCTGGGTAGCCCGCCGACAGGCCCTTGGTTCGCTGTTCGCGAACTACCTGTCCCGCTGCCCCTCAGGCGGGCCGCCCGGCCCGGGTCGGGCGGCTGGCCCTCAGGTCCCCGCCCGGGAGCCTGGGGACCGGCTGGCCGCGACCCCGGATCCGTCGGCAGGCGCCTCACTCCGAGAAGTCGGAGCGCAGGATGACCACAATGGGGTTGGACTGGGCCTCCTCGGGGGACTCCACCAGGTTGCTAATGCCCAGCAGGCTGGCCACGGCGCGGGCGGTCGCGGCGCTCTCCGGGCGGTAGTAGACGGTCGTGGCCTCCGGGCTGTCCTTCTGGTAGGAGCCGTCGGGGACGGACACGCCCGTGTACCCGGCGTTCTCCAGGCGGGAGCCGGTGCGGCCCGCGAGCCCGTTGGTGGTGGTGCCGTTGTAGACGGTGATGCCTGTGGTCAGGTCCGCGTTGGACGCCCGGGTGGGGGTCGGCGTCGACCCCGGCGTGGCCTGCGTGGGCGCGGCGGTCTGCTCGGCAGAGCCCGTGCTCCCCGCCGTGCCCCCACCGCCCTGGGCGGCCGGTGTCCCACCGGCTTCCGTCTTCGCGCTGGCGGTGGAGGCGGACGTGCTCTTGCTGTCCGCGGTGCCCAGGAGCTTGACCGCCCCCCACGCCAGGGCAGGCACCACGACGAGGATAATGAGAAGTGGTAGCCAGCTGCGCCACGCGGGGACGGAGGCCCGGTGGACACCGACAGGGACCCGCTCGTCCTCGGCGACGTCGAACTCGTCCTGGGGGTAGCTGTAGTTGCTCACGAGGAGGACGATACCGGGCGGCAGCCCTCCTCGTGGCGACAGACGCACTAGGCTCGTGCCGTGAACCCCGCTCAGCCTCTTACCCAGCTCATCGACCCCTCATGGGCCGCCGCCCTGGCCAGCGTGGAACCCACGATCCACGAGATCGGGGACCGCCTGCGCGACGAGGTAGCCAACGGCGACGGCTACCTGCCCGCTGGGACCGACGTCCTACGCGCCTTCACCTACCCCATGGACCAGGTCAAGGTCCTCATCGTGGGGCAGGACCCCTACCCCACCCCGGGCCACGCCATGGGGCTGAGCTTCTCGGTCGCCCCCGGCGTACGCCCGCCGCGCAGCCTGGAGAACATCTTCACCGAGCTCGTCTCCGACCTGGGGGTGGAGCGCCCCACCTCGGGGGACCTGACCCCCTGGTCGCGTCAGGGCGTCATGCTGCTCAACCGGGTCCTCACCGTGCGGCCCGGGGCACCGGCCTCCCACAAGGGCTGGGGCTGGGAGAAGGTGACGCAGCGGGCCATTGAGGCGCTCGTGGAGCGCGGCGGGCCGCTGGTGGCGATCCTGTGGGGCCGCCCCGCCCAGTCCCTGACCCCGATGCTGGGCTCGACGCCGGTCATCGCCTCCCCCCACCCCTCGCCGCTGAGCGCCTCACGGGGCTTCTTCGGCTCCCGGCCCTTCTCCCGGGCCAACGAGATCCTGGTGAGCCAGGGGGCGACGCCGGTGGACTGGCGGCTGCCGTGAGCGCCCCGGGGGCCGCCCCGCCGACCCGGCCGGTCCCTGAGCGCATCGTGTTCCCCGGGACCGAGGTGCTCGACCCCTACGAGATCTTCTCCGCCCCCGGCTACCAGGCGCCCAGGCAGAGACTGGACCCGCTGGCCCTGGCGGCCCTGGCGACGACCCTGCTGTGCTGGATCCCGGGGGCCGGCGCGCTCGGCGCGGGCCTGGGCCTGGCGGCGCTGAGACGCCTGCGCTCCTCCTACGCCACCGGGACCACCCAGGCGTGGGCTGGCGTCGTCGTGGGCGGGGTGTCCACGGTGGCCTGGATCTGGGTGATGCTCCTCATCTCGCTGCCCTAGGGGAGAGTCAGCCTCGTCACCTGGCGGCCATCTCTCGTAGGGTACGCACTGTGCTTCCCTTCATTATGGTGTCCACCCGCCCCGAGGTCGAGGCCGCGCAGGCCGAGTGCGAGTCCTTCCGGCTCCAGGGCGGCCTGACCGGCGGGGACCTCCACCACGTGCACCTGGACGAGATCGACTTCCTGGACTCCTTCCACGCCGAGGACGTCTCGGGGGTCTTCATCGGCGGCAGCCCCTACGACGTGTCCACCCCCCGGGGCTCCAAGACGCGCACCCAGCTGCGGGTGGAGGAGCAGGTCCGCGACCTGCTGGCGGTCGCCCTCAAGGAGGGGGTGCCGGTACTCGCCACCGGCTTCGGGCTGGAGGTGCTCTCGGACTACCTGGGGACACCCACCTCCCCCGAGTTCGCCGAGGACCTGGGGGTGGCGGAGGTGTACCTGACCGCCGACGGGCGGCAGGACCCGCTGCTGGCCGGCCTGCCGGAGACCTTCACGGTCCTGGTAGGCCACCACGAGGGGGCCCCCGAGGTCCCGGCGCACGCCACGCTGCTGGCTGGCTCCCCGGACTGCCCGGTCCAGATGATCCGGGTGGGCCGGGCCGTCTACGGCACGCAGTTCAACCCCGAGCTCGACGCCGAGCGCTTCGCCCAGCGGGTAGGGGTCTACGCCGACGCCGGCTACGGGGACCCCGGCACGGTGGACGACGTCATTGCCGAGGCCCGCTCCGGGGCCTGCCACCAGGCCGGACGCATTATCCGCAACTTCGTGGAACACTTTACTCGTGACTGAGGTCACACAGAATCCACACAGTTCTCACGTGTTTGATGAAGGGCATGACTACTCCCTCTGACACCCTCACCCGCCCCGACGGCTCACCACTGCGCGTCCTGGTGGTGGATGACGAGCAGATGCTCGCCGACCTCCTCGCCTCGGCACTGCGTTACGAGGGCTGGGAGGTCACCACCGCGGGCACCGGCATCGGCGCCGTCAAGGCCGCCCAGGAGACCCGGCCCGACGTCGTCGTCCTGGACATGATGCTGCCCGACTTCGACGGCCTGGAGGTCATGCGGCGCATTCACGGGCGCGACCCGAACGTGCCGGTGCTCTTCCTGACGGCCAAGGACGCCGTCGAGGACCGGGTGGCCGGGCTGACGGCGGGCGGGGACGACTACGTCACCAAGCCCTTCTCCCTGGAGGAGGTCGTGGCCCGTCTACGCGCCCTCCTGCGCCGTGCCGGCGCCACCAGCGACCAGCGCGCGAGCCTGCTGGAGGTCGGCGACCTGCGCATGGACGAGGACTCCCACGAGGTGTGGCGGGGCCGGGACGAGATCCACCTGACCGCCACGGAGTTCGAGCTGCTGCGCTTCCTCATGCGCAACCCGCGCCGGGTCCTGTCCAAGGCGCAGATCCTGGACCGGGTGTGGAACTACGACTTCGGCGGGCAGGCCAATATCGTCGAGCTCTACATCTCCTACCTGCGCCGCAAGATCGACCGGGGGCGCGAGCCCATGATCCACACCATGCGCGGGGTGGGCTACGTCCTCAAGCCCGTCCAGAAGCCCGCCTGAGCCGCCCCGCCGTGACCTCGCCGACTCACCGTGGCGACGCCGCCGCGGACGCCTCGCAGGCCAGGGGCACCACGGGCGCCGCGCACGTCTCAGGCGCGCCGCCTGCCGCGGGCACCCAGGCCGCCCGGACGCCGCCCACCGCCCCCTCCCCTGAACCGGCCGAGACCCCTGGGCCGGAGCGCGGGGCCCCCGGGCCCGGACGCTGGCGACCCAGCCGGTGGCGGCTGCGTACCCGCCTGGCCGCCGCGGTCATGGCGGTCGTCCTGCTCATGGCCGCCGCCATCAGCACCTTCTCCACCCTCACCCTGCGCCACGCGCTCCTGGAGCGCCTGGACGAGCAGGTGGTCCAGGCCTCCCAGCGCGCCGCCTCCAAGAGGCACCTGACGCTGGACCAGTCCGACGGCGGTACCGACCGCAAGGCCGCCAGGAAGTCCGCCGCCAAGTCGGACCCGCAGGCCGGGTCCCCGAGCTCCTCAGGGGATCCCCAGGGCGCCACCGCCCCGCCCTCGGCACCCGCAGACACCACCGCCCCACGGGTACCACCCGGCCTGGACGCCCCGGGCCAGTCCGCCGGGACCCTGACCCTGGTGCGCACCGCGGACGGACGGTCACGGTTCGGGGGGTACATTGACCCCTCCGGCAACTACTGCACGCTCCCGGAGGAGACTCAGGCCATACTGCTGGGCCTGGCCCCGGCCGCCGCCCCGGTCACCGTCAGCGTCGGCTCCCTGGGGGAGTACCGGGTCCTGGTGAGCACCGACGAGGTCACCGGCGACACCGTCGTCACCGGCCTGTCCATGGCCGCAGACAACGCGCTCATCGGCCACCAGCTCGCCATCGAGGCGGTCATGGCCCTGGTGGGCGCGGTCATCGCCGTCGTCCTGGGCTCCGCCATGGTGCACCGCTCGCTGGTCCCCCTGGGACGGGTGGCCTCTACGGCCCGCAGGGTCGCCCGCCTCCAGCTGCGCTCGGGCGACGTGCGTATCGCCGAGCGGGTGACCCCCTGCGACCTGGCCTCCTCCCCGGAGGTGGGGCAGGTGGGGGGAGCCCTCAACACCCTGCTGGACCACGTGGAGGAGGCCCTGGCCGCCCGGCAGCGCTCCGAGACGCAGGTACGCCAGTTCGTCGCCGACGCCTCCCACGAGCTGCGCACCCCCCTGGCCTCGATCCGCGGCTACACCGAGCTCATCGCGCGCCAGGGGGCCGACGCCGACCTGCCCCAGGAGGCGATGCGCGCCCTGGCGCGGGTGCACTCCGAGTCCGTGCGCATGACCGCCCTGGTGGAGGACCTCCTCCTGCTGGCGCGGCTCGACGCCGGGCGGGAGCTGGCCCACGACGAGGTGGACCTGGTGGGCGTCGTCCTGGACACGGTGGAGGACGCGCGGGCAGCCGGACCGGAGCACCTGTGGGAGATCGACCTGGCCGTGCTGGATCCTGAGGGTGAGGACGGCTCCGAGCCGGACTTTGACACCGACCCGCCCCTGGTGGCCGGTGACGAGGCGAGGCTGCGTCAGGTGCTGGTCAACCTGCTGGCCAACGCCCGCGTCCACACCTCCGCCGGGACGCGCGTGGTCACCCGCCTGGAGCGGCGTGGTGGCTCCCTGGTCCTCACGGTGGCCGACGACGGGCCCGGGATCGACCCAGCGGTGCGTGAGCGGCTCTTTGAGCGCTTCGCCCGGGGCGACTCCTCCCGGGAGCGGCGCACGGGGTCGACGGGCCTGGGCATGTCCATCGCCCTGGCGATCGTCGCCTCCCACGGGGGGAGCCTGACCGTGGACTCCGTGCGCGAGCCGGAAGAGGGGCACGGCACCACCTTCACGGTCACCCTGCCCACAGCGCCGGGCTCCTGAGGTCCGGCACCACGGCACCCCGGAGCGCGGGCCGCCAGATCGTCGCCGAGCGCGCCGACCGGCAAGGACCCGCCCGACGCGCGGGCCACTGGCAAGGCGGCAGGACAGTTCACACCCCCATCGGCTGACAGAGGTCCTGGGCCCTGGATAGTGCCAGTGAGCCCATTGAAATGGGTAAGTCGCGAATTTGTCCAAGGACGCCAGGGAGAGGATCGAGGAGTACTTCCGTGCCGAGGGTGCGGGGGAACCGGAGGAACTCTTCCGCTTCCGGCTCTCAGGAAGGACGCGGCTGTGGGGCGTCAGGGACGTAGGAGAGAAGCTCAGGGCACAGGTGCCGCGACAGTACGCGAACCTACTGGGTGGAGCTAGGGGGACTCGAACCCCCGACCTTCTCATTGCGAACGAGACGCGCTACCAGCTGCGCCATAGCCCCGGGTACGCAGAGATGGTAGCACCTGCCCTCCCGCCTCCGGCAAGTCGCCGCCCCGTGACCCGCCCCACCCCGGATCCTGGGCTCACGGCTGCGCGCCCCAGCCGTGCCGGGCCAGCAGCCGTGCCAGGGGCTAGCAGGAGCGCGTGCCGTGCCGGACAGCAGGAACGCTGCCCTACTCCCCGGCGGCGCGACGACGCCTGAGGACGGCCTCCAGGTCGATGGGGTGGAACTCGCGCTCCTCCATCTCCTCCTCGGGCGGGACGGGCACCTGGGCGTTGACCGGCCGGACCGGGGAGGCGACGACCTCGTGCTCGCCGGTGTCGAGGTCCTCGATCATGCGACGCGGGGCGCGCGCGGCGAGCGTGTAGGTGGGGGCCGGGACGTGCACCGGACGCCAGCCCTGGGGCGGCGTGGCCGGGGCGGGCATCCGCCTGGCCCGGGCGGCCAGTGCGGCACCGGGGTCCTCCCCGGTCAGCGCCGCGTCGGGGTCGTCACCGGTCAGCGGCGGCATGGAGGGCAGGAACGGCCCGTCGTACCCGACGGGCTCGGGCGCGGGCCTGCTGGCGCTGAACCGGCCCACAGCCGGCCTGGCCGTGACCGGCCTGCCCGACGTCGGGCTGACGACGCCCGGGAGCCGGGTCAGGTCCGGGCCCGTCGTCTCGGGGCGAACCGTCTCGGGCCCGCCAGCAGGCGGCGCGGGGGGCTGGGCGGGGCCAGCGGCGGGGCCCCCCTCCTCCTGGGCGTCCGGCTCGTCCTGGGCGGCCGGCTCCACGGAGGCGGGCGACGTCGGGGAGAGCGGGAGGTCCACGGCGTCCCCGCCAGGCCGGGACCCGGCCAGGGACTCCGCCACCGGCCTGGCCTCGGGGCCTGACGGCCCCGGCACGGGGTCCGCCTCCAGGCCTGCCGCCACGGGCCCCTCCGTCTCCTCGACGGAGTCCACGGGGACGAACACCGGCCGACCAGTCGGGCCCGCGACCGGATCCGGCCTGCCGACCGGCCCGGGAGCAGGCACCGGACGCAGGACGGGACCTCCTGCGGGGCCCGCCGACGGCGCGGTCCTCTGGTCCTGGACGGGCCGCTCGGGACGGGAGCCGCCCTGGTCGCGGTGAGGGGCGGTCCTGCGGGGGGCGCCGGGCACGCCAGTCGGACGTACCCGGTCGGCCGCGGTCAGGCCGCCCTCGTCGTCGGCCGCCTCGTCACCCTCCGGGTGCCTGCCGGTGAGCAGGAGGAGCTCACGCTCCAGGGCGGCGATACGACGCCGCTCACGGCCCTCGGCAGCGGCCGCGGCAATGGCCGCCCGACGTCCCGCCATGAGGGAGACGCCCAGCAGCGCGGTCGGGATGAGGGCGGGCCACCAGGGCACCGGGGTCGCCAGGCCCACGATCCACAGGCTCGCGGAGACCGCCACCAGGACCGCGAAGACGGCGGCGCGGCGACCGGCGGCCGCGCGACGGGCCTCGCGGGCCTCGTTGCGGGCGCGCCTGGCCTGTGCCAGCTCACGTTCGGTCCTCACGGAGCGGACGTTCCTCACGGTGGGTCTGTTCATGGCTCTGACCTCCGGTGGGCGGCGAAAGATCGTGGCATGACCGCTGCGAGTACAGGCCTCGTCAGCGGCGGAGGGCTCGTCGCTGGTCTCCAGGACCCGCAGCTCCGCGGAGTAGCGGTCCTCGGAATTGGACTGCCCCATCACCTCACGGCGTCCGACCAGGTACGGCAGGAGGTACACGGCAAGGATGACAACGAGTGCGACCAGCGCCCAGATCTCCATCCCCACACCTCAACGGTATTCGCCCGACAGGCGGCGGGGACGTAGGCGACCTGGCGTGTTGAACAGCTCGCGGTCCCACCCGACCAGGATATTGGACACGTCGCGGACCACAGATTCCTCAGCAGTCACACGGTTCCTGGGGTCCTCGGCAGTCACAGGAGCCCCACCTCGTGCTCCCCCTGCCCGACCTGGGCGGACCGCAGAAAACAGGTCCAAGGTCCTACAAGAGCGTCGCGGCGCCACGCACCCCACACCGCGCACCTCACGACTCCAGGAGGAGGCAGTGCAGGGAGCTCCCGGCCGCGACCAGCCCCGTGTCCTCGGGCACCACGGCGATCGCGTTCGCCCAGGCCAGGCCCAGCAGACTGGTGCGCCCCGGCTCGCTGGTCGGCTCGGCCCGGTAGCCCTGGGCGGGTGAGCCCGTCAGGTGGACCGGGACGAACTCGCGCCTGCCCACCGGGGAGTCCCAGCCGTGGGTGACCGTGGCCGGCAGGCTCAGGCGGTGGAGCGTGGACCAGCCCCCGATCTGCCGCAGGACAGGACGCACAAAGGTCTCGAAGGCGATCTGGGCGCTCACCGGGTCGCCCGGCAGGCAGAAGATCGGGGTGTCACGCACCGTGCCCAGGCCGAACTGGTGGCCGGGGCTCATGGCGACGGCGTCGAACCGCACCGAGCCCAGCGGGGCCAGGACGTCCTTGACCGTGTCCCCCTGCCCCAGGGACATCCCCCCGGTGGTGATCAGGACGTCAGCGCGCACGAGCTGGTCCTCAATGGTCTCCGTCAGGGGACGCACCTCGTCGGGGACCGCCGCCACCCGGAAGGCCTGCCCCCCGGCCTCGGTCACCGCCGACGCCAGGGCGTGGCCGTTGGCGTCGTAGACCTCACCGAGCCCGCACCGGTTACCCGGCTCCACCAGCTCGTCGCCAATGGAGACAATCACCACACGGGGTGCGGGGTGGACCTTGACCCGGTGGCGGCCCAGGCCGGCCAGCAGCCCGACCTGCCGGGCGGAGACGCGGCTCCCCTCGGTGAGGACCTTGACCCCGGCCTCGACCTCCTCGGCCCGGCGGCGCACGTTCTGCCCGGCCACCACGGCGCGGCGCACCACCACCTGCGAGGTGCCCCGGTCGGTGTCCCTCCAGGACACGACGGCGTCGGCCCCCCGGGGCATGGGCGCACCGGAGTCGATCAGGACGCAGGCACCACGCACCAGCCGCATGGCGCGGGCGTCCCCCGCACGCACGGCGTCCATGACGTCCAGGCGGACGGAACCGCCTGAGCCGGCCCCGGCCACCTCGGCGGCGGTGACGGCGTAGCCGTCGCACCCTGCGAGATCCGCCACCGGCAGGTCCATGTCGGCCACCACGTCCTCAGCCAGGACGCAGCCGACGGCGTCGGGAAGGACCACGTCCAGCGGTGCGGCGGCGTGGGCGATCTCAAGGCAGGCGGCCAGGTGCTTGGCGACGGTTATCATCAGGTGTCCTCACGTTCCGGCGTGTGTCCGGTTACCAGCGCGAGCCTACCGTCCCCACCGGCCCGGAAGGTCTCGCAGCGGTCTCAGCCCGGGGGCGCTACCGCGTCAGGACGCCCGCGACCAGGGGGCTTCGCCGCAAGCGCAGAACCTCTGTGCCTGCCGGCGCCCCGCTCGGGGCCTGGGAGGATTGCCCCCATGAGCACCCCTGCCCCCGTCCTTCCCGACGTCGCCTTCCTGGAGGTCAGCGACGCGAAGGACGCGCTCCGGGTCACCCTGCGTGAGCAGCGGCGTCACCGTCACCGCCACCCTGTCGGCCACCACGACCCCACCTGCGAGGCCCTGACCGAGCACGCCCTCCAGGCGGTCGCGGGCATGGGCGCGGTGGCCGCCTACGTGTCGGTGGGCTACGAGCCCTGCACCCGCCTGCTCCTGGAGGAGCTGCGATCACAGGGGGTGCGTGTGCTCCTGCCGGTGCTGGGACCGCGCCTGTCGCGCTCGTGGAGGTACTTCGCCGGCAGCGACGACCTGGCCGAGCGCGCTCCGGGGCGTCCGCCGGAGCCGAGCGGGCAGCCGCTGCCGCCCGAGGAGATCGGGCAGGTCGAGGCCGTGCTCGTCCCGGCGCTGGCGGTGGACCGGGCGGGTCGGCGCCTGGGGCAGGGCGGTGGGTGGTACGACCGCGTGCTGCCGCTGCGCCGCCCCCAGGCACCGGTGTTCGCCCTGGTCTACGGCGACGAGCTCGTCACCAGGCCCCTGCCGACAGAGCCTCACGACGTGCCCGTGGACGCCGTCATCACCCCCACCGAGTGGTTCCTCCTCCAGGGATCCGCCTTCTCCGGCCGGTAGCCGCCGGGGCCACGGGGCGAGGCCTGGCGGCGCGGCCGAGGGCGGGTGACGCGGTCGGCGGGCCACGCGGCTGCCGCCAGTAGGCCGGTAAGGAGGCCCTGGCGGCGCGGCTGGAGCGGGCGTCACGAGGGCACCGCGACGCCGCGGGTGACGCGGTCGGGGCGGACGCGCTCGCGCAGCGCTCGGGCATCCCGAAGGGCGGGCCACGCGGCTGCCGTCAGCAGGAGGCTCCCAGGCGCCTGAGGTACTTTCCGTGACCTGCCCCGCACCCCCCGGAAATAAGGAGGCTCCCAGGCGCCTGAGGTACTTTCCGCGGAATCTCGCGGCGTCATCCGGTGGTCCGGGCCTGTGGAAAACTCTTTGTCCACAGGGCCCGGCGCCCCCGCTGGCCTGAGGGGGCCGTCTCAACCCACGCTGGAGGCATGTTCCTGCGACGACGCTCCTCCCGCCCACGGCCCCCCTCCCGGGGCCGGCCCGACGCCCCGCAGCCCGTCTCCCGACGTCACCAGCTCCCTGACGTCCCGCAACCGGCTACCCGACGCCGTCGGCCCCGGCCCTCCACCGTGCTCTGGCGCTGGAGGCACCTGGTGGTCGCCACCTGCGTGGCCGGGGCCGTCCTGGTGACCCTGTCCGTGCTGCGCCCGCAGCCGGTGCAGGGGCGTATCGTCTGGGTCCTGGAGCACGACGTCGTGGCCGGGACGCTCATTACCGAACAGGATCTGGAGGAGCGTTCGCTACCAGAGGAGGCGCTGCCCTCCGGGGAGCTGGCCGGGCCGGAGGTCGCGGGGTCGCGGGCGGCCGTGGCCCTCCCGGCAGGCACGATCCTGACGCCCTCGCTGGTGAGCGGTCAGCTCGCTGCAGGGCTGGCCCCCAGTGAACGGGTGGTCCAGATTCCGGTGGATATCGGCGCGGCCCTGGCCCAGCCCGGGAGCCGGGTAGACGTCATCGGGGAGAACACAACGAGCTCCTCCCGGCAGGCCGACGAGGCTGACACGCAGTCGTCGGCAGTACTCTGCACAGGCGCCAGGGTGCTCCAGGTCGAGGTCCCGGAGGAGCCGGGCCTGTGGTCAGGTAATAAGAATGTTACATATGTAACACTTGCTGTTTCCGGGAATAGCGCTAGCGTGGTCGTTAGCGCGGCTACACATGGAGCGCTCGGCATCGTGCTGAGCCCGTGACGCCGTCAGGCAGTGCAGCGCCTCACGCACTGCTGTCTTCACACGTCAATGGTGTCCCGGAGCACGTACGTGCCCGGCAGCGCCCCGTCGAAAGGTACCTCCCTCCATGCTCAAGGGCTTCAAGGAGTTCATCTCCCAGGGCAACGTGATCGAGCTCGCCGTCGCCGTTATTATCGGTAACGCCTTCAAGCCGATCGTCGACAGCGTCACCAAGTTCATCCTGAACATTATCGGCGCCCTCGTGGGCTCCCCGAACTTTGACTCCGTGGCACAGTTCAAGATCGGGGAGAAGTCGGACTACATCCAGCCCGGTACCATCCTCACCGCCGTTATCAACTTCCTGATCGTGGCGGCCGCCGTGTACTTCTTCGTGGTGGTTCCCATGAACAAGCTCGCCGCCACCCGCAAGAAGGAGGAGGAGGCCGCTCCCGCCAAGCCCACCGAGGCCGAGCTCCTCACCGAGATCCGCGACCTGCTCGCCACCCGGCGGGGCTGAGGACGCCAAGGGCCGCCCGCAGCGGCACTGGACTACGCGAGGGTTTGGCGCGACCTCGCCGCCAGCCCGGTCAACGGCCTCGGTACTGGCCTACGACGCACGAGGGGTCGGCTCAGTAGAGCCGACCCCTCGTCATATAACGGGGCAGCAGGGCCACGAGCACCCGCCCACCCCTAGGCCAACCACACCCCTCCCTCCGTGAGAACGGTACTTATTCGTCGCGAGAACGGTACTTGTTGCTCGCGAGAACGGTACTTGTTCGTCGTGAGAACGGGTGGGTCCGGGAGGCCCGTCGCGTCCTCTGATAGGGGCACGTGTCTCCTGGCGTAAACCTAGGCAGGTTACGCAATACTCTGGATGTCCTACCAGCCGTCCGCCGCTCTGTGCTCCTGTGCGTGTCGCAATCTGAGGATCAGGGCGGAGGGCACTCCTGGCCGTACCAGAGCCCAGGCCCCTGACCTGCGTGGACATTGAGCGCATAAAGACGGGGGCGGGGTGGGGTCGGCTCTGATCCTCAGATTGCGACAGAACAGTCGCCCCACACTACGCAGGCCGCGCATAGATCCCTGCTCTCGGCACGAACCAGCCCAGGAATGGTGCGGTTAAGCGGCCTGCAAGGCAGGAGCCGAGCCGCCCGTCCTCCCCGGCCGATGACGTCGGTCGAGCAGCACGCCCAAGGCAGGAGCGGAGCCGAGGTGGGAGCGGAGCCGAGGTGGGAGGAGAAGGGGCCGAGGTGGAGTGAGGCAGGAGCGGGGGCGTGGCCGTCGTGACCTGTTTTTGGCTCCGTCCCCCGGGTTACTGCCAGTGGGGTGGGACCTCGGCCAGGAGCCGGGCGTCATTAGCGTCCCCCGTCGTGCCGGTACGGCCCAGGGGACCGCTCCGCCCGCACGCATCCGTCAGGGCGTCCACACTCCGGCGGCGCTCCTCCTCAGCCTGCTGGGCCGGCAGCTCACCGCGTGCGATCCGCGCCAGGTCGGCAGCGCAGAGCGCCACCACGCGACGCCGCGCACGCCCACCAGCAGTACCACCAGTACCACTGGCACCGCCTGCGGGCACCGGGCCCGGTGCCAGGCCACCGGCCACACCAGGCCGGTCTGCCCCCGCCACGCCAGCCACCTCACCCGTCCAGCCAGGGGCGGACTCGGAGTCGGCGGACCGGGCAGCAACGGGCCCTCCCACCTCAGGAGCAGCCGCCCCGGTCCAGCGGCCGAGCCCACCTGGCCCCGCCCCAGGGGCAGGACTCGGTCCTGTCGCGGGTGCACCGACCACCAACCCCGGGACCCCCGCCCCAGGGGAAGGGCGGGCGCACCCCCGGTCACCACCTGCCGCGTCCGCCTCTCCCCCGGGCTCAGCGGCCACGCCGCACCACGCCTTTCAGGATGTTGTCGACCGCGGAGCCGCGGCGTTGCAGCCCCAGGGTGACCCGCAGCTCCTCAACCTCCTCAAAGTCCTCACGCTGGACGCCGTCGGAACGGATCCAGGCCATGAGCTCGTCAAGCGCGTCGTCGGAGTAGTGCTGCAGGGGGAGCCCCTGGGCGAAGCGCGGCCGCGGTCCGCGCTCACGCACGGTCTCCAGGTCCGACGCCGCCGACGCCGCCGAGACCGCGGACACGGCTGAGGCCCCCGAGACGGCCGAGGTCGCGGACACCCCCGAGACGGCCGAGACCGCCGACCTGCCAAAGATCGTTGACGTCGCGGACGCACCCGACGCCCCTGTCCCACGCCACTGGATCCCCGCGGCCTCGGCACTCGACGCGCTACCAGCAGCGCTGCCTGCAGGCTCACCTCCACCACCCGGCACGCCTTCCGCACCCCGGCCCCTCAGGTCTGACGCGCTACCAGGGCCTGGTGTGCTGCCCGCACCCCAGCCCCCCGGGCTCGACGCGCTACCAGCACCCAGGGAGCTCCCCGCGATAAGGACCCCCTCGGCACCGTGCAGGGCGCCGTCAGGCTCGGTCACCGACTGCCCCTGGGGCACCCCCTCCAGGACCTCGGGCACGTCCTCCACGCGCACGGGCACGACCTGGTGGACCCGCCCCTCCCGGACGGCCTGCCGCTGGGTGAGGATGTCCAGCACAATGCTCTCCACCGCCTGGGCCTCACGCTCAGGATCCACGAACACCCCCGCGGAGTAGGCCATGTAGACGTGCCAGCCACGCCTCTCCAGGCGCTCCACCCAGTGGCGGTCACGACGGCGCAGGCTCGGCTCGGCCACGTAGGCGGCGTCGTCAGTGAGGACCGCCACCAGCAGCTCGCCGGGGCAGTCAGGGTGCCCGATCGCCAGGGGGATGCGCACCCCCCCGCGCACCCCGTAGCGCGGCACCACCGTCAGGCCCTTGCGCCACAGGTGCTCGGCCAGGTCCACCAGGAGGCGGTCGGGGGCCGTGGACTCGGCCACGCTCTGGGCCGGCTCCCCGCCCGCACGCGCCAGGACCTGGCGCAGCAGGCGCGGCCCGGCCGCCTGGAGGCGGTTGGGGTCAATGTCCTCGGCGGCCAGGCAGGAGACCACCTGGGTGGTGCCCCGGGAGACGGCCAGGGCCTCCACCAGCCCCACCATGCCCCCGTGCGTGGAGACCGCGCCGAAGGAGTGGATGGTGCGCCCGTGGGGCGTCTTGGCGTAGCCCACCGAGAGGATGACGTTGTCCCGGCGCAGGGAGCGCACCTGGGTCAGGTCCACCACCGCGAAGGGCTCACCGACGTCCTCCGAGAAGAACGCCTCCAGGGAGGGCGATCCGGTGGTGGCCGCGTTAATGGCCCGCTGGACCTCCTCGGCGTGCCGGGCGTTGAGGGCGATGACCGCCAGGCTGCGCTCAGGGGTGGTCAGGGCGTGCTCAATGACCAGGTCCA